>CAVPTR010000029.1:0-88123 GCA_963708595.1 uncultured Verrucomicrobiae bacterium
TCGGAAGCCACACGTGAAGCGGAAGCTGGGCGGATTTCCCGATTGTGCCGCAGAAGACAAGAATGCACGCGATGGTCAGGTAATGGCCCTGGGATTCCAGAAGCGGCACTTTCGCGAAAATTTCTCCGAAAACGACTGAGCCCGTCGCAAACCAGAGCATGAGGATGCCGAGCATGAAGCCGAAGTCTCCGATGCGATTTACGATAAACGCCTGCTTGCAGGCATCCGCGGCGGAAGCTTTGCCATAGTAGTGGCCGATGAGGATGTACAAGCTCAGGCCGACAAGCTCCCAGAAGATGAACATCATCACGAAGTTGTTGGCGAGGACGATCCCGAGCATGGAACATAGGAAAAGCGCCAGCCCCGCAAAGTAGCGCCAGTAGCCTTCCTCCTGGGCCATATAACCGATCGAATAGATGAACACCAGAGGCGCAATCGTGTTGACAACCACAAGCATCGTCCTGCTCAGGGGATCGATGGTCATGCCGATGGGAACGGCGAAAACATCAGGGATGTTGATCCAGAGAAGCTGATTGGGCCCTACTTCGCCGGGCTGGAAAAAAAGCCACCAACTCAATGCGCAGGAAAGCAGCGCCGCGCCGATAGCCAGTCCGGCGCTCAGTTTTCTCGAATATCGGCCGAGGAAGAGGATGACGGTCGCCGCGACAAGGGGTGCGAACAGGATGATCCAGGGAACCGTCGCGGCGCTCATTAGAATTTCAGGCTGTTCAGATCCTCGACGTGGGTTGTGTGCTTGGCGCGGTAGAGGGCGACAATGATTGCCAGGCCCACAGCGACCTCCGCCGCGGCCACGGTGATGACAAAAAATACGAGCACCTGCCCGTTATAGTTTGGCATTCCCGCGAGGGTCAGGTTGTAGCGGGAAAACGCCACCAGAGACAAGTTGGCTGCGTTCAGCATGAGCTCAAGGCACATGAATATGACGAGAATGTTTCGCCGGAGAATGACGCCGGCCAGTCCTATGGCAAAAAGCAGACCGCTGACCGCGAGGTAATTACCGAGAGTAGGGGTCATTTCAATTCCTTGTTGCTTAGGATGACGACGCCAATGGTCGCCACCAAGAGGAGGACGCCAATAACTTGAAAAGGGAGATTGAAATACCTGAAGAGCGTTACCCCGACGGCAGAGACGTCGCTGATTTGAGGAGTCGCGATGGGCGGCTTTTCCATGTCGAATCGCAGTTCCGATGACAGAACCTTGCCTAAAAGGCCGACAAAGCCGAAGACGACCAGTCCTCCACCGGTCCATGCCCCGATATTGAGAGGCCGGGGTCGCTCGCTGCGGAGATTTAGAAGCATGATGATGAAGAGAAACAGCACCATCACGGCGCCGGCATAAACAAGCACTTGCACCACGCCGATAAAGAAGGCGTCCAGCGTGGCAAAAAGGGCGGCCAAAAAGACAAAGGACATGACGAGGCTCAATGCGTTCGAGACCGGGTTCCGCAGAAAGACGACAGCCGCCCCGAAAAGGAGCATCAACGCGGCGAAAACCCAGAAGAGAACAAGCTGCATAAGGTAAGCGGGAAGCGGATGGGTTTTAGCAGTGCCCGCCAGACAGGGCTATTTTTTTTCGTTCCACTTATAAACCAGTCCCTCCATTACTCCGCCCAACTCGAGGAGTTTCTCTTTGTCATGCACCATCTCTTTGCGGGTGTAACCCGTAATGGAGTAATCTTTTCTGAGGAAGATGGCCTGCTCGGGACACACTTCTTCGCACAAGCCGCAGTAGATGCAGCGAATCATGTCGATCTCGAATTCTTTGGGGCGCTTCTCGACCTTCGCCCAGGGATCCGCTGGGGGGATTTCTTCGGGCAAGATAGTGATTGCCCGCGGTGGACAGATGAATTCACAGAGCTGGCAGGCTACGCAACGTTCTTTGCCGTGTTCGTCCTTCACCAATGCCGGGGCGCCGCGATACCACGGGGGAAGTTGCGAGTCCCAGCGTTGTTCGGGATACTGCATTGTCACCTTGGTCTTGCCCGAGACAAGTCTCCCGAGATGTTTCAAAGTGATTGCCAGCCCGGCGACGATCGCGGGCAGGTAGAGCCGTTCGGCGAGACTCAATTTTGGACGTTTGACGACCAGTGCCATGCTAGGGTTGGAACTTGTAGAGAACGCCTCTCGCAGGCAAGCCCATATGTGACGAAAATCGCGCCAGAATTGCTGCTCGCGGCGCTTCGCATCGCGTCTTGTATGTGGCATGTTTCCTTCGACACGGACTTCCAAGTCCGAGAGCCTGCTAGCGCGTTATTGAATTTGTGGAACTCACAGAGAAACTCCTTCTTTCCATGGGCGGCTGGCAGGCTTTCAAGGAGGCCCGGGTCCTCCAAGCCGCCGGGCGGGTGATCGAAGCGGTTTACGAGCCGCCAGTCTTGAAGGGCAAACTGGCCGAGGGCGGCAAACACTTTCTGGCCGGTCTGAGGTTGCGAAATTCCATCGACGTGGAAAACCTCTGCTCTTGCCGCGATTCGCGAGTGAAAGGAATTATTTGCGCGCATTCGTTGGCAGTCGGTTTGCAGGTGATCAAGCCGGTCCAATCAGCGGGCGCGTCCTCAAGCCCGGAGACGGCGATGAGGACATCGTCGGTTCAACAAACTGACGAAACGCCTTGCGTGGAACTTACTCTCGAGGGCTCGCTCCGGCACCTCGAAGCGGAGATCCGCTTTCGTTACAGGCAGCCGAACGTGGGAAATTCCGCGATAGAGGCCGCGGTGCTGGCCCGACTGCTGGAGTGTGGGTTTGCCGAAGACAAAGGCAAAGCAGTCCTTCGGGGTGAGGAGGCGGTGATCGGCTTTTTTGCAACAGTGCTTCCAAAGTTGAAGGAGAGCTGGGAGGTCAAGGAGGGCGAACGTTTTCGGCACGTGACTCGAGATCTTGTGCGCATCGAGCCGCAATTCGCTATCCGCGAACAGGGCGACGGCTGGCTGGATTTTCATGTCCATTACACAGCGGGAAAGGATGCGGTCTTTTCCTCCGCCGACTTGAGCCGGCTGCTGCAGACCGGTCGGGGTCACATTCGGCTAAAGGATGGGCGGGTGGCTGTGGCGGACGCGGCGCTTGCCGCAGATCTTGAGCAGGTCTTGCGCGACTGCAATCCTCAGCAGGAGCGCGGCGGTTACCGCGTCTCGCCCGCGTGCCGCGGATATCTGCAAGCCAGCATCTCGCAGTGGAAGGGTTTGGCGCGCTCGCAAGATCCCGGCATCCCGGGCGCCGAGATTTCTGATGTCGGTTCTGCAAATGTCGCGCTTGGAGCGGTGAAGCACAAGCTTCGCCGGTATCAGATCCAAGGCGCGCAATGGCTTCTCGCCAGGGCGCGCAGTGGGCTGGGCGCTTTGCTCGCGGACGAAATGGGTCTTGGAAAGACCGTCCAGACCCTTGCCATGATCGAGTGCCTGCAGGGGACAACGCTGGTAGTGTGCCCCTCCTCGCTCGTCTGGAACTGGAAACGCGAGGCAGCGCACTTCCTGCCAGGGCTTACCGTGCTTTCCCTTGACGGTCCGGAACGGGAGAAGCGCTTTGGGTTGATTCCTGATCACAGCCTGGTCATCACCAGTTACGCGCTCCTGCGGCGTGACATCGATCGGTACAAAGGAATCACCTTTTCTGCGGTCGTGCTCGATGAAGCCCAGCACATCAAGAACCCAGACAGCCAGAATGCCAGGGCCTCTTGCGCGCTTTCAGCTCAGAGCCGCTTCATTCTTACTGGCACTCCCGTTGAGAATTCGCTGCGCGACCTCTGGTCCCTCTTCGAATTTCTGCTGCCCGGCTATCTTGGCAGCCGGCAAGACTTCAAGGAACGATATGAAACACCCTTGTTGAACGGCGAGCGCGGCGGCGTGTGGCGGCGTCTTTCCCGCCGCCTCCAGCCGTATCTTCTGCGCCGCCGTAAGGAGGAAATTCTTACCGAACTTCCCGACAAGATCGAGCAGGTCATCGAAGTCGAATTAAGTCCTGAACAGAAAACCGCGTACACGCAGCTCCAAAAGGCCGCGCGAGCGCACGTCGATGAATTGCGCGGCCGATCTTCCGGCACCGCCCGCATGCGAGTGCTCACTGCCTTGCTCCGATTAAGGCAGGCCTGCTGCGACCTGCGGCTCCTCGGTACGCAGGACGCTACGTCCTCGAAGCTCAGTGCCTTGCTCGAGCTCTTGGAGGAAACGATCGATGGCGGTCATCGCGCTCTGGTCTTCAGCCAATTCACCACCATGCTCGACCTTATTGCCGCCGCGCTTGAAGACGCCGGGATTTTATTCTGTCGCTTAGATGGCTCGACGAAAAACCGCGAGGAGGTCGTGGACCGTTTCCAGAGCGACGAGCGAGTTCCCGTTTTCCTCATTAGTCTCAAGGCGGGTGGCGTGGGACTCAACCTCACTGCGGCCGACACAGTCATTCATTTCGATCCGTGGTGGAATCCTGCCGTTGAGGCCCAAGCAACGGACCGTGCCCACCGCATCGGCCAGAAACGGGTCGTCACGTCGATCAAACTCATCGCCCGCGACACCGTCGAAGAGCGCGTTTTGCGGATGCAAGAGAAGAAGCGCGAGCTACTCGAGGGCACGATCGACGCTGACGCGGCGTTGGAGAGGCTCACGACGGAAGATTTGCAGGAACTGATCGGTGCCTGAAAGAGATCTTTTTCTGTTGTGCCCCGGTGTTTGCGAGCGGAAGGTGCGCGGATGTACGACTGCGCAAGAGTCGCACGTCTTACGGTTCATGAACAGCGAATCTTCATTCCCAGCGCCCGCCCTCGA
This sequence comes from uncultured Verrucomicrobiae bacterium, assembly GCA_963708595.1. Classification (GTDB taxonomy): domain Bacteria; phylum Verrucomicrobiota; class Verrucomicrobiia; order Chthoniobacterales; family Terrimicrobiaceae; genus DASTFP01. The sequence continues at coordinate 4,775 of CAVPTR010000029.1, forward strand.
CCTTGCAGTTCGGGTGGGATGCGAGCTGATTTACGATGCCACTGCCGAAGCTCCGGCGCTCGTCAACCTCAAGCCCAGGCACGGTGCTTTGCAATCCATCCGCCAGGAGAGCTTTCACTTCGAGCCGGAGCTCACGGTTACCGAATTTGAGGATGACCACTTCAATATCATCTACCGCCTCGTTCTCAAAGCCGGACGAAACGTGCTGCGCTATGATGCCATCGTGATGGTGCCCAGCCTGCGCGAGGACTTCGCATGGCTCGATTTGCCCATCCCACCCCACCAGTTGCCCGCGTCGATCCTGCGTTACACGTTGCCGACGCGCTACTGCGATTCCGACAAGTTGCTCGATTTCGCGTGGCAGAATTTTGGCCATCTCCCCAACGGTATTGAGAGGGTTCTCGGGATCATCGATTGGCTGCACCGGAACATCGAATATCGCACACTCTCAGGCAGCCCGAATCTCTCCGCCTATGACATCATTCAACGCGGCTATGGTGTCTGTCGCGACCTCGCGCATACCGCCGTCGCACTCTGTCGAACCTTCAATCTTCCTGCCCGCTACGTGAGCGGCTATGTGCCGGATATCGGCTTTGAGGACCCCGGAACGCCGAATGATTTTCACGCCTATTGCGAAGTCTATCTTGGTGGCCGGTGGCAGGTCTTCGACGCACGATTCATCCAGCCACGAGTGGGTCGCATCCGCATCTGCTCCGGCTACGACGCGGTGAATTGCGCGTTTACCACCGTGTATGGACAGGCGCTGCTCTCAAACTTTGAAGTTTGGTCGTATCAGGTTGATCCCTCCGATGTGAGCATCGGTGATCCGATCGATCTCTCGAAGCGGCTTTGCGGCACGCCGGAAATCCGCTATCCCTATGTACCTCTAGCCAGCGAACCGCGTTGCGTTCGGTCGGGTCGTGGTTGACAGAGTACCGATTGGACGAGACGGTCGGGGTTCTGCAAAGCTCCAGAAATTCTTGGATATCCCGTAACGCATGAAGAAACGCTCTCTTGGCCATACCGGTGAAAAAGTCTCCGAAGTCGGTCTCGGCTGTTGGCAACTTGGCGGTGCGGAATGGGGAGATGTCTCGGATGAACAGGCGTTGGCGATCCTCGGCGCGGCGCTGGATTCCGGCGTTACGTTCTTCGACACGGCTGACGTTTATGGGAGCGGGCGCAGTGAGAGTTTGATCGGGCGCTTCTTGAAGCACCGTCCAAAAGACGTCTTTGTCGCCACGAAACTCGGCCGCACTCCGGACCTCTATCCGAACAAATACACTGAGCGCGGAGTTCGGACGGCCGTCGATGCGTCCCTCGCCCGGCTCGGCACCGAGGCAATTGATCTGATCCAACTTCATTGCGTTCCGACGGAGGTAATCCGCCAGGGCGAGATCTTCGAGTGGCTGCGCAAATTGCAAGGGGAAGGCAAGATCAGGAATTTCGGGGCGAGCGTTGAGTCCATGGATGAGGCCTTGCTTTGCACCGCGCAACCCAGCCTCACCTCGCTTCAGATCATCTTCAATATCTTTCGCCAAAAGCCGATAGAGACTCTCTTTCCGCAGGCGAAGGACAAGGGCGTGGCCATCATCGCGCGGCTGCCGCTCGCCAGCGGATTGCTTTCAGGCAAGTTCACCAAAGAGACGAAATTCGGTCTGAAGGATCATCGCTATTTCAACCGCGACGGGCAGCAGTTCAACGTGGGCGAGACCTTCTCAGGCATTCCCTTTGAAAAAGGAGTGGAACTAGCCGAGGGGATGAAGGCTTTCGTGCCGGAGGGCTTGAGCATGGTGCAGCTGGCACAGCGGTGGATTCTCGACTATCCTGCGGTCTCAGTGATCATCCCGGGCGCAAGCTCCGTGGAGCAAGCAAAGCAGAATGCACGCTCCTCTGATGTTCCCGCGCTCTCGCGTCAACTTCATGATCGGCTGAAAAACTATTACCAGAGCGAGGTCGATCCCTTCATCCGTGGTCCCTATTGATTCACAGATTGCCCGCCGCCTCCCTCTGGCGTAGAGGTGGCTCTATGCGCATTGCATCCCTGATAATCGCCGCAACGCTCGCCCTTGCTTCTTTTGTAATGGCACAATCCGCTCTCGAAAATGGTCAGCGTTTCCTTAAGGAAAACGCCGAAAAGCAAGGCGTCAAGACGACGCCTTCCGGTCTTCAATATAAGGTCCTTCGTGAAGGCTCGGGTAAGACCCCGGCGGCGACGGACGTTGTTGTGGTCAATTACCGCGGCACGCTGATCGACGGCAAGGAGTTTGACAGCTCCTACAAAGCTGGTCAGCCGATCGAATTTCCCCTCAATCGGGTGATCCCCGGCTGGACAGAGGGTGTCCAACTCATGAAGGAGGGCGCGAAGTACGAATTTTTCATTCCCTCAAATCTCGCCTATGGCCCGCGCGGCGCGGGCGGAGTCATTGGACCCGACGAGACTCTGATTTTCGAGGTCGAGCTGCTCAAGGTGAAGTAGTTGGCTGGCCGGCGGGACAGCCAGCGATGACAAAATGCTTAGTTTCGTGGCTCCTTCGGATTGGAGGCATCCGGGGCGTTGCGAGTGCGGTTTGCGTTTGGGCGGGGCTTGGAGGGGTAACCTCACTCCCAGCCGCCGATGGCCTTCGACCCCGTGATATCGTCGCAATCTGCGGCGATTCCATCACAAAGCAGGGACTCTATTCCACGTTTATCGAAACTTATCTTCTCGCATGCCAACAGGTGAAAGATGTCCATGCGCATCAGTTTGGACTGAATAACGAGACCTCGTGGGACTTTTTGACTCGGATTGACTCGGAAGTGCTGCTTTTTCAACCGACCGCGGCGACCCTTTATTACGGAATGAACGACGGCGGATACTCGTCCGTCGATCCGAGGCGCCAGGCAAGCTATCGCCGCGCCACGACCGAGATCGTGCGAAAACTCAGAGAGGCGGGCGTGCGCTTTATTGTCGTCGGTTCGCCCGGAGCGGTGGATACTACCACTTTCGACAAGAATTTCTTAACCAGCGTAAGCGCACAGGAGTACAACACCCAAACTTTGTCCGGCCTCGCCAAGATTGCCCGCCAGGTTGCCGCGGAACAAGGGGTTGCTTATGCAGACGTTCACGGGCTCTTTTCCGAGACAATGGCGAAGGCGAAAGCCAAACATGGTCCCGGCTATCATGTTGCGGGCGCCGATGGCATTCATCCGGCCGCAAATGGCCACTTGATAATTGCCTACGCCTTTCTCAAAGCTCTTGGATGCGACGGAGACATCGGCACGATCAGCGTCGATCTGCCCAAGAATAGCGCGACGGCTACTGACGACCACCGCGTGCTCTCCTTCACCAACGGCGCTATCGAGCTCGAATCAACGCGCTATCCGTTTTGCTTTTTCGGCAATCCCAGCGATCCCAACAGCACCCGCGGAATCATTGAGTTTCTTCCCTTCAACTCCGAGCTCAACCGCTTTCGCCTCGTCGTTAGCGGGACCAGCCGGATGAAGGTGACATGGGGAGAGACCTCGAAGACCTTCTCTGCGAACGAGCTAGCCAAGGGCGTCAACCTCGCCGCCGAGTTTCTCGACAATCCGTTTAGCGAACCAGTCAAGGCGGTCGAAAACGAGGTGAGGAGGCAACAGGAGTACGAGACACAAGGCATGAAATGGCACTACGTTCCGGGCTGGGCGAAAACCCTTTCAGAGGAACAGGCCTCGGTCGAGAAACTTGCAGATGATGTTCTCAAGAAAGCCCGCGCCTTGGAGGCAGCCGCGCGCGCTGCTGTCAAGCCTGTGAAACACACTCTGAAAATCGAACCTTTGCCGTAGTCGTTCCGGCTCTCCTGCTCAGATTTGCCCCTTCGCGCGACCAGCTTTCCGTGTCGACGGTCAATTCGTCAGACGATGACAAAGCTCGAGCCGGTTGCCGGCAGGGTCTTCGAAGAATACGGCGTAGTAGGCCGGCGATTCGTAGTATTCAGGGCCTTCGATATTTCTTGCGCCAATTTCGTGGAGGAATCGCGCGATGTTGTTGACTTCGGCGACACTGGATGCCCAAAAGGCGATCCGATTCTCGTTTGGCACATGAGCGCGCGACTCGGTCACGCCAAAAAATTCGGTCGCGCCCTCTCCTTCGGTATAATATTGAAGCCAGCCGGAAACTGTGAGGTCGGTATTAAATCCCAGGGCAGGAAGCAATTTTCGATAGAAGTCGGTGACGTGCGCAAGATCGGGTACGCGAAGATCGATATGGTCGAAGCGACGGGGCATGGGCGGATTATCAGCAAGCAGAGGCGTCCCCGCAAACCTTTCAATCAGGGCGCGCCGCCGCGTTGTTCAGAAATTCTATCACCCGCCCTTCCGCCCAGGTTCGCCCGTCATTCCAGGAATCAAGAAACCCCAAGTGCCCGCCAGTTTCAGGCGCTTCGAGAAAGAGCCGCGCGCTTTGCTCCGCCTCCGCGAAAGGAAAGGACTCCGGTGTCAGAAAAGGGTCATCCTGAGCGCTCAATATCAAAGCCGGCACAGTGATCGCGGACAAGAACTGCTGCGAGCTGCATTTCGTCCAATAGTCCACAGCATCCCGGAACCCATGGACGGGCGCTGTAAATCGGCCGTCAAAGTCCTCGAACCCGTGAACACCTCTTGTCTGGTTCGCATCAATGCGTTCAGGGAAGTGTTTGGCCTTGGCTTTCACCTTGCGCAGAACGCTTGCGATTAACCGCTTCAGGTAAATGCGATTGCCCCGTCGCTGATCCAGCGCTCGCACGCAGGCGGCGAGATTGACGGGAGGCGATAGGGCAACGGCGCCGACCACTGCCGGATGGGGCTGCGCTTCGCCAAGATATTTCAACAGGAGATTTCCGCCCAGGCTGAAGCCCACCAACGCCAAAATCGGAAAGCGCTCCGCGGCGCGCTCGACGACTGCCGCAAGGTCGGCGGTCTCCCCGCTGTGATACAGCCGGGGCAGCCGGTTCATTTCTGCGCTGCAGCCGCGATAGTTCCACGCGAGGACATCCCATCCGGCCTGGTGAAGGGATGCCGCCATTCCGCGCATCACGGCGTCGCGGGAAGAACCTTCGAGACCATGCGAGAGGATTGCAAGCCGGCGGCTTCCCGATGGCAGCCAGTCCAGGTCCAGAAAATCGCCGTCGGCAAGTTCAAGACGCTCGCGCTGGTACGCGACGTTCTTCCGCCACCCCAAAATGGCTGGCAGGATCGTTTGCAAATGTCCGTTGCGAAGAGGCCAGGGCGGATCGAACTGCGAACTAATGACAGGCATTCAGCGCAAATGTGGGCCTATCCGATACGGTCCATTTAAGGGAATCCCGAGTAGCGCGATGAATGCCCCGTAGCGACCGTGTCCTCACGGTCGGCGATGAGGGCATTGCTCCTGCAATTTGCGCTTGAGTGATAAGTTCTCACTTGACCTCAACTGGTGTTCCTTTCGCAATGAGCTGACTTAGCACGAAGGCGTCCCAGTTTGCCATCCGGATGCAGCCATGACTTTCGTTCCTGCCGATGCGATCTGGCGTCGGCGTTCCATGCATGCCCACGCTTGGACGGTCGATCGCCATCCACACGATGCCGACCGGATTGTTGGGCCCCGGCGGCAGGTTGTAGGAGTTCTCGCTTTTCACGCCGCTTTCAAGGACCGACTTGTCCCAGCGAAAGTGTGGCATCAGAATATTTGCGGTGATCTTCCACGTACCTATTGAGACGGGAACCTGGCGCGAGCCGGGAGTGCACGGGAAGCAGCCAACGAGCCGATCGTCTTCATAGAGCTCGATGAGCCTCTCGCCTCGCAACAGTTCCATGCGACGAACCGGAGGAGCAGGGCTCGGAGAGGGCGTTGATTTTGGAGGGGGCGTAGCGCTTTCATAAGACGAAGAGTCATCATCCGTCTGCGCCTTGCCGGCACCTTTCTTTGCTTTTTCTTCGCGGAGTCGTTTCTCGAGCGCGGTCACCTCGGCCATCTGGAATTCCGTGACATCCGGCACACGGAAAATGGTGCCAGCCTTCAACTCCCGATCAGAAACCTTGGGATTGAGCTCGTGGAGAAAATTGAGATCGCAGTGGAACCTCTCCGCCACCAGCTCCCAGAGGTCCGCATAAAGCATTGCCTTCAGCTCTTCCTGCTCGGGCGGTTCCGAGGCCTGGGGACCGATCCACTGCAAATCCTCCTCGGTGGCGGTGTATTCGCGATAGGGAGCCGAGATGCCGGAGACATCGAGCAAGGTTCCCGCTGGCAGATTGTTCGCCCGGCAGTAGCGATCCGCCGCCTTTTGAGTGAACTCTCCTCCAAGCCCATCGATTTTGCCTGGGCGGAAGTTAGCGCGATCAAGGAAAATCTGAACTCTTACCATCTCCATTCGTTCCGGGGCGTCGGGGGATTGCTTCTGCAAACGGGCAATCTGCGCCTCCATCGGCGAGCGGCCGAACAACGGAATCCCGCCACCCGATATCAGCAAGGCAATCAACGACAGCCGGAAAGAGAAGAGAATGGTCGGGCGCACGGCAAAGGCACTACACTCGCTGCGAAGCGTATAACTGCAAGACGCATTCGGGTGAGACAAAATTGCGGTTTGATGTTCTTATTGTGCGGAAGGTCCCGACCAGCAATCGGCGATCGCCACATTCAAGACTCGAAAGGAACAGACCATGTCGGAGCAAACACTCAAAGGAAAAGTCGCCGTCGTCGGCGCAGGAGCGAAGAACTTGGGCGGGCTCATCAGTAGAACGCTCGGAGGTGAAGGCGCGTCTATCGTTGTCCATTACAACAGCAATTCGACCAAAGCATCCGCCGAAGAGACTGTGGCGGCGATTAAGGCGGCGGGGAGTGACGCGTTCGCCATTCAGGGGGATCTGACGAAGGTCTCGGAAGTCGTGAGGCTCTTCGATGAGGCGGTCAAGCGCTATGGCCGCCCCGACATCGCGGTCAACACGGTCGGCAAAGTTCTCAAAAAGCCAATTGTCGAGACGACCGAGAAGGAATATGATTCGATGTTCGCCATCAACTCCAAAGCGGCGTTTTTCTTCATTCAGGAGGCAGGGAGGCGAATGAACGACAATGGCAAGATCGTTACCGTTCTCACCTCGCTCTTGGCGGCGTTTACGGGACTTTATTCTGTCTACGCCGGCAGCAAGGCGCCGGTGGAGGACTTCACGCGCGCGGCAGCGAAGGAATTCGGTCCGCGGGGGATATCGGTTAACAACGTCGCGCCGGGTCCGATGGACACACCGTTTTTCTATCCCGTCGAGTCGTCCGAGTCGATCGCTTATCACAAATCAGCGAGCATGAACGGGAAGCTCACCGAAATGAAGGATATTGCTCCTATTGTGAGATTTCTCGTGACTGAGGGCTGGTGGATAACGGGGCAGACGATTTTTGCCAACGGTGGCTACACAACCAGGTAGCGAGTCGCCGACTTCTGAATCGCGATTACGGGATCTTCTGGCTCTGATTCGCGGGCTTTCCTGGACGAGGATTTGTGTTGCCGGATAGGAAGCTCCGCGCACACAAATCTCATCCAGCCGCAAACAACAAACCGCGATGTCCGCAGCGATCCCACATTCTCCCACGGCTAAGGTCGAAAGAGGCCTCCTCCGGGCCCGCAGCGGCCACGCTCACAGGGTCACTTTTGTCGAATTGTTTTTCGACCTCGTCTTCGTTTTCGCAATCACACAGCTATCCCATTTATTGATGGAGCACTTCACCCCTGCGGGAGCTGTGCAAACTCTCCTTCTCATGTTGGCAGTATGGTGGGTCTGGATTTTCACGTCGTGGGTAACGAACTGGCTCGACCCGGAGAAGTTGCCGGTGCGGTATCTTCTTCTCGCGATCATGCTGGTCGGCTTGGTGATGTCCTCCTCGCTCCCAATGGCTTTTGAATCGCGGGGAATCGCGTTCGCAACGGCATACGTTCTCATCCAGGTCGGGCGCACGGCTTTCTTTCTTTGGGCCGTGAAGGGGCACCCCGAAATGGTCCGCAATTTCCAGCGTATTCTGGTTTGGCTCGTTCTGGGTGGATTGTTCTGGATCGCAGGAGCATTTGCGCATGGCCCGGGAAGGCTTGCGCTTTGGGTGCTCGCGCTCGGCTTGGAATATATGTCGCCGTCCTTGGGCTTCTGGGTACCGGGTCTTGGGCGCTCGAGGACAAGCGATTGGAACGTCGAAGGCGGCCATATGGCCGAACGGTGCGCGCTTTTCATCATCATTGCGCTTGGCGAATCCATCCTGGTGACCGGCGCGACATTCAGCCGTTTGGAATGGACTTTTCCGATTCTCGCGGCTTTCGTCGTGTGCTTCGCGGGCAGCCTCGCAATGTGGTGGCTGTATTTTGACACAAGTGCGGAGGCGGGGAGCGTGACAATCTCGCATTCGAGCGATCCAGGGAGGCTCGCGCGCCTGTCCTATACCTATGTCCACCTCTTCATCGTGGCGGGAATAATTGTTTCTGCGGTCGCCGACGAATTTGTGCTGGCGCATCCGCTGGGGCATACCGGGAAGGAGACCGCAATCGCCGTCCTGGGAAGCACGGCGATATTTTTGGTTGGCAACATGCTGTTCAAGTGGACGATCGCAGGGAGAGTGGCTCTTTCTCATCTGGCCGGAATAGCCATCCTGGCGCTGCTGATGCCGGTGTCGGTTCACCTTCCGCCGTTGATCTTGGCGATGCTTGCTACACTGGTGCTCGTGGTCATAGCCGCTTGGGAGCGAAAGGCACGACACGGCTTCCTCGAATCTTCCCTCGACAAGGAATGACAAGTCCGGAGGACACTTTCGATGAACGTGCGCTACTTTCACCAAAAACGCTCCTACTACCTTCTCAACCGCGGTGAACTCAAGCACAGCGGCGAGGAAGCATTGCCGCAGTCCATCTTGAAGCTGCGCTCCGCTTGCGATATGAAAGGGAGGTCAGGCACCCGTAGCTCAGTGGATAGAGCACCGGTCTTCTAAACCGATGGTCGCTGGTTCGATCCCAGCCGGGTGCGATGGTCTAAAGATTTTATCCACAGTGCGTTAACTCGACGTATCTGCGAGATGGCAAATGCTCAGATTTGCAGGGAAATGCGCCGAATTGCGTCATTTTGAAGAAAAAAACGCTTACAAAACGCTTACAAACCCTAGTCCCGAACGACGAGACGGCGGGTTTAGCCCGACTTGCGTCGTCAAGTCTTGCCAGACCGGAGGGAGGATTCAGCGGTCTTGATCCGTCGGAATGATTATCGTGAAATATCACGATAATGAATCGAGTGACCCTAATCGATCCGATATGGGTGCTCAGAGAGACTCTCGAAAAGCTGCTGACCCTAGTTCAATCAGCCGAACGCGATCGAATTGTGTCGCACCTCTATCAGTCGCGGAGGGAATACAGACGGACGTGCAAAACTGCCGGGAAGTCCGGGAGCAAATCGAGCGGTGTGTCATCGCGAGCATCCAAGTTGCCGAGAGCATGGGCTTTAGGGGCGACTTTCGCCAACGGGAACACCTGCTGCTGATTGGACATTGATCAACGGGTGCCTATCGCGATCCAATCTCGGATGTCCGGCGGATCCCGGAGCTAGAGACCGCGTGTTTTACGGAAGAGAACGCTTTGTCTGCGAGAAAACACGACCTCCTTTCAGTCCTTTAGAAGAAAAAGGATGCTTTGATCTTCGAGGAGACGTGATTGTTTCACGTGGCTGAGGTTGACTATACAACCCCTGCTGGCGCGGAAGAAGATCGAACTGTCGAGTCTTTGCTCAAGGCTCCCGAGAGAGCGTCGGAGGAGCATGTTACCCTTGTGTACGAGCGTAGAATTTCGAAATGCTTCGAAGAGAGAAATATCCTCAATTCGCACGATCCAACCCTTGGAGTCGTCTGTCAGGAAGGCAAAGTCGTCCCGCCGAAGTCTGGCAGGTTCCCATCTCTGAAGCAGGAATAGGATATCTCGGATTCTTTTTGGCCTGACACCAGAAATGGGCATGTTGCGATTGATGGCGAACAAGGGTTGCAGTGCAGTTTGTATCATCCTCATCCTCAAGACAATCGGGTAATATAATATCGATTCGATGCTCAAGAGGCAGTTGGACCTGTTGGAATTATCGTTACACATTTCTTCGATGGTTCATTTGGAAAATGCGGATGCCACAACTGGTTTTTATTCAGCCAAATAGGCGGGTAGGATCGAACTGACGCGAGTGTCGTCGCTTCGTGGCTTATGTCACCACGATCCCTGATTGATTGGCCGACGAGTATTATCGTGATATTTCACGATCATGAACCGGGGGCCCCGTTGATCAGATACAGCAGGCCAGAGATACCCTCGAAAGGCAAACGTGCGAAACTTGAGTCAAGCTGTCCGAGCGCACAACCAGAACCCGAGGGGAATCGTCCTTCTTTTCCCTCCACCGCTTTTAAACGAACCTTCGACGTCCTGACGGAGCTTCAAGGAACCCGTAAAGGTTGATGCCAAACATGGCCTCACCCCTCTCATTTTGCGTCCAATCCAATACATTTCCACACTTACGGGCCGTTTCGGCAACGCCATTTTGGCGCAAATCGCGAAGGTTTGCGATTTAATCCAATCGTGAAGATTGTCCGGAACTTGTTTCAATTACATATGGGCAATGAACAGCGCCGACAAGTGTCAAGGCTTTCCCGAATCTTGCAAGATATCCTTTCGCAGAATACTGTCGGAAGTCCGGCAAGCAAATCGAGCGGTGCGTCATCGCAAGCTTCAGGATTGCTGAGAGCATGGGCTCTGAGGGCGAATTTCGGCAGGGGGAGCACCTGCTGCGCATCGGCGATTGAGGATTCCGGGCCGCGTGGGACCATCGCCCGAAAGCTCTGTAACCTTTGCGATGAATCCCCTTTTGGGAATTCGTCTCCATCCACTCTCCCGTTAGGTAATAAGTGGATATCGCGTAGTAACTTGAGTGGCCTTCAAACAGCGAACAGCGCATGTTTTAGGCGGCACGCAGACAAGAAAGGACTGTCATTCCAAAACGCGCGGCAGGGAGGGAATATTTGTGTTGCACAGGCTGCACCTGCGCCATACGCGACATAATATAAGAAAAATATATGCAAGCCAGTGCTACTTTCCGCGTATAAGTAATAGCAATAGATGCACCGATCAATCAGTCTGCGACACTCACGTTGTTCCCTTTCACGTTCGCGGCAACCGAAATCTCTCTAGAAGCGGTCCTAGCCGCTGGCAGACCGACAAAAGTCTGCCGCCAAGTCGAAACCCCTCACGAGAGCGGTCCGCGAGTAACACTCGCGCTGACGAGACCCGTCCGAGAAAACAACCGAAACCAAACAACCAAACCAAATGAAAACACTAACACTAACACTAATCGCGGCTGTCACCGTCACCACTGCTTCAGCAATAGACCTTCCTGAGCGTGCTGAAAGAGAATACTACCATGTCAACGGCAGTAAGAGGCAAACTCAGCGCAACACCGTCGACATCCGTATCCGTGTCGCAGAGCGCAACCGTCTCGATACCGCAGTCCTAACCGAAGAGTTTACTGCTCTATCAGGTAAAGTGCAGCTGGGGCTGGAAGCCAAGTTCGGCGGTCCCGCAGAAGCCCTGAAGCAGCTCAGCGCAATCAAGTACGACTGCTTTCTCCACGCGACCGAGTATTGCCGAAAATACAACAAGCCAGATACCCAGACGTGGGCCTACCAGATGCAGGAATATGTCGTGGCGGGTATGGAGGAGAAGGCAATCAAAATTGCCAACAAATCCAAGACGCTGGCGAACGCGCTAGCGAGTAACTGACGTCGAAACCGTTCCCTTTAGAAAGGAGCGGTCCGCGAGTTAAGCTCGCGCTGATGAGACTACCGAATCAGAATATCAAATAAAACAAACAACAAACATGAGCACGACGCACAGTCGTGGAGATGTTCGGCAAAAGCTGCGTGGTGACCGGCGTTGTAAGATCCTCCACCATCGGCGCACAATTTGCGCGATGACGAAAGATCACATCCATCGTCTGAGCGCGCGCCAAAAGGGTCAAGCGATTGGTCGTGCAGTGCGCGAAACCGCTCGTCAAATTGCGATTTGAAATTCAGCCTTTGGCGCGTAATTTCCGCATCGTCTCTGTCTTGGCTTTTCGACGTTTTTTCGCCTTCTCCTTCTCTGCCTTGATCTTCTGGCCGCTTGCTGGGCGAATGCGAGGCTTGCCACCCTCGCCCTCTCCATCGGCTTCGAGGGTTTTCATCCAGTTTGGATCGATGATCTGATCGGGAAAGCTCGCCAGCTCGCCCAGGAATTCGTGAGCGGCCTTGGTGAGCACTTGCTTGGCCTCATGCTCGCTCGGGAGGCCCACCATCTGGCGAGCGTATCTCTTGGGGAAGTTGAGGATGGAGTGCCTCGAGCAAATGAAGATGTATTTCGCCTGCCGGGCGACCAGTTCCTTGCTGAGCAGCTCACCGGCCTTTTCTTTGGCCTGCGCTTCGGCCAGGAACGCCTGGGATCGGAGCTTGGCGTTGCGAGCTTCCAAATAATCGCGATTGAGCGAAGGCAGCTCTTCTCTCGCGCTCTTGAAGCGTGGCTTGGACATTAGGCCGTTTCCTGTCTTACACACGGGCCACAGGAAGCCTTTTGATTGGCCGATAAGGTCATATTGGCGGACGCCCCTTCCAAAGCCTTCCTACAGCCGCACCTTGACCCTCCGGATCTTCACCAATCCATCATCAAGCAGCCGTCCTGCCTCACAACAGGACGCTTCTTCAGCCTCTCGACGCGGCGCTTCCTCTCGGCGGAAGCCTTTGGGAAAGGGCGGGAAGCAAATCGAACCATGTGTGATCTCGACGTTCCAGGTTGCCGAGAGCATGGGCTTTAAGGGCGAATCTCGCCAATGGGAGGAACTGTTGCGAGTTGGCGAATAGGGGACGCGCCGAGCGCCCCACCGAACGAAAAGATACTTCGAGCTTAATGCCCCTTCGAAGACGGCACCCGAGAATCGTGCGATTGTACGATATGTATGAAAACTCTTCTTCCAGTCCTGATGCTTGCACTGAGTCTGATCACCAGCGCAGTCAGAGCGAAAATTCCACAGGAGGCAACCATGAACCTTAGCAGCCCTGATTTCAGCGATGGCGGAAACATCCCAGAACGCTTCACTTGTGACGGCAAGGACATCAGTCCAACGTTGAAAATAGACGGAGTACCCAAAGAGGCCAAGAGTCTTGCGTTGATAGTAGACGATCCCGATGCGCCGGGAGGCAACTTCACCCATTGGCTTATGTGGAATGTTGTGCCCGATCTAACCGAGATCGCAGCGAACAGGTTACCGTCCCACGCCGTGCAGGGAGTGAACGATTTTGGAAAAAGCAAATACAGCGGCCCGTGTCCGCCACCCGGCATGCATCGCTACTATTTTAAGTTGTATGCGCTTGACACGACGCTGGACCTGCCACCGACGTCAAAACGTAAAGCCGTCGATTCCGCGATCAAGGGTCACATTATCGCCGAAGCGACTCTGATGGGCAAATATGCAAGAAAAGGCAGCAAGCGTTGAGCCGAGCTTCGCCCTGTCGTTATAAATGCATACAGGTCAAGTCATCTCTAACACGCGCTATGAAATGAAAATTTATCTCGTCCTTTTCCTCCTTTTGTTGACTTCCCTCGCACAAGCACAGTCACTGTCGATCGTAGGGACATTTGAGGGAGCGAAATCGACCGAACGCAAGTCGGAGCAGAGAATCTTAACGATAAAAATCACGGGGAATTTGACAAAATATCTTCTTTCGGGAAATGGGCGCTTTTCGACGGGCCGATCTCCTGCGCCCGCGTTCTCTGGATCAGGATATCCCATAAAAGAGCCACCATTTAAATTCAGCTTCGAAGATTCATTTGGTAATAAGGGAGTTGCGTCAATCACTCCCACAAAGACCGGCATTACCTTTTCAGCGACGATAAACGAAGTGGAGGATCCGCGATGCCTTATTTTCTACAAAGGGACCGAACTGAAGAGAATAGCGCAAAGCGAGCCTCTTTAGAACACTCATTGTATTAGGTTCGTTTTAAGGCCCGCCATGCACTTGCCGATTGTAGGGCAATGGTTCCCAGCCTGCAGTGACTTCAGCGTCTCTTTGCAGAGCTGCAAACGGAGGAATCAACGACAGCCGCGTCGCTGCCACACAACTGCCGAAGATCGACTCGTATGGTCGCCCTATTCCGCACCCCCAAAACACAGCTGAATATCGCGGGATCCGCGAACGTGCGAAACTGCTGGGAAGTCCGGCAGGCAGATCGAGCGCTCTGTCATTTCGCGATTCCGAATTGCGAAAGCATGGGCTTCGAGGTGAATTTTGGGAGCACCTGCTGCGGATCAGAGATCGATCACGGTAACCCGCGCTCGCGGTTGCCCAACTCGTTCGATGTCCGCCTATGTTTGCGGACGTCAACACAGGATTGTTTTCCTCCCGATGACTTGATAGACGAGCGACCATATGCTGCCACCATTCTTCCGGGGTCCACGCGCATCACCGTGAACTTGGCGCTACAAATCTTGCAGACCGTCGGTGATCGGCGCATCGCGTTCGCGGGTTGGGGGTTCTTCTCAAGGGCTCGTGAGCGGAGGCCCACTAAATGAGTCCAAGACTTCTCAATTCGATCGGGTTGATTTGCGGTATATCGCGAAGTTGTTGCGCAATGGAAGGCTTACACATGCATGTCTCGCATTGGGCTGGGACTCGTCCTGATAGATTTTTGTTTTCAACTCTGGGCTGTTCACAAATCTCCGTCATGTGTAACGCCTCCTTACAAATAAAAGCCTCATGGCGCTCTATGCGATAGCATTCCGTTACGACATTCGCCCGAAAATTATGAACACCAACGGCGGTAACTTGGCATCAATCATTGCGGCACTTTCCATAATCATCATCACAACATCGCATGTGGGCGCACGCATCGGTGAGACTCCACAAGAGTGTGCCGTCAGATATGGACAACCGATCAAGACGCTGCAGGAGGACATGCTACTATACCAGAAGGCGGGCCTCGGTGTCATTGTCACCTTCTACAAAGGAAAAGCAGATGCGATTGCATACAGAAAGATTGCAGAGAACGCTTTAGGCAAGGGTGCAAAAATATCGGATAACGAAATCGAGTTTCTGTTAAAAAGCAATTCTGGAGATACGCCTTGGAAGAAGCGCTCTGCAATTTCTATGAATCGGGAATGGGAGAGTGAGAATAGCAATCTTTTTGCGACTTATATAACGTTTGAAAATCTACTTATGGTTGCGACACAGGATTACCTTGCAAGAGAGAAAGCCAAAAAGAATGCCCAAGAAGGCAAAACTCTGGATGGATTCTAGACGAGATGCCGAAGCCACCCAACACCACCCTCCGGCGCATCGCGCCTGCGCCAGACCCGCCACGGTGAACACCCTCGCAATGGCGAAGCTGATCGCCGAACATTCTAAACCTGCCTCGCCATGGAGAACGCTGTGACCAATCATGAAATTTCTAGTTGAACACAGTGGGGAGTCGCGGACCTATGCAATGTTGTGGCACGTGGCATCGCAGCTCCTTGATGTCGCGAAGACAAACGAAACAGGCTTTCTGCTCCAGTTGCAGGCGTCAGCCGTCTTTCACGCGTTCACCTTTGAGGCTTATTTAAACCACGTGGGCTCGCAGGAAATCGAATTCTGGGAAGAGACTGAGCGGACAATCTCTTATCGCGAGAAGTTATTGCTTCTCTCCAAACGGCTGAAGTTCAAATTTGAGTCGGGTCGAAGACCGTTCCAGACAATCTGGGATCTGTTCGATTTGCGAGATGACTTGGCACACGGAAAAACGACTGAGTTTAAGGACGAGTCCGTGACGTCGCAAGATCCTCCCGACGATTCGGCGTGGTGCGTTCTTCCTTGGGAGAAGCTAACCTTTGGCGATCTTGAGAGATTTTCTGAAGACCTTAAGGCGGCTATTGAAACAATAAATCAAGCGCGAAGCACGCCTGATCAATTTCTCTGGAATGAGGGCGCGAGGAGCACGCAGATAAGCGTAATTCGCCCCCCGAATGAGCCATCTACAGCCAACGGCGCATTACGTCGATCGAAGCTCGCAGCAATGCGAGCGGATAGAACTGGCCTCAGTCGCCCGAATGTGGCTCTCCAATTTTCTCGCGCAGAAATATGGCGACGTTTTTCCGATAGGGACATTGGTAGTCAATATTCTCGGCTGCTTCATTATTGGAGTTTTCGCCGGGATCACCCGCCCGGACGGTGGCCTTTTGGTGCATCCAGTGATTCGCCAGGCTGTAATGATCGGATTTCTTGGCGGCTTTACGACGTTTTCGTCCTTTGGACTTCAAACCATGGCTCTCTTCGATGACGGAGAATGGGGCTACGCGGCACTGAATATCTCGCTGTCAGTAGTGCTCTGCCTGGTGGCAGTCTGGATCGGTCAACTGATCGCGCAGCAAGTTGTCCGCGGATGAAATATGTCTCCCTTACCATGATGCCCTAAAGCCCCTATTTAGAATGGAACTTCCCGAAGACGCACTACTGTTAAGAATCTTTATTGGCGAGAGCGACCGGCACGGCCATAAGCCCCTTTATGAGGCGATCGTCCTAAAGGCTCGCGAACTGAACCTGGCCGGAGCCACCGTGTTGCGTGCGCCAATGGGCTACGGAGCGAGCAGCCGAATTCATACTGCCAAAATCATACAACTTTCCATGGATCTGCCTTTCATCGTGGAAATCGTGGACACCGAGGAAAAAATCAACGGTTTCCTTCCGGTTCTCGATGAGATGATGAATGGCGGGCTTGTGACCCTCGAAAAAGCACGAGTCATCCATTACGCGCCCAGGAAGAAACAGCCAAATGCCTGAGGACATCTGTTTCATCGCGGCCTGCGAGTCCGCTGCATCAAGTAGATTCAAATAGCGTCCTTCTCTTCGAGTTCGTCGAGCCAATTCGGGTTGGTGACCCTGGCCGGAAAATCCTTCAACTCGTTGAGAACCGAGACTGCCATTTCCCGCAGTACCCTTGACGCCTCTGCCGCATCCTTCAAGCCAATGAATTTGCGGGCGTGCAACGGGATGGCCAGGATTCTCTGCCGCAAGGCAACCAAGAGATAAGCGGCCTGCGATTCGACCAGGCGCTTTTCGATCAGCTCGCCACGGCGTTCGGCGAGTTGCATCTCCGCGGCAAGGTTTTTGGTCCGCATTTGCTGATTGCGGATTTCCAAATACTCCCGGCTGAGTTCGGGGAGTTCCTCCTTGGCGGTTTTAAGCCTGGGCTTCGCGGCTTTTACCCCTGAGTGGTCACGCAGCATTTAACGGGTGATTCCTAGTCAAAACTTAATCCTTTTCCGGGCCGCATAGCTGCTCAAAGGGCGATAAAACCCCCAGAGAACCTTTGCCGGGACCGGTCTGCTTTTGCGCCAGGATGACCTGTACGGCCTTTGATCGCTTCGAAAGTCTCGGGGGGAAGCATTGCGGGGCCATTTCTATGTATTCTGACGTTGTGTTCTGACCGCGCCGGAGAACGCTTGCACATGCCCGAGGAAGACCCCGCCACTGGAATCCACGAACGCCCCCAAGTTCCCGTCGGTCGCAATGATCACCAAGCCACCCTTGATCGCGCGGATTGAGCCCATAAGCCGCTCTGTCGCACGCCACCGATAATCCTCCATGCCCCGGCGAACCAGGGACTCGACTTCTGGTGGAGGCGGCACACGGTGATTCACTTGGCCTTCTTCTTGAACTTGGCGATCTGCTCCGGAGCGTCTGGCGACTCGGGGTGCCGACAGCACTCGGAGGCTTTGGCGAAATCCCGACGTAGAGCAGCGCCAGACTCCCTGCGGGAACGAATCGAAGAACCATGCATAGACGCCCGCTGACCCTGGCACCGGGCAGGGTCGCGCCAGTACTTCAGTGCGAGTCCAGAGCTTAGTCGGCGTGAGTAGTGCGGCGGTATCCATTTTCACCAGGGCCATATTGGGGATATCCAGTGCGTTTTCGGGAAGACGCATACGTCCAATCAGTCGATAGCGACTGTGAGCACGACAGGGAAATGGTCGCTGACACCTTGGATGGGGATTGGCTTGCTGGACAGTTTCGTAGCTCCACGGACTAAGAATCCATCGAAGGAGGCGTCAGGGTAGCTTCGAGCGGCTATCTTGAGCTTGGGATGCTCGACGATGCGGCGCTGGCTCTCGAAGAGATCGAGCCCGAGGACAAGACACGAACCGAGGTTCTTGGAGCACGCATTGCTCTCTACATCACGGCAAAGAAATGGAACATGGCCGCAGCGGTTGCCAGTCATCTCGTAAAGGTTGAACCAGAAAATGAAGCCTGGTGGATCAACCTCGCCTATTCGCTCAGACGGAGCGAGGGCATAGAGCAAGCGGAAGCGATTCTATTGAGGGCGCGAGTCATACACCCCAAGGTTGCCATAATCGCATTCAACCTGGCGTGCTACGCGAGTGTCACCGGTCGCATGGAGGACGCCAAGGAGCGCCTTCGCAACGCGATCGAGCTTGATAAGGATGTTCGGAAATTGGCGCTCGACGATGAAGATCTGCGACCCCTTTGGGATTGGATCACTGGGTTGCAGTAGTCCACCAACGGCTCCCCTCGCTCGAATTGAAATCGGAGGGAGGTCGGGCGAACCGAAGATGTCAAGCGCCGGACTGTTCCCTGTTCACGAGGAAGTCTTCAACTTGGTCGAGGTTTTCGAAACGGCGCGACTCCCCCGAGCAATCGAGCGTTTCATAAACTAGAAAGCAGCCGTAGTCGGCGGCCCGGGGGTAACGTAACGGGGTCTGCGTAACGTTCATGGGCGGGAGGGCCAGTCGTACTCGCCCTGCTTTCTGAGCCAGCCGTCGGCGAGAAGCTTCTGGAACCGTCGGCGAGCGCTTCCGGTAGTCTTGTAGAGATCGAGTTCGACGAAGCGGTCGAGGAGTTCGGCCGACTGCAGGCTGCCGGCTTGCTTGCGTGCCAGCTCGCAATCAAAGAGCGCTTCGACCATGTCGCTCTCGTCCTTGGCGGTGCGTTCCTTCTCGTGCGAGACATGCATCGCCTTTGCTTCGTCCCACTTGAAGCAGTGGGCTCTCGTTTTCGGAATATGAGCGTGCCGGCTTTTTTCGGTATAGATTGCCATCACCCCTTCGGCGTCTTTCGTGATCCGGATATTCGACTCCGCTTTGCGTTGGCTGCCGAGGTGCCCGCGCGTCTTTTGGGTCTCTTCGTTCGGGTTCTCGTGTAAGACGAGAAGCAGGACGGTTTCGTAGCGGATAGCCAGCGCGTGCAGTTCAAGCGCCAGCTCGTGGCTTTCCACGGGGTCGTTGACATTGGGGAGAAAATCGCCGATGCCGTCGACGAGGACACCGTAGACGCCCCGGCAAAGGCGGTTGGCCCGCTCGATTTCGGCGGCGAGGAAGGCGCGCCGTTCCGCGGTCGAGAAATCCGTGATGCAGTAGGAGCGGAGCCATTGCGGCTCTTTCTCGCGGCCGGCGCGGCGCAAGGCACGGATGACAATCTGATCGTGGTCGAAGCGGAATTGCTCGGTGTCGATATGGATGAGCGCGTGGCCGGCCGTGTTCCGCCGGGTCGAAAACCCGAGGTAGTCCCCGAGCGCATCGTCGCCCAGCGCAGCGCCGATGATGGCGCTGACGGCGGCGCTTTTACCCGCCTTCGGCTTGGCGTAGATAACCGAGAGATTGCCGCAAGTGCAAATCGCTTTGCCGTCGAGAAGAATAGTGGGCTCCGGTTTGTCGTGGAGCTTCCCGGCATCGAAACGGCGCTCGTCGGCGGCGGCAAAATTAAAGCTGCCGTTTGGGCCGTTAGCGAGCGCGTCGAACTTCTTGCGGGCTTGCGCGATTTCGAGTTCGCCGGATGCGAGGCGCTCGCCGATGGCCGCGGTCTGACGCTTCCCGTGGAGACGTGCGAGTTCCCCGAGGGAGTATTCGAGGCCCACCGTGCCGGGGGCGTACACGAACGAAGTGTCGGCGATTTCTGTCCATTTCCGCCAAGAAACAGTCTTCGTGGGGTCCACGAAGTTTTGAACCGCTCGATCAAGTTCATGGAGCGCGATGTAATCGCTAACGCTCTCGGCGCAGACCGGCAGCCTTTCCGCAGGAGATAATCCGCTGCCGTGTAGATAACGCGCCAGCACGGCTCAACAAATGCATCGGCAGGAATAAGACTTGAGTCGAAGAGTAAGTTAAACGTTCCCGTAGCGATGCAGCCGGCGACCGCCGCTTCCTTGCCAATGTCGACGAACCGCGCCCCGGCGCGGCCCGGGCGGGCCCCCAGGGCTGGAGACTCGAGGCGACCGATGCGCCGACCTTCTGTGTTCTTCGCCTGTGCGGGCGAGGTCGCACAAAGCATTTAAGGACCCGCACGCGAATCCGTGAGCGCCGAGTCTTGAGAATTGCTCAATGCCGTTTGTCCCACGCAAAATGCGGAACTTTGATCCATTTTGGCCTGTCCGTCACAATTGAATGTGAAGCGAGCAACGGGGCGAGGTATAAGTTCTTAACCTCCAGACAGATCAAGGGGGGTTCATATGTATAGCTTAATAAGAAAATCAGCAGTCGTCTTACTATCAATTTTGATATTACTACCGCCATCAAGCACAATTGCTGGCCCCAGGGACAAGCCGCCCAAGGACAAGCCGTTAAGACTGATGGATTCAGGAGTGTTTATGTTCTTCCCGGGCGGAACTTC
Organism: uncultured Verrucomicrobiae bacterium; assembly: GCA_963708595.1. GTDB lineage: Bacteria > Verrucomicrobiota > Verrucomicrobiia > Chthoniobacterales > Terrimicrobiaceae > DASTFP01. The sequence continues at coordinate 25,422 of CAVPTR010000029.1, forward strand.
TGCGGCACTGGTGGGTCGCGGCCTCTCAACCCACATGGGGAAAATAGCGAGTGCTGGGACTTTTTTTAACCTAGGTAATTCCCCAATCCCCCAACCCTCCCCCCGCCAACCTGTCCAAATGGCTTCAACGGTCGTATTAAGGGAAAGGCTACTGCTGCTAATGGAGACGAGCTCGAGTACGTCCTTGTGGCGGAGTTCTGCCCTGATCCCGATCCCAATGCTTCGGGTGTCTTCAACGGCGTAGGCAGGTACACAATTACAAGAGGAACTGGTAGATTTGCCCAGGCCACGGGAGAAGGAGATTTCATAGGATTAGCTGATTTCGTCGCAGGGACCTATAACTGTTTGCTGAGCGGAACGATCTCTTATTAACAGGGTGTTCCATCTGGGGCACCGTTTGACAGGTTTGCTCCATTAGACCCTAACGACCGCACACGAAACCACCATCAATTGACGCCCAATGAAGCCAAAATCCAGGAAGGTGGTACCGTGAATTTCATCATTGGCGGCTTCCATCTTATTCTGATCTATGATGACGGGACTCAGCCGGAACAAATCAATAGAAATCTCTTGATCATCAGTCCGGGCTTTCCCCCACTGATCAACGACCCAAACAAGCGAATATACAGGGGGCTGGATCCTGGAACCATGCCCACCATTCTCTCTGGAATCCCAGGAGGATCGATTGTACAGGATCGTGTCGAAACAGTCCAATTCGCTAAGCGGGGTCTTTATTTAGTGATTTGTGGAGTCCTTCCACACTTTTTCAATGAGACCACGATGCAATTTGAAATGTTCGGGTTCGTAAGAGTAGTAGGGAACTAAGACCATTTATTCAGCCAAAGACTGCTGAGGTTCCAGCGGCGGATGACGCGCGTTTGTATGATTAACTTCCATCCGCGTCATCTGTCCGCTTTGAATCATGACCCTTTCTTCGTTCGATACTTTCCCTACAGGCCGTTATTCGAAGCCTACATCATGTCCAAGCCGGAGCTGAACGGCTGGCCTGCTGGTGCCAGCCGAAGGCGTGCCACGGCGACGTGCTCGCCAGGCTGGCAAGATGCCTTGTGATTAAATGGTTCTTGCAACTCTCTATGGGTGGGTTTGTAGGTTCTTCTGGGAAAATTTCCTTCGAGCGCCGCCGCACTATCCTAAACAATCGGCGAAGAACCTAAAAGGGTTGGGCCGAAAAAATAGGAACCTACGAAAGCGGCAGCAAACCGCTTTCAATCGGCCTCTGTAAGCTTCTGACCCCGTTGCGTTCAAGGCTCGCGACCAGGCGGCGGACGGTTGCCCAGCCGGGGCCGTCATCCGTCGTGCGCAGCAACAAATCCCACGCGGCCTCCGCGCTGTCCATCAGGGCGGCGCCGAGCGTGACGCCGCTATCGCGCAAGGTGATCCGGAAGGCGAGCTGCGCGCCGTAAATTTGCATTTCGTAGTGCTCGTCGCCCACGGCCGGGCGCCCGATGGAAACCACTATTAGGTTTTCAAATTCGTGCTCGAGCGCCGCGCCGGCGTTGATCATCCCCGAAGATCAAGGTCGCTATCACAGTCGATAATGAGAATCTCGGTGCCAACGAGCTGGAAATACCAGGTAACGGTGTTCGGCGGGGAGCCAGGATCCCATGCCGTGTGAACCATGGAGGACGTGTCCACAACTGCCGGGCGGATGGCCCCCTCTGCACGTAGCCGGTCGATCAAGCAGTTTCCCGGCCCGTTAGGGCACTTCTCCAGTGAGGGTGGTTACAGCCGAATTCCCAGGGGCCTTCGTTGCAAACTCGCTCTCCCGCTTCCAGGTTGCCCTAGCTCTTAGAGGGCTGTTTGCTGCCTTCGGTTGCTGCTGGCGCGTTCTGCGCGACAAAAACCAGCGTTAGCGTGTCGCCACATCCCACAGCCGCGCCGTACCGTTGTCTGAGGCGGGGACCACCTACCGACCCGACCGAACTGAACTGCGCCGAAAGCTTCGCCTTGTTTTGAGCGTTTCTTCCAAGTTCTTTAGGAAATCACAAACTTACCATCCAGAGTCTTGGATGGAAGGGTTGATATAGAGTTTGTAGCGACTATCCGGTAACATTAGACACCAAAGATTTGCACAGGATGTTGTCTAAAATCATACTGGGCATCGACTAGATCATTAGCAATCGGTCTGCCGTCTGTGTTCAACGATGTATTTATTAGGCATTCTGTGCCCGTGAGTTTTCCATATTCAATAAGCAAGTCGTGGAGCCATGGATCGCTCGCATCAACCACCTGGGGTCTAGAGGTGTTATCGGTATGCACAATCGCCGGGACAATCTCCTTACATTCGTCGGTACAGTGGACGCTGTACTGCATAAACTTGCCTCTGGGTCCGACAAAGAGCCGGTCGAACTCTATGTCAGTCACAATTGGTGCTAACGGCCTGTAAGATTCTCTGCCCTTGATGCGTTCAGAAACCCGTGTTTTCATTTCAGTTGTTTCAGCAGATGCCAAAAGCGAACGATATCCCAGAGCTCTGGGCCCTGCCTCCGAATCATTTCTAACGATTCCGCAGATTCTTCCTTCCGAGAGTAGCTTGGCGATTTGCTTGTGTGACGAAGAAGGCGTGTGCGTTCTCATCGATCTGTTGATCGAAGCGGACAGCAGCCTCTTAGGCCATTGGCCTGTGGTCTTGAAGTATGCATACGCGGCATTGCCGAGGGCAATCCCAGAATCGTCTGTCGACGGGCCAAACACCACGTCGCCTTGTGTTTTCCTGTGAATACGTGAATTGATCTCTAGTGCTAGGGTTGCGCCGCCAGCGATTACCACGCCCTGATTACCGACAAGCTCCTGCTCCACGGCCTCCCAGATTTTTTCTATGTGGTATCTGTAATAGCCAGCACACAAGTCTAGTTGATGATCCGTGAATCTTTTCCCCTGACCGATCAATTCGAGCAGGTTATCCGGATCGGAGAAGATTTTGGCGTTTGGTCGGGAACCGGCTAGACCCATGAGTTTTCCAACGTTAAAAATCCCAAATGGTCTCCCGAGAGGGTTTGAACTAGGGATGGTATCAACGGCTGTGACTTCGAGCTTGTCGGCAGAGATAGTTCCTTTTGTGGAGTGGTGATATACTCGATGCTCGTCTAGCCCGCCACCGTCATAGGATAAGAATGTTCTTTCAGAATCATCTGTTCTGAAACACCACGCTGCGCAGGCATGAGCAATGTGATGATCGACGCAGAGCATGGTCACGCCCCGATGCTCAAACGATCCTGACATCCAATCCCAGTCAAAATCGAGACAGCCTATCGCTCCGACAGAGGCTGGACGGTTTGGCTTTCTGCTAGCAGAGGTTCCATAGCCGACGATATCACCGGCCTGGGGGCGTGGTGCGGAGGGAAACTCTTCGAGTAGCAAAGAGAGGTGACGGTCATCATGTTTTTTCCTCGTTAGTCGTTCCAATTGACAATAGAATTCTAGCTCGCCTTCTTCATTGAAGACTGCCATCCCCGTATCGTGTGGATTGTACATGGGATCCCATCGCGTTTTCGGCGCAAGCCCATGAATTCCAAAATATCGCATACTACATTACGGTAAGTGGTTCTGTGGTATACAATGAGACCGTTGGCACGATGGAAGATTGGTTCTTTATCCAAAACTGGTGTAAAAATCGTGGTCGAATCTGTCAAATCGTTCAAACGGCGCGGAAGACAGATCCGCTAAAAACTCTGGCACCTTGCGAGGACTGATTCGCTTTGAAAGCCCTTTTTCGTGACAAAACCTGGTTTCGCGGTGTCGCCCAAGTGGAGTCGTAGTCATAATCGAAATGGAGGCTCTTCACCGCGGTACAAAGGCAGCCCGATCGTCGAGTTTCAGGAATTTTATTCCTAAACAGGCTTTCGCACGCCACGAGTTGGACTCTTTGCGACGCCTTGGTTGCATCCAAAGGGCGGTTAGGCCCATGAAAACGGAGAACAGACGCGTCTGCCCGAGTTGCGGTAATGAGTTTTCAGGAGCAGTGGAGTTCTGTCCGGTGTGCATGCTTGACGGGGCACTCGCTGATGACGTTGAGTCCGGCGAGTCTTCTTCTGAGCGCGTGATCAAGCCGAAATCGCAAGTGGCTAAGCATCATCTTGAAAAAGACGTCCTGGGAGAGGAGCAAGCGGTCGATATATCCGGCCGCGATCAGGCTATCAGACCTCTCTCGCCGAACGCGGTGCCTTCATCGAATATGGCGGCTTCGGCTATGCCTATGTGCTCAGGCGTGTCGGACGCGACCATCTCTGTCATGCTCATCGACAATCCGCGGAAAGTGTTTCACGCCGCTTGAGGCTTGGAGGAACCATGGAGAAAAAGAAAATTCTACTCGTCGGCGAAAGCTGGGTCACTTCAGCAAATCACACAAAGGGATGGGACACGTTCTCGAGCGTGACGTTTCACTTGGGGGCCGAACCGCTCGTCGATGCCCTGAAGGACAGCCCATTCGAGCTGACCTACATGAAGGCGCATGAAGCGGCACTCGACTTTCCACTCTCACTGGAAGGGCTCACACATTACGATGCCATTCTGCTGTCCGATATCGGTTCGAATACACTGTTGCTGCATCCCGACGTCTGGCTTCAGGGAAAGACGGTCCCCAACCGCCTCAAGCTCCTGAAGGAATATTCGGCCCGGGGCGGCGGGCTCATGATGATCGGCGGCTACTTTTCGTTTCAGGGGATCGACGGCAGGGCCCGCTGGCACAAGACAGCAGTCGAAGAGGTCTTGCCTGTTACCTGTATTCCCTATGACGATCGCTTCGAAGCACCTGAAGGCATTGTCGCCGAGATAACAATGCCGTCTCATCCCATCGTGTCGGGGCTCGACACGCCATGGCCCGCCCTGCTTGGGGTGAACGAGGTGAAGGTCAAGGAGCGTCAAGATGTGCAGATCATTGCGCGCCTCCCGGCAGATCAAGGTGGCCATCCCCTGCTTGTGGCTGGAAGCCATGGAGATGGCCGTACCCTGGCATGGACGTCCGATATCGGACCGCATTGGCTGCCAAACGCCTTCGTCGGATGGCCGGGCTACAAGCGGCTCTGGATTCAGGCACTGGGCTGGCTGACCCGATCGTAGTCCCCGATGCTCCATGTCCTTGGAAACGCCTGCAGGGATATCACGATGTGCGCCTCATTGCAGCTGTCGGAAACGACTCTGCCGCGATCCTCATCCGCGACACGTTGCGGGAGCGGATTGCCACTGACACACTTATCGATTTACCGGGTGAAACCGACTACTCGGTGATAATTGTAGCACGCGGCGGCGAGAACATGATCATCACCGGCGCTTCCCAGGCGGAGAGCGTGACCGGAAGGGATGTCGACAGGCGAGTTTCAATTTCCAGCGGCGACGCCCTGCTCCTCCCGGGGAAACCTTTTGCCGGATCCGACCCTTCATGCCGCGAAGCGCGCGAAACAAACTGGCGCAAAAGTCATCTTCAATGCGGCCCAATACCGGGACTGGCGCACGACGATGAGTCACGATGTCGATGTCCTGATTCTCAATTCCGTCGAGGCCGCTCGCTGGACAGGCACTGAGGACCTCGAACATGCCATCAGGGAGCTTGCGGCTCCATTGGTGGGCGTGACGGCCGGGTTTGACGGCTGCCTGCGTGTTTTGCGCTAGGGCAATACATGAGAGCCATGAGGTCAGGAGAATAAGGCCAGTGAGTTTTTGTTTTGCACATGGCTTCACTTCTCTTCGTCGCGTTCAATCCACCGGCTGCGCCTCCGGGAACTTCCAAGTGCCGTTTGGCTCCGAACGTGCGCTTTGTGTCAGGGAGGGTTTCGCCCAGCGCGAGAAGTGCCTCGCGCACCTTCTTCTGGCTCACCGGGTCCCAGTTGGCACTTCGAAGCGCCCGGGCCCGCCCGGCTGCGTGACCGTAATGGAATCCTGCAGAGCGTGAACCTGCTTGATGTCTTCCGGATCGGCCGGATCGACCAGGATGCGGACTCCGAGCGAGGCAAATGAATCCGTGCGGGCATCCGTGAGCTGATACGTATAGAAGCGTTCATCGAAATCCGGCACCTGTACGATGACGGGCTGGCTGTCGAGCCGTTGATATCCGGCGCCGTAAACCGTGTCCTGGTTCGGGCACGCTACGAACTTTTCCGCCGCGTCAATGTAATCGGTCAGCATCGAGATGGAGCCCGGGGGCGCCACTGGAACGACGCCGCCGATGCGTCCAGGTTCAGGCAGGTTCGCCAGCGCCGCAGCGCGATTCATGTTGTTCACCAGCGGCCATCCCCAGACATAGGCCACGCGTCCGACCATCTCGACGTATTCCTTGGTCATTACCGTCCCCGGTGGCGTGCCCTTGATTTCATCAGCCGACCTGGGCGTGGGAACTTGTTGAGCCGGAGCGGTCGCAAACGACAGCGCACCCAAAACCGCGGAAGCGCAGAGTATTTGTTTGTTTGGGGTTTTCATTGTTCTCTTTCTCGTCAGGCAGATTCTTGAGCTAATTCACCCTCTCGATGTCCGGCAGCACCCACGTCTTGTCGAACAGCGCCTTCTCGGGGCCGTAGAGACGGAAGAGCACTTCGAACTGTCCCTCGGGACTCGTGGGAACCCAATTCGATTCCTTGCCTGCTGGGGCCTTCGGGGCAAAGTAAATGTCCACCGAGCCGTCGGCGTTGGTCTGAAGCCCGGGCGTCTGCGACGAGCGACTGGACGAGGGCAGGTTGCGAATGAGCGCATGCGTCGCTCGGTCATAGACGGTGGCCGACCAGTACTGCTTGACCGGCGCGTTTGGCGAGACGTGCAGGCGATAAGTGCCGCCTCCGCCGAACGGCTTGCCCGTTTTGTCCTTGAACGTCATCAGGTAGAATTGCCCCGCCCCAAGGCGCTTGGGGCTGAAGAACGCGAGCGAGTAAATGAGACCTCGTGTGTCGATCGGATAGCTGTCGGGGTTGGCGAACTGCGTCGAGAGCCCTTCCATCAGCTCCTTCGACCCTGGCACTGCCCAGCCAGTGCCGTCGAAGTACGCCGGCGAGAACGTGGTCTGGTACTTCATCTCCAGCCAGTCACGCGCTTCCTTCGCGGCCCCGTCGAGGATCGCCCTCGTCTTCGCATCGGGATTAAAGGCTTTGCCTTTCTCGATGCCGATAGTCTTGAGCGGATCGATCATCGCCTTGTCGCGAGTCAGCCACGGCTCGCGCTGCACCATGCGGTTGAGCGAGTCGAAGAAGCGGAAGTCGTACGGAATGTTTGCCTCGAACACGATGTCGGACGCGTCAATGAAGATCGTCTCGGGTGGGTTGCTAGCCTGCGACAGCGGGTAGAGCTTGACGCGTTTGGCGTACGCGACAGCCTTCGCCACGCCGGTGTCGCCGCCGGTCTGGAGGATCGAGCGTAGCAGCGCGTATCCCTGGAAGTTGTCCGACGGCATCACGATGTAGCCGTCGGGAATCTTCTCCTTGTAGCCAGGCGGGAGGATGAGGCATTTGCCGCCGCGCCCCTTGTCCACACCGGCCGGGCCGACGTCCTCCAGCGCCGCCTGCCAGCAGTCCATCACCGAGCCGGTGATGGATCCGCCCTCGTCGGCCGGAGGGATTTCGAGCACGACCGGGCCGACGTCCTTCGTGTCGAAGAACGGCATGAAGTAAACCGAGTCCGGGTTGGGCGTCAGCGTCTGGTTTTTCCAGTCTGAGAGCTTCGACCAATAAACGATCTTGTTGCTCCCCGCGTCGGCCTTCGCGTCGCGGATCATCGCTTGATACATGAGGTCGAGTTGACCGCCGGCATGCCCCAGATGACGGCCTCGACGGCGCGGCGTTCGATGGTGCGGCGTGCGAGGTCTGCCTCCTTCGCTAAAGCTATGGAGGACGAGTCGGCTGAGAAATCCTGCGCTCGAACGCAGAGACTGAAGGCGATCAAAGCGATGAGGAGGACCGGGTTCATGAGTTTTGTTCTCATATCGGGCTTTCTTTCATTTGACTAATGGGATCAGTGGACTTCCTTCCTGCCTACTTGAGCTCATGGGTCACTTTCTCGATCGCTCCCGTGAACTTGAATGGCAACCGATAGGTGAAATCCACGGCGGAACCGAGGTCCGATGTCGAAACCCTCGCAAATCGCGATCCGGAATGGGATTGTTTTCTCCATCCGGCCTTCGGCGACTTCGGCAAGGGCTTCGGAGAGCTTTACGGGAGAAACCCGAGGAGTGCGTGCTCGTCTGCGGTCACCTTGTGGGCGTCATGGTCGAGAGTTTCGACTGCATGCCAATAGCCAGCGCGAAACTCCACGTTCTTGTTCCCAATTGCATTGAGCTTTTCGCTCTTGCCGTATTCTTTCCAGTGAACTTGGCCTGCGTGATCTTCCTTCATGGGTCAGTCAGGGCATCGCTCGAATGGCTGGAACATGGAACCAACCAATGACATGATAGTAATCGGAGTTTCACTTGCGCTGCCCGGTACACATTGCTGTGAAAGCGATACTGGACATAGAATCGTGAATGCGCCGTTGTAGTTTGGCGCGGATCGTTCAAATCAAGCTGCGAAATGATAGACATAGCGTTAGGATCGCTTTAGCCATTTGATGGCGATTCGACCAATTTCATGAGATGATGCGCGCCCTGTATAACGAGTTCGGGAAGACCTTGGCGGAGGACGAGCCTCACAACGGTGGCATCATTGACGCTTAGTCGGAGCTTTAGCACAGAGCAACAGCACCATCGGTTCAAACCAAGTTTGCCAACCCCCTGAACAAGTAGAAAGGGCTGCTGGCGCATTCTATTGAGTTGCTAAGAGCATTCAGCAATTGGAGATCGACGATGACGACCTGAAGCGCTTGTGGGATTGGATCGTTGGCTTGGAGTAGTCTTCCAACAGTATCCCTTCGCTTGCATTGCCAATATTGCTTCTTCTTGTATTTAGTATAGGAATGGATTAGGGGTGAATTTATGCCCGCCCGCCAAGAGCAACGTTCGATTCGATCTGATGCGACATGCTATGGACACATCGTTGGGCTATCTCTTGAACGCGGTGATCTCCCTTACTCAACGCAATTTCCAGGCAAGATGTATGCAAGATTCGAGCATTCAGGTCAGTCATCTACATATCTAGTTCCCGATTGGGAATTATTCACTCTACTAGCGCGCCATCTCTGCGATAACGCTCGCATGAGAATGGAAACCGGCAATTACGAATATGCGAAATTATGGATCCAAAAGACCAAAGAGGGATGGTCTGTGTATGTTCCTTGATAAACGCGATATATTAGGATACCGAATTTTTGCGATTTCAACGAGTGAACCTTTGCAGCGCGGGCAAATCGGGGCAGGCCGCCGGTCGCCGACACCGCACTCGATGTGGCTCGCCCTCTGGAGCCACGGTCCGCACCCCCGTCGCAGCGGGAATTCCGGGAGGCTTGCTGCTGGTGTTGAAGCCACGTTGGTCGGGAGCGATTACGCGAAAGCCTGCATCCGCGAGCGGAGCTATCTGATTGTGCCAGGCATACCAGAACTGGGGGAAAACCATTGAGCAGGATGACCACCGGCCCGTTCTGAGGACCGGCAGCCACGGCGTGCAGCCGAATGTCGCCATTGGTGAACCACGGTTCTTCAAGTCCTGACTCGTCGGCCATCCCCGATGATAGCCGCGGTTTTGCTATTCGCGGCGCTTAAAAGGGGGCACGACGAGCATTCTGGAGAGGGGAAACCGCCAAGAAGCTCACCCATGGCACGGCTCGTGGCGCTCTCCGGGTATTGTTACAGCGGCAATTGCGTTGATGTTGGGTTAGATTTGGCAATGGTTGCATCTACAGCGTTGGCCGTCTGTTCGCCACGCACCCGAGTCCGGACGTTTCGCGGCGGCGCACGATACGGAAGGGCGGATATTCCTGGTCACGGACGGCCTCGAACAAGCCAGGCGCGAGCTTATAGACCACCGCCGCAACAGCTAACCCTAGAGTCGCCTGCGGGGCTTACCCTCGCGGCGCTTGAGCAAGGAACCCTTCGCCTGAAGAGACGAAAGCGCGCACTTCGAGGAGCACAAGCAGCGACTGGCGTAACCTTGGGCCATCAAGCGCCCTGCTCGTCCGGCGTTTGAGACACATGAGCATAAACAAACAGACAACCGCCTATCACGAACCAGGCCACGCCCCGCCGAGTGGAACTTCGGCTTCAAGATCAAGCAGGTCACGATTGTTTCATGCGTAATACAGGTGCAATGAACTTCTTCTCCCGCTTGTTCGCCCGCCCAAAACCCAGGAGGCCCTACGCCAGCGTGGATGGCAAGACACTGCTGGACCAGGCTCAAAATCATTTTGCCAACACAATCCGGCTTTATGAGCCAGCGGACTCAAGCAACTCCCTATGGAAAAAAACTGAATACGGATGCTTTCTTTATTTCTGGGTTCATGCCTGGCATGAAAAACAGATTCCGGCGATCCGTGACTACCGTAAGCTCCTGGATATTCTTGCTTACAAGCTAGAGGAAGCCGCCCCCGCATTGATGTTGACCAGAATGAATTTCGTAAAAAATATCTCTCCGGAGGAGGTCATTTCGGACCGGCTTAGAATTTACGGCAACATAATCAAGACCGAACCGAAGGACACAACCATTGGCCTGCCTGTGTTCAGTGCATGTCTTTGGTTGGGCGCATTGTCTGCCCATAACCGAGAATTGCGGCTCTATCCTGAGGTCACGTCTTCCGGCCAGCTTTTTTCCTTCTGCCATAAAGAGCGCATTATGCCCGATGCGCTTGAACACTACGCATTCTTCAAGCACAGCATGGACATGTTAACAAAAGAGCTGGTGGAAATTACTGAAATGCTTACTGAACTCAATGCAAGACGGCTTGCAAACGACTCGCTGTAAGAGGGCCTGCGGCTACACTTAGTCCGGCGACAGCATCTTTAGCCACAACTCCGTCCACCCCCAACGCTGCACCAGTCCGCTTCCGCGATTACAGCATGAAAAGGAAGCAGGCGTGCAGAAACGCGCACTTAAAGACACCCAGGCACTTTAGCCCCCTCGTGTCTCAACGTCGACAGGCTAAGCCTCGCGACGATTGACCGACCAACCCCCGCCTTCGCGCCTGTTCAGTTTGGCCTATCAAGCATCTCGCCCGGAGGTCTCTGGCAGATTCATTGTCGTGAAGGTGGACGCGATTAGCGGAGACCGCCGCCCGCCAGAATGTGCTCGCCGGTAAGCCATGCGGAGTCGTCCGAAGCAAGGAAGACCGCGATGGAGGCGATATCACCCCCCTGGCCGATGCGTCCAAGCGGGGTCTGGGCGATCGTTCCCGCTTCAAATTCGGAACCGACGAAGCCGGCGCTATGCGTGCCTTCAGTCTCGACCATGCCTGGATTCAGCGCGTTGACGCGGATCTTTTTCGGGCCGAGTTCGCGGGAGAGCACGCCGGTGATGGCGTCGACCGCGCCCTTTGTGCCGGTGTAAACCGAACTGCCTGGCGGTGTAATGCGGCTGACGACCGAACCAATGTTGATAATGCTGCCACCCTCGCCGAGGTGCTTCACTGCGGCCTGCGTGGTGAGAATGAGACCGAGCACGTTAATGTTGAAAATCCTGTGGAACTGCTCTTCGGTCACCGCTTCGATCGGCGCGAACTCGTAGACGCCCGAATTGTTGACGAGGATGTCGAGACGGCCATAGCTCTTGATGGCGGCGTCGATAATACCCTGTGCCTCCGCGGCCTTGGAGACGTCACCATGCACGGCAACCGCTTTGCCACCGGCGGCCGAGATGGCAGCGACAACGGCGTCCGCGCCCGCTTTGCTTGAAGCGTAGTTGACGACGACGGAGGCGCCTTCTGCGGCGAGTGACCTGGCGATGGCGGCTCCAATTCCCTTGGATGCCCCTGTTACGACTGCGACCTTACCTGTAAGTTTGCTCATGCGTAGTATTCGTGTTGGTGTTTCTATCGAGATGGAGATGCCACCGCATTTAGTTCTATAGTTCCGAACATAAGAAGCATTGAACTGCTGTCAAGTGATGATATGTTAAAAAATACATGAGACCTTTGTTTCACCCCTCGGTCGAAGACGTGACGGTCGAGGCCATCCTCCACGCCCTCTCCGATCCCGTGCGCGTGGCCATTTTTGCGCAAATAGACGGTTCGGAATGTTCGCAGAATTGTTCGAATTTTCTGAATATGAGTGAGAGGACCATTCCTAAATCAACGCTCTCTCAGCATTTTAAGGCGCTCAGAGATGCGGGGCTAATTCGTGGCGAACGGCGAGGCATTGAGATGCACAACACGTCTCGATGCGCGGAAATCGACAAGCGCTTTCCCGGACTGATTGCGGCGATCGTAAAGGCTCACAGCATTCAGTCGGAACAAAAACTGCGGGCTGACAGAACGGCAAAGCGGACTTCTGCTTCCCGGAGTGCGCCGAAATAGCGAGCGAAAGGGCAGATGTTCTCTGGATTTCAACGGGCTTTTTTTGTGCGAGTTATGACATGGCAGTTGCTCTCTAAGGGTTTTGGATTTCCAGGACCCAGGAGCCGTGTTTGGAACGCTCAGATATCGATAGTTTGCACGCGCCCTCTCGGTCGTATCGATAATATTGCGCTCAAGCGCTGGGCGCTCTTCACGGTGGAGTAGTTTCCACCTGTAGCTTCCCTCCTTTCGGTCCCACGGTTCCGGCGCGCACTCGCGCTAGCTGGGTTCCGCCACCCAGAGAACCGACTCGGATCAGTTCCAACGGTGATACCCAAGAGCGGCATAACGCCGCGTATTACTCAACTCAACCATTTCAACTCACATCCAATTGAAACCAATCCTCATCACTCTATCACTTGTTGCCGTTGTGTACTCAGCGTGTGCCAAGCCGGTCAACGTAGGCGGCTATTTCACGCTGGACGTGCCTGCCGAATTTAGGCCTCGGACAGTATCAAGCTCACCAGCGAGCGCTCAACGCTCAAATTATGGCGAACAACTTTCAGGCACAGCAAGCGGCAAACGCTGCTTGGGATAGAAGTTGGGCGATGTGGCGAGAAGCTCAACGACCAATATATCATCCGCCAGACTACAGCTGGCAGTTGAACGGCATTAATCAATCACTTCAGAGTATTAAGTAATGCTCAACTTCTTTGCGGCGCTTGAGCCCTGCAAGTTGTGCCATCCCGATCGTATATCTTTGAGGGCTCCCGTCCTTACCCGGTTAGCCCATCGGTGCTAGAGATATGACGAACAAACGATACTTAGAGGAGATGCTGAAAATAGCCGAGCGAAGGCATGGCGAGAACGCTCGCGTAACGCGGGAGCTAAGGCTGCAGCTGCGACACATGAAGCAAGAGACGCCCTCATGCGAAAAGCCGCTGATACAGCAACTTCAAGCGGGCTTCCGTAAGGAGAAGGAATCCAAAGGCGCAAGGAGTAAGCCCGGCTATTGATGCTTTAGCCAGCCGAAATGAAAGACGTAACAAAACCTGTCGCGGATCCTTTTACCGGTGGGACGTCTTTTATTCGCGCAATGGCTAAGCAACTTGCCAATATCCAGCCATTTGAGAGCTTCTCAGAGTGGGAATGGAAGTGGTTTAGGGAGTAGCTGAGCAAGTCCCAGATAGAAGAAGGGCTCACGCAGGCATTCGAATATGGCCCGAATCCGTCCCACTCCCTAGCACCAAGGATGCTATTCGTTGGCTGGAGTTGCCGTCGGGGACGGCTTAGCGTCCGCTGGGGCTACGTTCGGGCTAAGCATCCGGATCTTCCAATCATCGCCCTCACGAATCACTGACCAGTATCCCCTGATTTGTATAGGATCGGAGTTTTGGACTTGAATAGTTGAACTCCATCCTCCGGTTGCCCACATCTCTTTGCCATCCGGACCTATAATGTGAGGGGAATCCTGATCGATCGTGATGAGATGGTCGCTGAAATGCACCTTCTGGAACAGGTCTGCATACATCTTCTCGATAGCCTCCCGACCATTGATTGGTCCTCTGTCCGTCACATAAACCGCATCCTCCGTGAAGAACGCGGCGGCGGCGGCGGCATCGTTTTTGTTCATTGCACACTCCTTTCACGAATTCAGCGAGCGCTTCTCCGCCGATTCCAGGTATGGGGATTGCAAAACTTGCCGTCTTCGGTGAAAGCGGCCACAAGCGCATCCGCATCGCGACCGTTCCAGGCGTCGATGTAGCTGCGTATAACCTCAGTGGGTTTCATAAAGTCGCAGCCTGGCAATTGTCTCGTCTGGCGTCGAGGAGGAAGTGTAGCAAGTCAATTGGCCGGTTCTCAGGCACGAGCTTCCAGGGCGGCGGTGGTCGGCTGGCATCCGCCTTGCCGCGATTGGGCTCCATCGAGCTCCTTATGTCAGCTTTGCCAGCCATGAAGCGCTGCTCTGGATCTTCTTCGTGAACGTGCCCTATTGGATCGCGACGGGCGCGTCTCTGGCCCCTCGGACGGTTGCGCCTCGCTCAAGACGCCCAACCGACCTAGGACGCGCGTTCGAGGTGTTGCCGGTCTGTTTTTTAGCGCTCCTCGGATGCTTCGGCGTTTCGACTTGATTGGAGTTGCGCCTCCACTCGCGCCAGCGCCTTACGGATCTCAGCTATGTCGTCGCGCTCTTCGATCTCCACTGCTTGAAGGTTGTTAACGATGACACCGACAAAAAAGTTCATGGCAACAAAGGTTGCGACCAGGATAAAGCTGACAAAGTAGATCCAGGCCGCCGGCATTTGGGGAAGCACCTCGTCCATCACAGCTACCCATCCCTCCAGGGTGATGACGCTGAAGAGGGTGAGCACGCTTTGATGCAAAGTGCCAAAGTATTTCGGCGTAATTTCGCCGAACAGGGAGGTCCCGATCGCCGCGTAGACATACATTAGCAGCGCGAGCAGTATCAGGATGTGGCCCAGGGCGGGCAGGCTCCGCAGCAAAGCGGTGACGAGTCTTTGCATATCGGGCATCACGCTGACCGTTCGCAGGGCGCGAAGAATACGAAATAGGCGCGCGACGGTGAAAAACTGCGATGAGGGCAGAAAGGAGACCCCCACGATGATTAGATCAAAGAGGTTCCAACCGCTGCGGAAAAACGCCGCGGGAGGATTGGACGCAAGAAACCGCAGGACCAACTCCAGCGCGAACACATAGAGGATGATTCGATCCACCAGCCAAAGGCTCTGGCCATAGGTAGCGTGTATATAAGGGTACGTATCAAGGCCGACGATAATCGCGTTGATCACGATGAGAGTTTTCCGAATTCATGGGTCTTACATCCTCTTCCCCCGCAACCCCTAGCATCTACTACGTCATGGGTCGGATAAAGTCCATCGTCTAGGCCCACTAAGCTGTTAGTTGACTCAGGCTCGCTCCTCGTTCCCGACCAGGTCCAGGTCCCCTTCGGGGGCTGAGAGCAATGCCGATCGGGAAGTTCCGGCGGAACGCCGAGGGCGGTTCCGACGTGCGCTACTCCGGAGTAGCACCCCCGAAGAGGAAGCGGACAGGTGGCAGGGACTTGCGCAAGCGGACGGCCTCCTGAGTCGAGTGCAGATTGCATCAAACAATCTCCTTGCGCAAGCGGGTCCGGGCTGAAATACTTAAATCTTCCCATGCATTACCCCATGCCCCCAACCGCTCGGGGAGAGACCCGGGAGAGCACTTTGGGCTGGTTCATCCGCGCGCTGAACGGTCTGGAACCCAAGGAGCGGCGCGAGCCGCTGAGGCAGATCCTCGGGACCTCCGACTGACATGCCGTTGCGGGGGAAGACCGGTTGTCCCGCTATAAACCGGAGCACGGCCCAGGGAGGGTTTCGATGAAGTTCCAGAGGTCTGCGCCTCGCGTGCTCATCTTCTCGGTCGTGGTGGTCGTCATCGGGATGGCCGTACTGTCGAACCGGCTGTTCAGCGGGCTGACCTCCGCAGTCGAGCAAGACCAGTTCGAGCTGATACGTGCCCTCTGGAGCTTCAACCTCACGGCGGCCGAGAACCGCGCCCTGGAACGGGCCGAGATGATAGCGGCCCTGCCCGTGGTGCGCGAGGCTTTTGCCGCCCGGGACCGGGAGGGGCTGCTGGCCCAGTGCGCCGAGATGTTCAAGCGCCAGAAGGAGCGCTACGGCGTCGATCAGGCCCAGTTTTACTTCCCTCCGGCGATCTCGTTCTTGCGGCTGCACGCGCCCGAGCAGCATGGCGACCACCAGGACCAGTTCCGGCCCATGGTCGTCGCGGTCAATCGCGATCGGTTCTCGCGCAAGGAGTCGGCCATCGCCGGGACGGGGCCGGCCATCTTCGGGGTAACGCCGATGACCGACGCCGCCGGCGAGCATATCGGCAGCTTCGAGCTCGGCATGAATTTCGGCCCTCTGCTGCACGCGTTGAAAGCAGCCTATCGCTTGGAGATGGCGCTCTTCATCGAAGAGCAGCCGCTGCGGCAGTCAATGTTTGCCGAGGGCCTCAACCCCGATTTTCTAACCGAGGAGAATCGTAGGGGCAAGTACATCAAGGTCCACTCGACGAACTGGTCTCTGATGAAAGAGCTGGTCAGCGAGGGCGATCTCGGCGGGCCTGCGGAAGCACAGTACACGCGCTCGGTGCTGGATATGCCGTACGGCGTAGTGTTGTTGACGCTGTACAACAATGCGGGCGATCCGATCGGCAAGGTCGCCATGGCGCGGGACTTCAGCAGCTCGAGGGCGGCAGCGGGCCGCTCGTTAGTCTGGCAGGGTCTTCTGGCGCTGTCAGCCATCGTGCTCTTGGCGGGTATGATCCTGATCGTGGTGCGGGGCCTGCTGCTGCGGCCTTTGGAAATGTTGAGCCAACAATTTGTGAAGTTGGCCGAGGGCCGAAGCGACCAGCCCATCCCAGAAACCGAGACCCTCTGCGACGAGATGCAAGCGCTGGCACAGGCTCACGAGCAGCTCAGGACCAAGCCGCCGCTCTTCGCCGCCGACACGGACAAGAAAGTCTCTCCATGAGGGGTCGCCTTCTTGCCGGTCTCGCGCTCTCCTTGGCCCTTGCAGTCCCCGGCCGGGCCGAGTTGCCGGAAGCGGCGGCGGCGCCATCGGAATCTCTGAGCTCGCTGCCTATGGGCAAGGGGCTGCCTGTCGTCGTTCGGATGGCCCTGCGCTACGTCGAGGTGACCTCGATCGACGAGGCGGAAGCGACCTACACGGCAACGGTGGATCTGCGTCTGCGCTGGGAGGACTTGCGGCTGCAGTACCCTCCGGAGTCCGCGCCTCAGGGCTTCTTGCAGTTCCGGGACGAAGCCGCGGCGGCGAAGATGGCCGAAATCTGGACGCCGGCCGTCTCTTTGTGGAATCTCTCCGGCGAGCCCTCGCAGCAAATGCATGGCCTTCGGATCTTTCCGGATGGGCGGGTCGAGATGATGGTGCGGACGAGGGCCACGTTCGAGACCCCTTTCGACGTGGAACGGTTTCCTTTTGACCGGCAAGGCTTGCAGGTCGAAGTGGTCTCGAGCCGTGAGAGCGTGGAGCGGCTGTCGCTGGAATTCGAGCAGGACGACCTGGACTTCAGCCAGGCGCCGGCTTCCAATGAGCTTCAGGACTGGGTGGCGGGGGTCGTCAGCCTCAAGCGGGATCTCGTGAACGGCTGGTATGGCGAGTACTTGGCCGGCGTGACCGTTTCCCTGGCTGTGCAGCGGCGGGCCGCCAGGGCGTCGGCTCCGATTTTTATCCCACTGCTGGCTTCGCTGTTGATCCCGCTAGTGGCGATCTGGATGAACCGGATCGAGGAGGGCGAGTTTCAGATCGAGGCCTTTGAGCAGGCCAATGTAATCGTCGGCGGTCTGTTTGCAGTCGTCGCCTTGAACTTCACGCTGAACGCGGAGTATGGCGCGCTGAGCTCCAGTGACAACACAGTGCGGCGGTTACTCGCGCTGAACTACCTGGCGTTGGCGCTGAGCCTGGTCGTCAATCTGACGCTTTTCCGGTTCAACTTGCCGATGCGCTGGTTTGGACGTTACGTGCAGGAACAGGTCTTCTTGTTCTTGTCGTGGGCGGTGCCCTTGCTGGTGCTGGCGACCGCTATCGCTACCCTGTTGGTCGCGATGGCATGAAGCCGGCGGTCGTATGCGCCATTCCCCCCAACCAATCAGGCGAGTTTAAGCCTTTGGCATGCCAAGCTGCAGCGGCGGTCTGTGAGGAAGTTTCCAAAAAAGTTTGCGCGGGAGGCGCGTGCAGGTTGAAAAGCGGTATCGCAAATGCTTGCAGGAATCCAGATCTGCGACAAAGAAAAATCATGCAACCCGTCACTCCACATCCCGTTTCAAAGAAAACGCTCTGGACCGGTTACATCATGAGCGCGTTGCCGGTGCTGTTGCTGCTCATGAGCGCCGTCATGAAATTGATCAAGCCGCCTGCAGTCGTGGAAGGCTTCGCTCACCTTGGACTTCCTGAAAGCCTCGCGCTCGGACTTGGAATTCTTGAGCTCGCATGCGCGGTCGCCTATGTGATTCCGCAGACTTCCATCCTCGGTGCGATCCTGCTCACCGGCTATCTCGGGGGCGCTACCGTCACGCATCTGCGTGTGGGCGATTCTTTCTTTATGCCGGTTCTCCTTAGCATGTTGGTCTGGGGCGGACTTTTTCTGCGCGATCCACGGTTGCGCGCGCTCATTCCCCTGCGGCGTCAGCCATCGTAGCGGGCGAGAAAAAGCTCCTCATCAAAGAAGGAGAGTAAACTCCCCGAGATGGTCGCTGCCATGACTGACGAGTTTCTCGAAGCGCCGATGCCGAAACCAAAGCAGTGAAATCCACAATGTTACCTCATGTGCCGGAGGATTGGCCCCGTGTTTTCGAGCAGCATCTCAACGCCGGCGACCTCGAGGCGGTCATGGCACTGTACGAACCGGATGCCCGCTTCGTGGCGCCATCCGGAGAAACTATTGTCGGCCGCGATCGAATTCGTGAAGTGGTAGCCGGATTGATCCGGTCGAAGACGAAATTTCAGAGCCGGGTGATCAAGGCGACCACCATCGATAATGTGGCCCTGCTATGTACTGACTTTCAGGGCACGGCGCTCGATGCGTCGGCAAGGACGATCGAGGTCCGCTCCAAGGCGATCGAGGTCCTCCGCCGGCAGCCCGAGGGCACGTGGAAACTGATCGTGGGAGACCCCAACGGCCGCGAATAAGAAAGCCGGTATAAACAGGAGCAGAGCGTCCTAAAGGCATTCCCTCGTTCGTCGCACTATTGAACTGAACTGTATTATGAAAACGACCAGCATAGATCTTCCAAGAGTCGTGACACGAGCCGAGTGGCTCGTTGTGCGCAAGAAGTTGCTTGCCGAAGAGAAGGAGCTCACCCATCGCCGGGACGCGCTGAATGTGGAGCGCCGCAGGCTGCCGATGGTCAGGATCGAGAAGGACTACATCTTCGAAGGTCCCGATGGCAAGGCGCGCCTGATCGACCTTTTCGAGGGTCGCCTTCAGCTCATCATCTACCACTTCATGTGGTTGTGGGACGCTGGTATGCCGCTGGACGGGGGTTGCCCGAGTTGCTCGGCCTGGGCCGATCACATCGCAAGAGGTCATCTCACGCACCTGCACGCCCGCGGCACCTCCTTGGCGTTGGTCTCACGGGCGCCCATGGCCAAAATTGCGCCGTTCAAGGCGCGCATGGGTTGGAGCATTCCGTGGTACTCCTCATTCGACGGCGACTTCAACTACGACTTCCATGTGACACTCGATGAATCCGTCGCTCCGGTAGAGTACAACTACCGATCCGAGGCCGGGCATGAACAGGCAGGCACATCCTACTACTTCGAGGGCGACCAACCCTTCGATCTGCCTGGGCTGAGCTGCTTTCTGCGCGACGGGAACAGGGTTTTCCATACCTATTCCACCTACGGTCGCGGCGGCGAGACGGTCGGCGGCGCTTACTACTTCCTCGATCTGACCGCCCTCGGCCGGCAGGAGGACTGGGAGGAGCCTAAAGGGCGGGCAACCGGGCTCGGAGCGACGGCCGGCAGTGACAAGATCCTCTATCCCGATGAATACGAGGAATGATATGTTACTTGGCAACAAGAACCTTAGCAACAAGAACGCTCTGAGATGCCGCGCTTCTCGCCAGCGACCAACTGGAAATACGGATGATGGTCGTCGATTTGGGCATTACGGTAATAAGAAACCATGCCAACGCCGATAATCCGCACCGCCACGACATCCGATGACGCACCAGTCATTGACGTTGTAGTCCTGGCATTTAGCGCGGACCCTGCGGCGCGGTGGACGTGGCCCGACCCGCGCCAGTACCTGACGCGTTTCCCCAGCAATGAAGACAATCGAGACAACTATCGCTGCAGCCAAATCGTGATTTGCAGCGGCATTCGCAACGAAAAACCAGCGAAAGCAAACGATAAGATTGATATTGAACGTCTAAAGCAAGCGTATGAGCAATAAAGCTTCAAGAAATCGCCAGGAATGTCGCGGCGGCAGTCCGAAATACAGATCGCACGGCCAAAGCGCGCGAAAGCTCGCAATGAACGTCTAACAAAGCCATGAAACGTCTAACAAAGCCATGAGCAAAGTAAGGGTCTTGGCCGGCACAAAGAAAGGCGCGTTTATCCTGACATCGGATGGAACCCGGGCTCAGTGGGATGTCAGCGGTCCGCATTTTGCGGGCTGGGAGATTTATCACGTCAAAGGTTCACTCGTTGAGCCGAACCGCATTTTTGCATCGCAGACGAGCGGCTGGTTCGGTCAGTTGATCCAACGCTCCGACGACGGTGGCAAAACATGGGATCCTCCCGGAAGCGACCCCGATGGATCAACGGGTCCGGACGGTATGCCGAAAGGCGAAAGCAACAACTTCGTGTATGAGGGCGAGGTGGGCACTCACAAGTGGTACGATGGCACGCAACATCCCTGGGAGTTCAAGCGCATCTGGCATCTCGAACCATCACTGACCGACCCGGATACCGTTTATGCTGGGGCGGAAGACGCGGCTCTTTTCAAGACGGTGGACGGCGGCAAGACGTGGAAGGAACTTCCCGGATTGCGCAGCGCCAAGGGCCACCTCTGGCAACCCGGCGCGGGCGGGATGTGCTTGCATACCATCCTTCTCGATCCGCGCGACGCGAACCGCATCTATATCGCGATCTCTGCGGCGGGCGTTTTTCGCACCGACGACGGCGGCAAAACCTGGAAGGCGGTAAACCGGGGATTGAAATCGGCGTACGAATTGCCCGATCCGGATGCGGAAGTCGGCCACTGCGTGCATCGCATCGCCAGGCATCCGTCGCGTCCGGACGTTCTGTTTATGCAGAAGCACTGGGACGTGATGCGGACGGACGATGCAGGCGAGCAGTGGCACGAGGTCAGCGGAGACTTGCCTTCTGATTTCGGTTTCCCGATAGAGGTTCACGCGCACGAGGCCGAGACGATTTACGTCGTGCCCATCAAGAGCGACTCCGAGCACTTCCCGCCGGATGCAAAGCTGCGTGTATATCGCAGCCGCACGGGCGGCAACGAATGGGAAGCGCTCACTAAAGGCCTGCCGCAGAAGGATTGCTACGTCAACGTGCTGCGCGACGCGATGGCCGTGGACACTCTCGATCCATGCGGCATTTATTTCGGCACCACCGGTGGACAAATCTATCTCTCTGCGGACAGCGGCGACACTTGGAATTCCATCGTTCGCGACCTTCCGGGCGTCTTGTCCGTCGAGGTTCAGACGCTGACATGATCCGCGTTGTGCTTCCGTATCACTTGCGGAATTTGGCGCGTGTGGGAGACGAGGTGCGGCTTGAGGTCGAGAGCCCTGTCACGCTCAGATCAGTTCTCGACACGCTGGAGGACCGCTATCCGGTGCTGCGGGGAACGCTTCGCGATCATACCACTTTGCGCCGGCGTCCGTTCATTCGATTCTTTGCCTGCAAAGAGGACTTGTCGCTCGAACCACCAGAGACCAGGTTGCCCGACGCAGTCGCCAGCGGCGCAGAACCGCTCTTGATTGTTGGAGCTATGGCGGGAGGCTGAAGCCGGGAGTTAGGATGTCAATTCCCTCAGTCCATTGTGAAATTCCAGCGCACGTGTCAGCGCGTAGCGCGGGTTTTGATTCGAGGTGATCAAAACGAACTGCCCCGGACGCCGGTACGGCAGACTTTCCAACTTATTGGAAACGTCTTGAGCCGCGTTTGTGCACGAGCGCAGATGCTGCTGAATGATGGCGCGGCCCTTGTGCCACGTCAGCATCACGGCGAGAAGCAAAAACTCGGATTTACCGATGAGTTGAATTCGGCGGGGATTCGGGTGACTATTCTAAGGCCGCCTTCGCCTGCGGGCGCTGTCGTCCGAACATGAGCCATCCAAATAGCGCATACTTAGCCGCGCGGGCTTTAGACCTCGAAGGAGCATCCAGTGAGTAGCAAGAGCGAAAGCGAATCTGAGACCCAGCCGGTGTACGTGATTGAAACCATCCCCACTGGTGGTGACCATGAGGTGGCGCCGGGTGAAATCGAATCCGAGAGCATTCCAACACCTGCACACCTTCGTGTGTGCCGCGAGGTCGGTCGCGGTGTCGCGGGCCGCGTTCACCCCGCGACGGATCGCAACTTGCTGCGCCGCGTCGCCCTAAAGCGGCTGGATAAAGAGCTCGCCCGCGAGCCGATGTATCGCGATGGCTTCATTGCGGAAGCGCAAATGACCGGGCAGCTCGAGCACCCCAACATCGTACCGGTGTACGAGCTCGCAGTCTCGAGCAAAGGCATTCCTTACTTCACGATGAAGCTGGTGCAAGGCATTGGGCTCGATGAATGGATGCGGGCCGCCTCTCGCGGACCCGGTACACGCGAACGCTTGCAGGATGGCCTCGATATTTTTCTGAAGGTCTGCGACGCGGTGGCGTACGCGCACCATCGTGGCGTGATCCATCGCGACTTGAAGCCGGAAAATATCATGGTGGCTTCCTTCGGTCAGGTCTACGTCGTGGATTGGGGTCTGGCGCGCTTGAGCAAAACGCATCCGGCATCGGGCGAATATTCGCAGATGGAAGCTCCGGGAGAGGTGGGAACGCCGGCGTACATGGCGCCGGAACAGGCGCGTGGAAACCCAGCCGAGATGGACGAAAGAAGCGATGTTTTCGGTCTCGGCGCGGTGCTTTATGAAATCGTCTGTGGTCAGGTGCCGTATGGCAATATTCACGACCCCGATGCCATCGTGGAAAAAGCGCGCAACGGCCAAGTCATCGCGATTGATCGGTTCGCCGAGCGTTACGGCATTTCCAAGCGTTTGCGTGACATCGTGAACAAGGCCATCGCGCCACTGCCCGCCAATCGGTATCAACGCGTGGTGGATCTGCAACAAGACGTGCGCCAGTTCTTGCGCGGCGGCTTGCATTTGCCCCACAAGATCTTCGCTCCGGGGAGTTTGATCATTCGCGAGGGGGATCGCGGCGACAGCGCGTACATGATCGTGAGCGGTCAATGTCGCGCCTTCCGCGCTGTCGGTGCTGCGCAAGGTAGCGCTTCAGGGCAAGAAACGCTGGCCACTATGGGCGCGGGTGACGTATTCGGCGAGATGGCACTAATTCTAAATGAGCCACGGGCCGCGAGTGTGGAAGCCGTGGATCAGGTGACCGTGCTCGTGCTCGACAAGAAAACCATGGCCGAGGGGCTTGGCATCGACGGCTGGATGGGTTCATTGGTGCACGCTCTGGCTCAACGCTTCCACACGCTCGAGCAACAAATGCGTGCTTCGGGTGTCCTGCGGGGATAAACCGTATCGCCAAGTGTATTGATCGCTCAGAGGATATCGTGATATTACACGATTAGCTTTTCGTCTCGATTAGGCGTCCGATATTCAGCAGGGCCGCTTCGCTGTTCGGTGGTCCGATCAGCTGGATGCTGGTCACCGGAAACCTTTCGCCCGGGAGCGGAATCGGCAGGGCCAACGCGGGAACGCCAGCATAGTTCACTGCCACAGTGTTCTGGATTTCCATAAACCGCGCCTCGAAAATTGCGACCACAAGCGCGTTGCGTTTCAGCGGCGCTTTCCGGAGCACGGGGAGCGCGATGGCATCGACTTCCTGAAAGGCTGCACGCAAAGTGTTTCGCCACGCGTCCCGGCGCGCGATCGCCTGCCGACGTTTCGCTTCGTCGCTGTACTTCAGGGAAAACACGATGTCTCCAAACCAGATCGCTACCCGGCCCATGGTACCCACCCCTTCTTTGCGTCCTATGGCTCGATTGTTGTACCAAGCGCCGGCGGCGGCCACCAGGTTCCCGTCGTGCTGCGCCTGCTTCCACGCCTTGAGAAACTCCTTCCCGAGGGGAACGACCTGGAAGCCCCGTTCCGCGAGCCTGGCGTCGATTGCCCGGTCAATGGCTGGACTCGTACCGGGTACCCGGAGCCGGCCGATCCGGATCTTTCGCGCCGACGGTCTCGCCGCCTTGGCTTTCGCGTAAAGAGTAGCGAAGTTTTCCTGTAAGAGCTCCATCCCTACCACGAGACCGTTCACGTCTTTGGCCATCGGTCCGACGGTATCGAGATATTTTGGAGTGAGCGGATAGACGCCTTTCGTCGAGACTAGCCCAAACGTCGTCTTCAAGCCTGCGACGCCGCAACATGCTGCCGGCACACGAATCGAGCCAGCGGTGTCGGTCCCTAACGCGACATCGGCGAGATTCATTGCCACAGCCACCGCAGACCCGCTGGAAGATCCCCCAGGGACACGGTCCTTGGCAACCGGATTGATCGGCGTTCCGAAGTAGTAGTTGGAACCGGACACCCCAACGGCGAACTCGCTGAGATTCGTTTTCCCGACGATGGTCACCCCGCGCTCACGAGCGATCCGCAAACATTCCGCGTCTTCCTTTGCCGGTTTGGCATGCTTGTAGAGATATTCCGAACCCGCTGAAGTGACCTCTCCCTTGATATCGATGAGGTCCTTGACCCCGAGGCGCAGGGACTTGTCGCCCGGCTTCGGGGCTTCGTAGGAGATGAAGGCATGGGGGGGCGGGGTAGCCGGCTTCCTAGACGACAACGCGCAGCCGCTCGCGAACAAGGCGATCAGGAGAAGACCGCCCACGGCTCGAACACGCGGGAACAGGGCATCGGTAATCATTTCTAGGGAGTTGTAAGGGTTGTGTCCGTGCATGTCAGGAACGCCATTGAGAACTCGCATTTCGGACACGTTTTCTGGTACGTGTCTAGACCTAAAATAAGCGGAAAACCTGCCCCGAAGTGCGCCGAGCCCTTGTGGGATTGGATCGCTGGCTTGGGGTAGTTCTCCAACGGCATCTCTTCGCTCGCATTGAAATTGAGGGAGAATCCTGCTGCCATAACCCGAGTGGCGGATTTTTCACACACCCGATATCATTTTACCAAGGAGGCATCCCGAACGTCCGTTTCGTTTGCTATAGAAATGCCCCCACAACAAAAAACACCGAATCTGGACACCAAGTCATGAGCGAACAAACTTCACCATCCGAATACCTGGTCATTTCCCGCGGACAGTGGGACAAAACCTTCTCTCCGGAGGAAATACAGAGCGCGATCGACCGATTCTACATCTGGCTGGACCGGTTGGTTCATGAGGGAAAGATGAAGCCCGGACAACGGCTCGCGGTTGAGGGGAAAACGGTTGCGCGGAATAACGTGGTGACGGATGGCCCTTTTGGCGAATCCAAGGAAGTGATCGGCGGTTACTGGTTCATCGTGGCCGGCAGCCTGGAAGAAGCAGCGGAGATCGCCAAAGGCAACCCCTGTCTGAACTGCGGCCTCTTCTACGAAATCAGGCCCATCGACCCGCAACGAGCAACGGCCTTCACAGTAACTAACGAAACCCCCAACCAACAAAGGGAGACCAGCCTATGACGGTACACTACGTCGATGGATACGTTTTATCGATATCTACTGACCTCGAGACTCTGAGGCTCAAAGCATCCCGCTATCTGAGATCGCGACGCGGATGCACAAGTGTTCAAGTTATTTTGCACAAAAACTGCAAGCTCGTTGAGCCCGCTCGTATAGCATCTTTAAAGATCAAAATGTTGCCCCATCACATATCGATAATTTGCACGCGCCCTCTGGGACGTATCGATAGTGTCGCGCTCAAGCGCTGGGCGCTCTTCACGGTGGAATAGTTTCCACCGTACCTTTTCCTCCTTTCGGTCTCCAAAGCTCTGGCGCTCGTTCTCGCGCTTGTTGGGATTCGCATCCAGAAAAGCAAACCGTTGTGGCCTAACTTTCCGCCCGCCTCTGTAACCGGCAAATACGTTTACTCCTCAAACACCCGAACGGGGGCGGGCAATTTTCTGACCATCATGACTAACTAGGGACGATTAGGTGAGGCTCGATCACAAGCCTCAACCTTTTGCGAATCCATTCGCGTAACGCTTATTCCGCCGCCTGCTGGATTTTTTGGCCCGTCTTTTTAATTCCCGTTCCAACATCATAAATAGCATTGTCGACGCTGCGGCCAGCGCGTTCCACCGGCCCACCCGAACCGCTACAGCCCACGAAAACCAACGTCAAGACCACCAACGCGAAAATCCCTTTCACGGGTTCAGAATACAACATCCCGCCGTAGGATTTCAACCTTCACCGGAAGATCAGGCATCGGATCCGGCAGGCAATGACTCCACTCGAAATCGAATTCGAGCGCGAAGAGGATGTGACACGCTCGGTTTTTCGATGAGGTCGAACAACGGAATGTGCCGAGCGGAGAAGGTAGAAGGCTAGGATTAGTTGAGTCAAGTGCGTAGCCCCTAACGACTCTTGACAATCGCTCCGCCGTAGCAATACGGTCTAACGGTTGTCTTTTCAGTTCCACAGCACCTCCTACGGTCTAGGTAACAGGCGGGAGAACTCCGTGTTTTTCCTGCAGCGCTATTCCCGTGGATGTGACAGGGTTGCTAACCAGTACACGGAGGCCTTATGAGCACCCCAAACCTGATGATCACCGCCGAGCCGTCTCTCTCGGGCGCCGTGGTCTATGGAGCACTCGCTGCTGGCACCACCTTCGGCGAACAGGCAGCGCAGCTCTCGATACGACTCCAGATCAAAAACAACGAGACCGCGGCGGTGGTCGTCAACACGATCGCGCTTTCGTTTGTTCCGCCGCCCCTGGTAGATCCGGTTGCGATCTCCGTCAACATAAGCATCGGCCCGAGCGAAACACAGTGGTGGAACTTCGCCACCGCGGACAACATCATCCTTCCGGAGCCGCCGCCGCCCTTACTTACCTTGAGTGCCTGGTGCAACGGGTTCAGTGATCCCGCGACGCTCACTTTGCCTTTGGATCCTCACGTCAATCCGGTCGCGGGTGGGGCATATCTGTTTCCGGCTCGGGCCGATGACCTCCGCGATGGCGAATTTTGGCAGGGCAGAAGCGCGGTGCACTCGCCAGCAGGCGGTGGCGTTCAGTTGTTTGGCTATGACATGGCGGTCGTGGCCTACGACCTGCAAGACGATGCCTGGACGGGTCTGCTTCCGGGTGGCTTAAAGGATAAGAATGAAGACTATCGCGTATGGGGTAAGCCCATCTACGCGATGGCCGACGGAACAGTGGACTCATGGGCGAACGACAAGCCGACCAACCCAAACCCACCGGCGGATTTATCGCCTCCGGAGCCCGTGGAGGGGAACCACTTCTATATCCAGCATGGCCCTGAAATAGTGCTCTATGCTCACTTCCAGCCCGGAAGCCTCAACCAGGATCTCATGGCGAAGGATGTCCCGGTCAAGGCCGGAGATTTCCTCGGCTTGGCCGGGAACTCCGGAAACTCGTCGGGCCCACATCTTCATATTCATGCGACCAAAGGCACCGCACCATGGCAAGGGCCGCCGCAGCCGATCACCTTTCGGGACACCCACGTGATTGACCGTTCGGCGCTCACGCCCCCGAGCGCCGAGGGTCCCTGGGTCAAGGTCAAGGGGCAATGCCTCCCGGCTGTCACTTCGCTCATCTGGCCGGCTTCGATCATCCCGCTCCAGTGGCGCCTTGACGTGTCCTCGTATCGAGCGATCGATCCCCTCGCTCTGATTTTGAGCGGAGAAGTGTATGTTAAACTCACGCTTCCGGACCCTGGGCCGGAAGAGGTCCTGAGAGCGCACGCTCGCGCTCTGGCGCGAACGGCTTCGTCCCTCGAGAAGCGCCGTGCATTGAACCGCGCGCGCATACTGCGGCAGTATGCGCAAATCGTCGAGGAGGAGCTTGCGGCCATAGGGGCGGCGCAGAAAAAGATAGCGGATTTCGAGGTGCCAAACGACTAAGGATGAGATTGGACTGAAGCCTCATCGGCTGGAGCGCCACATCGACTCCTCCGACCGGGATTTCGAGTATGCACAGGTGCCCGAGGTGAGCAGAGGGTCGAATGTTCTTGGCAGTTCGTTGGCCGCCATTGCCTCTGCAGGCAAACGAGTTGGTCACCACGGGCACCGTCACGATCGCCCAGCCCGTCTGCCCGGGCGAGACTTGGCGAAACGACCTTACCCGAATTGGGTAAATATCCTCCCTGTAGATTCCATCCTCTGGGGTTGTGATGCTGATCGCCATTCCGACTGCAAGTTTGCTGGGCCCGTTCGTATATCTCCAGGAACCAAAATGTTGTCCCATTACATATCGATGATTTGCACGCGTCTGCTCGGACGTATCGATAATGTCGCGCTCAAGCGCTGGGCGCTCTTCACGGTGGAATAGTTTCCACCGTAGCTTCCTCTCCCTTAGTCCCAAAGCCCTGGCGCTGGTTCTCGCCCTTGCTGGGACCCTTATCCAGAAAAGTTCCTTCGACTCAATTTTCCAATTTATCGCCCGCTCTTGTCCGTCAAGCAATTCGAGACAAGGGCGGGCAACCACCACATGGCAAAGATCCTTATCGCAACATTAGCAATCGTGTCAGCAATAGCCTGCGGCGGCAAGATTTAGGACGGGTACTGAGCTATGAAAGACTGGTGTTTCTGCGCCTCAATAATCGCATTCACTCTTGGATTTCCGTACGCCATATTCTTGATGATACGCGAAGAGCGGCGTGCGGCACGCACACAGCACTCGTCTCCATTTCCCCTGGCAAGACGGCCGGGTCAACTGCCGCCGCCGCCCTTGGCAGGCAAGCCGCTTGAAACCATGCCGGCAGAAGACGAAATGCCGGAGTTTTTAGATCTCTCGGAGGAAGACTTTAGAATCTACTTCGACGCCTACGAACGGCGCATGGCTGAACTTCTTGGTCTACCGCCCGGAACGAAGCCGCCGCCACTCAATACCATTCACCGGCATAGGAGAAAGCCATGACGGAGCTCGAGCCGTGAGCGCAGAGCAAACGCAAATAAGCTATCGGGTCCGCCAGACCTTCTGGAGCTTCGGAGCCAGTTGCGAAAAGACTTTCAAGACGCTGCCGGAAGCCGAAGCTTACGGACGCGCCATTGCTGGAGGGATCGCAGCGATCTTTTACCACCGTGCTGGCGAGTATGCCGGCATTCCTCATCGCAAACCAAGGAGTAAGAATTCAGACAGCGGTGCGGCGTCTCTTATGCGGCTCACTAGGGAGCCGGGAGCCTTTGGCGACACCGTTCGCAGGGGTTGGCGCTTTCGCGTTCGCGCCAAGATGAAGTGGAGCGAACTCGTCGACAGGATCTATCAGGCGGCGATTGAGATTGAGCCAATAAAAAAAGGGTCCCCTCCCAGAACGACTCCGTAAAATCCAAAAGCCCCCGCGGCGCAAAAGCGGAGTTGTTTGCCTCAGCGCTGCAAGTTCGCCAGTTCCACTCGTATACCTCTACTTGCACTATGACTAACAAGGAATACTTAGAGGAGGTGCTGAAAACAGCGGTGCGAAAATCTGGCGAGAACGGTCGCTCAGCGCAGGAAATAAAACGGCAGCTCCGAGAAATCGAACAGAGGCTCTTAGGCGAAAGGAAGCGGAAAATCCTGCAATTTCAAGAGGACTTGAGGAAGGGAGGAAGAAGGGAGAAGGAGGAATAGAGGAAGCGGTTCCTGCTGCGCGTGAAACTCCGAGTCCGGAATCTGAGAGCTTTTGACTGTGGATTCCACCAGAAAAATTTGCCTCATTGTTTACCGTTTTCGCGGTTTCAAACAACTAGTGTCCCGTTGATGGAAGTTCAAGGACGCCCGTTTTCTCGGAGCGGCTTTCGGGTTTTTGGTCTTGGCCTTTTGATAAGAACTTCCATGACACCACACTAGCGCCCTGAAAAGTTGGAAAATTCCTTTTCGACTGCCGCGAATATCGCTTTCGCCTTTTCAGCCGTCTCAGAGGGTAAGTCCCTAAGATTTTTCATCTCGCGAAGATCTCTGCAGAGGACTCTACATACGGAGCTTTTGTTATACTTCAAGCCGGCGGCTGCAAAGGTAGCTTCCAGGCGTTGTGAAAGCTGATCGCCAGGAGGCATGTTCTCGAGATCAGCGCCGGCCGCGGCCAATTGCTTCGAATAAATCTCGTGAACCCGCTTGATGTAAAAATTCTCGGGAAAGAGGTCTTCTATTGAACATTCCTTGCCTCTTGTGCCTAGAATCTCTCCTAAGCTGAAAGCGACGGCCTTGCGTCCAGCGTAACGCGTCAACCAGTTCTTGATGAGCTTTCCCTTTGCAGTCTCTCCCGTGGAATTGGAATCGTACAGTGCGAAGACACTAAGATTCCGACCGACCATGAAAGTCGCGATGTAGGTGACCTCCGAGGCACCACCAGCGGGAGTCACTAAAACGTCAGTCGGTAGGCCAGGCTCTCCTGTCTTACGAAACAGGTTAGAGAGGGCGGTTAGAATCCAGTAATCATCGACGGCTTCCACAACGAGGTTCTGATCGGCCACTAAGTAGCCGGCGCTTCCTTGGATACCGAGTGCGGCTTGAAGGACCAGTTTAGCGCTCGGATCTGTTTCGACAAGGCTTTCGGTTACCACTGCCCCGGCATCCGTCTCGCCGATTATCCGTATGCGCTCGGGCGCATTGAGATCGATCATGAATGGCAGGTGAGTTGAGTAGATAAGCGTATTACCCTCGGCGTATGAAGCCAAGCGATCGAGGAGATCGACTTGAGCGTCCGGATGAAGATGCAAGCCCGGCTCGTCTAGGAGGATCACGCAGTCCTTTAGCGTGCCTTTGGTCTCGTGCATCAGCATAAGGTCGAACGAAAAGAACCATTGGAAACCGCGGGAACGTTCTTCAAGCCTGATCAATGCCTTTTCGTTCAACCCGCGGACAAACGTCATGAATTGATGGCCGTCCGCCCGAAAATCCACTTCGTAGCGAAGCTGCTTCCAGTGGTTTTCGATCTTCCGATTGAGCGTCGCCGCCGCGTCGCTGAGATCATATTGCCGCTCCTCGCGGTCCTCGTGTTCAGCCTTCGTCACCTCGCCCGCTAGGTTAAGCTCTGCGAGGTTCAGGATAGTAATGAGGGTTTCGTCGTCTTCGGTCGGCTTGCCCATATCGAAACGTTGTTTGACCTGGTCTAGAAAAGCGGTTCCACGGAATGTCCGATACTCGTCCATATACACAAAGGTCGGAAGGCGATTAATCACACATTCGTGGGCTTTCTTCTGCATAGACGACGTTGCGCGCAGTTTGGCCGCGACGTCTCCCAACTTTTGGGCGTATTGAGTACGAAAATGGGTCTCGTTGCTACTGTGGGGATCGCTCCTGCTCATCGTGGCGAGTTGATGCTCCTGATGCGCGGCCAACGACTCAAGCTCCGAAAAGCGTCCTTCATTTGCTAAGCGAACAGCCTCCTTGCGGCACTTCAGAGCGATGTCGAAGAACTTTGACGCTACTTCGGCAGGAGGTGAGGGCAATTCGCTGCAACTCTGATCCACATCATTCGGGTGCAGGCGATCGGGAAAGGTTCCTTCTGTGAATAACACCTCAATACGTCCCGCGTAATCGCGGGTAACCGTTAGATTCTCGACCATCATGTTCTCTGTTGTAAGGCTCGCAAGCTCGGTGGTGTCAGCTGCGTCGAGGCGAAACTCCGCTTGGCAAACGACCTGGCTGTCTGAGCGTTCGCCGCGATGCCCGCGCGGCCATTCACGCGCCATTGAATAGGGCTCGGGAGTAAATGGATTGAGCTTCTGCAGTGCCTTCAATAGCGAGGTTTTCCCTGCTTCGTTCTTCCCGACGAGAACCGTAAGGTCTGTGACATCGACCCATCCCGAATCGAGAATGCATTTGAACATTTGGACGCGGAATCTCTTCAGTTTCATATAGTTTGATGGGATTTACGTGTTCGGATCCTTGTGCAGCTTCGCGGACCTGCCGGATATTCGCGGTTCAGAAAGGAGCTGAACTCGTCACGGCTAATCGTGCCGCGATCGATTGGGCGTCTGCGACGGCTCTTGCGAACTTGAGTTTCATCAGGATCCGTAGTGTGCATCCGTCGGATCGATGTTGGTGAACTTCACGCTCTGGCGCGGTTCAGCCATCATCTCTGCGACCGTGTCCCGCCACGTCTTGTAGTGCTGCGTCTCTTTGTGCGCCGCCGGGGCTTCTGCGGCGCGATACGCTTCGATCAGCACGAAGCGAGTGGGATCATCCGACCGTTGAAGGACGTCGAAGCGGGCAATGCCCGATTCCTTGCGGCTCGCCTTGGCGTTGGCGATCGTCTCCTTCAGAAAAGCCTCGACCAAATCCGGCTTCACTTTCACGTGCACATGAACAATTAGCATGCGTCGAGAATAGTTCGTCGAGCCGAAGCCAAAAGCAGAAAACGGCAACAATAACGGCTTGATGAATATTCCGACAGGCAGGCCTGAACGACGCGTGGCAGGTCCGTGCAGGATGTTGGATCGGCGATCGCTTTTGTTTGGCGTGCACCGAAATCTGTCACAGAGCTCGGCGCGGATCGCGAATTCGTCGCCTACGATTTCTTATAGACGCTGGCGTCGTCGAAGGACTTCGTCTCGTGGACTGGGAGAGGAGCGGCATTTCGGTCGAATTCCTGGAAGAAGCAACTCAGGTAGCCGGTGTGGCAGGCGCCGCCGATTTGTTCGACCTCAAAGAGGAGCACGTCGCGGTCACAATCCGCAAACCAGCGACTGATTTTCTGCGTGTGACCACTGGTTTCACCCTTGAGCCAGAGCGTTTTTCGTGAGCGGCTCCAATAATGCATAAGGCCGGTTTCAAGCGACTTTTGGAGGGCTTCGCGATTCATCCAAGCGAACATCAGCACGCGCCCGCTTGCGGCATCTCCCGCGGAAGCTTGCTGAACGATTGCCGGAATGAGACCTTCGGAGGTGAATTTGAAATCGAGTTCCACTGTTGCAGAATAGCAGACTGTCGGATAATCGAAAATGTCGCGTGAAAGAATCAGAAATCTCCAACCTGTCGCCGTCGGCCCCGCGTGCGCCACGAGGTGCCCGCTATCGTTATTTTTCAAGCCCTCCGGCCACGGTCTGGCTGCGTTTGGCTGACATTGTTTCGCAAATTCCAGAGGCGGCCCGCTTGCCGGCTTTCGATGTCGAGCAAAGAATCCAACTTCCATGCGAAGAAGTTTTTGCTGGTCCGTCTCCGAGGCTTCTGCTTTCGCGACTGGCAGAGATCGCGGCGGAGCACGTTCGGCTCGACAGCGTTCCGGATTCACCAATCCGTCTTCCGGCGGCTCAGCTGGCGCTAGGTTATCATTTCATCAACGGGCGCGAGGCTCTCGAGGAGCCGGATCAGGCTGAGAACGAGAGCCCGATTCCGGAGGAGTCTTCTTGTTCGCCCGAAGATTTCGCCCCGAAAACGGGCATGGCAGAACCGCAAGAGAGTTCCATCGAGGGCAAGGGAGTTGGCGCGCCGCCAGAATGCGAGGCACCGATTGAGGAAGTCAAGAGCCCGTCAGCCGTTGTCGGACCGGCTTGCGGAGATCGCCTCGCGGCATCTCTCGAAGCCGCTGATGCACCACCACCCGTACGCGCACCTCTCACAGATCCTATGGCGCCGTCTGACACTACGAAAGAGGCGCCTGAACCGGCGAAGTCGAGCGTTCCGCCTCCGCCAGCAGGGGAAGCGCCGGTCAAACAAGAGAGCATGCCTCCAGCGGTCGGTGAAAGCCCGCTCACGGGTCAACCGACGGTCGCGGCGCCGGAGTCGTGGCGTGCAATTTCCATCTTTCCCTTATTTCGACGCAAGGGGGTCGAACCCCAGGTAAAACCTCCGGCCGCACCGCTTCGGCCTCATGCCGAACCCCCGACACCTCCGGAACCTTTTGTCCCATTGGAATTCCCGTCAAGGCCGGCGCAACCAGTGCCATCCGAACTTGAGACCGTAGAGGCCAACGCCGCGAAGGAGTCCGCGTCAGCGGCACCCTCGCAGGAGGCGGTACTCGTTGAGATCGAGCACCTGCCAAAATTTGAGTCCAAGCGTTCGGCTGAGATCCCGGATCAGGATTCGTTGCAGGCAGTGTTCATGACGGAGGAATTTCTTTCCGTTGATCGCGTGGTGGAGCTTTGCGGTGGTCTGCCCGGCATTAAGTCGTGTGTACTTGCGCATGGATCGGCGGTGCTCGCTTCTCACAATGTGCCCGAGTCGATCGATCTGGTCTCGCTGAGCGCGCATGCGCTCGAGATGCTCGCGGCCATGCGGCAGTCCGCCGCACGAATGGGCGTTGGCGCCGTGCCTGCCGTGACCATCCACTCCGAAAAGGGGCCGATCACGTTTTTTCATCAGGATGCCCTTTGCCTGCTCGTACTGCATAAGGACCGCGGCTTTGTTCCTGGCGTCCGCGAGAAGCTCCAGAAAGTCGTCGAGCATCTGTCGGAGGCGAACCTCGCTCTGCCTGTTGGCGCTTCGCGGCCAGCTTTGGCGCCAAAGAAGGCCTTGTTTTAGGTTGGTAGGTTTCACGTTTTGAGAAAGGCTTGCCGGCGCCAAACACACTCTGAACCCTGAAAGCTCTCCGGCATGTTGGATCTTGTCCAAAAAGGCGGGCCACTAATGTGGCTCATTATTCTCTGCAGCGTTACGGCCGTTGGCATTTTCTTTGAGAGGCTTCTCCATCTCCACAGGGCCTCCATCCCGGTGGGCGACTTTCTTCGTGGGCTCGCGAATGTCTTGCGAAACG
This sequence comes from uncultured Verrucomicrobiae bacterium, assembly GCA_963708595.1. Taxonomy (GTDB): domain Bacteria; phylum Verrucomicrobiota; class Verrucomicrobiia; order Chthoniobacterales; family Terrimicrobiaceae; genus DASTFP01. The sequence goes on from CAVPTR010000029.1 coordinate 60,335, forward strand.
AAAATTATGCGGAAGCCCTGGAGGAATGCGCAGGCACACCCGGGCCGGTCGCGCGCGTTGCGCATGCGGTGATTCTGCATCATGGCGCGCCGCGTTCCGAACTGCGCGAGGTTACGCAGGAGGCTGGTCAATTGGAGGTGCCGCGGCTCGAGCAGAATCTTCCGCTTCTTGCGACTATTGCCTACACCACGCCGCTGCTTGGCCTGCTTGGAACTTTGCTGGGTTTGCTCGTAGCCTTTCAGGAGATTGCCGCCCACAGCGGCTATGCCACAGCCACCGACATTGCAGATGGCGTCTACGAAAGTCTGCTTACCTCGATTGCTTCGCTTGCCGTGGCGATACCCGCGTTTGTCGCGTACAGCTATCTCTCCGCGCGCGTCAATACAATCATCCACGAAATGGAAAGGGCCGGCATCGAAATTCTCGCCATCCTTGACGAGGTGCGCGGGCGCAACAAGCCGGCATCGTGAAACTTAGGCGCTCACCGGCTCCGCATCCCGTGCTGATCGTTTTTGCGCCGGCGCTCGGCCTGGCGCTGATCCTGATTTTTTTTCTGCTGTTGAGCACGACGTTCTTGCTTCAGCCTGGCGTGGCCGTAAACGTGCCGCGATCGCCGTTCCTGCTTTCGCCTCAGCGAAATCCGCGCATCATCAGCGTCACGGCGCCGCCGCTTTCCGCCATTTTCTTTGAGAACGAGGAGGTCAGTCTGTCGCGTCTGCGCGAGGCGCTGCAAAAGATCCAAGGCCGGTCGCAGACGATCATCATCAAGGCCGACAAGCGCGCACTTTATGAGAACATCAGTGCGGTCATGAACGCGGCGCTCGAGACGGGTTTCCCGGTGGTCCTTGCCACCGCAGAGGAGGGCGGAGACCTGTGAAGCTCCGAATTCACCTCTTCGAATGGCCGTCTCGCCACAATGTGCATCTGGCGCTCCCGATCATGCTGGTCTTGTCGTTTTTCCTTCATGCGGCGTGCATGTTCATTTTTCACGCGACCTTTCCGCGTTCAGAAGGAAGTCGCGAGCGTTCCGCGGCAGTCTATAGTCTTTTGCCAGGCTCGGCGGAAGCGGCAAAGATTGCACCGATGCTTGCAGCGTCAGACCCAGCATTGTTTTCTTCCACAAAGATTTTTGAACGCAACGTTTGGAAGGTTCCGGAGACCGCCTATGTTGCGCGCTTCGACGAAGAGGTTCCTGCGCTTGCGCCCCTGCCGGCTCCGCCTCCGTCGCAATTCCTTCCGCCTGCTTCCGGAGCGGCGCCGGTTGCCGTGGCGGCGTTCGTTGCGAAGCCGCCGCCGCCCCGGGAGCCGCCTGTCCCTACCGCGGTACGGTTCGGTGGGGCATTGGAACGACGCGCATGGACTCCCCCGCAGGACTTTGACTTTGCTGCGCTGGCTGTCTTGCCGCGGCAGGGGCTTGCTCCGGCGGAGTTTCTCGTCGCGGTTTCGCCGGACGGTTTGCCGATGCATCTTTTTCCTCAACGATCTTCGGGCAATGAAAACCTCGACCGCGCCGCACTTCAATACTTGGCCGGCTGTCGTTTCGCGGCGGCATCATCCGAGCGTGAGCCGGCCTGGGGATCGGCTACCTTCGTTTGGGGAGCAGACGTCAGACAGGACGGCCAGCAATGATCCGCATCAACCTCGCCGAACTGGTCTTTGTATATTTGCTAGTTTTTCTTGCCGCCATTTTGACCGTTTGGATAGCCTACGAGATGGTTCGGAGATTTCGCGAAAACCGCTCCCGTCAACACCGCATTCGCTGCGCTGTCTGCGGGATGGAGTTCGAAGATCGCACGCCTGCGATTCTGCCCCGCTGTACGCGCTGCGGCAGCCTCAATGAGCGAGACAAATTGAAAGTGTACTGACATGGGAATGTGGATTGGAAGGAATCGCAAAGCGCGCGTGACCTACGGGTTCGACGAAATCGCGCTTGTGCCAGGAGATGTAACGATCAACCCGAACGAGGTGGACATCTCGTTTCGTCTTCCTCGCCGGGATGCGGAGCCCATCAAGCTCAACATCCCTATTCTTGCGAGCGCGATGGATGGGGTGGTGGACGTCGAAATGGCCATCTTGATGGGCAGGCTTGGGGGCCTCGGGGTGCTCAACTTGGAAGGCGTCCAGACCCGCTATGAGAACCCCGGTGAGGTGCTCGCCGAGGTTGTTGGCGCCGACAAAGAGAAAGCGACCTCGCTAATTCAGAGGCTCTACCAGGAGCCGGTACGCGAAGAGCTCATCGCCCGGCGTGTGGAAGAGATCAAGGAAGCGGGTGTCATTTCCGCAGTCAGCTCGATTCCGCAAAAAGCCGAGCGCTTTGGCGCCATCGCCCAGGAGGCCGGCGTGGACGTGTTTGTGGTTCAGTCCACCGTTTCGACGGTCCGGCACATTTCAACCGAGTACAAGACGCTCGACCTCGGGAGCTTTTGCAGAGCGATGAAGGTGCCAGTGATCGTCGGCAACACGGTTACCTTCAATGCCACGCGCGAGCTCATGCAAACCGGCGTCGCGGCGCTGCTGATCGGAGTCGGCCCGGGAGCCGCCTGCACCTCGCGCGGCGTACTGGGCTTGGGCGTTCCGCAGGTGACGGCAACGGTCGATTGCGCAGCGGCGCGCGATCACCATTTCAAGAAGACCGGCCGCTATGTTCCCATCATCACCGACGGCGGCATGAGCAAGGGGGGCGACGTCTGCAAGGCGCTTGCATGCGGGTCAGATGCCGTTATGGTCGGCAGCGCCTTCGCCAAGGCCAAGGAAGCGCCTGGCAAGGGAACCCACTGGGGAATGGCAACACCGCATGCGAACCTGCCGCGCGGCACCCGCATCAGAGTGGGAGTCACCGGCAGCCTCAAGCAGATCCTGTTCGGGCCCGCCGAAGTCGATGACGGCAGCCAGAATCTGGTCGGCGCCATCACCACATGCATGGGCAACGTCGGCGCGGCAAGCATCCGAGAGTTTCAGGAAACGGAGATCATCATTGCGCCCTCTATAAAAACTGAGGGAAAACTCTTTCAAGTCGTGCAAAACGTGGGAATGGGGACAAAGTAACTTTTTGATTGCCAACCTACGGGCCAACCCGCTGAGTAGCATTCCCCAAATTGAGCCAGGTTAAATTCGATGAGTGAACGCAGAGTAGTCGTCACCGGAATCGGTGTCATGAGCCCGGTCGGCAACGACCTTGACACCTTCTGGCAAAATCTGACCGAAGGCCGGAGCGGCATCCGCCGCTACAAGGCATTCGACTCTGCCATTTACGATTGCAAGATCGCCGGGGAGGTGGTCGAATTCGACCCCACCAAGTATTTCAAATCGCCAAAGGACGCCCGCCGAGCGGATCGGTTCGCCCAGTTAGCGATGGCCGCCGCGAAAATCGCTTTGGCCGACTCCGGAATCGATCTCGATAATGTGGACCACGAGCGTTTTGGCGTGATGGTCGGCAGCGGGATTGGGGGGCTCAGGAGCATGGAAGAAGAGTGCCGCCGCCTCATTGATCGCGGCCCGTCCCGCGTTTCGCCTTTCACCATTGCCATGATGATCAGCAACATGGCAAGCGGGCTGGTTTCCATGGAATATGATCTCCGGGGGCCGAATATGTCCATCGTCACCGCCTGCGCTACCGCCAATCATTCGATTGGGGAAGCTTGGCGGATGATCAAATTCGACGATGCGGATTGCTTCGTGGCCGGGGGTACGGAGGCCACCATTACTCACCTGGGAATGGGCGGATTTTCTGCAATGCGCGCCCTTTCCTTACGAAATGACGAGCCGGAACGCGCTTCGCGTCCCTTCGATAAGGACCGCGACGGTTTTGTCATGGGCGAAGGCGCGGGCCTCGTGATACTTGAAGAATTCGAACACGCAAGAAAGCGCGGCGCGCACATCTATTGTGAGCTGTCCGGATACGGATTAAGCGCCGACGCGTACCACATGACGCAGCCGCTTCCCGAGGGCGAGGGCGCGGCGCGATGCATGCGCATCGCGATGAAGCATGCACGCGTCAACCCCGACCAAATTGATTACATCAACGCGCATGGCACGTCGACTCCCATCGGCGATGTGTGCGAGACCAAGGCCATCAAGCAGGCGCTGGGTGACTGGGCAAAGAAGACGATGGTTAGTTCGACCAAGTCGATGACCGGGCATTTGCTCGGCGCAGCGGGCGGGGTGGAATTCGCCGCATGCGCCATGGCCATCAAGTACGGAGTCGTGCCGCCGACTATCAATCTCGAGCAACCCGATCCCGAGTGCGATCTCGACTATGTCCCCAACACGGCCCGCGAGGCGAAGGTCAAGGTCGCCATGAGCAATTCTTTCGGCTTCGGCGGCCACAATGCCACGCTCATCGCGTCCGAGTTCACCGGATAGCAGACGGGGGCAGGCCCTGCCGGCAAAGCGCTTGTGCTGCCTCGGTGCTTCAGCTCGGGGTGCCGTCAAATCTTCACGTACGCGAGCACCAAGGCCGCGATAAAGATATTTACCAGGGCAAGCTCAAAGAAGAAGTACCAACCCAGCTTCATCAGTTGGTCATAGCGAAAGCGCGGAAGCGTCCAGCGCACCCAGATGAAAACGAAGAGCATGGCGGAAACTTTGGCGAAAAAGACTCCGATGTTCACCAAGCCCCAGATCAGACTCGCGAGCCACGGAGGAACAAAAGCGAGGTCAAAGAAAGACGTAGAGGACCCGTCCGGAATGAATGGCAAGCTCCAACCGCCGAGAAAAAGCGTCACGATCACCCCTGAACCAGCGATCATCGCGGCATACTCGCCCAGGAAGAAGAGGGCGAAACCCATCGACGAATACTCGGTGTGATATCCGCCAACGAGTTCTTGTTCCGCCTCCGGAAGGTCAAACGGAAGGCGATTCGTCTCGGCAAACATGGCGATGAGAAAGACCAGAAAAGACAGGAGCATCGGGATCCAGATCAGGATGCGCTGGAGGGAGAAGCCCGCGGCAAAGGCGGCAAGCACGGCGTGCCAGTCCCCGGCTGCGATTTGCTGGACGTTGAAACCCTTGGGCCACCAGGGAGCGATCAGCCAGCCGTTGGCACGCTGCCAGAGCACGATGTCCGGCAGGTTCAGTGTGCCGCAAAGAAGGAATACGGGAATCACGGAAAGCCCAAGCGCCAGCTCATAGGAGATCATTTGCGAGCTGGAGCGGATGCCTCCCAGGAAGGGATATTTCGAGTTCGAGGCCCAGCCAGCGAGGACGATGCCGTAAACGCCGAGCGAGGAGACAGCGAAGACGTAGAGCACACCGATGTCTATATCGGCAATGACCATTGGCACTCCGAAGAGGGTGGAACCGAAGGGCAACACTGCGAGCACAAGGATCGGAGGGATCATCGTGAGCTTCGGGGCGATGTAATAGTAGAATTTGTTGACGCTGTTCGGAATGAAATTTTCCTTCAGCAGAAGCTTGAGCGCGTCGGCGATGGGCTGACCGAGTCCGAGGAAAGGAATATCCTTCTTGAATCCCAGCAGGGTCAGCGGGATACCGACACGATTTGGTCCCACGCGGTCTTGAATAAACGCGCAGACCTTGCGTTCGGCGTAAACGGTGTAAGAGACAAAACCAAGGATGATACCCAGCAACCCAAGCGTCTTAAGGAGAGAGGTCCAGACCAGAAACACCTCGGGCTTGAACGCGTAGGAGGAAAGATCAGTCATAGGCGAAAAGCGTTTCGAACGCGGGGCGGTCCGATGTTCCGCGTGCCTTGCGGCGGCCCATTCACGACATCTGGAGATTTACGATTCATTTATTTGCAGCGCCGAGTTTGCCAGACAAATCCACTCCAAGGTCGCCGATGCGGCTCAGCGAAAGTCCCTCAAGCGCGGAAAATTCCGCTACGATCTGTTTGAAGAGTTCGTCGACGGTGTAAATGCCATTGGAACCGTCGACTGCCTGGATAAGATCGCGAAGAATTTCCCAGTCGTCGCGAGCCTCACCAGGAGAGGAAATCGCTTGATTGAGCCGCTGGAGGCGGCCTTTAATGTTGATCATCGAGCCTCGCTTCTCTGCCCAGCTTGCGGCTGGGAGAAGGACTGTTGCGTTGGCGGTGGTTCTGTCGGGCAAGATTGCCGTGACCACCAGGGAATCGAGTTTCTTGAGATCGGTTTCGGATATTCCGCAATCCAAGGCGTCTTCGCCGAGAACAAGCAGAGACTTGATTGTTTCGCTGGAAACTCCAGAGACAATTTCCTGCAGCTTCCCTGTAGCAATTCCGATCAGCTTTGCCCCGATGGTATTGGGATTCCCATCTTCGGAAATAAGGAACCCATCGCCTCTTTGCAGGCGGGGCAATACATCGAAAAGCTCGATACCGAGCGCCTTCGTAAGCCGCCGGGCGAGGAAAAGTTCTTCATTGGTCATTCTGGCAGATGCGATCATAGCGGTCGCCTTCGTATTGCTCTTCAACTGTTCGGCGGCTGCCTGGATGGCTTTCGGCCAACTCGCGGGAGGCTCGACTCCCCTGATGATTGGTTCTTTGAGCCTCTCCTTACTGTTGACGAAATGGAAGTTCAGCCTGTGGTTGTCGGGCATCCAACAGGAATTGACGAAATCGTTTTCGCGCGGGGTAATGCGATGAATGATGTTTTCGCGGCTCCCGATCAAGATGTTCGTTCCGTTCCCGCAATTCACGTCGATACTCTTGGTCTCCCTCAGAAACCAGACCCGCATGCTAAAGCGAAAATCTTTGGAAGTCAGCGCGCCCACCGGGCAAATATCCACAGTGTTTAGCGAGTAATTGTTATCGAGCAATCTGCCCGGATAAACGGCGAGGGTGGTATGGCTGCCACGATTAACGAAGCCCAGCACATCATCTTTGGCGATTTCCTGCATGAAACGCACGCAGCGCGAACACATGATGCAACGTTCATCGTCAAGAACGATTCGCGGTCCGATATCTACGCGCTTCGGTTTCTTTACCTTCTCCTCCAGGAAGCGCGATTCCCCTTTGCCGTATTCGACAGAGAATTCCTGTAGCCGGCACTCGCCAGCCTGGTCGCAGATTGGGCAATCGAGAGGGTGGTTGATGAGGAGAAATTCCATCACTCCCTTTCTACATTCCTCGACGAGAGGCGAACTGGTTCGAACAGCCATCCCCTCGCTAATCTCTGTGGCGCAGGAAATGGCCGGACGGGGGCTCCAGGAAATCTCCGGACGGCCATCGGCGCCCAGCACGAGTTTGCGTTCGGGCGTCATTTTGGGCATCCCCAACTCGACGAGGCACATTCGGCAATTTCCTGGCGAGCTAAGCTTGGGATGGTAACAGTAGTGCGGAACGAAGTGCCCGCTCTTCATGCAGGCTTCGATGAGCCGCGTGCCCTTGGGGAACTGTTTCCATTCTCCCTCCACCTGCACATTCAACATGGGAACTCCGGTTGCCGTCGCGCTCATCGTCGTGTCTCTTCCTCTCTCTTTAGCGCCTCGCCGTCAAGTGATGCGTGAGCATGCCGGCTGCAATTCGAAAATCCAGCAAACGTATTCGGTTTCCTTAAAGAAGTCGAACTCGCCGAATGGGGCGTCACTCCTCGAGTCCGAAATAATGAGTCACCTTTGGACGTCCCGGACCTTGATGCAGTTCCAGGGCGAGAGCTTCCAGCTCTTTGTCAGCCATTGTGGTCCTTTCGTGTTGTCGGAGATGCTCACCCCAGGAATCAAGCCGGAACAATTCGAGGAATCTTTCGAGCTGCTGCGCATCCTGGTAGAGTCGCCACCGCCTGGCTCCGTCCCGCAAGCGGCGCTCGCGAAGCTGGCGCATCACCAGCCGAAAACGTTCGCAATTTTCCGAAGCCACCAAGTATTCGATGGCTACGAGAACGGGACCATCTTCAAGATCGGCGTGAAGATCAGCATGGGCTTCGGGCCAGTGGGTAGAAGGCCTGAGATCGATCGTTTCGTCGATGACGAGCGGGAAGAAGCGAATGAGGACCAGTCCGGCAAAGAGACCGATTCCTGCGACGGCAAAGCATTCCGGAGTGCCGATGACTCCCGCCAGCCAACCCCACAGGGCCCCGTCGAACGCAAGCACACCCTGAAAGCCCAGCAAATAGAACGCCAGCGCCCGGCCGCGTACCCAATCGGGAACAGAGGTCTGCACGGCCACGTTAAAATTCACCAGGACACCAACCCAGGCAGCGCCGGACAAGAATAAGAGTAAGCCGGCCGCCAGAGGATGCGTGCTCAGGCTCAGTCCGAAAAATGCCGCCCCGTTTAGGGCGGCGCCGATGCCAAGTATTCGATCCAGCGCGAAGCGACTCCGGAGGCGGGGCAAGGCGATTGCTGAAACGATTGAACCCAGTCCGAACGCTCCCAAGAGAAGGCCGTAACCTGTCGCGGACGTCTTCAGCACATCCCGGGCGAAGAGCGGGAGCAGAGGCCAAACCGCTGCGGCGCAGAGGTTGAAGGCGATTGCCCGGATGATGGGAGCCTGCAAGCGGGGCGCATGAAGCAGATACCGGAATCCGGCGCGGATTGCTCCAAGAATGTCCTCGCTCAGTCGCGACGCGGTAACAGGCGGTCTCCTCCAAAAGGCGACGGCCGCCAGGACAGCGAGGTAGGATGCCGCATTGGCGAAAAAAGCGAATGCGGCCCCGAATAACGCGACGGCGAGTCCGCCCAGAGCCGGTCCGATCGCTCGGGCGACGTTAAAGGAAATGCTGTTCAGCGAAACGGCGGCCGCCACCCAATCTCGGGGCACCATGTCCTGGACGGTGGCCTGCCAGGCCGGAAGGCTGATCGCACCACCCAGTCCCAAACCGAAGGTCAGAGCGAGCAACACCCACGGAGAGGCGTATCCCAGCAGCGTCAACACACCGAGTGAGGCGGCCATAAGTAGCATCCAGGCTTGGGACCAGAAAAGCAGGGCCTTTCTGTCGGCCAGATCGGCCAGCGCTCCGGCCAGGAGACCAACGAGGAAGACGGGCAACGTGGCCGCGGTCTGCACCAAGCCGACCAATGTCGTGGACGAAGTGAGGCCCGTCATCAACCAAGCCGCGCCGACCGATTGCATCAATGCTCCAATATTCGACACGATATTTGCCGCCCAGATTGCGCGGAATGCCGGCAAAGCGAGTGGCGCGAGCAACGAATCCCTGGCATCCTGCGGGACTCTAAGTGGGTTCGGCGCGTCACTCATGACGACGCTCAGGAAACAAGAATGGGCCCTTTTGGGTAGGCTTTTGGGGCTGCTGGAGCTTCGATCCGCGGAGCCTTCAAGTTCCGGCAGCCTGCTCGGTGCGCTATCACCAGAAAAAGCTAAAGAGGAGAACGGCGAGCACAAGGAGGCTGATTCTCGTGTAGAGCCGATCCCCTTGCGCGGCAAAACCGAAAGCGGCGAAGGCCACGCGAACGACGGGATTGAGGAGGAGCAACACCACGCCGATCATGATCGCGCTGCGGCGATGCCCCAGGTCCCCTGGTTCGAATGCGCGCCGGATCATAGAAATGGGATTCTCAAAATACTTCGGTTCACCGCTGAAAATGTGGTCGCCGGGTGGCAACCCGTCGTGGGTCGCAAGAAACCAGATAAGACCCGCCCCCATGATCGCCGCTGCCACCAGAACGCCGCTCAACATCACGCGAGCAAGCGCATTTTGGATCTCCTCGTCTTTCATTTTTTAGCCGTGTCCATCCGTGGCTAAAAATTGATTTGCAAACCGCGGGCAATCATTTGCACCGCGATCACGGAGACCGCCGTAAGGAAGATCACCCTCAGGAGCTTGACCGGGGCAACCGGCATAAGCTTGGCGCCGACGAAAGCTCCGGCCAGCACCCCAAGGGCAACCGGGGCGACGAGTGAGGGATCGAGATAGCCGCGCTTGAGATAAACGCCCACGCTCGCCGCCGCGGTCACTCCAATCATAAAATTGCTCGTGGCGGTTGTGACCTTGAAGGGGATCCGCATGATCTGATCCATGGCAACAACCTTGAACGCGCCTGAGCCAATGCCGAGCAATCCGGAAAGCACGCCCGCCACCCACATAACTCCAAAGCCCGGCAAGACGTGATGGACGGTGTATGGAACGGGTCCATTCGGAGTTGGCATTGTGCCGGGAAGCCGCAACTTCACCGCCAGAGGATCCGAGGCATCCGCTCCGGGCAGATCCTTTTTCTTTCTGAGAGAGAGCACGACCGTTGCGAGCAGCGCTGCTCCGAAGATGACGGAGAGCACCGCCTGGTCAAGCGCCACGGCAAGCAGCGCGCCGCAAACCGCGCCGATCGTGGTCGCGACGCAGAGGAAGAGTCCGATGCGCATGTTCGAAATCCCATCACGCAGATACGCAGCCGCGGCTCCCGAGGAGGTCGCAATCACCGAGCAAAGCGCCGCTCCCATCGCATAGCGGATATCGACACCAAACGCCAGCACCAGCAACGGAGTAATGATGACGCCGCCGCCAAGGCCAATCAGCGCGCCGATGACACCGGCGAGCAAAGAGCCAATCGCCACGAGGATGTCAAAAGTTAGTTCGTTCACGCGACCTGAATTCTATGAGTTGTCAACGCGAGCTTTCCAAATAATTTCCGGCACTCGCGCTTTCCGTGTGGCCATTTGGATTCAGACCAAGGCTCTTCACGGAGCTCCCTTCATTTCGCTCAAGACGATCTGGCCTGCCGCCACGATGCTTCCCTCCACCTCCGCGCGAACATCGAACATCCACAATCCGCCGATTTCGCCGGTTTTCTTGGCGTTCAGGATGACGCGTTCTTCGGGGCGCGCCGCCGCCGGAAATTTCATATTCCGGATCGCGGAAAGCAGGAAACGCCGATCGACTGATCCCCAGGCGCCTGCGATTCCCGCCGACTGGGCCAAAGCCTCCGTAAGAATTACGCCGGGAACGATCGGGTTGCCGGGAAAGTGGCCCCGAAACATGGGATCATTTGAGGAAAAGACCTTCAGGCATTGAGCTTCTCCTCCCGCCGCGGTCAACACTTTGTCCACAAACACAAATGGCTCGCGGTGGGGCAGGCCGAGGGACTCTAGATCGTGCATAATATGATTCCCAGGTCAGTCCCGAAACACGATGGCCTTTGTTCCATGGACGAGGATGCGGTCTTCAACGTGGTAGCGAACACCCCGAGCGAGAGCAAGGCGCTCGCAGTCGCGCCCGAGTCGAACCAGGTCCCCGGGGTCGTGGTAATGTTCGACGCGCGCGACCTCCTGTTCGATGATGGGACCGGCGTCCAGATCTTCCGTGACATAGTGGCAGGTCGCACCGATGAGCTTCACGCCCCGTTCGAACGCGCGCTGGTACGGATTTGCTCCGACGAAGGCAGGGAGGAAGGAGTGGTGGATATTGATGACGCGGGCTGCATAGTCATTGCAGAGCCAGCCAGGGAGAATCTGCATGAATCGCGCAAGGACAACCAGCTCCGTACCGGCTTCGCGTAGCAGCTTGCTCACCGTCTTGAATGCGGCGCCTTTCCCCTCTTCGAAGGCGACGAATTCGAAAGGGATTTTTTCGCGTTCGACCAGTGGACGGCACTTTTCGTGATTGGAAATCACCAGCGGCACTTCGATGCCAAGCTCGCTGGAGCGCCAGCGCCAGAGCAAATCCACGAGGCAATGCTCCTGCTTGCTTACCAGGATGACGGTTCGCATCTTCCATTCTGCGGGTCGGATCGACCATACGGCGCGCAATTGAGAAGCAACAGGGGCAAACGCATTGGTGAAGATGTCGGGGTCCCAGTGTTCGAGGCCTTTTTCGATGGCGAGCCGCGCGAAGAACCATCCGGTGTTTACATCGGTGTATTGGCTGACTTCCAGCAAATTGCCGCCATGGCTTGAAATGGCGCTGGTGATCTGCGCGAGCAAACCGACGGCATCAGGACAGTTGAGCTTGAGGATTGACACCATCCGGCAATCAAAGCCTTCAGCGCGCAGGCTTCGCAAGGAAAAGAGGGCTCGCGGCGCGGATGAAGTTGATCGACGGAAAATTCGTCAGCGTGTCCGTCGTCGTCCGTCCCAGAATCGGAGGACGCACGAGTGTGCGCCCGAGTCAGAAGGCGGGATCGAACTTCAGGGAGGCGAGAACCGCTTCGCGTACTTCCTTGAGATGAGGCTCTTCTTTTTCAGGGGATTGCCAGGTCGCGAAGTAGAGCGTTCCCGTGCTGTCGTTGGCCTTTGCCAAGTTGATCACCTTGATGTTCCCCTCATCGCTTTCAATGACGTATTCAAGCCTCAAGCATTGAAACGGTCCTTCCTCAGTCCTCTGCAGTTTGGCGCCATCCCCTTCATCCTGAGCCGACGAGAGGAGGTCACTCGCGTATTCGCTGGGCTTCATGGATGCGCGATCCGGCAGCTTGGTGGTGACGCTGAGGATGAGACCCGCGCTGAAGACATCCTCTTCGTTATCCGCTTTCTCGCGGCTGACTTGGCAGACGGTTACTCCGTCCTCAGACTCCTCTTTCGTAAACCAGCCTTCTGGAACGAGCATTTTCGCTTTGATTGCAGGGAGGGCGTGCTCTTTGAGGACGGCTTGCTGACCAAAGACGCATACTGTCGTAAAGAGGATAAGAAGGAGGCGGCGCTTCATCAATGTTCCTGGGAGATTTTGGGGGATTTTATGAAATCAGGAAAGCGTTGCTGCAACTCCTGGAGGGCTTTTTCGGCTTCGGGCTCGTTGTTTGCCTTGCGATAGGAGTCGGCAGCCCTGCGCAGTGCGCGCGGCGTCACCGATGAATCATCGTAGAGGACTGCGACAGTCATGAATGCACGCGCGGCACCGTCGTAGTCTCCCCGAGCAAAAGAGATCTCGCCGGATAGCAGACGGCCTTCAGCGTTGAGCCGGCCTTCGGGCTGAAGCAATAGAGACTCGTCGCAGGTCTTTGCTGCTTCGTCGAAGTCCTTTTTGCCAAGCAAGACGGCAGCCTTTGCCTGCAAGCCGCGGGCACGGCCGTAGGGTTCGTGGGCCGCTTCGAGATACTGGGCGACGACGGGGGCGGCCTCCTGGGTCTTACCGAGCTGGATCTCCGCCTCTGCCAGTTCGATCAAGACCGCTGGATCAACATTTTTTGAATCCTTGACGACGGGAAGGAGATATTGCTCTGCGGCAGAGAAGTCTCCCTCCTCGAAGCTCTTGCGACCCAGCCAGCGCGTGATTTCGACCGGAATGTTGAGGCCTTTGTTTTCCGCGATCGTGCGCCGCAGTGCGGGGAGGTCCTGGAGGTAGTAGTAGCAAAGGATGATGCGCAAGGCTGCCCGCTCTCCGTATTGCGCGGCGTCCAATTTGCTCGCAGTCTCGAGACGCTGAATGGCGCCCTTGTAGTCTTTGTCTTCGAAGGCGGCCCAGCCGATCCAAAAGTTCGCCTGCCCGGCGCCGGAGCTTTTCGGATAGGCTTCAAGAAGCTTGCCAAACGTTTCAGTCATACCCTTGTAGTCCTTCTGCTGGCCGAGGACGAGCGCCTTTTGTTGGAGGGCGAGTTCGCGTTCCGGGGCGCTAGGAAAGGTGTCAATGATCCGATCAAAATCCTTGAGCGCGGGGTCGTAGTCCCTGTTCTGCTGGTAAGCCAGTCCGCGTTGGGCGATGGCCGAAGGAAGGGTGGAACTGCCGGCGTTTTTTTCGATGTATTGGGTATAGGTCTTGATAGCGCCTGCGTAGTCGGCGGTTTGGGCCTGGCACCATCCGAGCTTGTAGAGCGCCTTGGTCTTCATCTCGTCCGCGAGCTGAGTCTCGCCGAGCTTTGCGTAAATCGGTCCCGCTTCGGCATACTTCTTTTGTTTGAAGAGCGATTCGGCCTTCAGGAGGCTCGCTTGAGCGCGCTCTAGGGGATCGGTGGCGCGTTTGAGAAAATCGTCTGTCTCCTGGATCAGCTTGGGATCATCCAATTGATACATGCTAAGCAGACGGTGGAAGCGCGCATCTTGCGCGGACGGGGCGTTCGGGAATTGAAGAAGAAGCCGGTCGTAAATAGCGCGCGCCGCGCGTGCATTGCCAAGCTGGCGATAGGAATCTCCGGCAAGCAGCAGGATCTCGGCACGCTCATCATCGGGGATGCCCTCGGGCGATTTTTCGGACATTTGCACGACCTTCTTGTAGGCGCCAAGTTCGAAATTGAGCCGGATTGCGCCCAGGAAGGCCATGGGTTTCCAATCGCCGCTTTCCGAAGACTCAAACGCTTCGGTAAAAAGTTTGAGCGCACGTTGTTTATCGCCGAGCTCCGCCGCGAGGGCAGCCGCTTTGACAGCCGCCTCAGCGCGAACGGCGGACGGACCGGAGGCGCTGGCGATGCCTGAGAAACTCTCCAGAGCCTCCTTTCTTCGGCCTACGGCTGCGGCGTTTTCGGCGAGCGAAAGGCGCGCGTAATAGAGATAGGGGTTGTTTTTTTGGACTGCAGCAACCTCTTCGTAGAATTTTGCCGCTTCGTCCTGGCGTTTGAGGCGGTCGAGGCAGCGCGCTATGTTGTACTTGGCTGAAATACGCACTTCGTCGTCGTCGGCCTCCGCGGCGGCAAGCTGGAACTGGATTAGGGCGGGATCGTATTTCTTGTCGGCGTAAAGATATTCACCGAGCCGATAGGCGCCTGCGCCCGCAAACTCGCCCTGACGGAACTCCTGCAAGAGCCTCTCGTATCCGGATCGTGCCGCTTCCTCGTTGCCAAGCATGCGGTGACTCTCGGCAAGCCGAAACATCGCGGTATCGCGCCCTTTTGCTGAGGGATGAGCGATCAGGAATTTTTCGTATTCCATGGTCGCGTAGTCATACATTTTGCGGGAGTAGATGCTGTTTGCGACTTTGAGTTCTTCCTCGGCGGCGGCATCTCCGGAGGGATTCGAGGGGCTCAAGCGGATTTCGCCATTTTCGCCCTGCGGGGAAGGTTGGGGAACCGGGTCTGCTGGGGGTGGAACCGGTTTCTTAGGGGCGACCTCTATGCGTCCTTGCGGACGGTAAGGGGTGACGTCCGCTTCAGGCCTCGGCGTGGAAACCGGTGGCGGCGAAGGCTGAACGCGTTTCATCCAGGCCGGGTTCGGATACGACGCCTTCGGCGGAGGGGACTGCGGGGTTGGCACGGGCTTCCCCACGGGGATAGCTTTGGGCACCTCCTCGGGAGTTGGCGTGGACTTTTCGACCGGAATGGCCCTGCGAACCTCTGGCTGCCAAAACTGCTGTTGCTGGCCAAAGATCATGCCGGCAGATCCCAGAAGGAAGACTCCGATCCTGACGCGCATTACTCGGGCTTACTGGTAGCGAACGCCACATTCCAGATATTTGCTGCCCGGCAAATATCAAGCGCATCAACGACGTAGTGGTAGTTCACGTTTTCGTCCCCTCGCAAGACGACCGGCTGATCGGGATACAGCTTCGCAATGCGGGTCAGAGTCTCCCGGAGCTCGTCGGAGGACATGACCCTGCGATTCATAACGAGCACTCCATCTCTCTTTACGTTGAGGATCACTTCGCCGGCCGGACGCCGGTTTTCCTTGCCCTCGCGAGCCGCAGGTACCTTCACGTCGAGCTCGGCCTCGTTCCGTGAAAAGTTCCACGTCAGCATGAAGAAAACCAACAGGAACAGCAGAATATCCACCATTGGCGCGATCTGGAAGGCGACGCGTTCAGGATGAACGTGCGTTCGAAAATTCATGACACTTCTACATTCTCGGTCGGGACGCCGGCTGGGCTGGTCTTGACGTTCGTGCTCAGGAGAGCGAGAAGCTGGGTGCTGGCGGCCTCCAACTCAGAAATTAGCGCATGCACGCGGCCGCGAAAGTAGGAATAAGCTGCCATTGCGGGAATGCCAACCAGAAGACCCGCCGCCGTAGCTATGAGCGCCTCGCCGATACCTTGTGCCAGCATGGTCGGGCGGGTCGCCGCTGCGTCGATCGCGATCACACCGAAAGACCTGACGATACCAATAACGGTTCCGAGAAGTCCGACCATTGGCGCAATGGTGCCGATGTCAGCAAGATACGCGACCCGTTGATTGAGTGCACTGGCTTGTCGCAGTCCTTCGGTTTGGGCAATTTCCCGAACCTCGGCAAAGCTAGCCCTGGGATTTCTTGTGAGAAAATCCATTGTGCGCTGAATAACGCGGGCGACCGCTTCGTTATGCCGGTTTGAAGCGGCCAGCAGCCCGAGATAGTCCCTCTTCCGGATGAGAGCATCGGCAGTCTGCATATAGCGTTTCGTGACCACGCTGCCCCGGCGGAGCGAGAACAAAAAAGCGATGACCAGCGCGAGTGTGATTACGGAAAGAATGCCCAGTGGAACCATTGCGGGGCCGCCCGCCACAATGGTCTGCCAGAGATTCGCCGTTCTCACGAATTCGGCGGCAGGCGCCGGTTCGGCGGTCTGCGCCATGAGAGTTGAGCCGAAGGGGAGGGACGCGAGCCCCGTAAGGACAATTTTCATTGAATCGCGATAGAATAGTGCCTTACAGCGGCGGCGCAAGCCTAGCAATGGACCTCGAATCGTCCGCTCCTGAATTTCTCCATGCTCTTGCTTTGCTTCGTGGTACATTTCCGCATGCCCGAGGACATTCAAGCCCGACTTCGTGATGTGCCCCATAAGCCGGGAGTCTATGTGATGCGAGACCGGCTCAAGCGGGTAATCTATGTTGGCAAAGCGCGTGACTTGCGAAAGCGGCTGTCGCATTACTTCACACCCTCGCGGCAGATGAGAGCCGACCCAAAGACGCGCGCTCTTATCGAGAGCATCTGGGAATTCGAGTGGCACATCGTCCGCAGCGAAGCCGAGGCCGTGCTCTACGAGGGGCGTTTGATCAAGGAATTCCGGCCGAAGTACAACGTCAGTTTCCGCGACGACAAGCGCTTTCTGCTCGTGCGCGTGAATCCGAGCGATCCCTGGCCAAGGTTTCAACTCACCCGGCTGCGAAAGGATGATGGGGCCCGGTACTTTGGACCCTTCGCGCACAGCGGCGCCTTGCGCGCAACACTCAGCGCGATCCGGAAGAAGTTTGGAATCCGGTCGTGTCGTCCGCTTGTTCCGGGCGAACGCGATTACAGGCACTGTCTGGATCACATCATAAAAAACTGCTCCGCCCCCTGCATCGGAAAGATCGCTCAAGCGGATTATCTGCGCCGCGTGGATGAAGCCTGCGAATTTCTCGACGGCGAGTCCCGCCAGATAATCGAGCAGGTTGAGACCGACATGAGGTCCGCGGCGGAGAAACTTGATTTCGAAAAGGCGGCCCAACTGCGCAATCTTCTCGACGATCTGAAGCGCACGACGAAGCCGATGACTCGCTTTACGCGCAAAGCGCTTCCAGGCACCATCAACCCGGAGGAAGATCTCGTGGCGTTGGCGGATGCCCTTCAGCTCGATCGAGCTCCTCAAATCATGGAATGCTTCGACATTTCCAACATCTCGAGCACCCACATCGTGGCCAGCATGGTGCGCTTCAAGGATGGAGTGCCCGATCGCGCCAACTACCGGCGCTACCGAATCAAAGGGACGCCAACTCAGGACGATTTTGCCAGCATGGCCGAGGTGGTAAGAAGGCGCTACTCCCGGTTGCTGCGGGAGGCGCAACAAGGGCCGGCCGAGATTGGGGACAGCGGCGAGAGCAGGGTCGACTTTTCGCCGGAGTTCACTCAGGAATTCCCCGCGCAAGCTCTCCATCACCTCTCAACCATTCGCGTCACCGCGTTGGCGCGCCACGTGAGCCGCGTAGGTCACGGCAACGTGGCCGCACGCGGGAACGCGACTCAGAGCGGCAACCATCAACCATCAGGCTTGCCGGATTTAATCATCGTCGACGGAGGCAGGGGGCAGCTTTCGAGCGCGTGCAAGGAACTTCAGCGTCTCGGCCTTTTCGGGCAGCCAATTATTGGACTAGCCAAGGAATTCGAAGAGATCTACCGGCCGGGGCGTCCATTGCCCTTGCAACTGCCGGAGGACAGCGGCGCTCTGAAGCTGCTTCAGCGGATTCGCGATGAAGCGCACCGCTTCGCCAATAGCTTCCATAGCCTGCTGCTCAAGAAACGCGTCAGCGAGAGCGTCCTCGACGAGATCCCGGGCGTCTCCGAGTCGCGCAAGAAAGCCCTTCTGGAAACGTTCGGCTCCGTCGAGCGAATTCGAAAAAGCTCCGCCGAGGAAATCTCCTCGGTCACCGGCATAGGCCCCCGGCTCGGCGAGCAAATCTCGCAATACCTCACTCGCTCGAAAGCCGAAAACTGACTATACCTATGAAAGACGACAAAAAGCCATGGTACCAACTGAAGGACAGCGAAACCAAGTGGTACCATCATCTCATGCACGGCAGAGTCCTAATTATGCTTGTTTGATGGCAATCGTTTGTCTCCTCGCCCTAGGAATCGGAATTTATACGCTCTTTGGGAAATGAGCGTGGCTGCCCCGCATGCCATTTATGAGGATATGTCATCCAGTTCGGACGAGGGGGCGGTTCTATCCCGTCCCTATTTCATCAACTTGTAGCCGACATCGTCGATGCCGGCTTCTGGCAGACCTTTCGAAAATTTCTTTCGGCATCGTCCTGGAAAAGACTCAATCCAGCGTTCTCCGGTAACGCACGGCACCGAAAGCCATCACAAGAAAGCCGAATACCAAGATCGGCCAGATCTCGGGCCAGACGTCGGGGAGTCCGTTCCCTTTCAGCAGAATGCCACGCAGCACTCGGAGAAAATGGGTCAAGGGCAGCACCTGGCCGATCGCCTGAGCCCACTCCGGCATGCCTCGGAACGGGAACATGAAGCCGGAGAGCAACAGGGAGGGCAGAAAGAAAAAAAACGACATCTGCAAGGCTTGCAGTTGGTTCGTAGCCAGAGTCGAGATGGTGATGCCGACGGCGAGTGTGGCGGCGATGAAGCACAGCGCCGAGAGGTAAAGGAGCGCGAAGCTGCCCACCATTGGCACACGGAAGAGCACCTTCGCAGCAAGGAGAATCAGGGACACTTGAACGTAGCCCACGAGAATATATGGGATAATTTTCCCCGTCATGACCTCCAAAGGCAGGGCGGGTGTCGCGAGAAGACCTTCCATTGTCCCGCGTTCGCGTTCACGGGTAACGGCCAACGCCGTGATCATGACCATCGTCATGGTCAGAACAACACCCATTAAACCGGGTACAATGTTATATTGAGTCAGGCGATCGGGATTGTATTCGAGGTGAATCCTCAGTTCCGCCGGCCCCGATTTGGCGGCAAGATTCTGCAATGGCCCGGCCAGGTCTCGGTCAAAAGCCGAGCGCGCGATCTCATTGATGACCTGCACGGCGGAGCTGACCGCGGAAGGGTCCGTGGCGTCGGCCTGCACGAGCATCGCCGGCTTGTCTCCGCGAACGAGCCGGCGCGAGAAGTCCGGAGGCAAGTTTAGAACAAATTGCACCTCTCCACGAGCCAGCAGACGTTGTGCGGCCTCCTCGGTCTCGACATTATCGACAATCTTGAAGTAGCCGCTGTTTTCCATTGCGTGGACGAACCTTCGCGCGAAGGGGCTGTTGTCCGCGGCAAGCACGGCCACAGGGAGATTCTTCGGGTCCGTGTTGATCGCGAAACCGAAGAGAATGAGCTGGATGACGGGAATGCCAAACATCATCGCAAAGGTGAGACGGTCGCGCCGCATCTGGATGAATTCCTTGCGTATGATCGCGACGAAGCGGACAAAATTGAACGGAAACGAAATCATGTTCAAGGACCGCGAAATCGGCGAAAGGAGACCGAGATGGTTTCGTGTCTTTGGCGTATTCTCAGATTTTTCATTCGAAATTGTCGCGAGCCGCCTGCATCAGGCCGATGAACGCATCCTCCAGACCCGGTTCTATCTCTTGCCAGGTGTACGGTTCCTTTCGAAAGGGAATGATGGCCCGTTCGATCGCCTCGGCCTCGCGTCCGCTTACGTGAAGTTTGTTGCCGAAGGCGGTAACTTGTTCGACGCCTGCCAGCGCTTGAAGCTGCAGCGAGAGGCGGCTTAGCTGGGGGCCGGAAACTTCCCATGTCGTCAGGCGCGCGGACGCCAACACGTCGCCAAGCGTTCCCTTGGCCAGCAACTTACCGTAGGCGATATAGGCCAGGCGGTGGCAACGCTCGGCTTCATCCATGTAGTGCGTCGTGACGAGGACGGTAAGGCCCTCTGCGGCGAGGCGGTGGATTTCCTCCCAAAAATCGCGGCGGGCCTTGGGATCGACGCCCGCGGTGGGCTCGTCCAGAAGCAGAAGCTCGGGCTTGTGGATGAGGCAAGCCGCGAGAGCCAGTCGCTGCTTCCATCCGCCGGAAAGCTGTCCGGCGAGCTGGTCGCCGCGACGTTTCAAGCCCATGCTCTCGAGCACGCTATTCACAGCGTGCGCCGCGTTAGGCAATTCGTAGATATCCGCGACAAATCGCAGATTTTCCGCAAGCGAAAGATCTTCATAAAGGCTGAAGCGCTGCGTCATGTAGCCGACGCGGCGCTTGATGGCGTCGCTCTCCGTAATCACGTTGCGACCGAGGCACGTCCCGCTTCCGGAGTCAGGCTTGAGAAGCCCGCAGAGGATTCGCAAGAAGGTCGTCTTCCCGCTGCCATTCGGGCCAAGAAAGCCGTAGATTTCCCCGCGCCGCACCTGCATTGCGAGCCCGTCGACCACAACACGCCCGCCAAAGCTCTTCGTGATGCCCTGAACGTCGATTGCCAGTTCGTCCATCCTTTCCCCGTTGGATACGAAGAGCGAAGAGCTCATTTTGCTTGCTCCGCAAGGTGTTCGGCCTCGTTGTCCTTTCTCAGCCGCACCTCGACGGGCGCGCCCGGGTGCAGAAGCCGGGCGTGTTCGGGCGCAAGAGAGCCTTCGACAAGGAAGACCAGTTTTTCGCGATTTTCCCGGCTGTAAATGATGGGGAGAGTGTATTCCGCCTGCGGAGAAACAAAGCTCACTTTGCCCGAGAGAGGGGTCGCCAAGCCATCCAAACGGATCTCAAGAGGGGTGCCAACCTGCGCGTTCCCAAGCTCGCTCTCTGGCACGAAAAAGCGCACCTTCATGTATTCGGGCGGAAGCAGCGACAGGATAGGCGTCCCCGCAGGAACCCACTCTCCAGGCCGAAAATAGGTGTCGTAAACGAGCCCGGAGGCCGGCGCTGATTGCTGTTTTTGGGCGAACCGCCAGTCCGCCTGCTCCAGGCTCCGCTGCCTGGCGGCCGCAGCATGCTGAGCGGCAAGCACATTTTGCTGGGCGGTGTCGTAATCCTCAGGCGAGATCACACGTTTGTCGCGAAGCCCTTTCGCGCGGCTGTAGTCCAAAGTTGCTTTGTCGAGCCGTGCCTTGCTTTCCCGCAAGGTCTCCTCGGCTTCCGAGCGAGCCGCCCTTTCCGCCTCGCGTTCCAACTCGAAGAGAAAGGCCGCTTTTTCAATCTGGTCTCCGCGCCGGACGGCCAGTTGCTGAAGCTGACCGGCGATCGGGGAGGAGACATAAACGAGCTCTCCCTCGCCGTAACCGGAGAAGAAGGCGGGCTCCGCAGGATTCTTTCTGCCAATCTGAAACCAGACCAACGCGGCAATCGCAACGAGCAGGACAATCAGAAAAGGAAGGAGTTTTTTCATAATTGCGCGCGAGGCCTGCGGGCTTTGCGCCCTTTGGGTGTCAAAATCCCGTCAAAAGTGATCGCAAGAATGTGATCCAGGGCCTCTCGGGGATGCAAATGCAGCTCTCCGACAGCTTCGGGGCGGATGATGCCTTGGATGGAAAGCACAAGCATCCGGATCAATAGATCCCGGTTCACCTGCCGCCGCACGTGCCCGGCCCGAATTCCCTCGTCAAACAGACGGCCAAAATACTTGGGAATCGCGCGCCCGCGGAACTCTTCGACCACGCGAAAGCACTCCGGCGCATACCGCCGAATGTCTTCAAGAAAGACAGGGCTCACTTCCCCAATTCTGCCCTGCAGGAAACGCGCAACGTGCCCAAGCTTCGCCGGAAAGGATTCCCTCGCCCTCACGATGGCCTCCAAACCCTCGTCAACCTCAGACACCCGGTGCGCGAGCACCGAACGCAGCAGGTCCTCTTTGCTCGCGAAATGCGAATAGACCGTCTTCTTGCTCATCCCCAATTCCCGCGCCAAATCGTCCATCAACACCCGGCTGAAGCCTGACCGCAGAAACACCCTCTCCGCAACCCGCACGATCCGATCGCAAACCTCGGAGGCTGAGGAAGTTTTCACTGAGGAAACTCATAGCGTTTTTTGCGTTTCCTTTCAAGCGAAAAAATGTCCGGGTTTGGGCGATTCCTTCGCATTGCTTTTCTGTCGCGCTTCAAGCGAACGCCCGGACGGGCGGCCGCGCGCCGTTACCAATCCGCGTTGGTACCGCGGGTATCGATGTGGGTGAAGCTTCCGTAGCGTCCCACGCCGCCTTTGAACAAGCCGGCGGAGCGCATGGCGCGTGCCATCGCTGCCACCTTGCCTGGCGGGCAAGTGAACACAATATCCATCGCGTTGTTCAAGAGGTGATACGAGTTGCTCTTGGCGCCGGGGCAGCGCGCGTTGTACGCGGGGGTGCGATAAACGGAAACGATTTCTTTCACGGGCACGTCCAAACGGTCGGCCAACGAATCAACGACGCGCAGCGTGGATCGGATGTTCTTCCACATGAAACGCGGAGGAAGTTTATTGTGGACGTCTCCGTGCGACTTGGCATGGGGAGCGATCACCTGGCGAACGGACATCTGACGAAACTTGAAGCGCTGGAGATAGTCGGCGTAGCTGGGGAGGAGGGAACCGAGTTGCGGAAGCCACTCGTTCGGGATGTCGAGCTTCGTCAATGCGCCGCGGGGCACGTCTTGGTAGCTGGAGAAGAAATCCATGAACGCATGGGACGTTCCGCTGCCCGCGGCGAGGCCGGCGCCCGTAAGCGCCAGCAAACGAAGGACGCCACGTCTTGTCAGCAGGGAGGGTTTTTGGTCGTTATCGGGCGTCATTCTCTCCTCAAATTTCGCTAACAAAGCACAAATCGTTTATGTGCAAAACAGTTTTTGGCCAGGAGTCAAACAAATTTGCATCCAAAAAATCGCCCTGAATCGGACTAATTGGTGAAAAAAAGATTTTCTTTCGGGCCCAAGGTTAGGTAACCAGAATGGCGGTGAGCGCTCCCGGACAAATTTCGGCCTTTATTTGCGTGTCTTAGGATTGTTGTTCTGCTTTGCGGCGTCAGCCTTCGGACAGGGAGCCGGGAGCGAGTATCCGATGCGACGGGTGGCCGATATTTTCCAGCCCCTCTCGAGGCCTGCCGAAATGATTCACGTGACGGCCGTGCTCGTTTTGATCATCAGCGCGGTCATTTTCGTGATTGTCACCGGATTGCTCATCTACATTGTCGTGAAGTTTCGGCGGCCCCAAGACGATGATGGGAATGAGCCTCCGCAGATTTACGGCAGCACCAATATCGAGCTGGCGTGGACGGTGATTCCGATTCTCATCACGGTGGTGCTGATTTTGGTAACCAGCCGCACCATCGGCGAAATTCAGGATATGAAGATGCCCGAGAATGCGGTGAAGGTGCGTGTCGTCGGCCACCAGTGGTGGTGGGAAGTGCACTATCCGGACCTTGGAATTATCACGGCAAACGAAATTCACGTCCCCATCAGCGATCGTGATCCTGCCAAAGCCACACCGACGCATTTCATCCTTCAGTCTGCCGATGTCATGCACAGCTTTTGGGTGCCGCAACTTGCCGGCAAGACGGATCTCATCCCCAACAAGGACAATGAGACCTGGATCGATCCTTACGAGACCGGCGTCTATTTCGGGAACTGCGCAGACTACTGCGGCACTCAGCATGCGAACATGCTTCTGCGAGTCATTGTGCATACTCCCGAGGGATTCCAGAAGTGGGTCGCACAGCAAAAGGCGGCGCCTGCGGCGCCTCAGACCCCGGAGGAAGTTGAAGGCCACCGCATCTTTTTTGCGAACTCCTGCGTAAACTGTCACAAGGTGAGTGACAGCGTCGCAGTGGGCGTTTTCGGGCCCGATCTCAGCAAGCTGATGATGCGCCAGACCATTGGCGCGGGGGTTGCTCCGCTCAACAGGGAAAATCTCTGGTCATGGGTGCGCGATCCGCAGATTTTGAAACCCGGCTCCTACATGCCGGACATGCAACTGACGGAAAAAGAGATCGACGCCGTCGTCGCCTACCTGGAAACCTTGAAATAGGAAAATGATCGCAATGAACGCATGCATACCGCGGAAATCGGCCGTTCGGTTAGCGTTCCCTTGCGTTTCTTAGCACTTAACTATTATGGCTAACGGCACGACCACAGTAGAAGAGGAGGAGTTCGAGCTACCGCCGCCGGCACGGGTAGGAGAAGAGCACGGTTCGCTAACTGCGATCGTGCAGGAATTGGTTTATACGGTGGACCACAAGAAGCTCGGGCTGATGTACCATTGGCTCGGGGCTTTTGTTTTTCGTGGTCGCGGGCATCATGGCCACGCTGATCCGCGTCCAGCTCTTTTTCCCTAGCAGCACGTTTCTCGAGCCGGATGTCTTTAATCGCTTCTTCACGATGCACGGCACAGCGATGATTTTTCTCGTGGCCATGCCGTGGGTCTTCGGCTTTGCGAACTATCTCGTTCCGTTGATGATCGGCACGCGGGACATGGCCTTTCCGCGACTCAATGCGTTCGGATTCTGGGTCTTCTTGTTCAGCGGACTTTTCCTTTTCGCGAGCTACTTTACGGCTCCCGGACTTTACAACGCGGGTTCGGCTCCGGACGTGGGCTGGTTTGCCTATTCGCCATTGACCGCGAAAGCGTTTTCCAGGGGGCACAGCACGGATTACTGGACGCTTTCTCTCCTTTTGAATGGCATCGGCAGCATCGCAACCGCGGTCAACATTCTCGTGACGATTTTCTGCCTGCGATGCAAGGGCATGACCCTTGGCAAGATGCCGCTCTTGGTCTGGATGTTTCTTGTGACAGCGTTTCTCGTTGTCATCGCGATGCCGCCGTTCTCAGCCTGTCAGATCATGCTCATTTTGGATCGATATCTCGACGCGAATTTTTTTGACACGCAGGCGGGCGGCTCCGCGGTGCTCTGGGCGCACTTCTTCTGGATCTTCGGGCATCCGGAGGTTTACATCCTTGTGCTTCCCGCCTTCGCGATCGCCTCGGAAGTCATTCCGGTCTTTTCGCGCAAGCCGATCTTTGGCTACCCGGTCATGGTTGCAGCGACTGTCTCGATCGCGTTTATCAGCCTGGGCGTCTGGGCGCACCACATGTTCACAGTGGGCATGACTTCCGTCGGCAACATTTTCTTTGCCATTTCAACGATGATCATTGCCATACCAACGGGCATCAAGATCTTCAATTGGCTCGGGACGATGTATGGCGGGAAAATCCGCCTCGAGCTGCCGATGCTCTTCTGTATCGCCTTCCTTTTTCAGTTCCTCATTGCGGGCCTTACCGGTGTCATGCTGGCGGTGGCGCCGTTCGACTGGCAGCTGGCCGACTCCTATTTCGTCGTGGCGCATTTTCATTACGTGATCCTCGGCGGCATTGTCTTCTGCATCTTCTCGGGCTTCTATTACTGGTACCCAAAAGCGTTTGGGAAAATGCTCGATGTAAAACTCGGCCTCTGGCACTTTTGGCTGTTCTTCATTGGATTTCACCTGACTTTCGATCCGCAGCACTTTGCAGGCTTCCTCGGAATGCCGCGGCGGATTTTCACGTATGAGGCGGGACGCGGTTGGGAGATTTGGAACCAGATCTCGACCGTCGGCGTCTTCTTCCAGGGCGCTGGCGTCCTCTTTTTAGTCGTCAACCTGATCTATTCCTACTTCAAAGGGAAGGAAGCGGGGGACGATCCGTGGGACGCATGGACGCTGGAATGGGCGACGACCTCGCCGCCGCCGGAATACAATTTCGATAAAATCCCCGAGGTGCGCAGCCGCCGGCCCTTGTGGGATTTGAAGCATCCCGAAGACCCAGACTGGAAATTCGAATGAGCGCAGAAAAAGTCGTAAGTCTCCATGTGGGCAAGCCCACCGGTTTCGTCAATGATCCCAGCGAAAAAGCCGGACCGTGGGTCCTGCCTTCGCAGCGGAAGGTGGGCGTGATTTGCCTGATTCTCACCGAATCCGCGCTCTTCGCGATCTTCGTGGTTGCCTTTGTCTATTACATGGGCAAGAGCCTGAATCCGCCCTATCCGCGCGATGTCATTCCATTTCCGACAAAGACCCCGTGGCTCGCAAGTTTCGCTCTCTTCGGCTCGAGCTTCACGATCGTCTATGCCGAAAAAATGATGCATCAGCTCAATCGCAAGGGATTTCTTATTTGGTGGGGAATCACGATGGCGCTCGGCGCGTATTTTGTTTACTACTCCGCAACGGAGTGGATGGAACTCATCTATCATGAAGGTCTCACAATCAGCGTTAATGTCTTCGGTACGACCTTCTATTCGCTGGTTGGCTTGCACCTGAGCCACGTCATCGTCGGACTCCTTTTGCTAAGTATAATCTTTGTGCTCACGCTGTTGGGAAAGATTCCCACGGACCACATCGAGCACACCGAGATGATCTCCTGGTATTGGCATTTTGTCGATGGCATCTGGGTCGTCGTGCTCACTCTCGTTTACTTCATCAGCCCGCGCTTTTGACCATGAAGCACGATCCCTCCAAGACACAAGATTCCGTCGAGCTGCCTACGCCAACGGCTTGGCCAATCGTTACCGCCTTCGGCCTCACTCTTTTTTTCGCCGCATTTGTCACGCACGTTGTGTTTGCCGTCGTGGGAGTGGTGGTCGGGCTTGTTGGCGGCGTGGGCTGGTGCCTGGATCTTTTTCCGCATCCCAAGCACCAGCCTGTTCCCCTGCGTCCGCCCTCGGAGCATCCCGAGCCGATCCGCACCGCTGGCAGGGTAGTGCGGATTCTCGAAGTGGGAAAGATGTCCCATCGCGCGCGCATCCCAGTGGAGGTGCATCCCTATACCGCAGGCGCCTTTGGGGGCATCGTCGGCGCAGTGGTTATGGCGGCACTGGCGTGCGTTTACGGCATCTTCAAATACGGCAGCATCTGGTATCCCATCAATCTCCTGGCAGCTGCCGGTGTCCCGTCGCTCGCTGAGGCGAGTTTGGAAACTCTGCGGCAGTTCAGCTTGTCAGGACTGATTGTCGGCTCGATCGCTCACATCTCCATCTCCATCCTGGTCGGCCTTCTTTACGCGGTGCTTCTTCCCATGTTGCCGGCCCGCTTCGAATGGCTCTGGGGTGGCATCGTAACTCCCCTGATCTGGACCGGACTGATCGCTGCCTCTTTGCACGTCATTAATCCCAAACTTGCCGTAGGCATCGATTGGCCATGGTTCATTTTCTGCCAGGTCGCCTTCGGAGCCGTTTGCGGATTCGTCGTCTTCAAGTCCGCAAAGGTGGAAACGCAACAGAGCTGGTCGCTCGCGGAGAGACTCGGCGTTGAAGCGCAACACGAAACGGAGGACAAAGCGTGAGACAGCTCACGAACTTCCACCAGTGCATGAAGTCGCTGCCCGGTCGATGCGCATTCGCAATGGCTTTCGCCGCGTTACTCCCAGGATGCGATTGGATGCCCGGAAAGCCCACGCGGGCTCAACAATGGCAGGCGCCGCACGACATTGTCGACTTCCAGAAGCTCTACGCGGAGAACTGCCTTGGCTGCCACGGTGCACAGGGTGTGGTTTCCGGAGCCATCGCCTTGGACAATCCCATGTATCTTGCCGTTGTTCCCCGCGAAACCCTGCGAACGATCATTGCCGGTGGCGTCGCAGGGACGGCAATGATCGGATTCTCGGAGGAGCATGGAGGCCGGCTCACCGAAAAGCAGATCGACGCGCTTGTGGAAGGCATCAGCGCCTGGGCGAAGAATCCGCCCTCCGGAGCATTGCCGGCC
>CAVPTR010000030.1:0-43100 GCA_963708595.1 uncultured Verrucomicrobiae bacterium
GCTAGCAGGCTGTCGGACTTGGAAGTCCGAGTGGATTTTCTCCTCGAAAACCCACCGGCAAAGGCCCAACCGCCTGAGCATCCTGCTAAAATCGGCATTTCGTTGCCGAAAAGAGAACCAAAATACGTGTTTTCTCTCCACGAAGCGGAGTTTCAGCAGCAGCATGTTTGAAAGGGCGGGTTCATTTTTCGGGGCATTTTTCATGCTTCAAATTCTGGCTTCATTCCAAGTCCGACAGGCTCGCTAGTTCAAGGAGACTTTCGAGTAAGCCAGGAGGAGAAAGGGAAACTCGATAGCGGCGCCAACGATCCCTTCGGTTGGCTTGCTATGCCCCATCTCCATATTCTTGGTAAGCTTCGCCGGCTTTATGGCGCAACGGATTCCACGAACTTGAAACCACCGTCTGCAATCGTGAGAATGACAGCAGGTTTGTTGGCGTTGCGCTTTGCATCAAGCGTTATCTTTCCGGTAATGCCGTCATGATCCTTGGTCGATGCAATGGCATCACGGAGCTTCTCCGGTTCGGTCGTGCCTGCACGTTTGATGGCATCGGCAAGAATCATCGCGCTGTCGTAGCCGAGCGCCGCCATGTCGTCGGGCACCTCGCCATACTTCGCCTTGAAGCTGTTCACGAACTGCTGAACTTTCGGCGACTTATCGTCGGAGGCGTAGTGACAGGAAAAGAACGAGCCGTCGAGTGCATTCCCAGCGACCTTGAGGAGCGAGTCGCCGACCCAGCCGTCGCCGCCAAGCAACGGTACCTTGATGCCGAGAAGCCGGGCCTGTTTGGCGATGAGCGAAACCTCGCCGTAGTAGCCGGGAACGAATATCGCGTCGGGATTGGCAGCCTTGATCGAGGTCAGTTGCGGTTTGAAGTCCTTGTCGCCTGTTGAATATTTCTGCTCCTTGACGATCTGGCCGCCGTTGGCCTTGAAGTGCTTGATGAAGAATTCAGCCAGGCCGACACTGTAGTCCTGCTTCACGTCGGTGAGGACGGCGACATTCTTCCAGCCTTTCGACTGCGCAAATTTCGACATCACGGTGCCCTGGAACGGATCAATGAAGCAGACGCGGAAAATGTAATCGCCGACTTCAGTGACCTTCGGGTTGGTTGACGCCGGCGAGATCATCGGGATCTTGTTTTGCTGGCAGATGGGGGCCGCTTCGAGCGACTTGGAGGAGGCCACCTCACCCAGCACGGCCACCACCTTGTCTTGCGAGATGAGTTTACGCGCGATCGTCGCCGGCTGGCCGGCCTGCGATTGGTCGTCGTCGGTGATGAGCTTCAGCTTTTCCCCGAGCACGCCTCCCGCAGCGTTGATCTCGTCGACGGCGAGAGCGGTCCCCTTGTGCGAGGACTGGCCGAAGCTCGCGCTCCCGCCGGTAAGCGAGGCATACTCTCCAATTACGATCTCTTCCTGGGCAAGGATCACCGAACCGGGGGCGATCAAGGCCAGCGAAACGGTGGCAATGATGAATCGTAGCATAAGTGTTTATAGCAACTGGCGTTCCAGGGTTCGCGCGTCAATACCAAAGCGCGAGAGAAACGATAAATTGAGCGAAGACGCGACGAATTTCAAGACGCATGGCGCCAGCAACCGGCCAACCACAAATCGTTTTCGCTTCGCGAAAGGGGCGCCAGAAGCCAGCGACTGAAGAAGATCAGGCGGGCGAGAGCATTCTGTGATTGTGTGCGTGGAGATTCAGTCATAGGCGAGGAAATCTTTTACACGCGTTGAGGGCGGGCTGCAACCGAACTCGAAGATGCGAAATTGCTTCCCATCGCCTCTTGCTGGCGTTTCCTTTTAGCTTCTTATGGATCTGCTCAAGCAATTTTTCGACTTCCTCCTGCATGCGGAAAATCACCTTGTCGCCTTCATCCAAAATTACGGCACTTTGGTTTATGCGTTGCTCTTTTTGATTGTTTTTTGTGAAACGGGGCTTGTCGTAACGCCTTTTCTGCCGGGCGACTCGCTCCTGTTCGCGGTCGGCGCGCTGACCGCCCAGGGGTTGATGGCTTGGGAGATTGTCCTGCCCGTTCTGCTCGTTGCGGCTATCCTCGGCGACAGCGTAAACTATGCCATCGGAAAATGGATCGGTCCGAAAGTCTTCCACTTTGAATCGAGCCGGATCTTCAAGAAGGAATACCTGCTCAAAGCCCACGCCTTCTACGAGAAATACGGTGGACGCGCCATCATTCTGGCGCGCTTTGTGCCGATCGTTCGCACCTTCGCGCCGTTCGTTGCCGGCGTTGGCACGATGCACTATGCGAGGTTCTTCGCCTACAACGTCACGGGCGCCATCCTGTGGGTAGGATTGTTTGTGGGTGCGGGCTTCTTTTTCGGGAACTTGCCCTTTGTGAGGGAGAATCTAAAGATCGTCATCTTGGGGATAATCATTGTGTCGGTGCTTCCGATAGTTTGGGAGTTCGTCAAAGCGCGGCTGGAGAAGCGGAAAGCAGGAAGTTTAGTCTTTCTCTCAGGGAAACAGGAGCGGGGACGGATCGTCGAGTCCTTCGCCCCACGGGCATCTGAAAAAAGCCAACTCGCGAATCGAAGTTGTTGCAAATTGGACAATCTGCGAGCCACTGATCGCAATTCCCTGAACTCCAGCAAGAAGGAAACTTTCGTTGAGAAAATGGCATGAGGATTGCTTTCATAGTTGCCGCTGCGCGTCTCGGTGCGCGGAATTCACATCATCCATCGCAACAACCAACCCAAGACGTTCAATTACCCATGTGTAAAAGCAAATCCCTATTGGCGGCGCTCACCGCGGCCTTTTTGATCGCCGGAACGATCGGCGTTCCAAGCCATGTGTACGCTCAGGAGACCCCGGCGGCGGAGGCGACAGCCGAGCCGGAGGCTGCGGCGCCCGCAGAGCCGACATTGGATCAGCGGGTTGCGGATCTCGAGGCCTACGTCAACAACGCGGCACGCACACCGGATGTCGCATCGAAGGTCAACGTTCCTGGTCCCGGCCACAACGCTTGGCAGATGACATCCACCGCTCTGGTGCTTTTCATGACGCTTCCCGGCCTCGCACTATTTTATGGCGGGCTGGTGCGCGCGAAGAACGTCCTCTCGATACTTGCCATGTGCATGGGAATCGCAGGCCTGGTGACAATTCTTTGGTGGGTGTGCGGCTACAGCCTCACCTTTGGAGGAACCAGTCCATTTATCGGGGACCTAAGTTTTGCGATGTTCAAGGGAATGTCACCTGGCGGCGTGGGGGCAGGCTATTATTGGATCTCGGACTACGTCTGGGCCATGTTTCAGCTCACGTTCGCTATTATTACGCCGGCCCTTATTTTTGGCGCGAGCGCCGAGCGGATGAAATTTTCCGCGGTGTTGCTTTTCACCGGGATTTGGATGTTCCTGGTTTATTTTCCGCTCGCACACATGGTTTGGTCGACAAGCGGCTTCATGTGCGGTCCGCTGAATCCAAATGCCGGCATCAAGGCCATCGACTTCGCGGGTGGCACGGTCGTGCACATGTCATCGGGCTGGACCGCTCTCGTATTGTGCCTTATCCTTGGTCCGCGCTCAGGCTTTGGCAGAGAGCCGATGCCGCCGCACTCGATGGTGCTCTGTATGATCGGCACGGGAATGCTCTACGTAGGCTGGTTCGGTTTTAATGCCGGTTCGGCCCTCGGAGCCGATGCGATTGCTTCGAATGCGTTCACAACGACCATGCTTGCAGCGGCGACGGGCGGTTTCGTCTGGGCCATTATGGAATGGCTTACCAAAGGAAATCCCAGCGTGCTGGGGTTCTGCTCCGGCATCGTCGCCGGATTGGTGGTCGTCACACCGGCGTGCGGCTTTGTAACTCCGTCGGGAGCCATGATAATCGGCGTCGCGGCTGGCGTCATTCCCTTCCTTGCGGTGACCTATCTGAAGAAGACGATCGGTTACGATGACGCGCTCGACACGTTTGGCGTGCACGGAGTCGGTGGAACCCTAGGCGCCTTGCTCACCGGTCTTCTCGCCGATGAAAGCGCCAATGCGGTCGTGGGGACGCTCAAGGAGGGCCTCTTCTTCAATCAGTTAAAGGCGGTGATTGTTACCATTATTCTTTCAGTCGTGGCCACGGCGATCATCGCATTCATCGTGAAGATGGTGATCGGTTTGCGTCCGACCCCCGAATCGGAATTGCGCGGTCTGGACCTCAGTGATCACGGTGAAGAGGGCTACATCCTCAGCTAAGCATTTCGAATCGATGAGGAATCTGGAGTCATGAAAAAGATCGAAGCAATCATCAAGCCTTTCAAGCTGGAGGAAGTCAAAGACGCTCTCGCGGATCTGGGTATTGAGGGAATGACCGTGAGCGAGGTTAAGGGTTTTGGCCGGCAAAAAGGACACACGGAAATCTATCGCGGCAGCGAATACACGGTCGACTTCCTGCCAAAAATCAAAATCGAAGTCGTGCTTGCCGATTCTCTTCTTGAGAGCGCCGTCGGTGCCATCGTGAAGGCGGCAAAGACCGGGAAGATCGGCGACGGTAAGGTGTTCGTCTCGCCCGTCGAGGAAGCGATCCGGATCAGGACGGACGAAACCGGCGAGAAGGCCGTCTGAATATTCGGAGATCTTGTCGCGCTTACAACTCGTCTTCCGGACGGGTTCGAAAAAGGTATCTGGAGATCACTTCATCGCAGGCTTGCTGCATGGCGCCTTTGCGATCCAGGATCCGGTCGGCAAGCTCCACGATCAGAGCATTGGGAAACGCCTGCGGGCGGGCGGTGAGAATGGACTCGATGCATTCTGCTTCCCGGCCCGGTCCAGCCGCCTGGCAGAGAATCGCGTAGGCGACGGCGGTAGAGCGCGAGATGCCGGCCCAGCAGTGAATTAGAATCTCAGCGCCCGGCTCGAGGTTTGCCGCGAAGGCCAGAATGCGGCGAAGGTCATCTTCCACCGGCGCCTGGCGTCCAGGCTCCTCGGCGCTCGTGTCGTGAAAGTAAGCGATATGCAGTCGTGTTTCGACCGGTAGCCGTTTGCGAAGTTGGTTCTCGACGCCTCCGCGCTCAATCCACTCGGGATCCCAAATCGAGACGATATGGGTGAAGGGATTTCTCAAGACCGTTTCCAGCTCCGATACGCCGCAGACATAGATTTTTGGGACAGGTGTCATGGGGTGGAATACGGGCGCGGGCTTCGGACGAAGAAGTGTTGGCAGTTTCTCAAGAGAACGCGGGATCGCAGAGCGTCGCTACTGGTTCATCTGCAAATTGAATGGCATGGCTTCCATAACTATCGGGAACGTTCTCAAGCAGGATTGCAGCCATGAAAAAGAACATAGGGAATTTGCTTGTCGTTTCAATCGGCCTTGTGGCCGGCAACGCTAGTGCCGGTTTCTCTCTCTGAAACTACTTTCGGCGTCTGCGCCACGCCTGCAGAACGCTTCGTCCCCTTTTTGCTTGACCCCCTTGTCCCCCTTCAACCAACATCTGCCAATGAACGCGCTTGAAGCCGGTCTCAAGTGCCCCAACCGCGCGGCAAGTGATTCATTGTCAGTCTTATCGGTGGAGATGCTTGCGTCGGTGGTAAACTTCTTCAATCGATCGATCGTGCTCACCGGAGCCGGCCGGCCGGCAAGACAAATGATTCTCAGGCCGCGCGGGAGTGCACAATGAGTGTCGCCGTCGAGTTCCACGAGGTCGTCAAGTCGTTCGGACCGGTGCGCGTGCTGCACGGCGTGAGCCTTGCGCTCGAACCCGGGCGCGTCTACGGCTTGCTCGGGGAGAACGGCGCCGGCAAATCGACCCTGATGAAGATCCTCGCCGGTTACGAGGCACTCAGCGGCGGTGAGGTGCGCATCAACGGCCGTGCGGTGCATTTCAGTGGCTCGCGCGCCGCCGAGGCCGAGGGCATCGTGCTGATCCATCAGGAATTCAACCTCGCCGACGACCTGACCATCGCGCAGAATATCTTTCTCGGCCACGAGAAGAAGCGCGGCTTATTCCTCGATGATGACACGATGCGCAGAGAGGCGGCGGTGGTGCTGGAGCAGGTGGGACTGAAAGTCGACCCCGACACCAAGGTGCGGAATCTGATTGTCGCCGAGAAGCAACTGGTCGAAATCGCCAAAGCCCTTGCGCGCAAGGCAAAACTGCTGATCATGGACGAGCCCACCGCAACGTTAACCCCAGGCGAGACCGAACGTCTGTTTAAGCTGATCGCCCAGCTGAATGCGGGCGGTGTGACGGTGCTCTACATCTCGCACAAGCTTGACGAAGTAGAGCGCATCACCCACGAGGTGATCGTCATGCGCGACGGCCGCTTTGTCGCGCGTGAGCTCACCCGCAACGTTACCCGGCACCAGATGGCCAACCTGATGGTGGGCCGTGAGCTATCCGATTTGTTCCCGCCCAAGACACCCGCAGCTGGAGAGACCGAACAGCAGCCTCTGTTAAGGGTGCAGAACCTCACCGTCCCGGGCTGGGCCCAGGATGTGAGCTTCGAAGTGCGGCCCGGCGAGATTTTGGGTTTTGCCGGGCTGGTGGGTGCCGGGCGCACCGAGTTGTTCGAGGGGCTGCTGGGGCTGCGCGAGCACCATGCCGAACGCATCGAGTTGGCTGGCCGCGCTGTGCGATTTCGCAATCCGCGCGACGCGGCCGACCAGGGCCTGACCTATCTCAGCGAAGACCGCAAGGGCAAGGGGTTGCACGTCGCATTCGGCCTGCGCGAGAATCTGACTCTGATGGCGCTGAAACGGTATGCGCGACCCGTGGTTGAACCCGAAGGCGGAACAGCAGGCCTTGCGAACGGCGGTCGAAACGTTCGGCATCCGCACGGGTTCGTTGGACATTCGCGCCTCGTCGTTGTCCGGCGGCAATCAGCAGAAGCTGGCATTGGCCAAGGTGCTGCATCCCGATCCGCGCGTCGTGGTGCTGGACGAGCCCACTCGCGGGGTGGACGTCGGCGCGAAGCGCGACATCTATTTCCTGATCCAGAAGGTCGCCAACGAAGGGCGCGGTGTGATTGTCATCTCATCCGAGCTGATTGAACTGATCGGCTTGTGCGACCGCGTCGCCGTGATGCGGGCGGGCCGCCTGCAAGCCACGCTCGATGCCGAACACCTGAGCGAAGAGGCATTGATTGCGCATGCAACGGGAACACACTATGCAACCGGAACCCCCTAAGACCCCAACCCGGCAGCAGGAACCCGCTGAGACGCCCACGCGGGGCACGGCCGGAGCGGCGGCAGGTCGGTCGTGGTGGGCCCGCCTGCACGGGATCGGGCCGATCGCCGGTCTCGCGCTGCTGTGTCTGGCGGGCACGCTGCTCAATCCGGACTTCGCCACGTTCGACAACGCCATGAACGTGCTCACCCGCACTGCCTTTATCGGCATCATCGCGGTGGGCATGTGCTTCGTCATCATCTCGGGCGGCATAGACCTTTCGGTCGGCTCAATGGCGGCGCTGATTGCCGGGTGCGTCATTCTCTTGATGAATAGCCTCGGAACGTCCGGGCTTTCGACGATGGTCGCGGTGATGCTCGGCATGGCCTTCGCGCTGCTGCTCGGCGCCGTTTTCGGTCTGGCGCACGGCCTGCTCATCACCCGCGGACGCATCGAGCCCTTTATCGTCACGCTGGGAACGCTGGGCATCTACCGCGCGTATCTCACCTACTTTGCCGACGGTGGCGCCATTACGCTCGACAATACGCTGTCTGACGTTTACAGCCCGGTGTACTACGGGAGCCTGCTGGGCATCCAAGTGCCCGTCTGGGTGTTCGCTGTGGTGGCTGTGATTGGCGGCGTGATCCTCAATCGCACCGCTTACGGCCGCTATGTGCAGGCCATCGGGTCCAACGAGCAGGTGGCTCGCTATGCCGCGGTGGATGTCGACCGCATTAAGGTGATCACTTACATGCTGTTGGGCGTGTGTGTGGGCGTCGCCACGCTGTTGTATGTGCCGCGGCTGGGTTCGGCTTCACCCAGCACCGGCCTGCTGTGGGAATTGGAGGCGATTGCCGCGGTCATCGTCGGCGGTACCGCGTTGAAGGGTGGTGCCGGCAGCATCACCGGCACGGTGATCGGGGCGATTCTCCTGTCGGTTATCAGCAATATCCTCAACCTCACAAACATCATCAGCGTCTACCTCAACGCGGCGGTGCAAGGCTTCGTGATCATCGTGGTCGCCTTTATGCAGCGTCGACGCAAATGAGGATTTCAACTCCGTGACTTTATTTCGTCTCTGAGTTGGGGATGATACATCGAACCCAGAATACTATATGATTACCCCCACATCAAATCCGCAAGCAAAAAGAGAACGCCAAAATTCGAGGCCTTCACTGCAGCGCGTCGTCGTGGACCGTTCGACCAATCACCAAATTTCGCCACCCGCAAATTCGCCTCTTGTTGCCACGGCGCTCGGATTGCTCTGCGCCAGCCTCGGCTGGAAGCGCGGACGAACCTGTCAACATGGGCGTGTCCATCCCTGCAGCCACGCATAGCTTCACGGCCGGAATTGTCCACTGGGCCAACGAGGCGAAGAAAGAGCTCGAAAAGGCGCATCCCGGACTGAAGGTCACCGTCAAGACCGCGGGGAGCGCCCCCGAGCAGGCCAACCAGCTGCAGGATTTGCTGACGGTGAGCAAGATCAACACCTTGGTCATCTTTCCGTTCGAGTCGGCGTCGCTGACCAAGCCGGTTGCGCAGCTCAAGAACAAGGGTGTCTACGTGACGGTGGTAGACCGCGGCCTCACAGACACCAGTGCGCAGGACGCTTACGTGTCCGGCGACAATACAGCCTTCGGCAAGGTCGCTGCCGAGTACCTGGCCAAGGCCCTGAATGGCAAGGGCAACATCGTTGTCCTCCGAGGCATTCCCACCACGCTCGACAACGAGCGCATGGACGCCTTCAACGCCGTCATGAAGAACTATCCGGACATCAAGATACTTGGACGCCAAGCACGGCAACTGGAACCGCGACGATGCTTTCAAGGTGATGCAGGACTACCTGACGCGCTTCAAAGAAATCGACGCGGTTTGGGCGGCCGATGACGATATGGCGGTGGGTGTGCTCAAGGCCATCGAGCAAGCCAAGCGCAACGATATCAAGATCGTTTTCGGTGGCGCTGGCGCCAAGGGCGCGATCAAGACGCTAATGGACGGGAGCAACCCTCTGATCCAGGCAAACGTTTCCTATTCGCCGAAGTTCATGTACGACGCGATCAAGCTGACTGCCGAAGCGCGGCTCAAGGGCGAGAAGCTGCCGGACAACCTCATCATTCCGTCGGTGCTGATCACCAAGGACAACGCCAAGGAGTTCTACTTCCCGGACTCACCGTTCTGATCACCCCGACGCCGCCTCAAACGCAATTGATCGACCAGTGACCGAAACGTTTTGACCCATCGGTTGGCCTATGGGCTACGGTTATGGCGATGCGTTCCACATCAGTGATCGGCGCGACGCCGGTCTTACATTGACAGCGTTGCATCGAGTGACGCGGCCAAGGTGCAATGCTGATCTCTCTCCGAATTCCTTCGCAGGCCTCTAGACAGAACTCCGAAATTTGTGGTGCCTGTGGGCGAAGAATAGATATTGAATAGAGAACCATGAATAACCCCCCCTATTTATCGCAAAGAGAAGCAACAACCGGGACTCTTGTTCACATGGCAATTCTGGCCGCCCGACCAAACACCATGAAGCTCGCCATCCGCAAATCGGCTGTCGTTGCCATCGCTGTGGGGCTGCTCTGCGCCACATCGACCGGGCTCGCGGAGGAAAAAGTCAATTTGGGCGTTTCAATTCCTGCCGCCACCCACGGCTGGACCGGTGGCGTTGTGTATTGGGCGAATCAGGCGAAGAAGGAGCTTGAAAAGGCGCACCCCGGATTGAAGGTCACCGTCAAAACCGCTGGGAGCCCTCCCGAACAGGCGAACCAGCTGCAAGACCTCCTTACGGCCACCAAGATCGACACGTTGGTCGTCCTTCCGTTCGAATCTGCCTCGCTCACCAAGCCGGTGGCGCAGCTCAAGAGCAACGGGGTCTACGTGACGGTGGTAGATCGCGGCCTCACCGACGACAGCGCTCAGGACGCCTATGTCGCAGGTGACAACAAGGCGTTTGGCAAGGTATCTGGCGAGTATCTGGCCAAGGCCCTCAACGGCAAGGGCGACGTCGTGGTCCTCCGCGGAATTCCCACCGAAATCGACAATGAACGCATGGATGGCTTCAATTCGGTGATAAAGCAGTATCCGGACATTAAGATACTGGACGCCAAGCACGGAAACTGGAACCGCGATGATGCCTTCAAGGTCATGCAGGACTACTTGACCCGCTTCAAACACATCGATGCGGTCTGGGCCTCCGATGATGACATGGCGGTCGGTGTTCTCAAGGCCATCGAACAGGCAAAACGGGATGATATCAAAATCGTCCTGGGCGGCGCCGGAGCTAAGGGCATGATCAAGACGTTGATGGACGGAAAAAATCCGCTGATCCAAGCGAACGTGACCTATTCGCCAAAGATGATCTACGAGGCAATCAAGCTGACAGCTGAAGCGCGGCTCAAGGGCGAGAAGGTGCCGCCGACCTACATCATCCCGTCCGTGCTCATCACAAAGGAAAACGCGAAGGAGTTCTACTATCCGGATTCACCGTTCTGATCCTGCGCAGTAGGCGGCCTCCGCCCGTCAGTCAAGATTGTCTTCGGGAGGACGATTCCGTCGAGGAAAGGGCGTGGAATCTCGAACATACGGGCGACTACACCTCCGGTGACCACTATGGGCTTGGTGGGCGACAGTCTGCGATCGTCGGAACCGTTCAGACTCCGAATACAACGAGGACGAAGACTCCGGTAACGCGCATGCAGAGATTTCGGCGGGAACGCGACGCAATCGGGATCGACCGCACGGAATTGCGAGGGCTCCGCCTTCACCGATGCGGTAGGCCGAGATGTTGTTGCTTACCTGGTTTGCCACGTAGACAAACTTGGCCTGGCGAACACTTGATGCAAGTTCATGCGGCGCGAATCGTTCACGGTACGTGAGTCGGGCTATCGAAGTGGA
The DNA here is from genome assembly GCA_963708595.1 of uncultured Verrucomicrobiae bacterium. GTDB lineage: Bacteria > Verrucomicrobiota > Verrucomicrobiia > Chthoniobacterales > Terrimicrobiaceae > DASTFP01. The sequence goes on from CAVPTR010000030.1 coordinate 11,012, forward strand.
ACGCTGCAATACCTCCAACGCTTGACTTCGTGGATGCGTTTCGGCACCATGGCGCCATGGAAATGCTCCTCGGGGACCGCTTCGACAGGCCCTCGCCGTGACCGGCAAGAGCGATTTCTCCGCAATTTGAGCGATGCCGATTCCGATCCCGCGAACCTTGGTCGAGTTCATCCTTCTCGGTCCCACCGACGACCGCCGCCAACTGCAAGACTCGCCGATCCTCGGTGACGTCTGGATCGCCTTCGCGGAGAATCCGGCCGAGGCGCTGGATCTGCTGATTACTCCTCACAAGACGCAGCCGGCGGGTCACGTCGCGGCAAAGATCGCCCGGTGCATCGATCAGGACGATTCCGACATCGCCTACTTGCAGGCAATCGTCGCCGCGCGACTCCATTTCGAGGATGTCCTGCGCGTCGTCGTTCCGATGACGGAATGGTGGCACGACAAGCGCACTGAAAAGATGCTGGAGAATTACGGGCGCGCCCAGGATGACCGGACCGGCGATGCCCGCTCGTCAACTCTTAGCGTCAAGAAGATCGAGGCGGCCATCGCAAAAACGCTTGAGGCCGCAAGAGCATGGCACGCCAAGAAGAATAGCGCGACAGTACAGCATGTGGGCCCTCTCGATCGATACGTGGCGTTGGCCAGCCTGATTCTTTGGGCTGGAACTGCTTCTTGGCGAGGAAAGAAAAAGTTGGATGCGACTGCGACGGTCGCCGATCGAATAAGTGAAATCCTTAAGATGTCAACCGAGGAAGCGCTGGCAAAGCCGCTAACGGATTTGTTTGAGAGGATACTGGCGCGCCCGGGCGATAAGGACGATAGCTATCCGTTGGTCTGGCAAATTTCCCTCAATCGTAGCGCGACACCAGCCCTCACGAAATCGGTTTCAGCTGTCAAAGCCGACGCAGCAAGATCCCTTTTCAGCGTAAATTGCAGCGAGATTGCTTGGGCGGTCGTCGATTCAGGTATTGAGAGCAATCATCCTGCTTTCAGGGATGCGAGCGGAACGAAAAGCCGCGTCAAGAGAAGCTTTGATTTCAGCAAGTTTCGCAAGGTTTTAAGTCTTAATAACTTGAAGCCGGCGATACGGAAAAGGAACCTCGAAGAGCTGCTCAAGCGGGAAAACCTGTTCAGATTAGACGAAGGAGTCCGATCCCGACAATCTTCTCAAGGCACTGGCGGAGGACGCAATGAGCGGACGTTCCATTCATTGGGAGCTGGTCGAGAAGTTCGTGGAAATAAGTCCCGATACGCCCATCGAGCAACCATGGCACGCACGTGGCGGGAATCATCGGCGCAAGCAAGCAGAACGCGGAAAAGGCCGCTGGTACGAGCGAAGACCATGCGGACGGCATGTGCCCGGACATCGGGCTTTACGATTTCCGCGTGCTGGCGCCGAACCTCAAGGATACCGAATTTGCCATCATGGGCGCGCTGCAATACATCCGCTACATTAACGAGCGGAACCGCTTTATCGCAATTCATGGCGCCAATCTTAGCCTCTCCATCCGGCATGACGTGCGCAATTTCGCCTGCGGGCGCACCCCTGTGTGTGAAGAATGCGAACGGCTGGTTGAGAGCGGCGTGGTCGTCGTCGCAGCGGCGGGGAACCATGGCTATCAGAACTTCGAGACTAAGGAAGGTATTTACGAAGGCTACGCCGCGTTCAGCATCACCGACCCGGGCAATTCTGACGGCGTTATTACCGTTGGGGCGACCCATCGCTACTGGCCGCACACTTACGGCGTCAGTTTCTTCTCAAGCCGCGGGCCGACCGGGGACGGGCGATTGAAGCCGGATCTGGTCGCGCCCGGCGAGCGAATTCGCGCGCCGATGCCCCGGGGAGACTTGGGGCGATCTCGACGGCACCAGCATGGCGGCGCCGCACGTAAGCGGCGCCGCGGCCATGCTGATGGCGCGCTATTCGGAACTCGTCGGCCGACCCAGGCAGATCAAGAAGATTCTGTGCGAAAGCGCGACCGATCTCGACCGCGAACGCAGTTTCCAGGGGCACGGCATGCTCGACGTGCTGCGAGCGTTCCAGAGCATCTGAGTCATGATCCTTAGCTTGGAAGTCCGGCGCGCGCGGAAGGGCGACTGTCTCCTCCTGCACTTCGGCTCGAACGACGATCCCGGCCTGATCATAATAGACGGCGGGCCGAAGAGCGTCTACAAGCCGCACTTGAGACCGCGGCTCGAACAGATCAGAACCGCTCGTGGCCTTTCCGAATCAGGATTCGCTTCCCGTCGATCTGCTCATGGTCAGCCACGTCGATGACGATCACATCCAGGGCATTCTCGACCTGACGAAGGAGATGGTCGAGGCGCAGGACGAACGAAAGCCGCAGTTGGTGCGGGTTTTCAGCTTCTGGCACAATAGCTTCGACGACATCATCGGCAACAAGCCCGAGGAGTTGACGGCCGCGTTCCAAAGCCAATTCGGCGCGGCAGCGGTCTCCGGAGAATTGCCTGCGGACGCCACCATCGAGGTCGATGATGACGCCGGCGAGCTGACGGAAGAGATCATCGTCGACAATCTCAAGGTGCTCGCCAGCATCGAACAGGGCTACCGGTTGCGCATCGACGCCGAGAAACTGGATTTTCCGCGCAATCCGGAATTCGACGGAAAGCTGATCATCGCGACCAAGGACACGGAAAGCATCGACATGGGGCGGGGGTTGAAGTTCACCGTGGCCGGCCCGATGAAGCCCGAGGTTGAGGCGCTGCGAAAAAAGCACGACAAATGGCTGCGCGAGCTGAAGGCTAAAGGAAAGTCGCCGCCTGAGGCTCTCGCGGCGTATGTCGACAAATCGGTGCCGAACCTGTCGAGCCTCGTGCTCGTCGCGGAAGCCGGGGGCAAGCGCATACTGCTTACGGGCGACGCGCGCGGTGACAAGATCATTGAGGGACTGCAGCTCGTCGGTCTCTTGGCTCCGGGCGATGACAGCACGATGCATGTCGACCTGCTCAAGGTTCCGCATCACGGCAGTTCCAACAATCTGGAGCGGGATTTCTTCGAGCGTATCACCGCGGACCATTACGTGTTCTCGGGTGACGGTGAGCATGGCAACCCCGAGCGCGAGGCGTTGGAAATGCTGTTCGACGCCCGTGGCAGCGCAGAGTTCACGGTGCACCTGACCTATCCCATCAAGGATATCGACGAGGGGCGCAGGGATGATTGGAAGAAAGAGCAGAACAAGAAAGAGAACAGAAAGAAGAAGCCAACCACCACGGCGCGGCCGAACTGGTCGCCCAAGACGCACAGCCTGGAGGCGTTATTCGCAGACAAGCGCGCTCTCCGAGGGCGAAGATCAGCATTGTCGACCCTGACACGCCGCATGTGATCAATCTTCTCGACGCGGTCGAGTTCTGAGGGACGAAGGAGCGCGTCGAGCGCAACGCCGCAGCAGCAACGTGAGCCTTTCATCTCGATCTCGAAGCAGAATAATGGCGGCGAGAGACGTCCGGGCGTGACCGGCCTTTTTGAACATCGACGCGCATGCTCGCAGGGCAGGAAGTGCAGCGAACGCAGCTGCGTTCCCGCGGAATCGCGCTACTCTTCAGAAATGAAAGGATAGAGTAGACCTGTGAGTGTCAAAGTTTATGGATGTAATCATGTTGCAATCGAGGTGGGCGACGTTCAGAAGGCGGTAGCCTTCTACCAAGACGTCTTCAATCTCGAGAAGCTCGACGAAGGTGAAGGCGATGCCTTCTTCAAGCTGGGCGAGCATCAATTTCTCGCGATGTTCGAGGTCAAGGAGGAGAAATCTGAGCGCGCGGGGCATTTTGGTATCATGGTGCGCGATGAGCAGCAGCTTGCTGAAGTGCGCGAGAAGCTCACGAAGAAATACGGCGTCGAATTGATCCCGCCGTTCCGTTGCGACTTCCGCGATCCGTGGGGCAATCGCATCCAAGTCGTTGATCTGCACGACGAATCGCTGGTCTGGCTGTTGCCGTATCAGGAGGTTCAGAAGGCGGGAATAAGGTTTGCGGATTGAAACGCGTTGCGCGAAATGAAACTGTCAGGGAGTCGTCTGAGCCATTTCTCGTCCCGTGGCTGCCAAGTCAACCGCGACATCGCGATCGGCATCGCGACCTCAATGATGAGGCAGTCCGCTCGTTCTAATTCGTCAGTGGGAGCAGAAACCTAAAGTAAGGTGCACTCGCATCTGGGACGGCAGCACAGCTGTCCACCGTATCAACGACCTTCTGAAGGTGATCACTTAGTTCGGCCTGCTGTGAAGGGCGTTACCTGGACAAGTGGGTTCGTGCTCTTTCGGGGCGGGCGACTAATCATGTCGATTCGCCCGCGTGGCGCCGCATGTCTTCATGATCTCTAGGGCTTGCTCGGCACGCTCGGGGCTGGTCTTGACAAGCACGAACTCGCCATCGTGGTCGAAATTTGTGACGTAGCCCTCGATGACGTCCTTAGGCAGGTGATAGTCGGCAAGATGGGCCCTAAAGGCCCGGGCATTAGCATGCCGATCCAGCTTAGGTTTCAAATCGCGTTCGGTATCGCCCCAATACACCGCCGGACCAGAGCCCGGCGCAAAGATCCCACCGCCGACGTGGCCCGTCTCTTCCGACACGATGGCCTCATCGTAAACAGTATCTTCAAATCCCGCGCGAGCCAGTCGCTCGACGGCTTTGTCCAGGTCCCGGGCGTTGTCGAATATCCCAACGATGGTCGTCATCTTCATGCTGATACGTCGTATGCGTGCGGTTTCGGCGATAGTGGCATCGGTCGTCAAAGCTGGCAAGAGGGATTTTTACTCCCTCGAAAAGGATGGGCCGGCCAGACCGGCCAGCATCCAAATCGAAGAATTGGCGACCGATTCCGGATGGTAGACACTCGACATTTTGATTCGGAGTTTGAGGATCGCCTGCTGGCAGAGATTCCTGGTCTTGACGTGTCCGATCCGGGAGCAGACGCCACGCGAGATCTATCCGCAGCTTACGATAAGCGACCAATTCTCGCCATCTCGCGACCCCATATCGACCACAACTAGCGTGATCGCGATCTCTGGCTGGAGTACCAGCGCCCCCGGCGCTTCGGATGATCACTCAGCGCCGGTTATTTCACGAAAACTCGATACGCCCATGGCTCCAGGATCAGTTGAGTGGAGCCGAGTAGTTCAACAGGCTCTTTGCTGAAGAGCTCAGTATACCTTCCATGGTATAGGGTTTCATCAAATGTAACTGTCTGGGGTGTGCTCGAGAAGTTAAATACGGCGAAGACCTTATCGCGTTCATTATGTCGAACAAAGCTTAGTACTTTGTGGGGGATCGTATTCGGCACGTTAATCATCCTAGCTCCCCACTTGGCATTCCACAGGGCAGTGTTCTCTCTCTTTAGGGTAAACAGCTCTTTGTAGAACTCGCCGAGTCGATGTTCTTTCCATTGAATCGGATCTTTCTCAAAGAACTGGAGGCGTTTTGTGCTCTCCGCCTCTTGCCCGTTGTAGATCAACGGCATTCCTTCGCCCACAACAGACAGCACAATCGCCGCTTCGAGAGCGTCGCCAAACTGTTCGAATTCGGTTCCCTCCCAAGCATTCTTATCGTGATTACTCACGAAGGTCATTCGCATGATGTCGGCGGGATAAGCTTTATCGTTCCAAGCGTAGTATGCGCGGAGCCTATCCAGATTCGATTGGCCGATCGCGATTAGGTGTACGGCCTCATTCCAGCTCCAAGCGTAAGTCATATCGAAAGCTTCCACATGGAGATCTCGAGCCTCCCATTCTGCCAACATGAAGACGGGCTTAATGGCGTCTAGCTCCTTGCGCACGTTATTCCAAAAATCGGTCGGGACAAAACCTGCAACGTCACAACGGTAACCATCTATATTCACTTCGGACACCCAGTATTTCAGGGCATCTGTCATGTACTTACGAAGAGCCTCATGCTGATAATCAAGATCGATGATGTCGACCCAATCCCACCAAGGGGTAGGGCAAAAGTCGCCTTTCCAATCGCGTGCGTACCATTCAGGGTGTTCGCTGACTAATGGATTATCCCAGGCCGTGTGATTAGCTACCCAGTCAAGGATGACATACATGCCGGCCTCATGAGCTGCATTCACAAAATGTTTTAGGTCGTCCAAAGTTCCAAACTCTGGATTTACACTATAATAATCCCTAACTGCGTATGGACTCCCCAGGGTGCCCTTGCGGCCTTTTTCTCCAATTTCATTGACGGGCATGAGCCACAGAATGACCACGCCCAAGTCTTTCAACCTGGGGAGATGCCGTTCGGCTGCCCTGAATGTTCCCTCTTCAGTGAACTGGCGGGTATTGATCTGGTAGATCGTGGCGTTCTTGCTCCACTCTGGGTGATCGATCAGGACGGAAGGCCTGGGTTGGTACGGGTTTGGGGCATTCATGCAGGGAACTTCTGGTAAAGGGAAGCAGGTCGGGATTTTGGTTCTGATATTACTGATGCTAGCGAAATGTCGCTTTCGAGCGTGGTCCGCGCGCGCGTCTGCGAATTTGGTTCCGCGGACCCATTTGCGTTGCAGGATGTTGTTGAAATGGGATTCGTAAGTCAAGTTCTCGGGGCAGTCTGCGGTGGTGCGGGGGCACCCGCAAGGCGTCCTCATCATACTGCGCAAAGGGCTAGCTATGCTGTCTATCTTGTCGGGGACATTCGTCTCCCGATCCTGCGGCCGTTCGCTCTGCGCGCTTATCGACTGCGAAAGTCGGTGGAGCCCCTATAAACTACCTTACTGATTAACGAGTGGGAGGATTTCGCGGACTCCCTCAAATTCCGACCTTAAATTTTAAGAATATCTTTCGTGATTTTCGCCTTGCGTTGTATTGGAGTTGACCCTAAAAGCGTAGAAGACCGCCCCACCGATAGAACACGCCTAATCCCCCAGCAACTCTATCAATCTTATGAGAAAACACCTTCTTTCCGCAGTGTTAGTATTTCTTTCCGCCATTCAGGCATTTCCCTGGACCGACGGTGAACTTCTCATCTGGATAAGCGACAATCGAGGTTTTCGTGCCCTCGAAGCGCTCGGCAAGAAATTTGAGGAGGAGATGGGAGTTCCCGTCAAAGTTGAAACTCACCAGGAAATCACGGATAAGTTTCAGTCCGCCGCTCAGGGCGGCAAGGGGCCGGATATCTTCTTTTGGGCCCATGATCGAATCGGAGAATGGGCAGACGCAGGATTGTTAAAGCCGCTGGAGATCAGCGACGATTTCAAGGCAGCGTTCATTCCCATGTCTTGGGAAGCGGTAACACACAATAAACAGCTCTGGGGATATCCTCTCGCCCTTGAGTGCACATCATTGATCTACAACAAGAAGATCGTTACAGGCAAACCCCCAACCCAGCTCTCGGAGTTTCCCGCATTTTCAAAAGAGCTCAAGGCCAAGAATCCAAAACTCATCGCCATTATGTGGGATTATCAGATCCCCTACTTTAGTTTTCCATTCCTCGCCAGCGCAGGTGCATACTCGTTCAAGCAAACCCCGGATGGCTATGACCTCAAAGATATCGGGGTCGACAATGCCGGTGCTATCGAGGGGTTGACAGCTATCGTGAACCTCGTCAAAGAGGGGGTGCTTCCTAAGGGCTCTACTCAAAGCGTGATGGAACAGAAAATGGGCAGCGGCGAGCTCGCTACCATGGTAAGTGGTCCATGGGCTTGGGCCAACCTTCGTAAGAGCGGGGTTGATTTCGATCTCGCGGTCGTGCCAGGAGTTGCTGGAAATCCCGGCAAGCCGTTCGTAGGCGTCTTCACGGCACTTATCAATCGTGCTACCACAAACGGCGACCTCGCCCAGCAGTTCCTGGAGAAATTCGTCTGCACCGTCGACGGTTTGAAGACCATCGACACCGATGCGCCGCTTGGCGTCCCCGCGATAACATCTCTTGCCGAAGAGATGAGCGCCAAGAATCCACTGATAAAGGTTACCTACGAGAACGCCCGGAACGGAGTCGTTATGCCAAACATTCCCCAGATGGGTAAGTTCTGGAAATCGATGGAGGCGGCTTTCAAGATTGCAATAAATGGCGAAGCTACCCCTGAAGTGGCTTTGAAAGACGCCCGGAAAAACATGGAGAAGTGACCACGGGCCAAATTCCCATTCGGCAGCTCCTCGTCGTCGTGCTGGCGCTACCCGCGCTCGCGCTTACCTTTTTTATCTATCAGACTGGGAACACCGTTGTTGCATTAGCCATGCTCGTAGTGACCTGCCTGGGAGTCTACATCTATCTCAGCCCCTCGGCGGAAACCTACAGGTATATGTTTCCGGGATTGATCGGTTTCGGCGTCTTCGTCATTCTGCCGCTCCTCTACACGATCTACATTGGTTTCACCAAATACGACTCCCAAAACCTGGTCACCCTCGATCGCAGTCTGGGGATGTTGCGTCAGGAAACTTTTGCCGTAAGCGGGGCTGTTTCTTACAAGTATAAATTGTATGCACAGGATGGGGGACAATACATCCTGTACTTGGAAGACGAAAAAGACCCCGCCAAGCGTTTCGCATCAGATCCGTTTGATCTTAGACCCGGAGAGCAAGCAAAGGCAGGGGAAGGAGCCGTGAAAGTCAGTAGTCTGCCCGCGGGCGAGGAACCCAAAGGCAAGGCGATGGAAATGGCCCAGATCAACCGCGCCAAGCTTCTGACCCCAATGAGGGGCCGTCAGTTTGCCCTTCCCGACGATACGCTGGTGGGATTGGAGGGATTGACAAAGTTCACTTCGCGACAGCGGCTTTGGACGCCGAATCCGGACGGAACGCTCACTAACGGAAAAGATGGCACGGTCATCCGGCCCGATTTCAAGCAGGGCTTCTTCGTTAACGAAAAAGGGGAGAAAGTAGGCGTTGGTTTCCGGACCTTTGTCGGTCTGGATAATTACATCCAAATCGTTACCAATCCCCGCATCCGAGGACCGTTCTTCAGAATATTCGTTTGGACGTTCGCTTTTTCGGCGATCTCGGTTTTCCTAACTTTCGCACTCGGCATGCTGTTGTCGGTTCTCCTCGAACAGCCGGACATGAAGTTCAAACGAACGTACCGCACGCTCTTCATCCTCCCTTACGCGGTGCCCAGCGTACTATCGATCCTGATCCTGAAAGGATTGTTCAACCAGGAATTCGGAGCCGTAAACGAGCTGCTAAGAGCAATATTTGGCTGGGCTCCGGAATGGGAGACTGACCCCTGGGGCGCGCGAACAATGATTCTGCTGGTGAATCTTTGGTTGGGTTACCCCTACATGATGCTCATCTGCACGGGCATGCTTCAGTCAATTCCCACTGGAATTTATGAGGCGAGCGCGATCGACGGGAGCAATCAGAGAGTCGATTTTTTCCAACTCACCTTACCGCTGGTGCTCCCAGCCATGATCCCGATCCTCATCTCGTCCTTCGCTTTTAACTTTAACAATTTCAACCTCATCTACCTTCTGACAGGGGGAGGTCCTCAGATGGTCGGCGGAACCGGCGGCGAAACCGATCTCCTGGTGACTTACGCGTTCAACATCGCTTTCAAGGAATCCGGCACGAACTTTGGATTGGCAGGCGCTATCGCCACCCTGCTTTTCATCGTGGTCGGGCTTCTGTCCTGGATAAATATTAGGTTGACCGCAGCAAAGGCTAAACTATGAAACGGATGACTCCCGAACAAAAGGTAACGCTTCGAAAAGTAATTTCTCACGCGTTGCTTCTTTGTCTTCTGGCGTTGGTCCTGGTGCCATATATTATGGTGGTTTCGGCTTCCTTCCGCCGAGGCAATTACGCGCCGAGCGGCCTGCTTCCGGACCATTTCAGTTTGGAGCATTGGAAGTACGTTTTGGGTATTCCTTACGAAGAGGTAGTGAACCCGGCCACGAACGAGACGCGCATTGTCAAGGCCGAAACACCGCCGTTGCTGTGGTTTTGGAACTCGATTAAACTATCCACGATCGCTTCGATCGGCATCCTTCTCTTATCGGGAACGGCTGCCTATGCGTTCGCCCGCCTTCATTTCAAGTTCAAATCAACTACTTTAACCTCTTTGCTCATCCTGCAGATGTTCCCGATGGTGATCGCGTTGGTTGCTATCTACGCGATTCTCGATTTCATCGGGCAGTATATCCCCTGGCTCGGTCTGAATTCCCAAGCCGGTTTGGTCATGGTATACCTTGGTGGTATCTCGGGCTACATCTGGATGCTCAAGGGCTATTTCGATACGATCCCGGCAAGTATGGAGGAATCGGCCCGGATCGACGGCGCCACTCAGTTCCAAACGTTCACCCAAATTCTTCTGCCCATGGCGCTGCCCATCTTCGCCGTGGTATTCATCCTATCTTTCATCGCCTTCATGTCCGAATTTCCGGTGGCGTCCATCGTCTTGCAGGCTCGCGAGAAATGGACCCTGGCTGTAGGCGCCAACTCATTCCTGGCAGGATATGAGAAATTCTGGGGTCGGTTTGCTGCGCTGGCCGTATTGAGCGGCGTGCCGATTACGGTAGTGTTCCTGGTGTGTCAGAAGTTTGTCGTTGGCGGTCTGACCTCTGGTGGCGTTAAGGAGTAGCAGACTGCGACATTCACAAACCGGTCGCCGATCGCACTCGGGACATGACTTCTTCAGCGACTTGGTTGGCTTTCTCCCGGCCATCGCGCAGCACCATTTCGACGTAGCCAGGAACAGTCAGAATTTCCTTTCGTCGCTCCCGCATGGGTGCGAAATACTCCCACAGGGCGGCGAAGAGCCTCTTCTTAAAGTCGCCGTAACCTACGCCGCCCACCCGAAAATCGCTCTCCATCTGCGCGTAGTCGGCGGGGTCGGCGACAAGTTTGTAGAGCGCGAGGATCGTTGAATTTTCGACGGCCTTGGGAGCTTCGACGGGCGTGGAGTCGGTCTTCAGGCCCATGATTTTTTTTCGCATCGCAGATTCTTCTTCGAATATTCCGATGGTATTGCCGTAGCTCTTGCTCATCTTTTCGCCGTCGAGGCCCGGCACAACGGCTGTGTCATCGCGAATGCTGGGCTCCGGTAGCTTCAAGGTCGGGCCGTAGGTCTCGTTGAATTTGATGACCAGATCGCGGGCAATTTCGATGTGTTGCTTCTGGTCTCTGCCCACCGGGACGACATCGCTGTCGTAGATCAGGATATCCGCCGCCATCAGCACCGGATAGGCAAAGAGTCCATGCGAAGGCGCAACGCCCCTCCCAAGCTTGTCCTTGTATGAGTGAGAGCGCTCTAGCAGCCCCATTGGAGTCAGGGTGCTCAAGATCCATGCAAGCTCGGTGACCGCTGGGACTTGGGATTGACGGAAAAAGCACGCCTTGCGCGGATCGAGACCGCAGGCGAGGAAATCGATGGCAACGCTGCGAATGTTTTCGCTCAGATCTCCGGCGTCGCGCACTGTTGTCAGGGCGTGGAGGTCGGCGATGAAATAGAAGGCCTCGCCGCGGTGCTGCAGTTCGATGGATGGCTTCATCATGCCGAAGTAGTTGCCAAGATGCAGAGTGCCCGAAGGCTGAATACCGGAGAGGATGCGCATAGAGAATTAGAGAAGCGTGAACCGAATCACCTGCAGCCGGTTTTTGCGATAATTTCGGAGATCGGATCAATACGAATAGTCTTCCGGCAGTCGAAAGGCGTTTTCGATATGGCGAATGACGGGTGGACCGGACATCACGACCTCCACCACATCGAAGCGGAAAACAATGTCGGGCATGTCGAGCATCTTGAGCCAGGTCATCGCTCCGCGGAGGATCAGGCGGCGTTTCTTTCGATCCACCGCATCGAGCGGACGCCCAAAGTCTTCGGATGATCGCGTCTTGACCTCGACGAAAACGAGCTCGTTGTGGCGTTTGTCACGGCATACGATGTCAACTTCGCCTCCGTGCGGCGCGCGGAAGTTGCGGTACAGGATCTTATGGCCGTTGCTTTGCAGATGTTTGGCCGCAAGTTTTTCGCCGGCACGCCCCAGCGCAAGATGGGTTGGCACCGGCGGCGGGAACAAGGCGGCGCGAACTCGCTTCGCGAGACGCAACACTTCGGTTCTCACGGCTTTCGACCTCGGTTCGGATGTGGGCAACTGGAGCCGGACGAGGTGCTGATGCTTTGACTCGTCCCTGCGACGCGGGTCCTCGCTTTGTGACATCGCGTGTTTCTTGTATTTCTCCAGCGACTTTCAGTGAGGATTTTGCCTTGCGACTGCATTCAGCGAGATTCTTGTTGTGCCAGGGCTTCGAGCAAGATGCGTCGAATCTCAGCGATTCCTTCGGGGTTTTCATTGGCGCCGTGACCGGAAGGGACGATCTTTTCCGAGGCGGCACCTTCAAGATGGGAACTCCAGTAGGGCACCACGCCATCGGTGCTGTTAGGCGAGTTGCCCTTCCCGCGGTCGCCGATAATAGAGTGGTACGGGACGGATCTTGACATTGGAAGCTTGAGGATCGCGCCGAGCAGTGGCGATTTTGCGCGGAGGAAGCGGATGCTGTTTGCCGGCGCGACGAAAGTGCTTCGGACATCGTCGCGCATGCTGCGCAAAATTTCAGAGTGTTCCTTCTTTCCAAGGAGCACGCTGAAAGGGAGCTGGATGAGGCTTGCAAAGAACCCGGCGAGCGGCCGGAGCGCGAGTTGGCTGCCTCGATGGGGCGTCGAAACAAAGATAACACGAGAGACATCATTACGCGGCGAGAAATAGACGATTTCGAGCAGTTCCCGCTTCGCCTCGGGGCTCAATCGAAGCTCTGACGCAGGGATATCTGAAAACTGGCTCCACAGCTTATCCCCGCCCTCCCGAAGCATCATGCTGCAGATCAGGCCACCCATGCTGTGACCGATCAATATCGTCCGGTTGAGATTGGACGTTCGGCTTGATCTTCGAGAATCGAGTGTCGAAACGGTCCAACTCGTCTCGAAGGGCCGCTGCGGATCGCCAGACCGGCAGACCGGTTGGGTACAGATACAGCCAGAATTGGTAATTCTTGCGGATCCTCGAATCGGCAAGCAACCCGTTGACAGCGTGTGTCCAAGCTTCCGGACGGGAGAGCAGTCCGTGCACAAACACGATGGGAATTTTGTTTGGATCGTAGGGCTCAAGTTGAAATAAGCCAATATCCGACACCCGCTGACGCGTGAAAAATAGCGCTCCCGAGATCGATCGAGCGGTTTTTCGTGTGGGAAAGCAGGACAGCGATCGCTGCGGAATAGTCTGCCGCGAGCGGCATCCGCTGATTCGACAGGACGACGGTGTCTGTCTTCAATGTATTGAGGAAATAAAGCGTGGCCGTATTGCCACGGAAATTCACCAGCGCAGTCACCGGCAGGCACATTCCTGCCCTCGGTATGCCAGGCTGATCGTTGAGGAAGTCGGCAGTTTTCGGGAAGTATGCGACGTAAGGCACGCCCCATCCGGGCTGGACACTTCTGTTGTGGAGTCGCTTGATGCGAACTTCCGCAGCCGATACGAGCGAATCCCATTGGCCGGGATCCACAACGTCTTTTCCCGTGCGTGCCACCACCAGTCGCGTCACTCCACCCGCACCGCGGATTGCGCGATCCTTGATGCCTCCCGCACCGAGCATCGCGACGATTTGGCGGATGACGCCGTTGTAAAGGTGTTCTGCCTCGTCGGACACATTGCCGGAGGCAAGGATGGCGCGGGCGCTTTCCAAAAGGAGTGCGAGGCGCTTCTCGTCCGTCAGCGGGAGGTTTTGCGCCTGATTGAACCGGGCCGCTGCGTCACCCGCAGCGATGTCTTTCGCTGCCTCAGAGGAACCGAATTCACGGTCTTTGCGCACCTGCAGATCTTCTGCACGGTGATCTATCTTGACCTTGAGTGTGGCGCAGCCTGCCAGAGCAAGCGAAAGAAAAATCGATATCGAAGGTCTCATAGGTTCACGGGACAGCAACGTTTTAAGGCGAGGGGAACAAATCGCACGCCCGAAGGCAAGATCCGGGCTTCGGTCGCGACCTTCGAGCGATGGCGTGCAGTTGCGTCGGGCAGAGCTGGAAAGCTTTGCAGCCTTTGGGCGAGAGCAGCTAGGATCACGCGCTATCCGAGCCTGACTTGCGCGATACCACACCCTGTCCGTGGAACCATACGAAGCGCGATGATCCTCCGGATTCGAAGAATGAAAATCCTCTACGTTGCCGACCTGCACTATAGCTTGAAGCAGTTCGACTGGCTGCTCGCGAACGCAGGTCCATATGACGTGGCGGCGATCGGTGGAGATCTGCTCGATGTCGGAGGTGCTTTGGACCCCGATGTTCAGATCGTTGTCGTCGAGAAATACCTCAAACGGTTGCGGAGGCAAACGCGCTTGATCGTCGCATCTGGAAATCACGACGCGGACGCCCGGAACTCCGCCGGCGAGTGGTTCGCTCGATGGCTGATCAGAGCGCGCGGGGACGGTCTTTTCGTCGATGGGGATGAGGTCTCGCTTCCCGAAGCCACCGTGACCTTATGCCCCTGGTGGGACGGACCGGTATCGCGCGCCGAGTTGGAGAGGTTGCTCGACCACGCCGCAACGCGCGTGGCTGGCAAATGGATTTGGATACATCATGCACCACCGGACTGCTCGCCGGTAAGTTGGACGGGGAGAAAATTCGCGGGAGACAAGTATCTCGTGGAGTGGATTCGGCGCTTTGGACCGGACCTTGTGCTCTCCGGACACATTCACAATGCGCCGTTTTACCCGGATGGCTCTTGGATTGATCGGATCGGAAAAACCTGGGTCTTCAATCCCGGACGTCAGATCGGTCCGCGTCCCACCTCGATTGTATTCGATCTCGACGCGATGACGGCGGAATGGTTTTCGCTCGAAAGCGAATCTCTTAAGCGACTCGCGATTGATTCTGCCGAGATCAGCGCACGGGTGGCCGCCGTTGGCGGTGCATGAGGACTTCGAGCACTTCATCGACCATGCTGAGATGGTCGTGACCCTCGAACTGTTGCCTTACGTCGACCAGATACTTGTTCAGCCCATCAAGGCGCCGCGCGAGCACCTCCGAAACGTGCATGCTTACGGCGGGATGGGTTTCCAGGAACTGTCGGCCGTCCTCAACAACATAGAACGAAGAGGGCGTCACTGTTCGCACGCTGGCGCTATGACTCGTGCCGAGCAGCACGGACATCTCGCCGAAGACCGAGCCCGGTTCCGAGGCCGTGGCAATTGGAGCTTCGTCTTTGTCCACTTCCACCTCCCCATCGATCAGGAAGAAGAGCATTCCCGTTGTGCTTCCTTGCGAGATGATCATTTCGCCTGCACCGAGATCCCGTTTCGGATAGCCAGCCAGAATTTCGAAGAGTGGAGTCATGCGGATGAACAATGACGCGACAACCGGTCACGTCGCAAGTTTTCACTCGAGCAGCCTGTGAGACCTTGAAATGAAATGGCGTTATTGACCTGGGCATTTCCTAGGTTACACGCTCGTTTTGTAAATAGGTCATCCGGCCCCTCAGGTTACTGGTGGGCGCACGATGCGCTCGATGGCTGGTCAATGAGGAGAACAATCCTCATTTCTGCCTGATGCTTCGGGCACCGCGAATCGGCTTCCCGGACCTTCTTAGTGGGTTCGGACGGGTCTTACCGATCTTTGCGGTTCCACCCGCGCTTATCACCGCCGGGGCTCATTCGTCACTATAAAATGGACCTCCCTGGCCCTCTTTGACCATCCTCCGACCATGAAACAGCGTCTTCGCGCCGGTTTCAGGCGTCGATGCCCCAGTCGCCAAAAGAGCGATTTCTTATCACTGATGGGATTGACAACACCACCCATTCGAATATCGGCAATTAATCATTCAGCACGAGGAGGGCTATGCCTTCTGTCTCTAATTTCACTTATCACCTTGGCGGCAGGGGTCTGACGGCAAGATCAGTTCAGACTATCGCTATACTAGGCGCAGCGCTGCTGGCCATCACCGTTGCCAGCAGGGCTGCGGCTGACGAAGTCATGCGGTGGAATAAAATCGCCACCGACGCCAGCGCCGTGGCCAATACTAACCCGCTTACCGAGAGTTGCGTCTTCGCGATCCTGCACGTTGCAATTCACGATGCCGTAAATGCCGTTGAGTCTCGCTATGAGCCATATCAGCCGAGGACATCCCCGGCACCTGTCGCCGCCTCAGTTGAGGCCGCCATCGCCGGGGCCGCACACGACACGCTGGTCGCTTTGCTTCCAGAATCGAAAGTGAGTTTTGACGCGGCTTTGGAGGAAACGCTTCGCACCGTCGCCGATGACTCGAGAAAAACAGCCGGTCTGGAGGTTGGGCGAGCTGCCGCCGCGGCGATTCTCGCGGCACGGGAAAACGATGGTCAGAAACGGACCGTGGAGTACACCCCGGGTACGAAGCCCGGCGAGTACCGCCCGACAGCGCCGGACTTTAAACCGGCAGCCCTGGCGCATTGGGGGAGCGTGACGCCGTTTGTGCTGAAGTCGTCCGCTCAGTTCCGCTGCCCCGAACCGCCGCCGATGAACAGTTCGCGTGATCTTGCAGACATTGAAGAGGTCAGGGCGATCGGCGGAAGCAAGAGTGTCATGCGGACCGCGGAACAGAGCGAGATCGGCCGCTATTGGTACGAAAGTTCGCCCCAGGGTTGGAACCGGATCGCACGTGAAGTGTCGGCGGCACGGCAATTCGACGTTTGGGAGAACGCCCGACTGTTTGCGCTGGTGAATCTCGCGATGGCCGACGGCTACATCGCCGGTTTCGAAGACAAATACTATTACAACTACTGGCGGCCAGTCACTGCCATTCGCGAACGTGGCGATAGCGAATGGCTGAGTTATCTTCCGACCCCGCCGGTTCCGGAATACCCCTCGAACCATACAATTGAAGGGGCTGCCGCAGCTACGGTGATGGCCCGGTTCTTCAACACAGACTTCATCAGTTTCTCGATGACAAGCGGCGCACCCTATCCGGGCATCACCCGCAAGTTCTGGAGCTTCTCTGAGGCAGCGCGAGAAAATGGTGCATCCCGTATCCTTTGCGGGATTCATTTCGCGACCGCGGTGAACGCCGGCTACATCCAGGGCGAACGCATTGGGGAGTGGGTTTACGAGCACGCATTGCAGCCTGCGAACCCTCGGCCGACGATCACCGCTTCCCCCATGTCGGAAAGAGCGGAACACTGAAGCGACATCACGGACATTGGCAAAGATCGAGTCACTCACCGAGATCTAACTCTCTTCTTGAGAACTTCCTTGTCCACAGAAACACGAGGCAACTCTCCTGGCGGATGTGGCTCGACGTGCAGACTGCAAAGCTTATCGATCACCTCTTTTTCGTCTTTGGTCATCCGCTCGCGTTGTCGCAAATATTCGTTCCAAGAGGGCGCCACCACTTCCATTATGAATTTGTCTGATCGGGTCAGATCCTCGTACAAATGCCATCTGGAAGCGCCATTTCTCAGATAGATCAGTCGAACTTCGCGCATCAATTCGAGACATTGACCCCGGCGCGTCGGATCAATCACAAATTCTGTCGTGACTGACACCGGGCTATCTTGGGCTTGAGACAGCCGCATCGGGTCCAAGTCGTGGGAAAAGATGGTGACCGATGCCGGTTCGAAATTCAGGCTGGCAGTAAAATCAATCGAGAGCCGCTTTCGAAGGACGACATGGGTGATGACCATAACCAGGCTCGCCAAAGCACCCGCCACAAGAAATGTGGGAACGACTCCGCCCTTCGCGGCCGCTGCGCCCCAGATTGCGCCACCAAGAGCAGTCGCCGCCTGTGAAATCATAATGATCGTTGCGTTCATCCGCCCGCGTGCCCAATCAGGCATCGCGCGTTGGCCCGCAATCCAGAGTTCGGAAGAAGACAAGGTCCAACCCGCGCCGGCGATTGCGGCAACCAGCAAAAAGACGTACGGGCGATGGACATTGGCCATGAGAAACAGATTCAACACCAGCAAGAGATTTGCGTAGATAGTCAGCCTGTTTGGGGAAAAGCGAGCGCGTGCCCACGGAATGACGAACACGGCGCCGACGACTGACCCGACGCCCATGCTTGTGAACAGATACCCGAGGTTCGCCGGGATCGAGATGCAACTCCTTCAAGCCGACTACCGGCATCAATGCCGGAATAATTGAGATAAAGAACGAGAACAATGCGCTCCGCGCCAGGATAACCTTGATCCCGGGAGCGTAGCGCACGTAGTGGATCGCTGTCGTCACCGTCGCGAAGAAATCGTCGAGCGGAACCGGCGCCTGCGCGCGGACTTGCCTCCACTGCAAGATCGCCAAGAACATCAAGAGGAAACCCAGCCCGTTGGCGCCAAATACGAAGCTCACTCCCATGATCGGAATCAAGAGCCCTCCAAGAACCGGCCCGATCATTCCTGAGATATTTATCTGTAATCCCCCGAGCGTATTTGCGGAAGCCAAGTCTTCCCTGGAAACCATTTCGGTGACGACGGAAGAAGAAGCCGGCGATCCAAACGCAAAACCCAGATTAAATAGAAACACACTGGCCAGAATGATGTACGGATTGAGGTAATGCGTCAGCCCGAGGATCGTTAGGCCGAACGCGATCGAGGCCTGCCACAAGTTCACTGCGCATAAGATCTTCTTACGATCCACCATGTCGGCGAGAGCTCCCGCCGGCAACGTGAACAGCGCGAACGGCAGGGCCGAAAGTGTCGACATTAGCGAGATAAGAAAGGCCGAGTTACCCATCTTACCCAATACCGAAAAGGCTGCGGTGTTATGGGCTGCGACGCAAATTCCGGAAATTACGGTTGCCAGCCACAATTTTCTAAAGACCGGGTTTCGCAACGCCAGCCAGATAGAAGTGTTAGTCGTAGCAGCGTTCATGTCGAAGGAAGTGGAGAGCGACTCCAATGGGCCGACTCCTCACGTCGTCGCCTACGCATCCCTTAGACGTTGTCTGCTGCGGTGTCTGCCTTGTCGCGTTTGGCTGCATCCGCTCCACCCCATTGCCAGTCGCGGACCTCGGGCATGTCGTCACCATAGCGCGCGATGTAGCTCTTGTGATCGAGCAGCTTCTCGCGGATCGCCTGTTGCGCGTAGGCCGCGCGCGCGCCCAGCTTGGGCACACGGTTGATAACATCGTCCACGAGGCTGAACCGGTCGAGTTGATTGCGCACGCACATGTCGAAAGGCGTGGTGGTCGTGCCCTCCTCCTTGTATCCGTGCACATGTAGGTTCTCGTGATTGGTTCGCCTGTACGCGAGCCGGTGAATCAGCCAGGGATAGCCGTGGAACGCGAAGATGATCGGCTTGTCGGTGGTGAAGATCGCGTCGAACTCGCTCTTTGGCAGTCCGTGAGGGTGCTCTTCCGCCGGCTGAATTTTCATCAAATCGACCACGTTGACGACGCGCACCTTCAAATCCGGGGCGTGTTTACGCAGGAGCTCCACCGCCGCCAGCGTTTCCAGCGTGGGCACGTCGCCGCAGCAGGCCATGACGACATCGGGTTCGCCGCCCTGATCGTTGCTGGCCCATTCCCAAATGCCGATCCCGGTGGTGCAGTGCCGGATCGCCTGGTCCATCGTGAGCCACACGGGGGCCGGTTGCTTGCCCGCAACGACGACATTCACGTAGTTTCGGCTGCGCAGGCAGTGATCGGTGACACTGAGCAAGCAGTTGGCGTCCGGCGGCAGATAGACGCGGATGATTTCGGCTTTCTTGTTCACAACGTGATCGATGAAGCCGGGATCCTGATGGCTGAACCCGTTATGATCCTGCCGCCAAACGTGCGAGCTAAGCAGGTAATTGAGCGAGGCAATCGGCCGGCGCCACGGGATGTGGCCGCAGACTTTCAGCCACTTCGCGTGCTGATTGAACATCGAGTCAATGATGTGAACGAAGGCCTCGTAGCAACTGAAAAACCCGTGCCGCCCGGTGAGCAGATAACCCTCAAGCCACCCTTGGCACTGATGTTCGGACAGGACTTCCATCACCCGGCCGTCCGGGGCGAGGTGGTCGTCTTCGGGCAGAATCTCGGCGGTGTAACAGCGATTCGTAACTTCGAGCACATCCTGCCAGCGGTTCGAGTTGTTCTCGTCGGGACTAAAGAGTCGGAAATTCCCAGCTTCCCGATTCAGCTTCATCACATCGCGAAGAAAGGTGCCCATGACGCGGGTTGCTTCCGCCGTTGTCGCGCCGGGCACGGGAGTCTTCACTTCGTAGCTGCGGAAGTCTGGCATTTTCAGATCGCGCAACAACAGCCCTCCATTCGTGTGCGGATTGTCGCTCATGCGGCGATGCCCCTTCGGCGCGAGATCGGCGAGCTCCGGTTTCAACGTGCCATCGGAATCGAATAGCTCTGCAGGCCGGTAGCTTTTCATCCAGCCCTCGAGAATTTTCACGTGGCTTGGTTTGTCCATATCGCCCATCGGAACCTGGTGAGCGCGCCAGTAGTCCTCGCATTTCTTGCCGTCGATCTCGGCAGGGCATGTCCAGCCCTTGGGTGTGCGGAGGATGATCATCGGCCATGCGGGCCGGCCTTGGAAACCGCGCGTTCGGGCCTCTTTCCAGATGCGTTGAATTTCGAATGTGACGGTGTCGAGCGTGGCAGCCATGAGCTGATGCATCTTCTCCGGCTCGTGGCCCTCGACGAAGTAGACCCGGTAACCGTAACCCTCAAACAATTTTTGCAATTCGTCGTGCGGGATGCGCGCAAGGAAACATGGGTTCGCGATCTTGTAGCCGTTGAGGTGCAGGATGGGCAGGACAGCGCCGTCGCGGGCGGGGTTCAGGAACTTGTTTCCGTGCCAGCCTGTAGCCAACGGACCGGTCTCGGCCTCGCCGTCGCCGACTACTGCGGCCACGATGAGATCTGGGATTGTCAAATGCCGCGCCGTAGGCGTGAGACAGCGCGTAGCCGAGCTCGCCGCCTTCGTGAATCGAGCCAGGGGTCTCCGGCGCGACGTGGCTCGGGATGCCACCTGGGAACGAGAATTGTTTGAAAAGCTTCTGCATTCCCTCCTCGTCCTGAGAAATGTTCGGATAGACCTCGGTGTAGGTGCCTTCGAGCCAGGTGTTCGCCACGATACCAGGGCCGCCGTGGCCCGGGCCGGCGATGAAAATGACGCTAAGGTCCTGTGCCTTGATGACGCGATTGAGGTGGACGTAAGTGAAATTCAGCCCCGGTGTGGTGCCCCAGTGTCCGAGCAGCCGCGGTTTGACATGCTCGCGCTTCAGCGGCTTCTTTAGCAGCGGGTTGTCGAAGAGATAAATTTGGCCGACCGACAGGTAGTTCGAAGCGCGCCAATAGGCGTCGATCTTACGAAGCAGGTCTGGCACAAGAGTGGCTTCCAAATTCGGCTCCGCCGTCGCAGTTCTCTTGGCCTTGCTTTGCGCGGCTCGATTCGTCCTGGTGGGTTTCGCTTGTCTCTTTTTCATTGTTGGATCTGACTCGGAAGTCGTCCTCTATTCTCCTGATCGCGAGGACGAGGCTCCCTGTCTTTCGGCATTTGAGAACAACTCCGGCTGCGCCACCGGCGAGAAACTGAATCGATGAAACGGGCTAGGGCCGTGCTCGTGCAATGCCGCAAGATGCTCGGGCGTGGCGTAGCCTTTGTGCCGCCGGAATCCGTACTGCGGATAGAGTGCATCCATTTCGTCCATGATCCTGTCGCGGGTGACCTTCGCGACCACGCTGGCCGCCGCAATGGAAAGGCTCAGGCCGTCGCCCCTAATGATGGCTGTATGCGGAGAGGGAAAGTCGCGCACCGGCAGGCCGTCGATTAAGACATGATCGGGCTGCGAAGAAAGTCCGCAGAGGGCCTCGCGCATGGCCTTGTGCGTGGCCCGCAGGATGTTAATGGAATCAATCGTGGCAACGTCCTGAACGGATACCGCCCAGCGAACATGGGACGCACAGGTGATTCGCTCGAAGAGGGTCGTCCGGAATTCGGGCGTCAGTTTCTTGGAATCATCGAGACCGTTGAATCGCCGAAGTTCGAGGAAAACGACGGCGGCGGCGACGACAGGGCCAGCGAGCGGCCCGCGGCCGGCTTCATCGATGCCGGCGATAAGAATGATGCCCCGCTTCTGGAGAGCGCGTTCGTGCCCAAATGAGCAGGGCATCGGAGAACTTAGACCGCCTTCTCTTGCGATTTCTCCTTGACCGCGGTGGCGGACTTTCCTTTGCGTTTGCGGAGGTAGTTCAATTTTGCCCGGCGAACCTCGCCCCTGCGTTCGATTTCGATTTTGGCAATGCGCGGGGAGTTTACTGGGAAGACGCGTTCAACGCCTTCGCCGTAGCTGACGCGGCGAACGGTGAAGTTCGCATTCACGCCGGTGCCTTTGCGGCCGATGACAATTCCGCTGTAAACTTGAATGCGCTCCTTGTCGCCTTCGATGACTCGGGTATGGACCTTCACAGTATCGCCCACGCGAAACTCTGGAATGTTCTTCTTGAGCTGTTCGCTCTCAATTCTTTCGATAATGCTCATGGCCGTAAGAAACCAGAGCGGCGCAAGCTGGCAAGTTTCGATTTAAGTGACGAGCGTCACACGACCGGTGTCCAGGCTATAAATGCCCCCCGCCACCTGCAGTTTCCCTCGTTGCACGGCTTCGCTCAGGATCGGGCCGGCTGTCTTGAGCCTTCCGACATTGAGCATGACGTTTTGCTTGATGGCATTGTCGAGCAGGTCGCCGGGTTGATCCTGCGCAGCCTTTACTGCAGGCCGGAGAGCCTTGACAAGCGATGGAATATGGCCAGGGAAGTCCTTGCGATCCCTCACCGCTTTGACGGCGGCTTCGACCGCTCCACACTTGCTGTGGCCGAGAACCAGGATGAATGGCGTGCCGAGCACGGCGACGGCGTATTCGAAGCTGGCGATCGAATTGACGTCGGCGAAATTGCCGGCTACGCGGCAGACAAAGACATCTCCGCGTCCGATGTCGAAGGCGTATTCGGGTCCAACGCGCGAATCTGCGCACCCAAGAATGCCGGCGAACGGATTCTGTCCGAGGGCAAGTGCAGGACGCTCGGCAATGAAATCGTGACGCTTCATTTTTCCTTCGACGTAGCGATCATTCCCTTTCATGAGCCGCTCAAGGGCATCATCCGGTGTAAGCACGTTCTCCGGCTTGGGAGGGGTGATAGTCTCCGCAGCTCGAGATCGTTCAGAAAAGCCGAAGCTCAGTGCAGCGGCGCCTGCAAGCTTGAGGAAATTGCGGCGGCCCAGCTCTGAAGAATGGTCCGCTGAAGGGTTATTACATTCTGTGCACATAAAGAGGAGAATTACGCGCCGATGCTGGGCTCTGCTGATACGAATATCAAGCCAGCGAATTTCTGAATCTGTGATAAGTCGTGCCGCGGGACCTGGGCTGATTCGAAGGCAGACGCTTCCGGTGTCAATTATGTGATTGATTTTCAAGGGACACTGCCCGAACTTCGCAGCGTCCCGGCCGGATTTTCTTATGAAACTAAGCTTGCGTACGAAGCTGATGGCCGTTTTGGTCCTGGCCCCCGTGCTGCTTTTATTAGCGGTCGGAGCGATTTGGACGCTTGATTATCGGCAGCGGGTTGCCGAGCAGGGCGGGATGTTTCGCGGCGAAGCCGTACAGGTTGCTCGCAGTCTGCGCCTGGCCGTCGAGCGGAGCATCGGCAGCCTCAATGAGCTGCTGAGCCTGGGAGACGTGGCTGGGTTGCTGCAGTCCGAGGAGGGTGGACAGAGGCGATCTCCTCTCGGAGGCTTGGAAGCTTCGGACGCGACAAATCGATTCGCAGTGGTCTTCCTTGCGGCTCGACAGCCCGCAAGTTCGGGCTGTGCTCAACAACGCACTCGCGGCGAGGTTACGCGATTTTGGGCGAAAGAACTGGATCTTTGCGGAACTCATTGTGGCGGATCGCGCGGGAAAGTTGGTTGCGGCGACGTCAAACCCAGCGGATTACGATCAATCGGATGAGACTTGGTGGCGTGAGGGAATGCGTTTGGGCCCGGGTCAGGCCGTCCTCGAGGGATTCCATTACGACGAGAGTGTGGGTGTGCTTGCTCTTGATATTGCGCTGCCAATCGTGCCGGAGGCGTTGGGCTCGGCGATTGGAGTTCTGAAGGCGGTGGTCAATGTTTCCACCCTTCTGGCTTCAGTGACGGTTCTTTCAACGACAACCGGGGCTCAAGCCGAAGTCATCGGGAAAGACGGCGTTGTCCTCTCGGAGTTGTCCGATATGAGCTTTGTTCCCTCAGGGAAAAAAATTTCCCCGCAAGCCGCGCGCCAGTTGCGACCTGATCGTCCCGGATGGTTCATAAGTCCCTTAAACGGAGGCGAAGCAAGCATGGTGGGATTCGCGCCCGTTCGCCTTTTGGGAACGTTCGCTTCGGACCAGGAGATCCATGGTGATCCTCTTTACGTCATTGTCCACTCACCGGCGTCGACCATCCTCGCTCCGCTTCGTCAGCGCGCGGTCGCGCTTGCAGTCGCTGGAGCATCAATCATCCTTGCTGTGCTTGGCCCTCGTGATCTATCTGGCGCAAAAGGCAATCCTCACCCCGCTCCAGACTCTCAGCAATGCGGCCGAGGCGATGGCAGCGACCGTGCTTGCGCGCAAGAATGCTCGAGCCGGAAAGGGAATCCTTGATCCCGAAACCGCCCTTGCCAAAGTGGACGCGATCAAGACCGGAGATGAGATCGAAGAATTTGCACGCGACTTTTCCGCCATGTCCGCTCGGCTGTTGCGGTATCAGGAGGACCTGAGAGCGGAGATCGCCGAGAAAACTGCGGAGATTCAGCGCGACCTCGACATGGCGCGCGACTTTCAGCAGGCATTTCTGCCGCGCGACTATCCGCGGGTGCCGACGATGCGGAGGAGGGAAGGCTCACGCTGAATTTCCATCATGTTTATCGAGCCGCCATGTCGGTGAGCGGTGATTTTCTTGATGTGATCAAACTCAACGATCATTGCGCCGGCGTGCTTATCGCCGACGTCATGGGCCACGGCACCCGCTCGGCACTTGTTACGGCCATTCTCCGAACTCTGCTCCAGGGTTTGGCGAAAACCGGAGAAGACCCGGGCCTCTTTCTTTCCCTTCTCAATTCGAACTTTTACGCCACAATGAAGCGGACGGACCAACTGATATTCGTCTCCGCGTGTTTTGTCGTGTTTGATGCGCGGGAAGCGACCGCGCGGTGCGCCTCCGCGGGCCATCCAAGTCCTTTGATGGGAAACCGGCGCACGGGACGAGTTCAGCCAGTCTACCAAGGCCTGAAGAAAAACCCGGCCCTCGGGCTGCTTCCCGAGGCTTCTTATCAAGTATTCAGCCATCAGCTTGAGGAGAATGACATCTATCTTCTTTTCACCGACGGCGTCGAAGAGGCGATGAACGCGAATGACGAATACTACGGCATGGAACGTTTGGAGCGTGCGATGATCGGTGCCATGCACCTCGATATCGGCGATCTCACACAGGCAATTGTTGACGACATTTTGAAGTTTTCCGGAAGTCAACCGCTTGCGGACGACCTCTGCCTGGTGGCTGCGGAAGCCGTTTGTAACGAAGCACAAGAAGAGGATCGCTACAGCAAGAGCGGCCTGAGCAGCAGACTGCGGAATCTTGAGCACGCCGAAGCTCTGAATTTTTAGCGTCCTGTCGACAAACACGGTTCCTCGGAAATGTTTTTGGAGCGATTGGATCTGCAAGGCCGTGCTGGCGCTTTGGGCCAAAAGGGCGAGTCTTGCGCCATAATTGCATGAAAGAGACGAATTTCTCTCAGGCAGCTGCCGGTTCAGTCGATTTGTTTTCGTCGCAGGTCGAGCTTGCCAAGAACCGACCGACTTTTACTTCAAAAGCCTCTTTTAGGAGGCAACAACGAATGTCGGAATCAGCCACCAACGATTTATCAAGAACAACGGATTCGACAATGGCAGTGTTTCTGGACTTGGAGAATATCGCGTTGGGAGCCAAGACGGCGAAGTTTCCGCGATTCAACGTCAAGCTCGTCCTGGAGCGTCTGCTGCTGCGCGGGCATATCGTCGTTAAGAAGGCCTATTGCGATTTCGACCGCTACAAGGAGTTCAAGAAAGACCTCCATGAAGCAGCGTTTGAACTGATTGAAATTCCGCACGTCCGGCAGTCGGGCAAGAATTCCGCGGATATTCGGATGGTGGTTGATGCGCTCGATCTTTGTTACACCAAGCAACATCTCGACACGTTCGTCATTCTTAGCGGCGATTCGGATTTTTCTCCGCTCGTTAGCAAGCTTCGAGAGAACGCCAAAATGGTCGTCGGCGTTGGAGTCAAGAGCTCAAGTGCGGACCTCTTCATCAATAACTGCGACCAGTTTTTGTACTATGACGATCTGGTGCGTGAGGAACTCGAGCGCCAGCGGGCCAAGTCTATTCGTAGGACGGATTCTAAGCCGGAGAATCTCCCGGCGAAGTCGAATGCCGGTCCGACGCGCGAGCAGGCGCTTGACGCGCTCGTTGCAACGCTGGCAGCTTTGGAAGAGGAGCGCGGCGAGGATCGCATCTGGGGCTCCATGATCAAACCCGCCCTAAAGCGGCGCAATCCCGGCTTCAACGAGCGTGCGCACGGCTTTCAATCCTTCAACGATCTGCTCAAGACCGCCGAGAAGGTCGGTCTCTTGAAACTGGAAACCGACGGAAAATCTCAGAATTTTACGGTCCGTTCGGTGCAGACCGCAGTGCCACAGGGCGGTCGCTAGTCAAAGCCTGTTGCAAAAGTAGCTAAGCTAGCCTTTGGGGACTCACTGCGAATGTTTAAGAGATTATGATTGCGGCTCGTGACATAATCGAGCATATCGAGCAGGCAGTGATCGGACCCCTTCAGCGCCAGGCCTCTCGCACCCTGGTCCAGCGGCCCCAGCCCTCCGGCGGCAGCTTCTTCGGGACTCAAGCTCTTCAAGATCGGTGCCCGAATCAAGATCAGTTGGCGGCGCATCCACCTCGAGTTAGCCAGCGCCTACCCCTATCAGGAAATTTTCCGGCATGCCTGTGCCAACCTCTGCGCGATGCCGGCGGGCTGAAGTTCAAAAAGCCTTTGGTCGATTGAGCCAACTCCCGCTCATGTAGACCCTGCTCGAAACTCCCATCGTTCGGGCAAGAAAACCAGCCGATACGCTCTGCGTCGACGCCCAGGTCAGACAAGTCCCGAAAGTCCCGCTCCCGCACGCCATTACCAGCGCCAAAAATCTCCGCAACCCGTCAAACGAAATCGAGTGTGAGCAATGCGGGCTAGCGCCAAAGCATGATGCGCTCCAGCGGTAGCCGGGTCTTCTTTGCCACGCCTGGCTTGGCGCGGCCGACGGGGACCACGAGGATCGGCTCCCACGACCGGGGCAGGTCGAGCGCGCGGCGCAAGCGCCCGGCGTCGAAGCCTTCCATCGGGAGGGTTCCCAGGCCGGCGGCCTCCGCGGCGAGCATGAAATTCATCGCGCATAGCATGACCTGTTTCGCGAGCCAGAATCGCTTGTGGACGGCCATCATCTGAGGAATGGGGACGAATACCCTGGCAAGCGGGATGAGGGTGGCCTTCCAAAACCAATTGAGGCCCAGAGGTCCCTGTCTGAACATCAGGGGCACCATCCTACGGAGAAAGCCGGCATATTCTTCGGTGATTGCACCGCCTGCAAGATCGGCCCCCAATGTTTCCGGGAAGCGGTCGAACGCGCGATGATCTCCGGCAAACACGACAAGCAAGGGCGCCTCTTCCAAAGGTTGCTGGTTCATGCAGGCCCGCAGGACCCGTGAACGCATCGAGGGATCGGCGACGACGATGAAGCGCGTCGGCTGAAGATTGTATCCGCTCGGCGCCCATTGGGCCGTGCGTAACAGGCGCTCGATCAATTCGCGCTCAATCGGCAGAGGCAGAAAATGACGCGTAGCCCGGCGCTTGCGCACCAAACCTTCGAGTCGGGCAAGCAGGGAGTCTGCGTCTCCACAGGCCGCAGCGGCAGGAATAACATCGTTCATGATTGCAAGCTTCGCGCTCCGGGCGTTCCGTTTATCTCGGCGATCACCAGCGCGGCCGTTTGCGCGGAAACGCACAACGTTCGTTCAGCGTGAAGTGTCTTGGCAAGACAGTGACCAAAAGATTGATCATGATCTGGAAATGATTATATCAGCGTCGCATCCGAAAAGGCGAGAATCAATCATTTGCCCTTGGCTGTCCTTTTGAAGGCTTGAAGACAACGACGATTTTTCAGACGCGGCGCCTCTCGCGATCTCAGGTTTCGAACAGCTGCCACATTCCAATAAACATTTGCTCAACACTCATGAAAGTTTCAACGAGAGTTGTCCTGCTCCTGGCTATTCTTGTGACGTTGCCGGTTTGCGCACAATCGAACGAGGCCGAAGGTTATCAGAAGCAAGTCCAGGTAACCCCGCTCCTGAAGACGACAGTTACCTCGGCCGGTCAGCCCATCGCCTATCCGCAGATAATCGATCCGGAAGTCACGGTATTGCTGGTGGAGATTCCGCCGGGCACGGAGACCGGTTGGCACAAACACCCATTTCCCTGCTACGGTACATTCTGTCCGGCAAACTCTCTGTGGACTTTGAAGGCGGCCGGACCAATCATTTCACTGCCGGTCAAGCGTTCGCCGAAGGTGTCAATTTGCGCCACAACGGCAAAAACATCGGAACGGAGTCCGTAAGGCTGGTATTGTTCGTGACGGGTGAAAAGGACAAACCTTTCACCGTGCATTAGCTTAGGACTCGAGTGGCCGACGGAAATTTTTCAATCGTCCCGAGTGGTATTTTTGGAGATGGGCTTAACGAAGAAATCACGACGTCGACAAGACCGAATTCCGGTCTAAGGACTGCTCTCTTGAGTTGCTTCCTTGACGAGCTCGGAAATCCCCGGCGGGAGCTTCAGGCCAAGTGCAGCCTCTCGCGCGGCGGGGCTCATCTTGCGCCACGTCTTTTGAATGATTCTGAGAAACTTGTCTCGAGGGTAGTCCGCATGCTGGACAGCGAAACCCGCGATCTCGTTCTCCAGAAAAACGAGGCATGCGGCATCTTCAAGCAGCTGAGTGTTGGGATTTGTCTGCAGTCCGGTCTTGGAAACCCATGTAGCCGCATCTTCGGCCTCTCGAGGCTCCGCACCTGCTTGGATTAGCAATTCGCGAGCGCGCTCCGCTTGTCTGCCGTAGAGGCCTTTTCGCCACGCGAGATATCCGGCTCTGTCGGCAGGATACGAATTGCGCGGGACGCTCCAGCGCTCGAGATGCTGGCACCGTGACGCTAAGCGAAGCAGCTCCGGGGCGTTCGGCGCGAGGCGAACGAGCCATGCCTCCATGCGGTCAGCGTAGACGAGTTCAGCGGGCCGCCCGTCCAGGCACTTTGGATCGCCCGAATGAGCGGCGTCGATGAGTTGACGCGCGATTGCATAGGAATTCACCTGGAGATTCTACGATTAAAACACGTAATGATTACCGCGGTCCTTCGCGCGCGAGGGAAACAGCGATTTCCTTGCCGATGCCGCCGGTGGAAGCGGTCACTAGAGCGAGTTTGTTGTCGAGTTGAAGATCCATCAGAATGAGTTCGACGTTTGAGAGGAAATAAGGCGTCGCAGCCCAAAATGCAAACAGGGCATGTCCCAGCTGCGGAATTCTCAGCTCATCCGGTGGAGGAGGCCCGTCGATCTGAACAGATGAGCGGTGAGCGCGAGGCCGGTCTCCGGCTGAGCGCCTCTTGACATCGAAGAGTAAAGCATCATGATGACTACATGAGAACCACTCTAACGCTTGACCCCGACGTGGCGGCAAAGGCCCGGAAGGGAGCTGCTAAGCTTGGCAAGCCTTTCAAAGAAGTGGTGAACATGGCGTTGCGAGCGGGGTTGGATGCCGTTCTGGAACCGCCCGCTTCGAAACCCTATCGCACCAAGGCCCGTCCACTCGGCTTGCGCGAAGGCCTCAGTTACGACAACATCTCGGAACTGCTCGCCCGGGTTGAAGGGGAGGACCACTCGTGATCCTCGTGGACGCCAACATCCTGCTCTACGCGGAAGACAGCCTTTCGGAGCACCACGAAGCGGCTCGCGTATGGTGGGATGAGCAATTGAGCGGTTCCGGGCTGGTGGCATTGTGCTGGCCGGTCCTGACAGCATTCCTCCGAATCGGCACAAACACCCGCCTGCACAAGCGTCCCCTGACGTTGAAGGAAGCTGTCGAACGCGTGCAAAGCTGGCTGGACCAGCCCTGCGTCCGCATCCTGACTCCCACAGACCAACACTGGGCAATCTTCCAGCGGATGCTGCGTATCGGCAACGCTACGGCCAACCTCGTTTCCGATGCGCGTCTAGCCGCCCTGGCTGTGGAACACAACTGCGCGTTGGCTTCCACCGACACGGACTTTGCCCGTTTTCGTGGCGTCAAGTGGCGCAACCCGATCTCGGACAAATGAAGCGCTTGGCATGAGCTGGAGGAAGTCCCGACGCAACATTGGCTCAAGCAATGCTTAACGAATTTCTGACTGCGCTGGGGATTTCCGTGGGGGCGATGTTTCCCATCATTGATCCCGTCGGCCACGCGCCGATGTTTTATGCCATGACGCGTGACGATACGCCGGCGTTTCGACGCCGCATGGCTTCCAAGACCTCGCTCTACACCTTTCTCATCCTGCTGGTTTCGCTGCTGCTTGGAAACACCATCCTGCGTTTCTTTGGTATTACCATCGACGATTTGCGCATCGCCGGTGGCCTGCTCGTCGCCCGCACCGCGTGGAACATGCTGGGCAATTCCAGCCGTGTGACACAGGCCGAGCACCAGGCGGCGGTGGACAAGGAGGACATCTCGCTTACGCCCATGGCGACGCCAATTCTCAGCGGTCCTGGCGCGATGAGTCTCGCTATCGGCCTGCTGAGCTACGGGGCGACCTCGCTGGCCATTGCGGGTTACATCGTGGGCTTTCTGATCATCGGTCTGATGACCTGGATTTGCCTTCGCTATGCCGAGGATCTCGTGCGGCTGATCAGCGTCAATGGAGTCGGTGCGCTGAACCGCATTCTAGGCCTTCTCATCCTAGCCATCGGCGTGGCACTTGTTTCGCAGGGGGTGAAGAGCATGCTTCCTCCCCGCTGAAGACAGGACCGGGAACACCGTTCGCAGAGGGCGATCAGCCGATGTTGATGGAGTTCGTCTTCCGACTTTGCGCGTGCCGCCTGGCGCAGGATGGAGATTTCACGAAGACGCGCGGGAATCGTGCTCTGGTAGGCCCGCCTGCACCATGTCGGTCCACGGGATTACGAATTGCGGGGCGTTCACGACGGTTCCACACCTTTTTTACAGTCCCTAAGCCAACACGCGGACCTCGAGACCGGGGACGAGTCGGAAATGAGCCTCATCTTTTGGACCTACAAGGACGCCAAAACCGACGCAGCGGGCGGTGGCGGCGACGGCAATGTCGTTCTGGGGAATCAGCCGTCCTTTCTCCGAAAGTTCGGCAAAGATGTCGGCATAGTGCTCAGCCACTTCCGGGGTGAACGGTTCGATTCCCATCAAACGGCGCAACGCTTCGAGGTGCGCCCGCCGCTGGGAAGCCCGTTTGGCGGAGCCGGCCATCCGGACGCCCGTCAATATTTCCGCCCAAACAATGGTGGGCATGGCAAACTCGGTGACTGGATCGATCATGATCTCCCGGCCGTCCTCGGCCGCGCGCTCCCATTCCACCACTGCGGAAGTGTCAAGAATCAAGCCCACGGGTTCTCGGGAATTTGGTCGGCTTTGTTCACTTTTTCCAGGTCATTCGCAAATGTAGGGTCGCGAGGCAGCGTCTTGAGAGCATCAACAAGTTCACCCCACGTTGCTCGCCGGGAGCCCGCCGCCGGCACAAGCTCGGCAATCGGCTGATCGTTCTTGGTGAGGATGAAATGCTCGCCCTTGTGCTTCACCCGCGCGAGATAGTCCCCCAAATGCCGCGCAGCTTCCGTGGAGGTGATTGTCGTTGCCATCAGGAAATTGTATTTCACAGATATCTGTATTTCAACTGGCATATCGCTTTAATTTACCACGGGACTCAAAGTTTCACCGGAGGTTCCGGCAGAAAGGTCCAATTGTGTTCTCGGGAGATCGGATCGTCGCGGCATTCCTTTCAGGGGTGAAATTTTTCACCTCGCGATAACATTGCCAGGATCATTTTCAGACGTTTCTGCCGCGTTTCCGGCTTTTTGGCTGTCTGCAGGCGATAGACGAT
>CAVPTR010000031.1:0-127767 GCA_963708595.1 uncultured Verrucomicrobiae bacterium
AACTTGAAGTAGAGCAAGAGAAGGACGGGGGCTGGATTGCCACGATTCGGGCCGGACAGGACACCCAAAGACCTTTTAGTAGTGGCAGCTAATTGAGAACGGAGCCGGTTGTTGGTGCTCACCGAGGGTCAACATACGAATCTTCCAAGCATCACCCTCACGAACATAAATCGCGGACCAGTAACCCCACTCAAATACCCGACCAGCTTGGCCTCGATATTGTCCGGCCGACCAAACCGCGTTGTCAGTTGCGTTGAGATAAATGCGATCGCGGCTGCAGTTAAAATCAACATTAGGTGAGCGCTGGAAGGCGTGTGCATACCTTTCTTCTATGTGCTGCCTGCCGCTGAACATGCCATCCGGCGCCAGCAAAACTGCGTCCTCGGTGAAAAGAGCGGCCGCTGCTGCTGCATCGTTCCTATTGTATGCGTCGTCCAAAGCCCGATTAATGTCACCGAACTCATCAAGCGCCTGGGGAACCCCGAGAAGATCACGCTGCTGGCCTATTCGTGGATCAGCCGAGTCTGTCCGTTGGGCGAAGACCGGCAAAACACAGCCGATCGCGAATCCGCCTAGGATAAGCAGTAAGCGTCTTTTCATTGTCTCCTCCCGCTATTCTAGCACGCGTAGAAACGTCGGCGGACGAAATGTGGGAAGGTTTACATCCGCCACGTTTTGACGCACAATGAACAATGAACCCAGCTGAAAGAAGGATTCTCGAGGAGCTGGGATTGCCCGTCCCGAAAACTGTTGCTGACTACCACAAACTTGTGGCTCGCCTCAACGCCTTGATTGACAAAGTCGGCGATGACGAAACTCACCCTCTGGCTGGAACCCTTGATCGCATGGGGGAGTTGATCGAGGAGTTTGAACATCAGCACATTCACGAACTCATCGAAAACTATGGCTTCGCCAGGGCAGTTGGTTCGCCCCGATGGAAGGGTCCGGAAAACTACGTGAGGCCGAAGGAAGTGCTCAAAAACATGAGACCGGTCGACATGACGCCGGAGGAACGGGGAGAGGTCGAGAAGGAGGCAGAGGAGGTCTGGACGTGGATTGCAAGTCTCGCGATCGCTGCCGGAGTCATGTTCCTGATCCGATACTTTTTTCTGCAAGCTTTCACGGCAAATCGCCGTTAGATCGGCAATGAGAAAGCTCACACTCTCACTTGCGGCATTGCTGCTGATCGGCGGCAGCGTCTTTGCCGAAAGTTATCGAGTCCACTATTCGGTTCGAGGTTCGGGTCGTGACATCACGGTTCAAGCGGAATCATCCGCCGAAGCTCGCCGGACGGTCATGGAGATGTTTCCCGGTGCCGTGGTGACGGGCGTTCATCGGATCAAATAGCGCCTCGCCCGGGAGGAAGCTCAACGGGTCAGAGGAAAATTAACGTCCGTTAATTTTCGGCGGGACAAGCCAAACAGGGACAAGTTTTTCGCCATTGTGCCGCAGGCGAAAATCGTGATATTACACGATGAATGAACTGTGAGACGTTCATCGAGAAACTCACCCAGGTGCAAGAGACGGTCGGGCAGCTGGTGGCCCAACTTCAGGCCAGCGAACACGACAAGTTTGCGGCTCACCTCTACCGGTCTCGCAGGGAATATCGGTCAGTCTGTCAACGTGCCGGAAAGGGCGGCAAGCAAATCGAGCGATGCGTCATCTCTATCAACGGTCGTCTAAATTTGACCCACTAACGGTCGTCGAGAATTGACCCACCTTCGCCCGACCAAGGAGGAAGGCTTTTCGGGTTGGCAGGGCACGAAGCGTAGCGAAGTGCCTTGCCAACCGAATCGCGCAGGGGGGCTCTGGCTCAGCACCGGCACCAAATACTTGGCTTACTTCTTCGGCGTCGTGATGACCGGAAGGCATGCTGCATCGAGATCGAACCATGGACATCCTCATTCTCCACAAGCAGGGCGACTCTATTCGCCAGATCGCCCGAAAAACCGGACATAGTCGAAACACTGTGCGCAGCATCGTGCGGGAAGGCGCGCCTCGAAGCTTCCGCACTCCGTCACGACCTTCAAAGCTCGATCCCTTCAAGGATTACCTCCGAAAGCGCTTTGAAGAGTTTGGTCTCTCCGGGGTGCGTCTTAGCGAGGAGATCCGAAAAATGGGTTTTACCGGCTCGGTGCGTATCGTGTGCCGCTTCCTTAGTGGGCTGCGCAGCAAGACGCCCTCGGAGCTTACCACCCGTTTCGAAACCCCGCCGGGCGAACAGGCGCAGGCTGATTGGGCCGAAGCCGGCCGCTATCAGCTTGCCGACGGCTCCTCGGCACGCATTTTCCTCTTCGTCATGGTCCTGGGCTTTTGCCGGGCGCTCTACATCGAGTTCACCCGCTCCATGCGCTTGGAGAGTCTCATTCGCTGCCATCAGAACGCCTTCGCCTACTTTGACGGATGGCCAGAGCGCATCCTTTACGACAACATGCGCCAAGTCATCGTTCGGCCCGGTCTGATCAACCCGCGCTTCCGTGATTTTGCCCACCATCACGGCTTTGAACCAAAAGCTCATCGTCCTTACCGGCCGCGCACCAAGGGCAAGGTCGAGCGAATGGTTGGCTATGTAAAAGATAACTTCCTGGCCGCCCGCACCTTTCACTCTTTGGATGACCTCAATGCCCAAGGCCGCGCCTGGCTCGACACCACTGCCAATGTGCGCATCCATGCCACCACGGGCGCACGACCTGTGGACTTGCTCGAGCAGGAACGGCTTCATCTCACCCCGCTTGGTGCCATCGCTCCTTATCAGATTATCCATTCGGTCCATCGCACCGTCGACGCCGAAGCCCTCGTTCGCTTCGATAATGTGCGCTACTCAGTGCCTGCTCTTCACGCGGGCCAGCGCGTCGATGTCGAAGCGGCCTGCGGCAAAATCCGCATCCGCCTTGGTCAAATGATCCTGGCAGAGCATCCACGCTCTTTCCTGGCTCAGAGTCGCGTCGAAGATCCCGATCACGTCCTGGAGCGTCATCGCCTCTCGCTGGCTCCTGCTCCAAGGCCTGCGCATCATGGCCCCATCTTCGCTTTCGATATCCCGATGGATGTCCAGGCTCGTCCCTTAAGCTTCTACCAGGAGGTCCTCTAAAATGAGCCTGGCTTACGAAGAACTCGCCTCCCACGCTCTCGAACAACTCGGCGCCACCACCGCTCTCACCAAACTCGATCACATCGCTCAACAGGCCGCTGCTGAAGCCTGGAGCTACAGCCACTTCCTGGGCCGTCTCCTGGAGCCCGAACTCGCCGAGCGCCGTCGTCGTGTCATCGAAACCAACCTGCGCTTTGCCGGACTGCCCTACCTCAAACGCATCGAGGACTTTGACTTCGCCTTCCAGCCCTCCATCGACAAAGTCCTCGTCGAAGAACTGGCCACCGGACGCTTCCTGGCCGATGGCAGAAACGTCATCCTTCTTGGCCCTCCAGGGGTCGGCAAAACCCATCTCGCTATCTCCCTTGGAATCCTTACCGCCGAACTCGGCCATCGCCTCTTCTTCCTTAGCGCCATGGAACTGGCCCGCCGTCTGGCTGCTGCCTTCACCCAAAACAGGCTCGCTCACGCCATGAAAATGCTTACTCAGCCGAAGCTGCTCATCATCGATGAAGTCGGTTATCTCGGCCTAGATGCCACCGCTGCTGCCATGCTCTTTCAGGTCATCTGCAACCGATACGAGAAAAACGCCTCCATCGTCATCACCTCCAATAAGCCCTTCGCAGAATGGGCTCACATCTTCGCCGGTGACCCCGTCATGGCCAGCGCCGCTCTCGATCGGCTCCTGCACCGCTCCACCATCCTTAACATCAAAGGAGAAAGCTTTCGTCTGCGAGAAAAACGCAAAGCCGGCCTCTTCCCTTCAGACTCACCAAAAACCACAAAAACCCACAACCACTGATATCCACCAACAAAATCCCATCATGCCTCTCACTCCCTCCGCCTGGGTCAATTTTAGACGACCGAAAGTGGGTCACTTCTCAACGACTCTTGACATCTCAACCTTTTCAAGTCGCCGAGAGCACGGGCTTCAAGGGCGACTTCCGGCAGTGGGAGCACTTGTTGAGGATAGATCGACAAGAGAGATGCTTGTAGCAGCTCTAGTGTCACGAGTCATAAATGACTTGTAATATAATGGAGAGCCTTTATGCTCCTTGGATGGGTCGTCCTACGCAAAGAGTGGAGTTAATGGCCGGAGAGCGGGAAGCTTTGGAGGGTCTCAGGAAGCGGCAACGCAGCGCGCGAAGTTTGGCGTTTCGGGCCGGGATCATCTTGGGCTGCGCCACGGGGTCCAATGACAAGGAGATTGCAAAGCAACTGCGCACGACAAACTGGACGGTAGGGTTCTGGCGTAAGCGTTTCAACCGAGGCCGCCTGGAAGCCCTTTATGATGAACCACGGGTCGGAGCTCCCAGGTCGATTAGCGATCAGCGCGTCGAGGAGGTGATCACCAAGACTCTGGAAAGCATGCCTAAGAACGCGACCCATTGGAGCACCCGGGGGCTGGCCCAGCAACTGGGGATGAGCCAGTCGAGCATCAGTCGCATTTGGCGGGCCTTCGGCCTGCAGCCCCATCGCAGCAAGAGTTTCTCGCTCTCGCAGGATCCCCAGCTCATCGAAAAGGTTCGCGACATCGTGGGCCTTTACATGGAGCCGCCGGTCAACGCCGTAGTGCTCTGCGTCGACGAGAAGGGTCAGATTCAGGCTCTTCAACGCAGCCAACCTCTATTGCCCATGCGCCCGGGACAAGTTGAGAGGCGCACTCATGATTACATGCGCCATGGCACCACCTCGCTCTTCGCGGCTCTGGAGGTGGCCACTGGCAATGTGCTAACCAAGTGCTATCGCCGACACCGCTCTGTGGAATTCCGCGACTTTTTGGACCAGATCGATGCAGCTGTACCTAAAGAGCGAGAGGTCCATATCGTCCTGGATAACTACGCCACCCACAAGACGGCGCTCGTACGTAGCTGGCTGGCAAAACGGCAGCGCTACCACCTGCACTTTACACCAACCCACAGTTCGTGGATCAATCAGGTCGAGCGCTGGTTTGCCCAACTCAGTCAAAAGCAGATCAAGCGAGGCAATCATCACTCGGTCAAACAACTCCAAGAGGCCATCGAAACATTTGTTAAGGAACATAATGCCTCGCCCAAACCGTTCCGGTGGGTTAAGTCCGCCGACCAGATCCTCGCCTCTATCACCAGATTTGCGCGAGCCGCCGTTTTGAAAGAAATCAATGACTCAGGACACTAGCGGGTCCACTAGGTTCTGTTCACGAATTTTTAAATGTACAAATTTGAGAGGATCTGATTCAGACTTGGGATGGAGAAAGAACATCCCCGTGGAATGATCAGCGATCGTGTTTGGGAGCAGCTTAAAGCAGCGTTAGAAGAGGCCAAGCATTCGCGTGCGGGAGCACCTGCCGAACTGAGTGATCGCGATTTTCTGGAAGCTATCTTGTATTTAAATCGTGTGGGCTGCCCTTGGCGGGATTTACCACCGGAGTTGGGCTACTGGCACGCAGTTTACATGCGATTTCGACGCTGGGAAGAGCGCGGAGTATGGCGGCGGCTTTGGCAGCGGCTTCAGTGCGAATGCTTCGCCCAAGCCCGTCATTTGTTGATGGACTCCACAACGGTACGAGCCCACCAGCACGCGGCAGGAGCACCAAAAAAAACGGCGGTGACCAGGCTTTGGGGCGCTCTCGTGGAGGACTGAGCACGAAAATCCACGTGGCTACCATTGACGAAAACTGCAGCGTTGCCCTCCATCTCACTGCCGGGCATGCTCACGACGGCCGCCAGTTTGAATCTCTCTATGAGAGCTTGGACCCCGACAATGTGCTCGAATCGGCCACTATGGACAAAGGCTATGATGCCGACCGCATTCGTGAACGCTTGAGTTACGACGGAGTGGAGCCGGTGATACCACCGATCCCAACCCGCGCCCGCAAACTCCCTTACGATCACGCCCGTTATCGTGAGCGCAACCGTATCGAACGCTTTTTTAACAAACTCAAACACTTCCGCCGCATTGCCACCCGCTATGACAAACTCGCAAAAACCTTCTTCGCCGCTCTCTGCATCGTCTCAGCTTTCATCTTGATCAGAAATTCGTGAACAGAACCTAGTCTCTTTTCAATGCGATACTCCTACGTCCTTCGACTTCCCAATACCCCCCCGTTTGACCGCGACAGGGAAAGCCGCTGGCGTTCGTTTTTGGGTGAGTTTGTCCGCCCGATTGCAAACGACTTTCCGGATTTGCTGTTCTGGTGCTCAGAGTATGACGGAGAAGTGCGATTTCGCGTTGATTCCGATTCACCCGAAGTTCACAAATCCATTGAGACGGGTATTAAAGATTTGAAGTTGGATTTCGACCCGACCCAAGAGGAGGTGGAAACACTCCTCTCCGATTTGAGTAAAGACCGCTTTGCTAATCAGTCTCTAGACGATTCCGCGAGGGAGCGACGTGCTAAACTCACTTTGAAGTTTCTTTGCAGCACGGTTCGTCTTCATCTTGACAGTTTGATTCGCGGCGACGGCCAATATTGGGAGTATCAGCCGACACCCGACCAAGAGAATCCACTAGGCAATAATTTTGAGTCCCTTTGTCATCTTGTGGGAAATATAACCCGTTTCGAATTTCTCCTGATAGACGGCAATCGAACGATGTGGCAATATCCGAAACGCCTTGCCCTTTGGCGATAGCCGTCGAGAGCAGGGTTCAAAGGCGACTTTCGCCAATGGGAGCCCCTGCTACGGATTAGCGGTTGAGAATTTTTGGCGCTTTTTGGCCGCGAGACGGCGACGAAATCGTCAATGGTGAATATTCACCCCTTTGAAATGGAATTTCTCAAAAACACATTCCTTGACGCCTCAGCTGCGGTGAAACTTGTTATCGATGAGCCAGGTTCTGAGCACATCCGAAAGTATTTCGACTCCAATTTTTCCCATTTCTACATGACGAGCCTCTGCCTCGCAGAGGCACTCGGCGTTCTTAAGCGCAAGATGCGGAAAAAAGAAATCAACAGGTACACAAA
The DNA here is from genome assembly GCA_963708595.1 of uncultured Verrucomicrobiae bacterium. Lineage (GTDB taxonomy): Bacteria > Verrucomicrobiota > Verrucomicrobiia > Chthoniobacterales > Terrimicrobiaceae > DASTFP01. Next base: position 7,035 of record CAVPTR010000031.1, read on the forward strand.
GGGTCAGTCCTATAAAATACATCTTGACTGTGTGAAGCCGACTAGATGATGTGGCGGGATGGCTAGGAAGCCGAGGCTGGAGTTTGCAGGAGCCATATACCATGTGATCAGCCGGGGCAACTATCGCAAGGAGCTTTTTGAGGATAGGACTGCCGGGGCATTTGAAAAGACCCTTTTCGAGGCCTGCGCAAAGTGCGGGTGGTTACTCCATGCCTACGTGATCATGAGTAACCATTACCACATGGCGCTGGAAACTCCCGAGGCGAACTTGGTAGAGGGGATGCGCTGGTTGCAGGGCACCTTCGGAATCCGGTTCAACGCCTTTCGAGGCGAGCGCGGGCATGTTTTTCAGTCTCGATACAAGAGCCTGGTGATAGAGGAGGGCAGGCCGCTTTTGGGGTTGGTCAATTACATTCACCTCAATCCAGTGCGTGCGGGTATCGTAACCGTCACGGAGTTGGGCGAGTACGAGTGGTCAAGTTATCCGAAATTCTTCAAGCGGAGGCCACCAGAGCCGCTTACAAGAGGGCGCTTTCTTTCAGCGTTGGAGTTTCCTGACTCTGTGGCGGGCATGGGGCAATACGCGAGACAATTGGAGTTCACTGAGGAGAGTGACCCCGCCGCGCGGAACTCGCTGGCCAGGCGGTATTGTCACGGCTGGGCAGTGGCATCCGAAGAATACCGGCGGAATCTAAAAAAGATCTACGCGGAGCTCGAGGAGCCCGGAGGTTGGGGAGGGCGGGAAGTGGCCGAACTGAGGGAAGAGAAATGGGAGAGAGCGCTCGCCGCTTTACTGAGAAGAGCAGGCAAGACGAAGCGGGATGCGCTGCGCGCGCCCAAAAGCGCCAAATGGAAGGTGTGCATAGCGCGGGAACTGCGATCGCACTCGACAGCGACAAACGCATGGATCGCCGAACGCTTGGCCATGGGCCACCCTACGAGAGTATGCAACCTAATCCGTCAAATATGTAGATTATAGGACTGACCCTTGTTCACCCCCGCTCCGGCGGCAGCTTTTTCGGGTTGCGGGCGCCGCAATCCGAAAAGAGCCCGTCTTTGACTTCCGGGCCCACTTTTGTCACTCTGCGCCAATGGAAACGCACGCTTTCGGCTTCAGGCTCCGGGCCAATGACCCGGAGGGCCAAAAAGCGATTTCCTATCAGTACGAGGTCGAGGCAGAAGACACGCACTTCGACGGCGAACCCGTGACCGAGTGCCCCAGCCAGGTCGAGACGGCCTTCGAAGCCGCGGCGGCCACATCGAAGACGCTGTGCGCCGCGCCGGACAACGACACGCTGCTGGCGCTTTACTCGCTCGACAAGCAGGGCAGCATGGGCGATGCGACGGGCGCCCGCCCTGGCACGACGGACGTGCTCGGGCGGGCCAAGTTCGATGCCTGGGCCGCGTGCAAGGGCCTGGCGCGCAAGCGAGCCATGGCCGACTACGTGAAGCTGGTGGCGTCCCTCGAGGCCCGCGACGCCGAGACCGTCTGAGATGGCAGATCACCGCGGCCAGATCGATCGCGTGCGTCGCGATGCGCTGTTCGCCAGCTGCGCGCCGCTTCAACTGGCGCGCGTGCTGGGCCAACTGGAGCCTGTCGCGTTCGCCGCCGGGCAGGAGCTGTATGCGCGCGGTGCCAAGGCGGACGCGCTGTATCTGCTCGATGCCGGCGACGTGGAACTCGTCACCGAGAGCGGCCGGCGCATGGAATTGCGGGCACCGCGCTGCGGCGAAGAAGCCGCTACCGACCTGAAGACCTACCTCGCGACCGCCACCGCCCGGACGCCGGTGCAGGCCCTGCGCCTGCCGCGCGAAGCCTTGACCGAACTTGGGATGGCGTCGCGGGCGATGCTCGGGCTGACCAGCCATCTGAGCGGCGAGGCCTTGCTGCCGGCACCGAAGCCGGCAGCGGCCCCGCCCGCTGCGCCGGTCCCCCGAAAGCAACTGGTGGGATGGCTGGCGGTGCTGCTGGTGCCGCCCCTGCTCTACTTCGCCGGCGGCTCGGCCGGTCTGACCCAGGAGGCGGCCTTATTTGTCGGCATCTTGGCTGCCACGGTGCTGATGTGGCTGTTCGGGCTCGCCGACGAGTACGTGCCTCCGCTGCTGGCGATCGCGGCGGTGCTGATGGTGGGGCTGGTGCCCTCGGACATCGCCCTCGGCGGCTTCGCGTCGCGGACCCTCACGACGCTGATCGGCGTGTATGCGCTGGCCTCGCTCATTGGCGCCTCGGGCCTGAGCTACCGGATCATGACCTGGCTGCTAATCCGCCTGCCCGATACGCCGTTCTGGCAGCAGACCGCGCTGCTGCTGTCGGGCTATGCGCTATCGCCCATCATGCCTTCGGGTAACGCCCGCCTATCGCTGCTGCAGCCGCTCTACCGCGACATGGTCAGCGGCCTCAGCCTTAAGCCGCACAGCCCGGCGGCCGTGGCGCTGATGGCGGCGATGTTTTCTGGGGCGATGCTGTTCTCACCGATGATGCTGACCAGCAAGTCGTCCAATCTCACCGTGTTCGGCATGCTGCCGGTGCAGGTGCAGGAGCAGTTCCAGGGCGTGTTCTGGCTCGTCGCCGCGACTGTGGCGGTGGTCGTCGTCACGCTCACGCACGCCGTGGCCATGCGGCTGAGCTTCGCGCGCGAGCCGCAGACGCCGCTGCCCAAGGACCGGCTGGGCGAGCAGCAGGCCCTGCTGGGCCCGGTTACGGTGCCTGAGAAGGGCGCGCTGTTGGGGTTTGTGCTGTTCGTGGTGGGCGCCTTCACCGTCTCGTGGCACCAGGTCAATCCCGCCTGGCTGGCGGCCTTCATCCTGGTCGCACTGCTGCTTACCGGGCTGGTCAGCAAGAAGGAATTCCAGCAGAAGATCGACTGGCCGATGATCTTCTTCCTGCTCAGCCTGGAGGGCCTGAGTCGCTCGATCAGCTACCTGGGGCTCGACACCGCGCTCAGTGCTGCAGTCGGCGACCGCTTCGACTTCGTCGACGGTAACCTCCTGTTGTTCATCCCGGTGGCACTGGCCGTGACGCTGGTGCTGCGCCTGGCGCTGCCGATCACCGCCGGAATGGTGGTGGCGGCGGTAGTGCTGATGCCGGTAGCCGCGACCCAGGATATTCACCCGTGGGTGCTGACGTTCCTGACGGCCATGTTTAGCGACATGTGGTTCAAGCCCTACCAGAGCTCGCAGTGCCTGCAGCTCGCCTCCAGCGGCTACGCCAACTACATCGCCGATCCGGGCTTCCGCCGCTACAACCACTTCATCAACGCGTCGCGCATCGTGGCGGCGTATGCCTCCGTGCCGTACTGGCAGTGGCTGGGGCTGGCATGAAGCGCGGCGTGCTCGGCTGGCTGGTAGGCATCTTTCTGCTGGCGGCGATGGTGCTGCTAGTCGGCTTCAACCTCACCAAGCCGCGCATCCTGGTGCTGCACAGCGGCAAGCGCAGCAGCGGCTGGAACCAGCGCATCGACGAGGGCATCCGTGTCGCGCTGGACCGCAACCGTCGGCCGGTAACGGTGCATTGGTATTACCTCGGCCTGGAGCGTTCTCCGCCCAAGGACGGTTGGCAAGACGCCGCCACGCAAGCCCGCCGCGCCATTGAGCAGCTTCGTCCGCATGTGGTGCTGGCAGTGGACGACGAGGCGCAGGCCTACGTGGCGCGCCACTACGCGGTGCCGGCGGGGTCGGCGCAGGCGGCCAAGCCGACAACGCGCATCGTCTACGCGGCGATCGACGGCGAGCCGTCGAGCTATGGCTACGAAAGCGCGGCCAACGTTAGCGGCGTGCTCGAGCGGTTGCCGCTGGCGGCCCTGCGCGAAACCCTGTTGACGCTGCGCAACGGCCAGCCAGCGCGGCTGGTGGTGATCGGCTCGGCTGATCCCACCGGCTTCGCGGAGATCCATCAGGTGCAGGCCTTCGACTGGAGCCCGCACCGTCTGGTAGCGGCGCAGGCGCTACCCGACTTCGCCGCCTGGCAGCAGACGATCCCGCGACTCGACAGCCTGGCCGACGTGCTGATCGTGCTGTCCTTCGCCGGCTTGCCCCAGGGTGGCGGGGCGTCCAGGCCTACCACCGTGGATGAGGTCGCGAGCTGGATCGAAACCCATGCCAAGGCGCTGCCGATCGGCGTTGACACCACCTTTGTCGAAGGCGGTGGTGGCCTGGCCATCGCGCCCTCGCCGCGCGAGATGGGCGAGGTCGCCATGCAGATGAGCCTCGTGTGGCTGCGCGCCGTGGCCAACGGCCAGCCGGCCGCGCCGCCGGTGGTCGCAGGCACGCACTACCGCGTGGCGCTGCGCGAGTCGGCGCTGCGTGCCCGCGGCGTGGCGCTGCCCTCGATCTACGTCGAGGCGGCCCGGCTCGACCGCAACGTTTACCCCTGAACGCTAGCGGCCGCGGCGCACACGCAGCCGCTCGTCCATGATCAGCAGGCGGCGCCGATGGTGATGGCGCTGTCGGCCACGTTGCCGATGGCGCCGCCCAGGATGCAGGCCATCGAAGCGAGAACCGCTTCTGGCCCGCGTGCGAGTGCAGCATCCAGACGATGAACAGTGCCGCCGCCACGCCGATGCCGATGAAGAACCAGCTCGGCAAGCCCGAGGCGCCGGCCAGCAACGAGAACGCCGCGCCGGTGTTGTCGTCCCGCACGATGTTGAAGAAGCTGGTCAGGTACGTGGCGTCCGCCCAGTTTGTACGAGCCGAGGATCAGCGTATTGGTGAACTGGTCGGCGATGAAGATGATCAAGGCCGCGCCGAGCCAGGGCCAGACGCTGCCGGACGAGGATTTGCCGGCCGTCAGGCGAAGGTCCTCGATTCGCCCGCGCCGAAGAGGTTGCTTACTCGACCGTGCAGCAGTGGTGAACGCGCATTGCGCGAGCAATGCAGAGAGTGGTATCCATTGGGTCGATATGCAAAAAGTGTCAGACTACAAAATCATCACTTCAGGTTCCGCGGACGAGGTTGGAAAATTTGTAAATGCGGATCTGAAAAATGGATATGAGCTCTATGGGCCGCCGTTCGCCGGCAATAATTGGATCGGTCAGGCAATCGTGAAGTATGCGAGATCAGGCCAGCATTACGGCAAAGAACTTCCTTCGACATTGGCACAGAATACGTGAGAAGCCGCTTGATCTCGCTTTCGCGTTATCGCTAGAGGCCGTTTGAAAGGCCGGGTAAGCGGCAGGCTGTGGCCATCTCGAATGCTCTTCCCGCTCTTGCCTGACGCCGTTTATCCCAGCAGCGTCCGCTGCAACAGCCACCATGCGCCGCCCAGCACCACCAGCGATGAGCACACCGGCACCGAGCGCCGCACGAAGGCGGGCTCGCTCCGCAGCCACCAGATCAACGGCAGCACCAACGCGGCTACGGCCATCTGGCCAAGTTCCACGCCGAGGTTGAACGACAGCAGCGGAACCGTGATTTCCACGCCAGTGACGCCGGCGAGCTTTTCCTTCAGATCGGTAGCGAAGCCGAGACCGTGGACCAGGCCGAAGATCAGCGTCAGACGCCAACGTCTCGTCGGACCTTCGGACCGTAGCAAATTTTCCGCGCCCACATAAATGATGGTCGCCGCAATCAACGGTTCGACAAAGCCGCCCGAAACCCGCACCACGTCAAACGCAGCCAGAGCCAGTGTAGTCGAGTGCGCCAGAGTGAAGCAAGTGATGACCCAGACCGTCGCGCGAAACTGTCTCATCGCAATGAGCAGGCCGAAGAGAAAGAGCAAGTGATCATAGCCGGTCAGGATGTGTTCCACGCCCATGGCAAAGAAATCGCGAAACGATGAGGTTTTCGCGAGTGGGGCCTTCTCTGCGAGCCGCTGGGTCATGTTCACATCGATCACGTCCTGGTCCGCGCTCAGCAACGCCTCGGCGAGCGTGATGCCGTGGTCGTCCACGAGGGTGATGAATTGCCGATGCCCGCGCGGCAGGCGTTTGATCAGGTTCGACTCGACCGTGAACGCCTTCGCGTCATTTGCACGAAAGCTCCCGGCTATGCGAAAGTTGTTCTTATCATCGAGCTGAAAGCTCGGATCGGTGATGGCTATAGCGGCGCCGTTCACCCGCACGGTGAGCGCCTCGCCCAGCAACGGCTCGAGATTAGGCCGCGCGTGCCCCAATTCTTCGGGGCTGACCAGCCCATCGTGGTTCGCATCAAGAGGAACGAGCGCTTCGAGGTCGGCTCGGGCGATAATCACCTCGGCTTCGAGGCGATCGGGGAAGACCTTCAACGTGGCCGTGCTCAGCCCGGGATCATGAGCGTGCACGAGGCTGGCAACGCTCAGGAAAAGCGCTGCCAGCCAACCACACGGACGATTTTTCCTACGCATCAACTCATGCGAGTGATCTGCCTAGACTGGTGATCGTTCGCAGTTGGAGTTTGCGTATCCGGCCTGGACCAGCGGTACAGGGCAGTTATGGAGTCGGACTTGGACTCGGACTCGGGGCTGGATGCGCGTGGTTGCGGCCGTTCTGCGGCGTACCTTCATACGGGAACGTCTTGTTGAAACCGATGTCGTTGGCGCTCACCCCGTCGATGCCGTCCGCCACGCGAATAAACAGCGGCAACTTGCGCAGGTCGCTAATAATGGCAGTGATCGCGATATCCACAACATCATCGCCGAAACGTCGACCGTTCGGCCAGCCTCCGGGGATCAATCCGCCATTTTGAAACGGATCCTGGATCTGGCTTTGAAGCACATCGGGGGGTGTGCCGAAAATGCCCAAGCGCGAGAAGCCGGGGTCATCCGGATTCGTCGGGTGCCCAGGGCCGCTGCCGGCGAAACGCACGCCCGGCGTCGAGAGGTCCACCTTGATCAAATCCGGGATGTAGATGCCGGAGATATCGGTTCGTCCGGTTGTTACGGCCGGCGGAGGATCCAAAGGAGGAACCAGGAGGGCATTAATCAGCGCAGCAAGTTCCGGGGTCTCCGCATACTTGCGAAAAAGTTGACTATCCACCGTGGGGCTGGTGCGGCTGTAGCGGTCTTTGTCCACGATCGCAACGAGGCCTTCGTTAAAGAGCGGGTTGCCCTGGCGCGCGACCTGCACCCATGGGCCGGCGGAGACGTTGTCTTTCCCCGTCTTCTCATCTTTTCCCTTGCTTCCTTGATTGCCGCGCAAGACCGAAACCTTTTGACGGCTGGTTGTGGCATAAACACCAACGATTTGCTGGTCACCTTTAGGGCCCAGTTCCTCGATCGGAATGTTCAGCGCCATCAGGTGGAGGTTGAAGCCCCCTTGTGAATCTACTCCCGGATTGCGGAGACTCAGCAGATCGAAGATAGAGTTAATATCGGCGTAGAAGCCGTCGTCCCTCTGGCCCGCAAAAGCAACATAACCCTTTCGCAATGGAGTAATGGCCTGCTTGGTGTAATCGTCGAGTTGAGCAAGCGTCGAAACACCGTCCTTCGCAGGACTATTGCCGTTGTTATTCTGATTATATTTTGGCGTGGCGTTGCCCTGATTGTTCGGCGGAACAATTCCCGTGCCCAGTACGGTCTTGGAATGCCAAGTGACCTTGGTGACCGTGTACGTCTGGACGAGGTTCTGATTGGGGTCGAGCGGGACGACGTTGTTGATAACGCCCAAGTACGAATCCAGAATGGTGTTCCGGTTCTGGAAAATGGTCGTGAAGCGGAACTGATAACTGATGGTTGCTCTCCCCGCCGCGACGTCATTTCCGGTCGCCACGTGGATTTCGTAAAGGACATCGTCGTCAAAGTTATAAATATTCGGCCCGACTCCCGGTTCCTCGTGGGGATAGACGGCGAGCGCAACGACAAGGGATTTCGCAGGTGGCGGAGTTCCTCTGCTTGCCGGATCTGGTGTGCTTCCGTTGTCCTGGTCAACGAAGGCGTAAACGTCAGTTGTGTTGGCCGAGGGATCGCGCGTGATCAGCGGGGCGTCCATGTGACTGGATGCTTGGGCTGCGTTGGGCAGCGCCGTCGCCAGCGCGAAGGCGGCCGTGAGTGTGGTCAGATTTGTCTTCATTGGTCTTTCCGATCTTTGTTTTTGTGTGCAAGCGAGGCTTCCGCCAGTTGGTTCTCACGAGCGGAATCCGTTTGGGTCCCAGGGGAACTGGTAGATAAAGCATCACGCGGCGCCGCCAGAGCGGCGAGCGCCGCGTCGAGTTGCTGGCGTTCCGAGGGGAGCAACGTGTGCTGGAGATCGCGGGCTTTGGCGAGCCAATTCTCGGCTTCGGCTGTGCGCTCGAGTCTGGCGGCAAGCACGCCCGCGTGGGTAAAAAGCCGCGCGTCCATGGTGCCTTCGGCCAGCGCCTTCTCCATGTGAGGCCACGCCTCTTCGTGGCGGCCGGCTGCAGAGAGCGCCCATGCCAGCGCGTCGTGGGTGAAAATGTCCGCGCGGTCCTGCAATTCGCGTTGCGCCAGTTGAATCGCCGATTCTCCCTGCTTGCCGCGTGTGGCCAGGAACAGCGCAAAAGTCCGCGGATCGCTTTGCGCGCCGAATTGCTTGAGGTCCGCCTCGATTTGTGCGGCTTCGTCAGCGCGGTCCGCCGCCCGGAGCGTCTCGGCCAGTACCCATTGAAATTCCGGCAGCGGATTGATCTGAGCAGCGCGTTGCGCGGGGGCAACCGCCTCCGCAAAGGAGCCAGCCTCAAGTAACATGCGGCTCCGCAGCAAGAGGGCAGCGGGATAGTCTTGGGAAAAGCTCAACGCTGAGTCACAAGTGGCCTTCGCGTCGGCCAGAGAACCAGCCTGAAAATAATATTGCGCGAGGCGAGTCAGAGACCAGGCTCCCGCCTCGGGATCGAGCGGGCTCGCGGCGCCCGCGGCCATGCGACCCGCTTCAATCGCGCCGTCGAGATCGCCCTTGAGCCAGCGCATATGGGCCACCCGGCTATACGATTGAAGATCTGGCCGAAGGTCAACCATGTTCTGGTAGGCCGCGACGGCCTCGGTGAGACGGCCCTGTTCCATCAGCGCGTCGCCGAGCAAGCCGTAGTCGAATGGCAGCGTGCGTTGCTTGACAAGTTCACGGGCGATGGCCTCCGCCTCCGCAAAGCGATGGAAGCTGATAAGCACGTGACCGCGCAGCAGCATCGCCTCGGGACTGTTGGGGTCAGCCACTTCCAGCGCAGCGGCACAGTGCTCGGCGAGTTTGTAGAACCCCGGATCGTAGCTGGATCGCGCTTTGGCGACATACAACCAGCCAAGTTTCTCCAGAAATGGCCGGGGCTCGGGCGCTTTTCTGATGCGCCGCTGAACGGTTTCAATGTCGCGATCAAGTGGGTCCCCGCCTGGCTGCGGGCTCATGGCGATCTTGTAGGACACCGAGGCGCGCAATTGCGGGTGGGTTTTCGCCGAGTCCCTGGAAAGTGTCGCGGTGGTGAATCCGTCCGCATCCTCGCCGAGACCCGCTGAGACGGCTGACAGGAGGCTCGCGCAAAGCGCGACTGCCGGAAGTTTCCTTCGGTATCTGCGAAGAAGTCGGCGAGCTGGCCACAGAGATTTAGACCTACGGTTTGTCATCCGCGCTTTGCGAAAGTGATAAGCAAGAATCGTAACGCAGGTCATCATCGGACGAGTTTCTATATCCACTACGCCTGTCTCGCTGCATTGGATCGCAATGATTTTTACCTTTGTTCAGTCTTAAGGAACGCACGCTGCGGTTCAAGATATGAGGGCGGCCCGACTCAGCCCCGTTCGGCTCACTGGCGGTCGCGTTTTCGTCGAGCCGGTTGTTTCTCGCTCCCAACTGGTTACCGTGACTTCTTCTTCTACTTGGCGATAATTGAGGCACTATCGAGCAATGGCGCGCACCGCTCTTCTCCTTGACGATCTCCTTATGCAGCACCGTACGGCGGAGGGGCATCCTGAATGCCCGGAAAGACTGTCTGCAATTAGGAACGCACTCGATCCTTTCAAGGGACTAGTCGTTCTGCGCTCCCGAAAGGCAAGTCTCGACGAGATTGCTCTGTGCCACGATCCCCAATACGTTGAAAATGTTCTCAAGCTCATCGAGTCCGGCGAAACCGAACTTGCCGGCGGCGACGTGAGTGTTTGCGAGGAATCCGGTGAGGTGGCCCTGCTTGCTGCGGGCGGGGTTATTGAAACCGTGGATGCCGTGCTTATCGGTCATGTGCAGAATGCCTTCTGTGCGGTGCGGCCACCGGGTCATCACGCGCGTCCAGCCGCAGCGATGGGATTTTGTATCTTCAACAATATTGCGATTGCGACGCGCCACGCTCAGAGGCAGCACGGGTTGGAGCGCGTGGCTATCGTTGACTGGGACGTTCACCACGGCAACGGGACTGAGGAGATTTTTTACTCGGACGGCTCGGTCCTCTTTTTCTCCACTCATCAGTGGCCGTGGTATCCGGGGACTGGGCTCGCTTCTGAAAAAGGAGAAGGCAAAGGTGCCGGGCTCACCATCAATTGCCCCCTCCCCGCCGGCTCGGGTCGGGAGGAAATTCTGGAAGCGTTCCGTGACCGGCTTTTGCCGGCCCTTGAGAATTACCGTCCGCAACTCCTTCTGATTTCCGCGGGATTTGATTCGCGCGCCGGCGACCCCCTCGGGCAGTTCCGGCTTACGGACCAGGATTTCGCGGATCTCACTCGGATGCTTCTCGATTTTGCTGCAGGGCCGTGTGCCGGCAGAGTGGTATCCATTCTCGAGGGAGGCTACAACCTCGCGGGGCTTGGAGCGGCGGTCAAATCCCATGTGTCACAACTAATTGGTTAGCTCGGGTTTTTTCTTGCCTCCGCTGGGGATTCTCAGCTAAGTAGTCGCCCTATGCTGAAAGCTGCCGCGTCCCTCCTTGCCGCTGCTGCGGTTGCAGCAACCGCGCTTGCCGACATCCAACAGCCGCCCGGCTCCGATTACGGTCCGACACGCAAGCTTGGGCGCGGCTTGGGCAACGTGCTCTTCGGTCCAACCGAGTTGCTGGACTCCATGGCGGCGGTCAATTACGACGAAGGCAATTCCGCAGCATGGAGCTATGGCCTCGTTCGTGGAATTGGGCGTTCATTTGCCAGGCTTGGTTACGGCGTCTACGAGATTGTGACGTTCCCGTTCCCAACCGTTAGGGGGAGCTATCGCCCACCGTACCGGAGTGACATTCCCTGGATCAACTCCGGCTATCAAGAGTTCCCGCCGGAACTCGGTTTCGAGACTCGCTACAATTACGTCCGCGAGTATCAACGCGATCCATGGTGAAGTCTGAGGCGCTTCACGCAAGCGCCTCTACAAGGTTTCGTGCGGGCGGTAGGTTGAGACAAACTCTCTTCGGAACTCCGCAAAGCGTCCTTCGAGAATTGCGGTCCTCGCGGTCCGCATTAGCTTCAAATAAAAATGCAGGTTGTGCAGCGTCACAAGCCTGAGGCCGAGGATTTCTTCCGCTTTAATCAGATGGCGAATGTAAGCGCGTGAAAAGTTGCGGCACGAATAGCATTCACAATTGTCTTCGATAGGCCCCGGGTCTTCAGCGAAGCCTGCGTTCTTCAGCGACAAGGTGCAGCGACGCGTGAATGCCGTCCCGTTACGGGCAATGCGTGTGGGCAGGACGCAATCGAACATATCCACTCCTCGCGCAATCATCTCAATCATCTGGGGAGGCGTTCCGAGGCCCATCGCATAGCGAGCGCGGTCGGCGGGGAGACACGCTTCCGAAATTTCAACGGCCCGCATCATCTCAGGTTCAGGCTCGCCAACGCTCACGCCGCCAATGGCGTAGCCATCGAACCCAATTTCCACTAGCCCACAGGCGCTGCGTTCTCGCAGATCGGCGTAAGCCGAGCCCTGAACAATTCCGAACAGCAGAGGCCGATCCCCATCGCTTTCGCGCTGCCACCAGGCTTTGCAGCGCGACGCCCAGCGAAGCGTAAGTTCCAGACTGCGCGAGGCATCCGCGTAGGAACATGGATGAGGAGGACATTCATCAAATGCCATGACGATGTCCGAATCCAAATCCCGCTGGATCTCCATCGAGCGCTCCGGCCCGATGAGTGTCGAAGTGCCATCCAGGTGGTTCTGAAAATGCACCCCCTCTTCGGTGACCTTCCGCAACCTGGCCAAAGAGAACACCTGAAAACCCCCGCTGTCGGTAAGAATTGGCCGCTGCCACCCCATGAATTTGTGCAGCCCTCCTTGCCGGGCAATCAACTTCTCTCCGGGCCGGACGTGGAGATGATAGGTATTTCCAAGAATGATCTGTGCTCCGAGAGCGTGAAGTTCGGCAGGTGACACCGCCTTGACGGTGCCCTGGGTGCCAACAGGCATGAAGATCGGCGTTTCAACGATGCCACGGCGCGTTTGCAGGGTACCCGCCCTTGCTCGGGACGCCGGATCTGAGGCAATGAGCGTGTATGCGGCTGTCAAGATTCGCCCGCCCAGACCGTTTTCCCCGCTACAATCGTCCGCACCGCGCGGCCCTTGAGTTCGGCGCCATGGAACGGGGTGTTTCGGGAGAGTGATTGGGATTTTTCCTTATCGAACGTCCATTCCAGATCGGGATCGATCAGCGTGACGTCCGCCGCAGCACCAGTCGACAATGTGCCGCGATCCAAAGACAACAAACGTGCGGGATTCACGGTGAACATCTCAATGAGGCGACTCAAATCAAGAACCTTCCCCTTATGCAGGAGGATGTCGCAGAAGAGCGCAAACTCGGTTTCGAGGCCAGTGATTCCGAATGGCGCCTGATCCAGCTCGACCTCCTTCTCGTAAAAGGCGTGCGGGGCGTGGTCACTGCAAAGAACATCAAGCGTGCCGTCCGCCAGACCCTCAATAAGCGCTTCGATATCGCGTTCGGTACGCAGAGGCGGATTCATCTTGTAATTGCTGTCAAAGGTCTGAAGGCATTTGTCCGTCAACGCGATGTGATGCGGGCACACTTCGCCTGAAATCTTGACTCCCCTGGCTTTCGCGGCGCGGAGCAAACGCACACTTCCGCCCGAGCTGATGTGCTGGCAATGGATGGGCGAGTCGCAGAGCTCGGCGAGCAGGATATTGCGGGCGACAATGACTTCCTCTCCGATGCGCGGCCATCCGGGCAAGCCAAGGCGGAGACTCCACTCGCCTTCATGCATCACCCCGTTGCCGACAAGCGAATAATCCTGGCAGTGATCAAGAACGGGCAGGCCGAACATCCGCGCATACTCGACCGCGCGACGCATGACCTCGTGATTCTGCACACAGTGTCCGTCATCCGTGATCGCGACAATCCCGGCCCCGATCATCGACCCATAGGGAGCCAATTCCTCTCCGGCAAGGCCTTTCGTGATTGCACCCGTTGTGAAGACGTTGATACCGGCACTCGCTTGCGCCTTCTCGCGGACCAGCGTGATTGTTCCGGCATTGTCTGCCACCGGATTGGTATTCGGCATGCAAACAACACTCGAAAAACCGCCTGCCGCCGCTGCGCGAGATCCGGTATCAATCGTCTCCTTTTGCGCCTGGCCCGGCTCCCGGAAGTGCACATGCATATCGATCAGGCCAGGTGTCACGACAAGGCCGGTTGCGTCTATCACCTCCGCTTCGGATGCCTGGCTCGCGTCTAGGTACGGCCCGGCGACGACCCCATCGGCGATCCAGAGGTCTGCAACCTCGTCACGCTTGTTGGCGGGATCGATGATTCGGCCGTTGGCGATGCGAATCATTTTCATGAGGCAAGGCCCACCCCGCCGCCGCACAGATAGAGGACGGCCATGCGCACGGCGAGTCCGTTGGTAACCTGTTCGAGAATCACGCTGCGGGATCCGTCAGCCACATCGCTGTCGATTTCGACGCCACGGTTGATCGGGCCAGGATGCATTATGAGGCAGTCGGGTTTAAGCAGCGCAGCCCGCGCCTTCGTCAGGCCAAAAAGAGAGATGTATTCGCCAATGCCAGGAAAATATTCCTTGCGTTGGCGTTCGTGCTGGATGCGCAGGAGATTGACCACGTCGGCAGATCCCAGGACCTCGTCGAGCTTGTGAACGACTCGCACGCCCAGCTTTTCAAAAGCACGCGGGACCAGCGTCGAGGGACCGACGACCGTGACTTTGGCGCCGAGTTTCGTCAGGGCATAAATGTTTGAGCGGGCCACGCGGCTGAAAAGGATGTCGCCGACAATTGCGATATTGAGTCCTTCGACTTTTCCCCGATTTTGCAAGATCGTAAACGTGTCCAGCAAGCCCTGAGTGGGATGTTCGTGCGCGCCGTCGCCGGCGTTGATGATGCTGGCGCCGAGCCTTTCCGCAAGAAATCGCGAGGCGCCGGCCGAGCTGTGCCGCAGCACGATGATGTCGGCCCGCAGCGCCTGAAGATTGAGCGCGGTATCCTTGAGACTCTCACCCTTCTGAAGGCTGGATGCGCCAGCGGAAATGTTCACGACATCCGCGCTCAACCGCATGGCGGCGAGTTCAAACGAGGTGCGCGTGCGTGTGCTTGGCTCAACAAAAAAATTTACCAGCGTCCGTCCACGCAGTGCGGGAACCTTTTTCAAGCTTCGTTCGCCGACCCCTTTGAATGCCCGCGCAGTTTCGAGGAGGTTCCAGATTTCCTCCACGCTCAATTCGTCAAGCCCGAGGAGATCCTTGCGCGTCCAGCGGCTCATGAGGTTCTCACCACGGTCACGCTGTCCGGGGTGCCATCAAGGCTTTCAAACCGGACGCGGATTCGCTCTTCCCGGGTCGTGGGAAGATTCTTCCCGACATAATCCGCGCGAATGGGCAACTCCCGATGCCCCCGATCCACGAGAACGGCATATTGAATGCTGGCCGGCCGTCCAAACGAAGAAATTGCATCCAATGCCGCGCGACAGCTCCGCCCGGTAAAAAGCACATCATCGACCAGAACAATTGTCCGTCCGTCAAGCTCAATGGGAAGCTGCGTCGGGACGACCGTCGTCGGCCTCCCACGCGTGGCAATGTCGTCGCGGTGCATCGAGACGTCGACGGTGCCGAATCCGGGCCGCAAGCCCTCAATCGCTTCGATGTGCTCGACGATCCTGCGCGCCACTTCCACGCCGCGCGTGGGGATACCTGCAATGATCAGACGCGAAAGATCGTTGTTTCGCTCGATAATCTCGTGTGCGATTCGGCGAATGGCTTTGCGGATGGCGTCCGCGTCCATCACGAGAAGCGTTTCTTGCTGTATTGTCATCTCCCTTCGCAACCTCTCAGGGCTGCATTAAAGGTCGCAAAAATCTTACGCGGCTTTCGGCTGCTGCTTTGAGCGTTCGTCTCGCCAAGCTGAGCGGTATTTTACGATCCAATCCAAAAGCGCACGCTCAAAGCCGATGTCATGGCCCGCCTTCTCGCTTTCGATCCATTTATGGCGAAGAATCTCCTCTCGCTCGGCCAAAAATTCCTTGTACAGAACGGAGTTTTTGACGAGTTCAGAGCCCTCATTCCTCTGGGGATTCATCGTGCTTGTATTAAAGGAACCATTTCTCTTTCCTGTCAAACGCATTTTCGGTTACTCCTTGAAATTGGGATTCATAAATCATTTATTATACATTATTTGCGATTAACATACGAGTCGGTCAACCGGTCTTCACGGCCTGCAGAATCTGATTTGCCATTTGTCTAAAGATCTTGCCCACGACCCCGTGCGGATCGCTGGCAGCAAGGGGGCGACCAATGTCGCCTGATTCGCGCACCGCGATCTCAATTGGCACCTTTCCAAGGAGCGGCACCCTAAGGCGCGCAGCCTCGCGTTCTCCACCGCCGGAGCCAAAAATCTCATAACGTTGTCCGTCACCAGGGCAGAGAAAGTAGCTCATATTTTCAATCATGCCGAGAACGGGAACGTTTGTTTTTTGAAACATCGCGACGGCCTTGCGGGCATCGATGAGCGCCACCTCCTGCGGCGTGGTGACAATGACAGCGCCGCTCAAGGCGATCGTTTGGACGATGGTGAGTTGAATGTCCCCGGTGCCAGGCGGAAGATCGAGGACGAGGCAATCGAGAGGAGCCCAGGCCACCTGACGGAGGAATTGCTGGGTGTATCGCGTTACCATAGGACCGCGAAGCACGGCGGGCGAAGCATCGTCGAGCAAGAACCCCATGGACATGAGCTTCAGTCCCTCGCGTTCGATGGGAAGGATGCGATCCTCATCATCAGCCATTGGGCGTTCCTTGGTACCGAACATCAGTGCGATGCTCGGGCCATAGAGATCGCAATCGCAAAGACCCACCCAGGCGCCTGTGGCCCCCAGCGCGACAGCGAGATTCGCGGCCACCGTGGACTTGCCCACGCCCCCCTTTCCACTCGCCACGGCGATGACATGATCGACACCTTCCAGCTTAGCCGGACCGGGAAGGCCGGCAGCTTGGGCCGGTGCCTGAATATCGACCTTGATTTCAACACGACCAACCCCCGCCACTCCCCCAAGCGCCGCGTGCGCCTCATCGCGAATCTGCCGGGCAACTGCCGGCTCCGCCGTGGTCAAGACAAGCTGAACGACGACGTTTTCGCCCTCCACCCGAATCTCCTTGACGAGACCGAACGATACGATGTCTCGCGAAAAGCCGGGGTATTTCACCCGCCGGAGGGCGTCGCGAAGATTCTGTTCATCAAGAGGCAGCATACCCCACCCAATATGCTTGCCAAACAAGAGACGACAAGCGCAGTCGTCGCAAGAAATCTCAAAAGGACTTTCGCAGATGGCTCGGCAGAATTCCAAGCTGCTCGCGATATTTTGCAACTGTCCGGCGCGCTATGGGAAGCCCGCGCTCGGAAAGCATCGCAACGATGTCCTGATCGCTAAGGGGATGTCGGGAATCCTCGTTGCGGACGATCTCGGCAATTGCCTGGCGCACGCTTTCGTTGCTTATCGACTCGCCATTGTCCGTGGTATAGCCCGAAGTAAAAAAATACTTCAACTCGAAGAGGCCTCGCGGCGTAGCCATATACTTACCCGAGACGGCGCGGCTCACAGTTGTTTCGTGCACGCCCACCGCCTGGGCCACGCTGCTCATGGTCATGGGCCGTAACTGAGCCGGACCGAGATCGAAGAAATCGCGCTGCCGTTCGACGATTTCTCGCGCGATATTCAAGAGTGTGTGCTGGCGTTGCTGAACGCATCGAATGAAGAACCTGCCCCCGCGAATCTTCTCTCGCAGATAGTCCCGCACCTCGCGATCCGCGGCCGACTGAGAAAGCATGTCCTTGTATCCATCGCCGATGCGCAAAGAGGGAATCTCATCGTCATTGAGCGACACCGTATACGCATCACCGTCTCTCTCGACGATTACGTCAGGAAGAATAGTTTGCTCGTCTTCGGCGGAAAATGGACGCCCCGGCCGGGGCTCCAACCGCGCGATGGATTCTGCGGCATTCTGAACATCGTTAAGTGAGACATGAAACTGGCGCGCGATTTCGGGAAGCTTGCGCCGGCTCAATTCTTCGAGATGGTGTTGCACAATCCGGCTTTCCAAACTGTATTGCCGTCCGCTGCGGCGTAACTGAAGGAGCAGGCACTCTGAGAGATCGCGCGCTGCCACGCCCGCGGGCTCAAAGCCCTGCACGGTCTCGATAACCCCTTCCGCCTCTTCCTCAAGGCAGCCCGCCTGGGAAGCTATCTCGGCCACCGTCGCGCGCAAGTATCCCCGGTCATCAATGTTTCCGATAATCACCGGCGCAATGCCCCGCTCCCGAGCGCTCATGTCCGACCCGCTCACTTGATCCAGCAGGTGCTGCTGCAATGTGGGCGCCTTTGTCTGCGAGTCAAAAAAATGCTGGCGCCTCGCCTGAGCATCCGCCGTCCAAGGCTCGGAAGTCGCACGCTGGGCATAATACTCGTTCCACTGGTCGCCTAAGTCCGCTCTTTGTAATTCCGGACCCTCAGTTTCCCGCGCAATCTCCCGAGGTTCCTCCTCGAGAGTCGGATTGGCCTCCAGCTCCGCGGTGACAAGCTGCCGAAGTTCCATCAGCGGCGCTTGCAAAATATGCAAGCTTTGCTGCATTTGCGGCGATAGCGTCTGCTGCAACGCCAGCCCTTGAATTTGCTCCATTCCCGCCATTTACGAGAGCAAAATCAGGCACTTGACTTGCTTGCGCAAGCAATTTCCGAGCCAGAATGAGACAATTTTTACGTTCCCCGACACCAGTCGGGACGTTCAGAGGAGTTGTCCCTGTTGAACGATTCTGCCGCGACCGGATTCGGCTTCGATTTCTTTCAGGAGGCTCTTGAATTCACACGCCTCAAGCGCTGCAATCAACGGATCGTATTGAGGCGCGATCTTGAGGTCGTTAACGGGCTTTGGCAGCGGAAGATCATCATCGAGAGCCACCATCCTGCGATTCGCTTGAACCAGATCCTTCGCATTTTCAAGCTTTTGCCTTAATTTTTCCGGCTGCACGGTATTCAGCCGTTCGAAGAGGTTCTCGACGGTTTGATACGAGCGAATAAGCTGAGCTGCGGTTTTCGCACCCACGCCCGGAACACCCGGAATATTGTCCGAGGTGTCACCGGTTAGGGCCAGAATTTCGGCGATTTGCCGGGGCTCAACGCCCCATTTTTCTTCGACTTTCTTGGGGCCTAGAAGCGCAAAGCCATTCGTTCCAGCGTCCGCTTTTGCCGTCGAATAGATGGCGATGTGTTCGCTTGTGAGTTGAAGAATGTCCTTGTCGTTCGTTGCAATGACAACCTCAAGGCCCTCCTCCACGGCTTTGCGGGCATAGGAAGCAATGAGATCGTCCGCTTCTGTGTTTGGAGCGCTGAGGCTGGAGAGCCCTATCAAGGGCACGTTTGCTTGAAGCCATGCCTCTTGGGAGCGCATCTCAAGAGGCATTTCGGGGCGTTGTTGCTTATATCCGGCCTGGAGAGCCGTGCGCCGGTCGGGCAGGCCGTGATCCCATACCACGGCACCAAGATCGGGTTTCAAATCCGCCAGCATCTTGCGCGCCGCCTTCAGAAATCCATAGATGGCATTGGTGGGCTCGCCACGCGAGTTCGTCAATCCCCGTATGGCAAAAAACGAGCGGTAGAGATAGTAGTGTCCGTCGATGAGAAGAAGGCACATGAGTCGAAGGTATGTCGATTGCTCCGGGGATGCCAGTGCGTTCAGGGGAGTATGCAGCTTGACGCGGGCCGTGATGTTTCCTAGGTTTCGCCCCTCAAATGTTTTCCCGAATCTTTGCGCCACTCCTCCTTCTCGCCCTGACATTTGCGTCCACGCTTAAAGCGCAGATTCCGAGACAGATTCGCGAGGCTCAAGAGAGCGGAGTCACCCCTGTCATTCAATACGCGGATGACAAGGGTGCCTTCGAGGCCGCCGAGGAACTGTACCGCGCAAAAAACTACGACTCCGCAGTCCTTGCCTACAAGCGCTTCTTGAGAACCTACCCCGGCTCGAAATTGGCCTCCAGAGCGCAGCTGCAACTCGCCGATCTTCTGCTGATACAGGGCAGATGGAGTTCGGCCTTTGACGCTTACCAGAAGCTGATCACGACCTATCCGGACACACCAGAATTTGAAGGAGCGGTTGCCAGGCAAGTCCTCATCGCAAACTCGTATTTGGATCTCAGTCGAGTTATGGTTCTTGGTTACTCGGTCCCGGTACCCGGCGTTACCGGCGCCGAACGTGCTCAGAAGATGTATGAGGCCATCCTCAAGAATGCGCCGTATAGCATCTATGCGCCTATTACACAATTCAATCTCGGTCTGGCTTTCGAGCGGCAGAAAGCGATTAAGCAAGCCCGCGATGCGTACCAGCAGGTGCTTGACAAGTATCCGAACAGTGATGTCTGCGATGACGCTCTCTATCAGATTGCGTATATCTATATGCGGCTCGGATTGACCTCGAGTTCCCAGGATCTTTCAGCACTTGTCCTTTCAAAGGAAACTTTCGAAGACTTTCTCCTTCAATATCCGAAGAGCGAAAAAGCGCCGCAAGCCCGGGACAACCTGACCGCCATTGGGCGCAGCGAAGCCGGAAACCTCATGGAAATCGCCAAGTACTACGATTGGTCGAAAAATTATAAGGCGGCCATCATCTATTATAACGACATCGTCCGCAAGCAGCCGAAGTCTGCGGACGCTGAAACGGCCAAGACGCGCATCGAGGAGCTTCGCAGCCAATTCGGCGACGACATCCTTCGCGTCGGGTCGGAGCGTGCTGAATCGGGAGAAAAACTTGCTCTCCGCCGTCGTCTGCAGGCTCAAGTCGAGACCTCCTCACTCTCCGACTATAGTGGCCCGCCCAAGCGGGAAATTGTACCGGACGAGCTTCCCGTAGTAAAACAGCCGCGCTTGCGTACTGAGGCTCGGGATGTCCAGCCCATTGAGCCTCTTCTCCCTACCCAATGATCCGATTCATCGCAGCAGTGATTGCGTGCGCCCTTCTCGGCGGATGTGGTTACAAGCTTGGAGAAATCCGGCCCACACCGATGCGATCTGTTCGCACACTGGCCGTCCCCACCTTTAAGAACAGGACCTACGAACCACGCGTCGAGGTCCTGCTAGCCGACACGCTTATCAAGACACTGCAGGAGGATGGCACTTACACCATCGTCTCCGACGACACCGCCGACGCGATCCTGAATTGCACACTCACCAAGATCGAGCGTGTTTCGCTCCGCTCCGTTCAAAATAACGTCCTCGCCACCGCCGAATTTGGACTCCGGCTCGATATTGCCTTTCAGGTTGCGGATCGCGTGACGGGCAGCATCCTAAAAAGGGGGAGGGTCACCGGCAGGACGTCTTTCTTCAGCAACACCGATCTTCAGATTACCGAACGTCAGGCAATCCCCGTGGCTGCGAGGGACGCGGCCATCAAGCTGACGACAGATGTTGCCGAGGGCTGGTAAGACCTCATTGCTCACCGTTGTCCCGACACCAATTGGGAATTTGCAGGATATCACACTGCGAGCCCTGCAGGCCTTGCGGGAAGCGGATCTGGTCGCGGCCGAGGATACGCGTCATTCGAGCGTGCTCCTGCTTCACCATAACATCAAGAAGCCGATGCTCAGCTTGCATGAGCACAACGAAGCTTCCCGCACGGCCGCGCTAGTCGAGGAAATTGCCGGCGGCAAATCTATCGCGCTTGTGACAGATGCAGGCATGCCCGGAATATCTGATCCCGGATTTCGCCTCATCCGTGCCTGTCGCGAGCGCGGTCTTTCTGTAACTGTCCTGCCCGGACCAAGTGCCGTCCTTACCGCGCTCGTCGGCTCCGGATTTCCGATGGACGCCTTTTTCTTCGGGGGATTTCTGCCGGTGAAAAGCGGCCGGCGCCGCTCGGAGCTAGAGCGCGCCATTTCGCGTCATGAAACAAGCGTATACTTCGAGTCACCGCATCGTCTGCTCAAATCCCTCGACGTGCTTGTTGAGATCGCTCCCGAGGCAAACGTCTGCGTCGCCCGGGAATTGACAAAAAGATTCGAAGAGTACCGCCGCGGCAACCCGGCGGAACTCCGTGACCACTATCAAACTCGCCAAGCGAAAGGGGAGATTACGGTGGTGATCTCTCCAGCAATTCGCGGGACCTGAATAAGCGCCATGCTAATCTCCCGAAAGTCCACGAATGACCCTCCGCTGCGGCTCGATCAGCGGAAGTATCGCGCAGCCGCGGTCGCCATAATCATCGCGATACTCGTTGGCGCAGCCCTGCTGCCTTTTGTGCCGCCGTCCGGTTTCGCCGGTCTGCCAACTTGCGTTTTGAAGAGCGTGACGGGGCTTCCGTGTCCGTTCTGCGGCGGAACGCGAGCGACTCAGGCCCTGTTGCGTGGCGACCTCTCTCGCGCGCTCTATCTCAACGCGGCCGCGCTGCCCGCCGTCATCACGTTAGTGGCGGCTGCCTTGTTGCTTGGATGGGAAGCAATGCACGGCCGCGCGGTTGGCGATTGGGATGCTCTTCTTCGGAGATTTCGTTCGCTCCTTCCGATCATTGTAGCGCTGCTTTGCATTTATTGGTTTGTCCACCTCATGAATGCGCTACGCGGCCCGAAGTCCGAACTCGTTGATCTGCACAACCCTATCGCCCGGACGGTTCACAAACGCCTTTTAATCGACACACGATGATTTCCGCCCAGTTTGCAAAGCTCCGAGTGGCTACAGGCCTGGCTCACGAACTGGTTTTTCGCGCTAAGAATGGCCCCAGATCCCCCCTGTCCTCTTCATGGCCGGGTTTGAAAGAATTCGTGCAAATATCTCACGCAATATCGGAGACTGCGCTGCAGCTTTTCGATCCAATAGAGCTCAGGCGCGCGCCTCGCGTTTTTCTCGGCCGCGCTGACGCAACAGGATTGGCAAGCCGGGATACTCCCATTTCTCCCGCAAACGCGCCCGCAGGAAATTCATGTAGGTTTCGGGCAGAAGTCGCGGATCGTTGACGAAAAGCAAAAACTCCGGGACTTGAAAAGGACTCGGGTTCGGCGGCACGAGCTGTGTGGCGTAGAGCAGTTTGAATCGTCGCTTGCCGTGCAGGGGAGGCGGTTGACGTTCCATCACAGCGCGCAAGAGACGGTTCAACTCACCCGTGCCTGTCCGGCGCGTTGCATGCTGGCGAACCTTTTCGATCATCGTGAACAGCCTTCGCACGTTCCCTCCGGTTCGCGCTG
Source organism: uncultured Verrucomicrobiae bacterium (assembly GCA_963708595.1). GTDB lineage: Bacteria > Verrucomicrobiota > Verrucomicrobiia > Chthoniobacterales > Terrimicrobiaceae > DASTFP01. The sequence continues at coordinate 29,534 of CAVPTR010000031.1, forward strand.
ACGGTACCTACGACCGGAGCGTAATCGAGGAAAAACAACTCCTCTCGAACGCGCCCGACATGTTTGCGCAAGAGCTGTGAATCGGATTGCCCTGCGGGCAAAACCAGATCCCATTTATTGAGTGCGACCAAGGCGGCCTTACGCGCCTTCTGAATCAGGCCGGCAATTTTTTTGTCCTGCGCCGTCACACCGCTCGTTGCGTCAATGACAAACACGCAGAGATCCGCCCGTCTGATTGCGTCCTCTGCCCGCATGACGCTAAAGACCTCGACTGATGCGCTATGCTTGGAGCGATGCCGGATCCCCGCCGTGTCGCAAAGGATGAAGCGCCGGCCATTCCGCTCGCAGGCAATATCGACCGCATCCCGAGTTGTCCCCGGGATGTGACTCACGATGGCGCGGCGGTCGTCCAGAATCGTGTTGACCAAGGACGATTTTCCCACGTTAGGCCGGCCAACAAACGACAGTCTTGGTGCTGCCTGCGGCGCGTAATCGTCTTGCGGCGGCGGAAGAAGATCCTCGATCGCCTCGACGAGCTCAGCAATGCACCGACCGTGCGCCGCGCTTACGCCGAGGGTTTGAGAGAATCCGAGACGCGCGAAGTCTGCCGGGAAGTCGTCGTGCTCGGGCGCGTCTACCTTATTGACAACAACGATCGTCGGGCGACACGATCTGCGAAGTCTGCCCGCAAGTTCGAGATCCAGCGGCGTGGCGCCGTCCTGGCCATCGACGACGAACAGCAGGACGTCTGAGCTTTCAATGGCAATTTCTGCGGCTTCGTGTGTCGATCTGGCAAAATCGGGATCGGGATCGGCGCCGATTCCGCCGGTATCGACGATTTCGAAAGGCGCAGCGCCTAGCCGGCAAACCGCCGTGATTCGGTCGCGCGTCACACCGGGCTGATTATGGACGATTGAAATCCTGCGGCTGGCAAGACGGTTAAAGAGCGCGGACTTTCCGACGTTGGGCCGACCAACGATTGCGACGTTACGCATTGGGAGTGTCGTGGTGCCGGAGTTGTGTAAGCCCATCGAGCAAGTAACCGACACCGCTTACGAGCGTGAAAAGTCCCGCGGCATAAACGGAATAGAGATGGAAGGGCAGTTGCAACATCACCCAAGCGACTGCAACCATTTGCAGAGCCGTGGCCGTCTTCCCCCACGAGCTCGGCCGCACTTCGAGATGGCCATTGAGGTGCTTCAATATCAGACAGCCAGTGACGATTACTGCGTCGCGCGCAATGACGAGAACGGGAAACCAAAGCGGGAACGCGTACGTCCATTTGCTCAGGCTGAGCGTGATGATTGCGGCCAAAAGCAGCCCCTTATCTGCAATGGGATCAAGCACCGCTCCAAGCGGACTTCGCTGACCGTACCGCCGGGCGACCCATCCATCCAGGCAATCTGTTACCGATGCGACAAGGAAGACAATGACAGTAGCCCACCATTGCCACTCCTCCGGCCGTCCCTGCTCGACACTTCGCCCGTAGTAGACGGCGAAAAGCACGAAGACTGGGATCAGCAAAATGCGCGCAATTGTGATCTTATTGGCCAATGTCATGAAGCGAGGACTCTCGGCGGTGGAAAGGCTCGTTCCCAGCGAAAATTTCTGGCTCAAGTTGCGCTGTGCATTCGGAAATCAAATGGCTCATCCTGCCAGTCGTTGCAGTATGGGCGCTCGCGCTGTGCCTGCCGGCCGTGCGAAACGCCTATACCAATGGTTGGCGATGCGTTCTCCGTCATGCCTCGCTGTGGAAGCTTCCTGCCGGATTCACACTAGCCTACGGGCTTTTCCAACTAGCGGATTTCTTTTTGCTTCATTGGAGGATGGGACGGATGCCGGACACCGGTCCGCTGCTTCTCAAATTGGCGCCCGAGCCTGCTCAAATTGCCTTGGCTGCAATCCTTCCCGCATCCGAATTTCTTGCAGGTGCTCTCAATTGTCTCGTCGCGACGTTTCCCATCTCGGTTCTCTGCGCGTTTCTATTCTTTACAAATTACCGCGGTCTCACGGGTGAACTTGCCTACGCCTTCTCTCGGCGATACGGATTTGGAGGGTGGCTGCTCCTCGTCGTGCTTGCCGCATGCGCCCTGGCGTCCATCGCTAAACCCCTCACGCTTCTCGCTCTCCCAGAGGTCGCCCGCATACTCTCCCTTCACGAACTTCTCCTCGTCTCAAGCATCGTCAACGCGATGTCCTTCGCCTTCGAGTATCTGATCGGAACCTGCCTCCAAGTCTATTTGGTTCTGATCGCCTACGGATGGATACGCGGTCTACACTTCCGACGCGCCCGCGGTCACTGCATTTTGCCGTGCGCCGCATGGGATTCGTGCTCAAATGGGCCGTGGTGATTATTCTTGCAACCCTCGCCCTCATCCACGTCCCACTCTTTATTGAAGCCTGGATGATCGGCGAGCCCGTTGGCTGGACGACCTTCGCCGCCGCCGAAGCGATTGCGCGACCCACGCTGGCAACTGTCATGCTCGCGCTGGCGACCGTACAGATCCGGCTCGTGCTTCACAACGATTCCCTCCGCGGCGCGATTATCGCACATGGACGATTTCTCAAGCGGCATGGCCTCCCTTGCCTGATCTTCCTTCTCTCCGCATTGGCGCTGCTATTTCTGTTGCAAGCTTTGCAACACGCTGGAAACGCCTGGCTTGGAGCCGCCGTGTGGAGGCATGTTTGGACGATCCTTCTCGAAATCCTGGGCGCTATCTCGGGCGGATGGATTCTTGCCGCCTGGGTGTGCTTTTACAAATACTGCGAGGACGGCGCGCAGAGCATCCCCTTCTAAACTAAAATGAATCCTGTTCTTTCCTGTGAGGCTCTCTGCTGCCATCGCATGAATTGGAACGAGTCGGGACAGGCGTCGATTGAAAACGTCACAGCCTCCTTCGATTCGGCAATACTTTGCGAATTTAACGGCCCGGATAGTCCGGGCAGAGGACTCCTGCTTAGCATTCTCGGTTTACTCGAGCCCGCCGATTCTGGAGAGATCTTTCTGAGTGGACAAAGCGTAACGCATCTTGCGGAAGAGGAACTCCGACGGCTTCGAAATCAAACCTTCGGCTTTGTTTTTCACAACCCGTGCCTCTTACCATCCTTCTCCGTAGCGGAGAACGTGGCTATGCCTCTGTTTCGCATCTGCGGCGCAGATGCCAGCGCCGCCCGCGCGCGAACCTTTGAAGTGCTCGACTTCTGCGGGATCGCGCACTTCGAGAATCAACTCGCCGGACGTCTGCTCCCATCCGCACAGCGGCGCGCGGCATTCGCCCGCGCTCTGGTCCATCGCCCAAGGATCCTCATCGCCATATCTCCACGAGGAAGTGATGAGCTCATCGGTCTCGCCATGCGGACCGCCCAGGAATTGGGACTCTGTGTCCTCTGGGCCGGGGACGATGGCGGACTCGGCGGCAGAGCGCAGCGTCTCATTCAAATACGAGACGGACGCATCACCTCGGACAAACGCCTGTGAATCCCCTGCAGCTTGCCGCCCGGGCGAACGCACGGAAATCCAATCTCGCCTTTGCCCTTGGATGCCTCCCGCCAGACCGCAGGATGGACGCCCTTGTATTCTACGACTTCTGCCGCGCAGTCGATGACATCGCCGACGAGCCGGGACGTCCTCCTGCGGAGAAGCGTGAATTGCTCGATCTCTGGAAAGCTGCTCTCAACGCGGGCGACGAGTTGCCTCCCGCGTTGGCCCGAGTCCTCCTACGCCACAAAATCGACCGGCGCCTTCTCGTTGAGATCGTGCTCGGGGTCGAAATGGACATTGAGCCGATCCGTTATCAGACCTACGAGGACTTGCGCGCCTATTGCTGGCGCGTCGCGAGTGCGGTCGGCCTCGCAAGCATCGAAATCTTCGGGTGCAAGAATCCTAAGAGCAAAATCTACGCCGAACTCCTCGGCTACGCCTTGCAAATGACCAACATTCTCCGCGACGTGGCGGAGGATGCTGCCGCTGGACGCATTTATCTTCCGCTCGAAGATCTTCAAAAGTTCGGAGTCGGCGAGGCCGGTCTCCTGCGAGGAACTCCAGGCGAAAATTTCAGCGATCTCATGCACTTTGAAGCGGCGCGCGCTCGTGCGCTTTTTATGGAAGCCAGCCGCGCTCTCCCCGCGGACGATGCGGAAGCCCTTAAACCGGCCGAACTCATGCACACAATCTACAAAACGATCCTTTCACGCATGGAAGCCGACGGATTCAGGGTCTTTCAAAAGCGCTACCGGCTCTCCAAGGCAGAGAAGCTGTTAATTCTGATCTACTTTCGATTTTTTCCGGGATGCTTCGCCACAAGCAAGCGCGTGGGGATCACCTGATACAACCAATCCATGTGAAGGGGAAGTGTGCCCCCCTGATCGTCGGGCAGAGCCCTCACGACCAGCAGATCCGCCTCGAGGCCCTCAATGACGTCGCATAATGGATAGCCGGTGTTCGAAGTCACAATTCGCGTCTCAATCTCTGCCCCGGCACCGGAAAGCAACGCGCCAAGCTCTTCCAGCCAAGCGTCCACGTCCCGCGGCTCCTCGCCCCGCGATGCGGCAATCGCCGCCGCAAAAGGAGTCTTCGTCACGGCGATTGTCACGTGCTCGGGTCGCAGAAGCTTTAAAGAATTGCGGAGAAATGGCTCCACGTCCTCTCCAGGTTCCAAGGCGAAGACAACGCGGCGCAAGATGTCGGGCGATTCGAGCGGTCTCGGGACGAGCAAGAGGTCACAGGGCGCATCGCGCATGAGTTCCCGCGCAACACTGCTGGTGAAGGGTCTGTCAGCGTCTTCGAATTGGAGGGCACCCGCGATCAAAAGCTCGTAATCGTAATCCTGCGCCGCCGCGATGATCGCTTGTGACGGGGGGTCTTCATTGACCCAGCGAATTGCCGCGCTTCGGCCCATCGTCTCGAAAAAGCGCTTCTCCTTTTCCGCATCAAATGCCGCGGCATGGATGATCTCAAGCTCCGCGCCGCAGTGCCGCGCAAAAGATCCGGCTTCGGCAAGCACAGCCTCAAACGTCGGGGAGAAGGTTGAAGCAACTCCCGCTCGTCGGTAGCTCATCATCATCCCTATAAATTCGTCCCTCTTTTCTATGAGCGCCAGCGGAATTCAGCTTCGAGCCAGGTCTAAAATCGCGCGATACTCCGGCGCCGAAACCGGCATCACGCTGAGACGCGAGTGACGCAACAATGTCATTCCGGCAAGCCTCTTGTCGGCCTTAATCTTTTCGAGATTCACCGCATGGGGCAAGGCCATGATCGGCTTCAGATCGACCGCGATCCAATCCCCTTCTTTGGCTGTCGGATCCGCGTACGACTCGCGAACGACCTCGGCCTCGCCAATGACGGACTTTTCCTTCACGCTGTGATAGAAGAGCACCCGATCTCCCAAGTTCATGGACCGCAGGTTATTGCGCGCCTGAAAATTTCTGACGCCTGTCCATGCGGTCCTGCCGTCTTTGACAAAGTCATCCCACGAATAGGCCGAGGGCTCCTGTTTTACGAGCCAGTAGTTCATGTGCAGCAGGTAAGCGGTCGGCCTTCAAGGTAGTTCCTGATATTCTCGACTGTCAACGTGTTGAGACGCTCTACAGCTTCGTGGCTGTTGAAGGCCACATGCGGGGTAAGGACCACTTCCGACCGGTGAAGAAGCCGGCTGTGTGCGACGAGCTTCGAAAACTCAGCCACCCGCTGCGGGGACGTCTCTCTGGCCATCGGCGCAGCCGCGCTGCGCACGCGTTCCACAATTTTTTCGCCGAGAATTTGCGTTGCTCCACCACGGAAGACTCGCTCGTCCTCAAGCACATCAAGTCCGACACCAGCGACTTGCCCGCTGTCTAGAGCTTCGATCAGCGCACCGGAGTCAATCAGTCCACCGCGCGCGGTATTAATAAGAAGAACCCCCGAATGACAGAGGGCAAGCGCTTCACGATTGATCATGTGTCGCGTCACGGAATTCAGAGGAACGTGCAGGGTCACCACGTGAGACTCGCGCATCAGTTGTTTGAATTCGACATAGTGAAAATCGAGTAATTCGCTGTAAAACGGATGCGGCTGTTCGTCGTAAGCGATCACATGCATGCCAAAGCCGATTCCAATGCGAATGACATGGAGCCCTACGCGGCCGGCTCCGACGACGCCAAGTGTCTTGCCCCGCAAGTCGAATCCTCGCAGACGGTCCCGGCTGAAACGGCCGGTACGCACAGCCTGATCCGAATCTCTCAGGCGGCGAGAGAGCGCAAGGACGAGCGCGAAGGTGTGTTCGGCCACGGTGTTCTCACCGTAGTCGCCCACATTGGCGACGGTAACTCCCCGGCTGTCACATGCATCGAGGTCGATATGATCGCATCCGGTCGATCGGGTTGCGATCAGCCGAATCAACGGATGAGCATCGAGAAAAGGAGCATCAAGCCTTTCGCTGATGAAAACCGACAAAACTTCAATGTCATCAGGCACCGCATCGAGGCGTTGAACGAAGGAAACGTCGTGACCAGCAAACGCCTCCTCAAAGAAGGTTTCAGCCCCCTCTTCAATTTCGACGAAACACATTTTCCTGCTTTGCACGGAAGTCTTGCTCATCAAGATTCATGATCTCCGGCATATCCCACATGAGTCAAACAGGTTTCTTCATCAGCTTCGAAGGTTCTGAAGGATGCGGCAAAAGCACCCAGATTCGCATGCTGGTCGAATCGTTGTCCCGCGCGGGTAACACGCCTGTCCTGGTCCGCGAGCCCGGCAGCACCCCGATTGGCGAGAGCATTCGGCACCTTTTGCAACATTCACCGGAAGGCCGCGGCATGGAGCCAGAGACCGAGCTTCTCCTGTTTGCCGCTAGCCGCGCCCAACTCGTGCGGCAGGAAATCCTTCCCGCTCTTGACGCCGGGAAAATCGTTATTTCGGACCGTTTTTTGGACTCAACCACCGTTTATCAAGGCGTCGCCAGAGAGATCCCCGCCGAAATCGTCGAAACGATCAACCGATTTGCTGCAGGGCCGAGGCTCCCGGACATCACCTTCCTTCTGGATATGGATTCGGCCGAGGCTCATCAAAGGCTCCGCCGTCCCGCTGGGAATTACGACCGCATGGAAGAACAGCCCCCCGCCTTTTATGAAGCCGTGCGTCGCGGTTATCTCGAACTCGCCGCCTCCCAGTCGGATCGGATCCGTCTGCTGGATGCAGCCAAACCTGAAAGGGAAATCGCCCGCGAAATTCGCGCGGCCCTTCGCCCCCATGCCATATTCAAGGGAATCGGCGTTTGAACGTCTAAGCAAATCGCGCCGAGCGGGTCGGCTTGCGCACGCCTATCTTCTCACCGGTGCCCCGGGAAGTGGAAAGTCCTGGCTGGCTGTCCAACTTGCCGCGCTCGTGTTGGAATGCGCTCCGGAGAGCGCCCTTGCACATCCTGACGTGCATATCGTGCAGCCAGAGTCGAAGTCACGACGCATCGTCATTGATCAGATCCGTGACCTCGATCACTCCATCCAGCGGAAGCCACTTCTCGCCACAAGCAAGGTCGCAATCGTCCACGATGCTGACCGCATGCAGCCGCAAGCGGCTAATGCATTCTTGAAAACCTTGGAAGAACCGCCTCCAGGGTCGTTAATTCTCCTTCTGAGCACGCGTCCCAAGGCGATGCTGGAAACCGTTCGCTCGCGCTGTCTCGAAACCCCACTCATCGATACGGCCAAACGGATACCGACCACAGAGGAATTTGCCGTTCTCAAGGCACTGGAGGAGTGTCTCGTTAATGAAGCAAGGCCCGGCGTCGCGGAGGCTTTCCGCTTCACGCGCTCTCTCCAGAGTATCCTCTCCGCACTACGCGAAAAGATCTCCTCCGATTACGAAAGCATCCTGCGCAACGAGACTGCGCGCTATAAACAGGCGTGCGAAGATTCTTCCTGGCTCGAAGAGCGGACTGGGCAGATCAAGGCCCTCGTCGAGGCAAACGTTCTGCGCGAGCGCGACCGCATCCTGCAGATCATAGTTGACGCCTTCGGAGAGGCGCTGAGGGCTCGGCATGGCTTCCCCGCGGAGAACCCGATCGTGAAGGCCCTTGCCAAGAGAATCTCGACCGGAGATCTGCTGCGCAGCCTTGATGCGCTTGAATCCCTGCGCAGCCGCCTTGTCCTTGGCGTTCAGGAATCCCTTGCCTTGGAAAGCGGATTTCTCGAAATGATCACCAACAACTCTGGCAACGCTGAACGTTCAACCTTCAAAGCGTAGCGCTCCACGGAATCCGCGCGCCGCCGCGTTCTTGGATTGAGCGTTGAACGTTGAGCGCCGAGAATCTTGACCCATCCTATGCCCCGCATCGTCCTCAAATTCGGAACTGGCACTCTCTCGCGATCCGCAGGTCGCGCGCTGGACGCTAGCCAGTTTCGCCGCATCGCCGCCGAGATCAATGTTTTGGTCAAGGCGGGAAATTCCTGCTTGATCGTCAGCAGCGCCGCGATTGCCGCCGGAGTGCATATCCTGGGGCTGGACCGCCGTCCTGAGGATCTTCCCGGCAAGCAGGCTTGCGCCGCCGCGGGTCAGCCTGAGCTCATGCGCAGATATGCGGCCGCCTTCCGGCGTCACGGCTTGATTGTCGCCCAACTCTTGCTCACACACGGCGATATTGACAGCCGGATGCGCCGTGAGAACGCGTTCAACACCATCGAACGCATTCTCGAAGCCGGTAATATCGTGCCGATTATCAATGAAAACGACACAGTCGCTGTGGAGGAGCTTCGCTTTGGCGACAACGATCGCCTGTCAGCCGAGGTTGCCCATCTTGTCAATGCAAACCTTCTGCTCCTTCTTACCTCCACCGACGGATTGCGGGATTCCGATGGACGCCGCATCGGCATTGCCGGGAGTGTTTCTGAGGTTTTCCAATATGTGCGTGCTGACAAAGGGGAGCTGTCTGTGGGTGGAATGCGCGCGAAACTCCAGGCCGTGGACTTTGCAGTCTCCCACGGCATCGCCACATGCATCCTGGACGGCCGCAAACCCGGTCAGATCGCGGCTGCCGTGGAAGGAAAAAAAGTCGGCACTCGATTTCTCGTCCCTGGAAGCCATCACTCGAGACAGAAAATCCGGATTCGCATGCCATCATGACCAGTCAGATAGCAGCCATCGCCCGGAACACCTTCACCGAACTCGTTCGCCAAAAGATCTTCTACACCATCCTTGTCTTTGCCCTTTGTGCCATCGGCAGCTCGATCTTCATGGCACGGCTGACATTTCAGGAGGAATTTCAGATGCTCAAGGACGTCTGCCTCGGCGCGATGTCTATCTTCAGCTCTCTGCTCGCCATCCTCGCCACGGCGAATTTTCTGCCCAAGGAGCTCGAGGAGCGCACGATTTACAACCTGCTTTCCAAGCCTGTTCCGCGCTTCATTTATCTTTTGGGCAAGCTCGCAGGAATCATCTCGCTGCTCCTTCTGTTTACCCTCTTGATGAGCGCGGTCTTCTGCTTGGTGCTCTGGCTACGAGAACAGAGCGTGCTTGCCGAAACGCGCGCGCAATTTGCCGACGGACCCTCCGAGGAGTTGACGGCTGCGCTGAAGACAATTGCTCAAGCAACCTTCAATATCAACCTGGTGCCTGGCATTCTCATGATTTTCGTAAAGTCCGCCCTACTCGCATCGCTCACGCTCCTGGTTTCCACGTTCGCAACATCCTCTCTCTTCACGGTAATGATCGCTGCGGCCATCTACTTCATCGGCCATTTGCAATCCACAGCCCGCGAATACTGGTTTCAGGGCGTGGAAATCAAATGGTGGACGCGCATTGTCGCCGCTCTCATCGCCCTCCTTTTTCCTGACCTTCAAACCTTCAATCTCGCGGACGACGTGATTGCCGGAGCCGCCATACCTCTGAAAATTTTCCTCCAAACCTTTGCCCTGGGGTGGACGTATGTCGCTGTCTATTTCGCCGTTGCAGCCTTCGTCTTTGCGGGGCGAGAACTATGATCCGCAAGACGATCGCAATCGCATTGATCGGAGTTTTCGGATTCAGCAAGGCCCCTGTCGAAAAATCTCTGGATACAGCGCAAGAGCGGGCTCGATTGCGCAATGCGCCGCTTGATCTCGGACTGCGCGAACAAGTCGGCCAAATGGGTTTCCTGGCCGCTTTGAGCGGCTTCCGCTCACCCCTTGCCGCCTATCTTTGGATTGAGGCCAATAATGCCTGGGAGCGTATGGAGTGGGGACGCATGGCAGGTCTCTTCGACACTGTAACGACCCTTCAGCCGCGCTCGCTCCTCTATTGGGACATGGCGGCATGGCACATGGCCTGGAACGCCAGCATTTCGGCGCTTCGGGACACCTCTCAACCCAGTGAGGCGCTTCGCATTCGCAACCAGCGCAAATATTTCCAGCTCGGACGCGACTATCTCGAGCGCGGTATCAAAAATAATCCCGAAAGCTCTTTTCTCTACAGGAGCCTTGCGATTCTGCTTCGCGACAAATTTGAGGATCATTGCGGGGCAGGCGAGGCCTTCCTCAAGGCTTCCCAGCTTCCGGATGCCCCGCCCTACCTCACACGGTTTGCAGGATACGAACTCGCGAAATGCCCAGGTCGCGAGAAAATGGCATACGAACTCCTGAAGAGAATTTATGACGAAGGACCCGACGGGCGAAAACCTACCCTGATTGCCACGATGCAAGAACTTGAAAAGAAACTGGATGTTCCCGAGGCGCAGCGCATAAATTCTGAAGACCACTAGGATTTACCAATCTCTCTTTCATGCGCTTCGCAATCTTTGGCGACATTCATGCCAACTATCACGCGTTGGAGGTCATCCTGACCGACGCCAAGGCACACATGTGCTCCCATTACGTCTGCATGGGCGACATCGTCGGTTACAACGCCTTTCCAAAGGAATGCATCGAAGTCGTGCGCAAGCTGGAATGTCCGGTCGTAAAAGGCAACCACGACGAACAAGCCTCGATGCTCGGCGATCAGGAAAGCTTTAACCCCCTCGCTGAGGCAGCAATCAATTGGACGCGCGAGCAGCTCTCGAACGACGACAAGGAATGGCTGCGCTCCCTGCGTCTCCAACGCCAAGTGCGCGATTTCACCATCGTTCACGCCACTTTGGACACTCCGCACAAATGGGGCTACGTCTTCAATCAGCTCGACGCAGCCGCCAGCTTCAATTACCAGCATACCGCTCTCTGCTTCATCGGCCACACCCACTCGCCGAAGGCGTACGTTCGCGATGGTAGCGTGAGAATCATCCCGCTCGACGTTCTCGCGCTCCAACACGGAAAAAAATACCTCATTAATGTGGGCAGTGTTGGGCAGCCCCGGGACGGAGACTGGCGCGCCGCGTATTGCATCTTCGACACAAGCAGCAACGAGGTACAACTGCGACGCATCGAGTACGATTTGGCCGGCGCCCAGGAGGCAATCCTCAAAGCTGGCCTGCCCCGACGGCTCGCTGAGCGTCTCGCTGTGGGACGCTAGAACTCCAAATTTTTCCACGCACGCGTTTGGCGCAACTGAAGACGTTCTTGCTCATCAAACCGGGCTCGTTCGGCGACATTATCCACGCGATTCCCTGCGCGGCCGCGCTGAAAGAGTTCTTGCCCGACACGAGAATCGCCTGGCTGGTGGACGAACGGTGGGAACCGCTCCTGAAAGACAATCCCGCGATTGACATCACCATTACGTTCCCTCGCGAAAAGTTTCGCGGTATTGCGGGAATGCTCCGGTCCATCCCCTGGGCGGTTCGACTCAAAAACATCCGTCCCGACGTCGCACTGGATCTGCAAGGCCTGCTTCGAAGCGCGCTTATGGCGCGCTTAAGCCGGGCGGGGCGAAGCGTGGGAATGGCTGACGCACGCGAAGGCGCAAGGTGGTTTTATGACGATGCCACGCCGGTGCGCCGCGGCGAGCATTCTGTGCTCAGGTATCTGCGAATCCTGGAGACCCTTGGTCTGCCAAAAGTCACAAACCCCGTGTTTCCGCTTCCTCCGGGAACACCGTTCGATGCGTCCCTTGAGAATCGCACGTTCATCCTCCTTCATCCGTTTGCCCGAGGTGAAGGAAAGTCGCTTCCTGAAGGGTACGCCGTGGAATTCTGTCGTGCCGTCCGTCCCATAACCGTCGTCCTGGCTGGCGTCGGGAAGATTCAGAACGAGTTACCAGGCAATACAATCAACCTCCTCAATCAAACGACGATTCGACAGATGATCTGGCTGGTTGGTGCCGCCGCATTTGTGGTCAGTGTGGATAGCGGACCCATGCACATTGCAGCAGCCATCAATCCGCGAATGCTTTCCATTCACACCTGGAGCGATCCACGGTTGGTCGGGCCGTTTAGCCACGATGCCTGGATTTGGCAAGGTGGCGAGATTCGGCGCCAACAGCTTGAAGCTGCCTCGATGCCCCCGGCCCGATCGCCGGAAAGCGCGGATATTCTTCAAATTGCCGAGCTCGCCAAGCAAATTGCTCAAGAAGGCGGCCCTGCGGCATGAGACCTTTTCGAGCGATAAAGCTACTCGGCCCTTCCGATTCAGGCGTTGAGCAACTCTGCGACCATCGCTCGTTCTTCCTTCAATTCGTTGACGGTTGCCTCAACTCTCGCCTTGGCGAACTCGTTGAGAGGCACATCCTGTACGATGCCGATTTTTCCGCCATCCGACCGCGTCGGAAACGAGCAAATAAGGCCTTTCTCGATGCCATAACTGCCGTCCGAACAAACTGCCAAACTGTGCCAATCGTCCCCTGGAGTCGCGTTTAGGATTGATTGCACGGATTCGATCGCGCCGTGCGCCGCCGATTTTGCCGAAGAAACGCCTCGCGCCTGGATGACCGCTGCGCCGCGCTGCTGAACCGCTTTGATAAAGTCGGTCTCAAGCCATGGCCGATCCTCAATCACATCGGTCGCAGGTTTGCCTTCGATACGCGCGTTGAAAAAATCCGGATAAAGCGTGCTCGAATGATTGCCCCAAATGGCCATGTTGGTGACATGTCGCCAGTGCGAACCGGCCTTAAGTGCAAGCTGTGTTCTCGCGCGGTTTTCATCGAGACGCGTCATTGCGAACCAACGATCCGATGGCAAGTCTTTCCCATTGCTCATCGCGATCAAACAGTTCGTATTGCACGGATTACCGACGACAAGCACCCGAACGTCGGACGCCGCGTGCTCCGCGATGGCCCGGCCCTGTTCCACAAATATCTTCCCGTTGATGCCGAGCAGATCCTTACGCTCCATCCCAGCCCTCCGAGGTACGCTCCCCACGAGCAGCGCCCAGCTTACGTCGCGGAATCCCTCATCAAGGTCCGCAGTGGCAATCACCTTGTGCAACAGCGGAAAAGCGCAATCATGCAGCTCCATCACGACACCATCAAGAGGTTTAAGAGCCGGCGGGATTTCGATCAGATGCAATTCGACGGGCTGATCCGGTCCCAAAAGACCACCCGAAGCGATCCGGGGAAGCAGGGAATATCCGATCTGGCCAGCCGCGCCTGTGACAGCAATTTTGACGGAAGATTTCATAGGGATTAGGTGATCCAACGATTATCCAACTTCCGTGGCCAAAAACACCTAAAAATGAGAAAACCCGTTTTGCCTTGGGGCGAAACGGGTTTTCTCGGTGCGGGGGGGAAATCCCTACACGAGCTCCTTAAAGGATTTGCCGGTGACGAATTTAACCGTCTTCGAAGCCCTGATCTTAATCTTCTGACCGGTCTTGGGATTCACGCCAGTGCGCGCCTTGCGGGAAGCTACTTTGAATGTGCCAAATCCAATGAGTTGAACCGTCTTGGACTTCTTGACGCCCGCCTTGATGCCATCAATGACGGCGTTCACGGCGCGCTCAGCATCAGCTTTGCTGGTTCCGAGGGTTTTTTGGACGGAGGTGACGAGTTCGACTTTGTTCATTTGGATGATAGAAAAGATGGGCTTGTCTGAGAGGCGATTAGCAATATGCCCTGAATTCTTTCTGGCTGTCAACAACTCAACGCGACAAATCGCTTGGCTGAATTCGCCTGCCGAAGCTGGAGCCGCCTGGAGTTGCAGGCGGGCGCGGAGGCGGGTATATAGCACGCATGACTTTCGAAGAGCAGATCGCGATGTTTCTCGGCCGCTCACCGCGTTTGGCGCCCTCGGCGTTCATTGCGCCTGGCGCGTTTGTGGCCGGCGATGTGACCATCGGCGAGGAAGCAAGCATCTGGCCGGGGTGTTCGTTGCGCGGGGACATTGCGCCGATTGTTATCGGGGCACATTCCAACGTTCAGGATGGTTCTGTTGTCCACGTCGCCGATGATATGCCGGCGATCGTTGGTGAGTGGGTAACTGTGGGGCACAAGGCGATCGTGCATGCTTGCGAAATCGGGGATGAAGTGCTGATTGGCATGGGAGCGATCGTGCTCGATGGCGCAAAGATTGGCCGCGGCTGTATCATCGGAGCCAACGCCACTGTGACGATGCGCAGCGAAATCCCGCCCGGTTCGCTGGTCCTCGGGTCTCCCGCAACGGTCAGGAAAGTGCTAAGTGAGCAAGAGCAATCTGGCATTCGCAGATGGGCAGAGCGCTATGTGACGCTTTCCCGCGTCTACCTTGCTCGCACCCGGGTGAGTGACGCAGTTGCCCAGCCAATCGTTAACTGATAGGTTTCTTCCATGAGCAACGACGTGGTCCAAGTGCAGATCAAGGCGCTCATTCCAACGAATGCGGGAGTAGCTGTGTTTATTGGCAACGCGGAGAAGATCTTCGTGATCTATGTGGATCCGAGCGTTGGGAGTGCGATCAATATGTTCGTGAATGGCGCTTCGAAGGAGCGTCCGCTCACGCACGATCTGATGGCCCTAATCCTTGCCGCCGTCGGCGCAAAGGTGGATCGAGTCATTGTCAACGATCTCAAGAGCGGAACATATTTTGGCCGCCTCATCATTACGGCCGAGAATGAACTTCAGCAGCGGAAGATCATCGAACTTGATTCGCGGCCCAGCGATTGTCTCGCCATGGCAACACAACAGAAAGCCCCCATCTTTGTTAGCCGAGACGTTTGGGACGAGGTCGAGGACATGTCTGATGTGCTGGAAACGATGCAGCAGCAAGGCGGGAAAGGCCCTGACGAAGAGGGAGAGGAGGAATCGTGAGACGAAGCCAGGAACAGTTCAAGACTTGGGAAGCATATTGCCATCTGGGCCAAACCTGCGCAAACCACGCCGCGCAGCCAGCCACCTCGCGGAGTGACGTGCTCCCTTACTCTTCATCGAAGAACAGCGCGCCTGTCGCGCTGTAGCTATGAATGTAGTTGCGACCACCTAGCGGACCGATCTCCCCATTGCAAAAAAATCCCGCACTCGCGTGCGGACCAAGGATCTCCTCGAGCAAGCCGGCATCGTGACTCTTGCTGCCAAACAGACGAGATCCCCTCCCGGAACATGCGAAGAGCAGCGAAGCCAGCGGCGCACGGCCTGATTCCGCGGCGGCGCCGCGCAACACGGCGCGCCACTCGGCATCAGCGGCATTCCTGTCGCGTAGCTGATACTGCAAAGTCTGGCCGACGCGCGGAAATCCCCCAATCGCCACCGCGCCGGAGTTCGGATCCGCGCCAAGGATATTGCGAATCAAGAAATCACCGGGCTTGAAATCCTCAACGTACTCGGTTCCGGCGAGCCCGGCGAACAAATTCCCCTTCGCTCCGGCCTTTTCGCCCTCGGTGAGCCCCTCGAAAGCGGACTCCAGCGCCTCATAGGCCGGACGAGCGCCAAGCGAGTAAACGACATTGCTTTCCGCGCGCGTCACAGTGAGGGGTTCGCCGATGGGACGACATCCCTGGCTGACGATGGACATCACGCGCAGGCCAGTCACCGAAACAAGAACGGCGTCGAAAAGCCTTCCGTTGTGGAAGACGCCAACACCCTCTCCGTCATTAGATCCGGACGCCAATCCGCCCAGACACGGCACGTCAGGCCACGCCGCGTTCCATTCTGCAAGCCAACGCTCCGTATCGAAGCTGAAGGGATTGGTAAGAGCAATCCATGCGCCCGGGCTCTTCACCCCGCAAAGCTTGCGCCAGAAGGCGGATTCCGTCGATTCTTCCACACGGCTCTGATCGAACGCTCGCACTTCAAACACGCCGTCCCGCGCACCAAGCGCAAGCAACACGAAGCCTCCGCCTTCTTCGTTCTCCTCCCCATCCACCGTGAACCCCGCGCCCGTGGCACCCACGAGCTCAATGACATGGCCGTCAACGCGAACCATTTCGCTGAACTCCTCGATGTGAGGAACATAGCCCGGGGTTACGAACGCGAAAGCCAGCGCTGTGGGTTCCCCGGCAGCCTCCCTGAGTTCAAGTGCCGCGGACGTGACATCTTGGCGCGAAAACCTCCCCCTCCGCTGGATGGTGACGCACCTTCTCCTCATACCGTGATTCTCCTGCGAAGAACGACAATGTCAATTGCAGGAGGCCCTCATCGAACGGAAAGCCCGCCAAAAACGAGTCCCAGGCGGAGGAATGGTGGGCAGGGAGGGGATCGAACCCCCGACCAACAGTGTGTAAGACTGCCGCTCTACCGCTGAGCTACCTGCCCTTGTTGCCGGGGAAATTATGCGGAGTCCACATGGTTTCCAACACCGTCCCCGCGAATCATTGAAAAGCCGACCAAACACCTTCGAAGCGTTCGGTCCGCCAGGCGTTATCGTCCTGGATCTTGCGCAGATCCACACCCGTCGCTGTGCGCACGAAGAGATAACTTCCCTCCCCGCTTTGCAATTGCTGCGGGTCGCGTGATGAAGTGTCCACAAAGATGATCTTATTGCCCTCCAAGCGATAGCTTCCACGGAATGCGGGCGCGGAGGAATCTTCCGCGAGGAAAACGAGATAATTTCCATCCGGCAGTACGCGCAGTTCAATTGAGCCTTCCCGATTCAAGCCGCTGTGGCGCCAGGTGCCCACAATGGGCGACCAGTCTGAAAACAGAATTCTCGAGATGCGCCAATAGCCGTCCTCCACGCGCCAGTCGACGGTTACATGCTCCTTCAGGTTGAAGCGGCCCGCCGCGCTGGCCACAACGTCGCTGCGTGTTGCTGCGCGTCTCGGCAGCGAATAAACGACCTCCGTCCTGGTGAACACGAGATTATACGGTTCAGCGGCCAGTGCTTGCAGGTATTTTTCGGCCCTTGCCGAGCGCGGCGTTAGCGGCGACTGAATCATCGCGTCCTTAGTGAAGTAGGCGCGCAGTTCCTCGATCCGCACGCTGTTGTGCAATGATTGGAAATCAATCAGCCGCTGATCAAAAGGAACCCGATCGTCAACGGCCGGCTTCTCGCGATGAGCGCATGCGACAAGCAGCAGGCTGCAAATAAGGAGCATGGAATATCGCACTGAGACAATCATCTAAGTGTCCTCGCAACGCGAGGTTCGTCGGCGAAGTGCAACAAGGGAAGTAAGATGCTACGGACTTTGAGGCCGCCCTGCGAGAGATCCCGTGGCGGGTCGGAAGACAGGCCCGCTCGTAATCGGGGGCTGAATAAGGCTTTGGGCGATAAACTCCGGATTGATGGGAGCGATCAAACTGTAGCCTCCTTTTCCGTCGGGCAGCATTGGTGTGCCCCACCTGTTCCGGCAAACAACTTCCTTGGCGAAAATTCGCTCTCCGCGAAGCGTATGATTATAGAGCTCGGGTTCGGGCTGCGCGATTGCCCCGAGTAAGGCGCCGCTGGCGATGAATAGGGGGAGCATGACTGATTTAACCGCGTTTTTCCTTCACAAAGCAAGCCGAAATCTTTCAGCATAAATCGCCCTCCTGCCGGCATGATTTCAGGCCCTTTCGACCTGCCAGTATTCGAGGTCAACGGGGGTTTCGCGACCAAAAATCGTCACAGAAACACGAAGTTTGCCGCGCTCGGGATCTATCTCTTCAACGACGCCGTTTTGATTCTGGAATGGCCCATCGGCCACCTTAACCTTGTCGCCGACCTCAAAACTGATCTTCGGCTTGACGGAATCCTCGCGCTCTCTCACTTGAGCGAGTAGGCTGTCCACCTCCTTGTTACGCATGGGAATTGGGCGATCCTTCGTCCCGGCAAATCCAATTACGCCGTCGGTATCCTTGATGAAATACCACGTCTTATCCACAAGTTGATTATTCTCGTCGAGAAGGTGCATGTTTACGATGAGATAGCCGGGGAAAAACTTGCGGGTCGTCTCGGTCTTCTTGCCTCGCTTGATTTCCTGAACG
The DNA here is from genome assembly GCA_963708595.1 of uncultured Verrucomicrobiae bacterium. GTDB lineage: Bacteria > Verrucomicrobiota > Verrucomicrobiia > Chthoniobacterales > Terrimicrobiaceae > DASTFP01. Next base: position 47,715 of record CAVPTR010000031.1, read on the forward strand.
CGCTCGGTGGGGATGAGGACCTCAAAAACGTAGTCTGACATCTCCTCCAGTTTAATGCGGCGAAGCAGATTTTCCTGCACCTTCTGCTCCAGACCAGAGAGAACGTGCACGACATACCATTGGTCTCGTGGCGCGATTGCCATTGTTTACGATTTGGTCAAAAAGCTGACGACGTTAATGAGGATGAAGTCGAAAAAGGCAATATACCCGCCAAGGATCAACATCGCGATGAGCACTACCATCGTGGAATCCGCAAGCTCCTTGTAGCGTTTGAACCCCTTCTCATTAGGATCCCAAGGCCACTGAGCCTTACTGAGTTCGGCACGCACTTCGCTGATGAACTTGCGGATTTTTCCGATCATAATTCTTTGATATGTTTTTCTTCCGCAGGACAGGAGGGACTCGAACCCCCAACCGGCGGTTTTGGAGACCGCTGCTCTACCAATTGAGCTACTGTCCTCTTGGAAAGAGACGCTAATTTAGTCCAGAATTTCGGCGACGCGTCCGGCGCCAACCGTGCGACCGCCCTCGCGAATGGCGAAGCGTATCGTCTTTTCCATTGCGATGGGATTGATCAAATCCACCTCGATGGAAACATTGTCGCCCGGCATAACCATCTCGACGCCCTCGGGCAACTTGATGGTGCCGGTCACATCCGTCGTGCGGAAATAGAACTGCGGCCGATAGTTCGAGAAAAAGGGAGTGTGGCGGCCACCTTCGTCCTTGCTTAGCACATAGATTTCCGCCTTGAACTTCTTGTGCGGCTTGATGGTGCCGGGTTTGGCAATGACCTGGCCGCGTTCGATGTCCTCTTTCTTCACGCCGCGCAAAAGCACACCGACATTGTCGCCGGCTTCGGCGGAGTCCAGAAGCTTGCGGAACATCTCAATGTCCGTGACCGTCGTCTTGGCTGTCGGCCGGATGCCAACGATTTCGACCTCCTCCATCTTCTTGAGAACGCCACGCTCCACACGGCCGGTGGCAACAGTGCCGCGACCTTCAATGTTGAACACGTCCTCAATTGGCATTAGAAACGGTTGATCCTTTGGCCGCTCGGGAGTCGGGATATATTCGTCCACGGCCGCCATGAGATCCGTGATCGCCTTTTCGTGTTCGGCATTGCCCTCGAGCGCCTTGAGTGCGCTGCCTTTGACGATCGGAATGGTCTCGCCGGGAAATTCGTATTTGCTGAGAAGCTCGCGAACTTCCATTTCAACAAGATCAAGAAGGTCCTTGTCATCGACCATGTCCACCTTGTTCATGAAAACAACTATAGAGGGCACACCAACCTGGCGAGCCAACAGAATGTGCTCGCGAGTCTGCGGCATCGGACCATCGGCGGAACTCACCACGAGAATCGCCCCGTCCATCTGCGCTGCACCGGTAATCATGTTCTTCACATAGTCGGCGTGGCCGGGGCAATCAACGTGCGCATAGTGGCGTTTGTCGGTCTCGTATTCGACGTGTGCGGTGTTGATCGTAATCCCGCGCTCCTTCTCTTCAGGAGCGGCGTCAATTTCCTCGTATTTCGTAGCCTTCGCCTTGCCGGATTTGGCCAGTACCGTCGTGATCGCTGCCGTGAGCGTGGTCTTGCCGTGATCCACGTGGCCGATCGTGCCGATATTGACGTGCGGTTTGTTTCTCTGGAACTGTTCTTTAGCCATCTTTAGGGTTGCGTTGGATTTGGGCAAGCGCCTGTTCTGCGAGTGGAGCCCATGACCGGGATTGAACCGGTGACCTCGTCCTTACCAAGGACGTGCTCTACCAACTGAGCTACATGGGCATCGGTGGCGAAGCTGAATGAGTGAACATGGCGCATATGCGTTTATTCCCGCCTGTAAAAGGGTGTAAGACCCCGACCGTCTCGCCGACTGGCGGAAACGGTTGGCGTCTTTTCCCTCAAAGAGAAGGGAGGAGCAACCTAACAGAGCGCCTCAGGGTGTCAAAATGAAAATTGGCGGATGCACGGGGATGTTCTCCGGGAAAACTTCAAGGCTGAAAGGCCGCTTCAGGGCCCTCGAAGAATCTTGCGATCCTTACCTCCTAGGCGCGAACGAATCCAAACATCCTCGTCTGGGCAAGCAAGCCCAGCACGAACAGAACAGCAATGCCGAGCAATCGTGCGGCGTGGTCAAATGGAAGGGCTTCGGAAACGAGATGAGCGCCGATCAGCGCGGAAAGTCCAATGAGAGCCCAGTCCAACACCACTGAGACGAGAATTGCGGCCAGCAAGGCACCAGCCAGAAAGACGATCCACTGAAGAGATTCTGTGCTTGCTCCGAGCATCATAGCGACCCGCATCGCAAGCATTCCGCCCACAAGGCCGCCTGCGATCGCCACGACCAAACGTTGAAGGAAGATAGCCAGGATCGCAGCAAGGAGCCCTGCCCCGATTGCAATCAGAAGAATCATTCCCTGGGACTGGCCCTTGACAATCTCCGCGCCAAACTCCATGCCGGCCAGGAAACCGATGACACCGACGAACAACCAGAAGAGCTTGCGTCCAAAGAACAGGAGCGCGAGGCCGACGAGGATCTGTGCGACCGGTGTAAAGTTTGTCTGATCGATGTTCACGTTGCCTCCTTAGGCTTATTTTCCCTTCCGGCGAATGGCAAGCGCCGTGAGCGTCCCACCACAGCAAAATGGTAATCAAGGATCTAAGGACGAGCCGCGAAAAGGCGACCAACACACCCCTGGGCGTAACGCACCTCTTCGCGCGATTCGGTCGTTTCGTTGCAAATCCGCCGCTGAGATCCGGCGTTCGTAGCACATCCGTGTATTCGCGTCGGTAGCGAGCTCGAGCAACCAATGCCATGAACATGCTTGGCGACCTCTTGAAGAAGGGCGTTCCCGGTCTTTTGGCACCGAAATGGAGCCCGCGCCGAAGTGACCCCAACCCCTTGACACCTCCTGGTTTTACGCTTGTCAATGCCCGACGGAATCCGGTAGCGCTTGCCGGCTATGAATCCCAAAGTGTTTCCAGCCGTGGGGGTTTGGTTGGCGATGATTTCCTTCGGCTGTGAAAATCTTTCTCCCGGGGGCAACGCCGCGCTTTTCGGAACTGCCGCCGGCTTGGCCACGGGCATTCCGCTCGCCGCAGCCGGCGTCGATTCGCGGATCGCTGTGCCCGCAAGCCCTTGGGGCAGCCGCGCTGGCCGCAGGAGTGTCCTATGTGATAGCCAAACACCAAGCGACCGAGCGCCAGCGGAAGATCGCTGAGCAGCGAGCGCGCCTCTACATGGCCCAACGAGCTGCCGCCCAACAACGGGCAGCCAGAAGCGCGGCCGCGGCTGGCTCCTCAAGTACGAAGAAAGCCAAGCCGCCCAAGGGAAGCCGCTACGTCGCAGTGAAGACTGAGAACGAGTCCTTCAATAAGGGCCAGTCCGCTGTGATGATCTACGATACCCAAAGCAACGAGATCGTCGGCAACAACGTCTATGACTTGAAGTCCACTCCTAAGGTCGGCCAGACGTCCACATTTGATACCTACACGGCCGAATATGTCGGCACAGGATCTTAACTAACTCGTCTATCTCACACCCTGGTGGCCAATTTGCTAATCATCTGGCCGTCAGCGGATTCGTTCTCTCGCACCAGATCGCCCTTGATCTGCCTTTATCATATCCTCATCCGGCTGCGACCAGACAGACGACATCTGCATTGGCCTCGGCCAGAAAATCATGAAATCCTTTGCCAAGAACGGCGCGGATCCCATTAACGTTCCAGGAAACCAGCTTCACGCAGCGAAGGAAAACTCGGAGCGGACCGCGTGGTGATCGGAGGCCGGGGTGGCAATGACGGCGCAAGCCTCGAGCCGCAAGGCATAGTTATGGAAAATATGGTCGATAACAAACGGCATCCTTCGCCATGTCACTTCCGTGTTTTGCGATGGATGAAAACCTGCGCGTTTGAATTGGTCTATTAGCGTCTCGCCCGGCGCGCAGTTGAAGTCACCGCCCAGCAACGTCGCGCCGCTACATTTTCTCAACTCGACCTCGACGCGATCGCGTTGAGTGTGATGGTCATTGCTTGAGGCATTGATCATAAAGAACGCCTGGAGATGAGTGTTGATCAGGCGCAACGCGTGTCCCGCTATGTCCGTTTCCACGCAAATCATCAGACGGTGCGAGGGCTTGCGCATAACTCCTCCGAATTCAAAAGCAATTTCCGCCGGCGGAAGGTGTCTGCGAAAAAAATTCCTCAAAGGCGTCTTTGAGAATATCGCCAGGCCAAGGCCGAAGGGGATTTCCATTCTGTTCGGTCGCGGGTAGCCGAAAACCGAATCGTACCCGGCGAGTTCCTTCTTGAGGCGCTCGTAGTGGGGCGGCGGCTCGACCTGCTTTCCCCCATCGTATCCGCGCTCGACCTCTTGAAGAAAGATAATATCCGCATTCTGTTCGCGCAGGAAGGCGATCGCGCGGGCGAGACTCACCTCGGCTTCGTCAGGATTTTCCTCATCCCAGACTTGGCCATTCTGCATGTTAAAAGTCAGCGCGCTGAACATCGTTTTGCCGTGCCTTTCCGACGCGCGCTGGTAACCATTACGATCCTCCGCGGGTCAGCAAGGCAGCCATACCATGCACAAGCTCGTATTGATTCGTCACGGCGAAAGCGCTTGGAACAAGGAAAATCGGTCTAGGGGGTTGGACCGATGGGGACTTACTGCAAGAGCCGTGAAGAGTCGGGCAAGCCGGCCTGGTGTCACCTTCGATATCGCAACGTCTTCGACCTCAAGCGCTCCCTCTTGACCCTGCGGCTCGCCCTCACCTTCAACGAACGGCACTACGGCGCGCTTCCTCCCCCCATTGGTATGAGTCCATCGCACCGACCGTGCGCTCTGGACAAGAAATCCTTGTCGCCGCCGATTGAGATCAAAGCGCCATCGAATCCGCCATGCAGGCCGTAGCGAATCAGGGAAAGGCTCAATAGACCGAATCTCCTTCGATCCTCATTCCATGTCCTCGGCGTCGCTCACCACCGGGGCTATGTCCTGAAGGTTCTCGCCCTCGCGGAGGTCGATGAGTTTCACGCCTTGGGCATTGCGTCCGGTCTCGCGGATCTCCGCCACCCTGGTACGGACCATCTTTCCCTTGTTTGTAATAAGCATGATTTCGTCGGCATCCCGGACAGTGAGCGCGCCCGCGACGCCGCCCGTCTTCTCATTGGCCTTCATCGTGATGATCCCTTTGCCGCCCCTGCTCTGCAGCCGATACTCTTCGAAGCTTGTGCGCTTGCCAAGGCCGTTCTCTCCTGCCACCAGAAGCTGCGCGTCCTTGCTTACCACGGCCGCGCCAACAACATAGTCGCCCTTCTCTGGGCGAATCCCCCAGACACCGACAGTATCACGGCCCTGGTCGCGCATCTCCTCTTCATGAAAATGGATGCTCATCCCGCCATGGGTGATGAGCACGATTTCGTCCTGGCCATTGGTCAACCGGCAATCGATGAGGCGGTCGCCTTCCTCGATCTTGATGGCGATAATGCCGCCTTTGCGGATGTTCTTAAAGTCATTGAGGTTGGATTTTTTCACGATGCCGCTGCGCGTCGAGAACACAACGTGCAGGTTGTCGCTCCAGGTTTCCTCATCGGTCTTCTGTCCTTGGATGCGAATGGTGGCGGCGATCTTCTCCTCGCTGCGAAGCTCGAGGAGATTCACGATCGATCGCCCCTTGCTGGCGCGAGAGCCCTCCGGAATCTCAAAGACTCGCTCGACATAGCAGCGGCCGCTCTCGGTGAAAAACATCAAGTAATCGTGCGTCGTCGCAGTGAACAGATGCTCCACGAAATCGCTGTCCTCAACGTTCTCCGATTCGCGCGCCGTCATGCCGATCACGCCTTTGCCACCGCGCTTTTGAGCGCGATAGGCGCTGACCAGCGTCCGCTTGATAAAGCCGTTGTGGGTAAGCGTGACAATGACACCCTCATTGGCGATCAGATCCTCAATGGCGATCTCTCCTTCAGCCGCCACAATATGCGTTCGGCGCTCGGTCCCGTGCCTTCTTTGGATTTCACGCAGTTCGGACTTAATGATCTTTAGCACACGAGCCTCTTTGGCGATGATGTCGAGAAGATCCTTAATCGTTTCGAGCAAAGCATCATATTCCGTCTTGATGCTCTCGCGCTCGAGGCCGGTGAGTTGATAGAGGCGCAAGTCAAGGATATGCCCAACCTGCTTCTCGGTGAGCTTGTATTTCCCGTCCGTGATCTGAGCGTCATCGCGGATCAAGATTCCGACATGCTCCACAGCTTTGCGCGTCCATGCGAGCGCCATCAATTTCGTCTTGGCATCGTCGCGGTCGCGGGAATCACGGATGATCTTAATAAAATCGTCCAGGTTGGCCAAGGCAATGAGGTAGCCTTCGAGCTTCTCCGCTTCGACCTCGGCCTGTCTGAGAAGAAAGCGGGTGCGGCGCAGCACAACCTCGCGCCTATGCTCGATGTAGCAGGTTATTGCGTCCTTGAGCGAGAGGAGTTTCGGCTTCCCGTGATCAATCGCCAACATGTTCACGCTGAACGAGGATTCCAGCGCCGTGTGCTTGTAGAGATTGTTGATCAGAACCTTCGGATTACCGTCGCGCTTGAGTTCGATGACCACGCGAGTGTTTTCGTCGGACTCGTCGCGAACATCGGTGATGCCTTGGAGAACCTTCTCGTTGACGAGCTCGGCAATACGCTTGACGAGCTCGGCGCGGTTGACGCCAAAAGGAATTTCCGTCACGATGATATTTTCACGTCCACCCTTGACCTCCTCTGTGCCCACGCGGGCCCGCACCCGGACCGAGCCGCGCCCCGTTTCAAAATAGGATCTGATTCCGGCGCTCCCTTGAATGAGACAGCCCGTTGGAAAGTCAGGACCCTTGATGTACTGCATCAGACCCTCGATGGAGATGTCCGGATCATCAATCTGAGCGCAGATGCCATCGATCGTCTCGCTAAGATTGTGCGGTGGGATGTTGGTCGCCATCCCGACGGCAATCCCTGTGCCACCATTTATCAGCAAATTGGGAAAAGATGCTGGAAATACAACGGGCTCGGTGAGCCTCTCGTCGTAGTTGGGGACAAAATCCACCGTGTCCTTCTCAAGATCATCGAGAAGAGTTCCGCCCACCGAAGTGAACCGGGCCTCCGTGTAACGCATGGCCGCTGGGGGATCGCCTTCCACCGAACCGAAGTTGCCTTGAGGATCCACGAGCGTGTCGCGCATGGCCCAGTGCTGCGCCATGTGGACCAGCGTCGGATAGATGACCGCCTCGCCGTGAGGATGGTAGTTGCCCGATGTATCGCCGCAAATCTTCGCGCACTTCATGGGCTTGCGCGGCGGATATAGGCTCAGCTCGTGCATGGCATACAAGATGCGCCGCTGTGACGGCTTGAGGCCATCACGGGCATCCGGCAGTGCCCGGGAAATAATGACGGACATCGAGTAATCCAGGAACGACTTCGACATCTCGTCGGCCACGTCGACCTTCTCGACACGTTCGTTGTGGGTATACATACGGCCCAATCAGCCTGTTTTCTCGAAACCCGCATCCCACGCGGCGGTCTTTGGCCCAATTTCGCCTCTCACAATTCTCCCGAGAATCTCTCCTAGCGACCGCGCAACGCGCGGTTTTAGCAGCGTGTCTGGGAAGGCGCCTTCATTGGCCCACGCAATTTTCTGAGAAAATGTCATTTTGAGTTCCGAGTCCGACAGGCTGCTAGACATCAAGCCGCGCGTTAAGCGCATTGTCCTCGATGAACTGGCGCCGTGGTTCAACGACATCGCCCATGAGGATCGTAAACATGCGATCGGCTTCGACGGCATTGTCTTCGTTGAGATCGACCTTCATGAGCTTGCGCTTGTCGGGGTTCATCGTTGTTTCGAAAAGCTGCTTTGGATTCATTTCGCCCAAGCCTTTGAAGCGCTGGATTTGCATGCCCTTTTTCCCGATATCGAGAACCTTCGCGAGGATTTCGGGTATCGAGAACACCGCATGCACGGTGGACTTCTCCCCCTCGCCCTCAATCAGTTCGAAAATGGGATGGTCGCTGTCGGAAAAATGCTCGACTTTAAGACTCTTCCTGGCCAGCTCCATTATGAGTTTCTGAACGGCATGGGATTCGTGCAGTTCGACCAGGCTCGCGCGCCGGCGCAGAGCACCTTCCTGTTTCTTCGGCTTCTCGGCCGGCTCTGCGTCACCGTTGGCACCGCCTTCGCTCAGCTCATCGTCAAAAAGATTGAGATCACGGTTCTCCTCATGAAAAGCTCGCATTTCCGCCTCGCCAGGAAAATAAGTGACCCACTCGATATTTCCCTCACGAATCTTTACGAGATACGCGGGCAAAGTGCCTGTCTTCGGGTCCCGCTCGCGCAGGTACTCTTCGAAGTCTCCGCCGTGTCGCCGGATGACATCGCTGAACTTGGCGAGCCTCTCGAGCAATTCGAGGAGATCCTTGAGCTGGGAGGCGGTGAAAACTTTGCCATCCGCGAGATTCTTGAGCTTCACCTCCTCCGCGCCCAACGAGATAAGGATGCGATTGAGCTGCGCATCATCGTCCACGTATTCCTCTCGTTTCTTGCGTTTGATGAGGTAGAGCGGCGGGCAGGCAATGTAGATCTTGCCCTGCTTCACGAGCTCCGGCATTTGGCGGTAGAAGAACGTCAGCAGCAGAGTCCGGATATGCGAACCGTCCACGTCGGCATCCGTCATGATGATAATGCGACCGTAGCGTAGTTTGGAAATATTGAATGCGCCTTCCTGGTCGCCGCCGCCGATGCCGGTGCCCACCGCGGTGATCATGGTCTGGATCTCGGTGTTCTGAAGCACCTTGTCGAGACGGGCCTTCTCGACGTTGATCAGCTTGCCGCGGATCGGCAAAATGGCTTGATAGCGGCGGTCGCGCCCCTGCTTTGCCGATCCGCCGGCCGAGTCGCCTTCGACAATGTACAATTCGGTCAGGCTGGGATCGCGCTCCGAGCAATCGGCGAGCTTCCCGGGCAGTCCGCCGCCGGTTAGTGCGCCCTTGCGGACAGTTTCCCGAGCCTTGCGAGCGGCCTCGCGGGCCCGCGCGGCAGTCAGACCCTTGTCAACGATCCTCTTCGCGACGGCGGGCGTTTGATCGAAAAACGTCATCAGCCCCTCGTAGGTGATCGAGGACACGATGCCTTCCACTTCAGGGGTCACGAGCTTGACCTTCGTTTGCGATTCGAAGCCCGGCCACGGGTGCTTGATGGAGAGAACGCAAATGAGCCCCTCGCGAACGTCGTCACCGGAAATCGGAGGATCCTTTTCCTTCACCAGGCTGTTCTGCTTGGCGTATTGGTTGATCGCGCGTGTCAACGCCGTGCGAAAACCGGTCGCATGTGTGCCGCCATCCGGATTCGGAATGGCATTGGTAAAGCAAAGGATCTGGTCGTTGTAGCTGTCGTTGTATTGCAGGACGAGATCCACGAACATGTCATCCTCGACCTCCTGCTGGTCCTTGTTGCGAAACCTCACCCTGCGCCTTCCCTCGAGCACGATCGGTTTCGGATGCAAAAGCTGTTTGTTTTCACCGAGCTGCCTGACGAACTCCTCGATGCCGAGCTTGTAAAGAAATTGCTCGTGTCTCGGCGGATCGGCGCGTTCGTCGGTGAGATTGATTTCCAGACCCGGGTTGAGGAAGGCCAGCTCGCGCAGCCGCGCCGTCAGCTTCGCAAACTGGAATTCGGTGGTGATGTTGAAAATCGTCGGATCCGGCAAAAATGTGATCAGCGTGCCCGTGTGCTTCTTGTTCTTCAGGTCGCCAATCACCGTGCAGCTTTTGGGTCGTCACACCCCGCTCGAATGCCATGTGATAAACCTTGCCGTCGCGCGACACCTCCACCTTGAACCAATCCGAAAGCGCGTTGACACACTTCGCGCCGACGCCGTGCAGACCGCCCGAAAACTTATACGCACCCTGCCCGAACTTGCCGCCCGCGTGCAGGTTCGTCAGCACCAGCTCTATCGCGGGCACCTTGAACTTCGGGTGTATGTCCACCGGAATGCCGCGCCCGTTGTCCTTGATCGAACACGAGCCGTCCCCGTGAAGCGTCACGTCAATCCGAGTGCAATGCCCGGCAAGATGTTCGTCGATCGAGTTGTCGAGAACTTCGAAAACAGCATGATGCAGACCCCGTTCGTCGGTCGGGCCAATGTACATGCCAGGACGCTGGCGGACACCCGCAAGCCCCTCCAGTTTGTCGATTTTGGAAGCGTCGTACTTTTCGGATTTCGGCGAATAATTCGGTTCGTCGGACATCAAGATTTTGAGGAATTTGAGCGGGAAAAATGGCTGCCCTTGAACCTAGGCGTAACCAGCGGCGCCGACAACCGTTTTTTGAACAAAATTCTGCCAAAATCCACAAAATATAGGGACTTCACACACCAGCCTCCACAAGATATTGGGTCTAACCGAAGCTGATGAAATTTTTACGGAATCTGCGGCCATGGGCGGTACCTGGCGATGTGGCTGGCCCTGACGCTGGCCGCGTGCTGTTGGAGTTGGAGGCAGGTTTTCGTGGGGGGGCAGGTGTATTTCGCCGACCCGGATTGCTACTCCCGAATGACGCGTGTTCAAAACGTGATCGCTGTGCCGTGGAAGTCGATCAGATTCCACGACTTTGAGAACGCTCCGCTGGGCGTCGTGCCGCACACCACGGCGCCAATGGACCTTTTGCTCGCCGCGCTCGCCGGAGCTTTCCGCCTTGGAATCCAACTCACGGGTTCTCATGGTAATCCCCCACCCCTTGATCTTGCCGGCGCATTTCTCTCGCCCTTGTTGGGCTTGACGCTTGTCGCTTTCCTCTGGTGGTGGGGACGGAAGCTTGCGCTCCCAAATCGCAATGCTATGCTCGCAATCGCAGCCATTTCGCCCGTTCTCGCGCACGGTTTTCAGCTTGGCCGCCCCGACCATCAGTCGCTCATCATCTTGCTTGTGGGAGCGGCCCTTGCCGCGGAAATCGCGCTTTGGAAGCAGCCGTCGCGAACATGGGAAATCCTTTCCGCGGTGCTTTGGGCGTTTGGACTTTGGACATCGTTCTTCGAGCCTCTGATTCTCCTAGGGGCCACAGCGTTCATGCGCCTCGGAGTCCAAGGGAGAAAGGCGATTCCGGACAGCAGAGCCGTGGTGGTTTTCGTCTTGGTGTTAATCGGGGCTATCCTCTTCGACGGCTGGCGAGTTCGGGCGCTTTCCGCCGAAGAGCAAGGGTATCTCTTTCGATGGACGCTCAACATCGGAGAACTGCGCCACGCGACGCTTCCGCAGCTCTTCCGCTGGACAGGGTGGTTCCTGATCGCATCGCCTGCTCTACTCTTGTGGCGCTTTTGGAAAGCGAGAGACCGTTCGTGCGCCGCGCTGGCTGCGTTCTTGCTTCTGCTGACAGGCCTTTCCCTGTGGCACGTGCGATGGGGATATTTTCTTGCAATCGCTTTTGCTCTCAGCCTCCCATGGGCCCTGGCGGCCATTTCCTGGAAACCGGTCGCCTGGCTTGCCTTTGTGATCTCCCTCTGGCCCGTGGCAGGGGAGTGGGACCGGCAGCTTTACCCCGACGAGCAAGGACGAATCGCTCGCGAGGAAGATCGCGAGGATGCCTATTTGTTGCGTGAAACCGCACAGGCTCTAATCGCGCCGGACCGTGCAATCATTCTTGCTCCATGGTGGCTCAGCCCGGCGATCGCGTATTGGTCCGGGCAGCGCTGTGTCAGCGGGAGCTCGCATCAAAGCCTTCCGGGAACCGTGGACAGCTCGCGATTTTATCTTTCGACCGTTCCGAAGGAAGCATGCGAGATCCTTAGAAAGCGGTCAGTCAACTATGTGATCGCCTACGAACCTTCACGCGTGATTTCGAATTCTGCTCAGATCCTCGGCCAAACGCCTCCGGACGAGCCAATGGGGAAAAGTCTTTACGAGCACCCCCACGCTGCGCCGGCTTTCCTCCGCGTTGTTTACGAGAATAGATTTTTCAAAGTATTCGAAGTCGATCCTTCCCGGCTGCACGCTAAGCGATGCGATCTTGGTGATTGACGTCGACTCGGCATCAGCTGACTACGGGCGGCGCGTTGGACAGATTGTCCTACCGAACGCCGGGGACGAATTGCACCATTTCGGCTGGAACGCCTGCAGCTCGGCATTGTGTCCCAGAGTTCCCCGCGCAATTCCGCGCAACGATTGTCCGGTCGCTCAAACCAAGTCTCCTCTCAGGCAGCCTTTGCCGGGGCCGGATTGGGCCGTCTCGCGAACTTGCGTATTATCACGTAGAAAACGGGCGTGAGAAAAATACCGAAAATGGTCACGCCGAGCATTCCCGCAAAGACCGCTGTACCCAGTGTCTGCCGCATTTCCGCGCCGGCGCCCGACCCGAGCATGAGTGGGACGACGCCGGCAATAAAGGCAAAGGAAGTCATAAGGATAGGCCGCAGGCGGAGTTTGCAAGCCTCGACGACGGCAGAAATCGCGTCCTTGCCCGAATCTTCAATTTGCTTGGCGTATTCGACGATGAGAATCGCATTCTTACATGCGAGGCCTACGAGGACTACGAAGCCGATCTGGGTAAAGATATTATTGTCCATGCCGCGCAATAGGACGCCCGCCAGCGAAGAAAGCAGGCACATCGGGACGATAAGGATAATGGAAAAGGGTAGCGCCCAGCTTTCATATTGCGCCGCGAGAGTCAGGAAGACGAAGAGAACGCAAAGCGGAAAAATAAACAGAGCGGTGTTACCCGCCAGAATCTGCTGATAGGTCAGGTCGGTCCACTCGAAGCCGAAACCGGGCGGAAGCAATTGTCGGCACAACTCTTCCATCACGCTGATCGCGTGGCCGGAGCTGTATCCGGGCTTTGTGTCCCCTGAGAGGTCGGCGGCAGTGTAAAGATTATACCTGGTGACGACGCCGGGTCCGAATGTTTCCTGGACGGAGGCCATGGTGCTTAAAGGAACCATCTTGCCCTCCCCACTTCGCGTTTTGAGCTTGAGAATGTCCGCGGCGGTAACACGAAATTTGCTGTCGGCTTGTGCGTTCACCTGGAATGAGCGGCCAAGGAAGGTGAAATCATTCACATAGGCTGAGCCGAGATAGATTTGGAGGGTATCGAAAACGTTATTGAGCGGGACATCCATGCTTTTGGCCTTCGTGCGATCGACGTCCACGAAGATCTCAGGTGTATCAGCGCGAAAACTGGAAAAGAGTCCTACCAGACCTGGTTGCCTTTCGCCGGCCTCGATTAGGCTCTGTGTGACCGCTTGCAGTTGCTTGTATTCACCGCCGCGCCGGTCCTGGACCATCATTCGAAACCCGCCCGTGCTTCCCACGCCCTGAATGGGCGGCGGCCCAAAGGCGAAAACAAGGGCTTCGGGGATTTGGTTAAATTTCGCGCGAAGGTTTTGCAGAATCGCGTTGGCGCTCAAAGCGGGGCTCTTGCGTTTGTCGAATTCGTCCAGAATGACAATGATCGAGCCGACGTTGGATTGGTTGCTGCCATTCAGCATGGAAAAGCCGTTGATCACGAGCGACGTGGTGACACCGGGGGTCTCTTTGATGAGAGCGAGGGCCTTTGCTGTTACGGCTTGCGTGCGCTCGAGCGACGCAGCGTCAGGGAGTTGACAAGCGACGATGAGATACCCTTGATCCTGCTGCGGAACAAAGCCGACAGGAGTGATCTTAAAACCGTAGCCTGTTAGCGCGAGCAAGCCGAGGTAAAGGACACCGCAGATGAATAGCTTTCGGACAATCCCCGCGACGGACCTCCCGTAACGATCGATCATCCAATCAAAGGTCTTGTTGAATCCGCGAAAAAACCAGCCGAGCGTCCCATTGAAGAAACGCGTGAGGATATCTTTTTGTTCGCCATGGGGGCGCAACAGGATAACTCCCAGCGCAGGGCTCATCGTGAGCGAATTGAATGCGGAAATGATCGTGGAGACGGCGATCGTGAGCGCGAACTGCCGAAAAAATTGGCCTGTAATGCCCGTGATGAACGCCGTGGGAATGAAGACGGCGGAAAGAACAAGCGCGACCGCAATCACGGCACCGCCAACCTCGTTCATGGCCTGCCGCGCGGCATCGCGCGGGGACATCCCTAGGCTCAGTTTATGCTCTATCGCTTCCACGACCACGATAGCGTCGTCGACCACGATTCCGATGGCGAGGACGAGGCCAAAAAGCGAAATCGTATTGAGAGAGAATCCGAACGCGCCCATGGCCGCAAACGTGCCGATGAGGGAAACCGGGACGGCAATGAGAGGGATAATAGTCGCCCGCCAGGTTTGCAGGAAGAGCATGACCACGATTGCGACCAGCGCGACGGCTTCAAGCAGCGTGTGCTCAACCGCGCGAATGGATTCGTTTACGAAGACAGTGGTGTCATAAACTACTCGATAGTCCACGCCGGATGGAAAGCTCTGTTTGAGCGTATCCATAGTCTTCCGCACGGCCTTAGCCGTCGTGAGCGCATTGCTGCCGGGAAGCTGATAAATAGCGAGAGTGGCTGCGGGCTTTCCATCGAGGTTACTCGTCACTGCATAGGTTTTGGCCCCGAGATCGACGGTGCCGACTTCGCTAAGGCGAATCACTTCACCCTTCTGGCCGCGCTTAACAACAATGCGAGAGAATTCGGCCGGATCCACCAAGCGCCCCTGGGCGTTGACGACAACCTGAAATTGCGTTCCCTTAGGAGCGGGTTGCTGGCCCACCACGCCGGCGGCGACTTGTTTGTTCTGCTCCTGGATCGCCTGCACCACGTCGCTCGCCGTGAGATCAAGAGCGGCAAGTTTGTTCGGATCGAGCCAGATCCGCATCGAATACTCGGAGCCGAAGATTGTGATGCTGCCCACGCCATCGATGCGCGCGAGCGTGTCCTTGATTTGAAGGAGGGCGTAGTTGTTAAGATAAAGCTCGTCGCGTGAATCGTCCGGCGAGATCAGGTTGACGGCCATGATCATCGAGGCCGACTGCTTGTTGACCGAAACGCCCGTGCGACGGACTTCTTCCGGAAGCACCGGAAGAGCGAGATTCACACGATTCTGCACCAATACCTGCGCGGTATCCAGGTTTGTGCCGAGTTTGAAAGTGACCGTTAGCCCGTACGATCCGTCGCTCGCCGACTGCGAGGACATGTATAGCATATTCTCGACGCCGTTTACCTGCTGCTCGATGGGCGCGCCGACAGTTTCGGCGACCGTCCTGGCATTCGCGCCCGAGTAGCTGGCTGAAACCTGAACCGTCGGTGGAACGATTTCCGGATACTGCGCAACGGGCAAAGTCATTAGCGCAATGCCGCCGACGATCGTGATTACGATCGAAAGGACCGAAGCAAAAATCGGCCGGTCAATGAAGAACTGGCTGATGTTCACAGGTTATTTTGCGGCGGCTGCTGCCGGTTCGGCTTCCGCGGGCGCTTCGGTCTTCGAGATCGGCTTGGGATCCACTTTCTGCCCGGGGCGAACCTTGAGCAGCCCATCCACGACAACCGTGTCGCCGGCCTTCACGCCGCTCTTGATGACTTGCATGCCGCCCGAGAGGGTTCCAAGCTCGACCGGGCGAATTTCCGCCGTGTTGTCCTGCTGCACGAGGACCACATACTTCTGCCCCTGGTCCGAACCAACCGAGCGTAGCGGGACAAGAACAGCTTCATAAGGCTCACCCGACGGAATCCTCACGCGCACGAAGAGTCCCGGACCGAGCAGACCGTTCTCGAAATCAAAGACACCCCTCAGCCGAATCGTTCCCGTCGAGGGATCGACACGATTGTCAATGAAGTCAATATATCCCGTATGCGAAAAGTCCGATTCATCCTGCAAGGCGAGCTGGATAGGCACCTTCACCTCATCGGCATCCTCGGGACCTTTCTCCTTGCCCAGATAGTAACGGACGTAACGCAATAGCGAACGCTCATCGACATCGGCATAGGCATAGATGGGATTGGTGGACACGATGGTCGTCAGAGGATCCTTTCCATCCGCCGAGACGAGATTTCCCACCGTAACATTTGCCAGACTGGCGCGGCCGTCGATAGGGGACGTCACCGTGCAAAATTCCAAGTTTAGCTTTGCCGCTTCCAGCGCGGCGCGGGCGGATTGGGCGGCGCCCGTGGCCTGCTGATAGGTTGCAGAACGTTGGTCGAAATCGCCCGCCGCCGTAACTCCCTTCTCGCGCAATTGGCGCGCCCGCTCGAAGTCCGCCCCCGCGAGCTTCAACGCCGCGTCGGCCTTGGCGACTTCGGCTCTGGCTTGATCGTAATCCGCCTGGTACGGGCGCGGATCAATGATGAAGAGTGGCTGGCCCTTTTTCACAAGATCGCCATCCACGAACTTCACTTCCGTAATGTAACCGCTCACGCGTGGACGCACGTCGACCGTTCCCATCGGGGCCAGACGACCCGTGTATTCGTCCCAATCCTGGACCTTCTTCTGAATAGCCTGCGTGACGGTGACGACGGGAGGCGGTAGTTCCACCGCCTTCTGCTGCTCCCCACAGCCACCGAACAATAGCACCGAAAGAACGATGAGCAGGATCGCCCTAGTGAAGCTGCGCAAGTTCCTCGCAGAAGCTGTTGCGCGCGATCTCCGCCACAAATAGGTGTCAGGGCGCCTCATCGCAGCTGTGTGTCTCAGACGAAGCTTTGTGGGTCAATACAAAGCGAGTTCCCTTTGGCCCTTTTCCGATTGCTTCGCTGGTGTGAACAATGCTCTCGCAGTCGAGCGTGTGAAATGAATGCTCTAAAAGCTCGCGATCTGTTCGATATTAGTTCTACCTTCCGCGTGGACCTTCAAACCTTTAGGAGATGAACATGCAAATCGTGCGTTGGGTCGCCTGCTTTAGTGCCTTAACCGCGTTGCTGCTCATGTCGAATCATTCCACCACTGCCGCCCGTTCGAGTGATGCGATTGGGGATTTGGAGGCGTTCATCACGAATCAGGTGCCAGGTGCCGCCGTCGCCGTCGTTCAAGATGGCAAAGTAATTTTGGCGAAAGGGTATGGCGTGCACGATGTGACCAAAGCGGACGCGGCGAACGAAGATACAATTTTTCAACTCGCCTCGGTCACTAAAACATTTACGGGCGCGGCGGCGGCAACCGGATGTCCGGGCTGACCTAACGTAAAGAAATACGGGATGGGGCTGGGCCGCTGACGAAGCCGCCGAATCGATGGAGATGCCCTTTCGGGACAGCGGGAATCAATTTTCAACAGAGACAAAGATGCAAACGATCCACGCCCTGGAAAGATGCACTCTGGCCCGCTTGCTGGGCGAAACTTTTCGATGACTAGCCGAAGGTTTCGCTTAGGCGTCGCATTCCTGTCTATTTTTCTGGCCGGCTGCGGCTCGACGATCACCACTCGCATTAAATCGAGGCCGGCGCCGCCAGTTCCAGCCGGCGTGCTTGATCGCGCTCAGATCAATCGCGGCGTTCGCGCAATCGAGCGCGGGACCGGCATCGATCCCAGGGATTCTGACGCAGTGGTCCGTGAGCTCGTCCGGCGGGCGGGAACGGACACTCAGCGTTTGGCGGAGGCTGCGCAGGTCGCGCTCAGCGAGCCCAAGCCTTACCCGCGTCCAATGGCGAGGATCGAGCGGGCTTTGCGTTCGCCGCCTGCGAAATCGCCTATCGAAGTCTAAGAGAATCCGGCCTGCCGGCGTCACGCTGGCTAACGAGCGAAGCGACGCAAGAACCCTCGCAGCCTACAACACCGCGTTGGCTATGTTCGTTTTCGAATACTCCAAAAGACTCGCGGCAAGCCCTGCAATGCTATCGGTTCAGACGCCCCTGGGACCCAGAATCGTCGTGACCCGCTTCGCCACCGACAGCCGCTACCAAGCCGGATACTTCGATGAGTTGATTCCTGCGGATTATGTCAGGATTACTGGTTTCAATAAACGGACACGCGTGGACGGGCTTGGAGCGCCGCTGGTCGGGGTGCGCGAGCACACGGAAGCCCGGGAAGCCGAATTGAGTTTCCACCCGCCCAATCGAGGCGTCTTCGTGGCGCTGGGATGTTTCGCAGAATTTGAGCCCCGACACGCAGGCGGACCGTCGATAAGCATTGCTCTCTATGATCTCGATCGAACTTCAACCGTGCGAATTGGAGGGAGTTCCATCCCGCTGGCCGGCGATTTCACCGCACCGCTGGCACTTTCCTCTGACGGGATGAACGACCTGGTACTCGGAATTCGAGCAATCCTGAACGTGGGAGCGAGCGCGGACATCAAAGGAGTTTATTTGATCGACCCTTTTGACCCCAATCGCATTCCCGTTCTGCTCTTGCACGGCCTCATGTCTTCACCGCTCGTTTGGCGCAACGTTGCGACCGATGCGAAGGGGAATCCAATCATCCGGAAAAACTACCAATTCTGGTACGCTTTTTACTCCGCAAATTGATTTTTTGGGCTCCGGTGCCTGGGGTAAAGGAAGTCGTCTTCCTGGCGACTCCGCATCGCGGGACACGGATGGCCGATGCGTCATTTGCTCAGCTTGGGCGCAAGCTCGTGGGGTTGCCCGCGAGTCTCCTCCGGTTTCAGAGCCGAGTGCTTTCGGCGGTTATTGACGCGCTCGATGGAGTGAAGGTGAGCAGACGCTCGTTCACCGGAATCGATTCGCTATCCCAGGGGGCGCCGATCGGCAGAGCATTCGAGCGCGCTCCATTCGCCCCCAGTTTGACCTACCACTCCGTTATTGGAGACCGAGGCCGCGGGGATTCTCCAGAAAGCTCGGACGGCATTGTCGGCTACTGGAGCTCACATTTGGAGGATGCGGAGTCCGAATTGATCGTTCCAACGGGCCACGTGTGCAGGCCCATCCAAATACCGAGGCCGAAATCCAAAAGATCCTGCTTCGCTACCTCTCCAAGAGCAAAACGCCCTGAAGACGCGCTGGCCACAATCGGATGGCGACGAACTGAATTAGCTGGAGTCAGGAACACGACTAGGGTAGTTACATCGTCATGACCCGAAAAGAAGCAATCCTATCAGGCATGGCCGGTCTGTCTGCCCTGGCTATGGTCACCCCCGCTGCACGGGCGGAAGATTCCAAGGAGGCAAACCCCGAGGTGGAAAAGATTCGCGCTCTCTTGAAAGCGCACGACGAAGCCCTGACGAATCATGATCTCAAGGGCGTGATGGCAACCCTGACGGAAAAGGCTGCGATCATGGGCACCGGTCCAGGCGAAATTTGGACTGGTCCGGATGAGATCAAAGTGGCCTACGAGCACTTCTTTGAAGGCTTCGACAAAGGAGAACAGAATTTTGAGTATCAGTTCAAGATCGGTGGAGTGACGGCGGACATGGGCTGGCTTATGGCGTCCGGCAATGTAATTGGAAAGAAGGATGGAAAGGATGTCACCTTCCCCCTGAACATTTCGCTGACCGTCGCGAAAAATGCTGGCGATTGGCGGATCGCCGCAATGCATTTCTCGACGCTGACGGGAGGGGCGGGCCCGGAGACAAAGGAAACAAATTGATTCTGCGAAAGGCTCTCCCTTATGAGCAACGTATCATCCAATGAAGAGACGGTCCCCGCTGAGAACAGCGAATCGCTTAATCGGCGCTTGTTTCTGAGGAGCATTGGGAAGTGGTCGGGCGCGGCGATTGTGGCGGCAGTTGTCGGCTGTGTTGTCTACTCCCCGAGGGCGCGCGCCGGCGTATGGGTAAATCGCAGGGGCGTCATTCGCGGCGGCGGCTGGATCAACGGTGGCGGTTGGGTCAATCGCGCGGGGGGGTGGATCAATGGCGGCGGGGGCGGAGGCGGTTGGATAAACCGCCGCGGCGGGGGCGGAGGCGGCTGGATCAATCGCTGGTAGACAACTTTATCGGAATCGGCCGCGTGTCGCAGGAAGTCGAAAAGCCACTGATCTTCTTGCCGGCTGATTTGGAAGAAGGCCCGGGCGACCAGCCCTTCGTTGTCATCGTGAGGAGCCGAGAGGAACTGAACCGATGGCTATACGACCGCTCTCCTGCTCTACAGTGGATCCAGGTAGAAGGTCTTTCGGGTGATCCGGACACATGGGCGTTCGCAGCTCAGGGGACCGGCGACATTCCCTTGGATGTCGTCCTGTCCGCGCCCGGCAGCGAATTTTCCGACCTCTACAGGCTCGTTGACGTTCTTGCAGTGCGCGATGTTCGTGTAAGCATGCCTGCAACGCCCGGATTTCTCAAAGCGGTCAGACTCGCCGCGTCGCTGGGTCTGCCAGTTCGGCTCCTTCCCGGCCAGCCGTCCGCTGAAACATGTCAGGAACTTGCTGAGGCCTTGGCCTTTTATCTCCATGATCCCATGGTAGAAGCCCCGATTGAGTTCTTTCATTCTGCGCTGGCTTCGATGCGGGGCTCGCAAACCGGTTCGTTGTGGATCGTCTTCGAAGAGGACCCAGCGATTTTTCGGCACTACGACTCCAACAGTCAGCCCGAGTTATCTCGCACGGCTCGGCCGTTGGCGGAGAAAACCTCATTGCACGACTTTGTGAAAAGTCACCTCGCGAGACTAATTGGTGAGGGAGCCGAGTGCGCGACCTGCCCTTGGCAGTTATTGTGTCAGGGTTATTTCAAATGGCCGAATCCAAAATACTCATGTCACGGGGTAAAACAGCTTTTTGCCGCCTTACGAGCGGCGGCGGACGAGATCGAGCAAGATCTAGCCTCCTGTGAACCGCAACCTGCCTGATCGGGAGCCACACACCGTGAATGGCCGCGTATTTAGCGTAATTCTTCTTCCAACCTCTGACTGCAACGTTGCTTGCGAGTACTGCTTCGAACGCAAGGAACCGCATCGCCTTTCGCTGGCCCTTCTGCCGTTGCTAACCAAGCGCCTGCTGGATCACCTCGAGCATGAGGGCATCGAGGAATGCGAAATCTACTGGCAGGGCGGGGAGGCGATGATCATGGGCCCAGCATGGTTCGTAGAAGCCGGCCAAATCATGGACCGAGCCGCTGCAAAAATAGGTCGCAGGTTCACCCACTATCTCCAGACGAATTTGATCGGCTACTCGGAAGCGTGGAACGAAGTCATCCGGACAATGTTTCAAGGCTCGTTGGGAACGTCGATGGACTATCCCAACCTGCACCGCAAGCTCTTCAAGGGAGGCGCCGAGGCCTACACGCGGTTGTGGACGCGAAAGCTCCAAGAGGCCCAAGCGGCAGACATTGAAGTGGGAGTTATCGCCGTGCTGCATAAGGGAAGTCTCGAAGCGGGCCCTGAAAGATTCTATCGCTATTTCACCGAGGAACTCAGTCTCAAAAATTTCCAGGTGAATACCCCATTTCCGGGTGGTCCCGCAGCGGAAGTTGAGGGCGCGTTTCAGCTCGACATGAAGGAGTTGGCCGCCTTTCTTTCGGGTCTCTTCGATATTTGGATCGAACGCGGATACGACTCCGGGGTGTCGCTCGGGCCATTCGACGCGTTGATCGACCACTTCACCGGGCGCCCGGCTCGCCTTCCTTGCATCTGGAAGGAAAATTGTTCCAATCAGTTCATCTCGGTCGACTCGAAGGGAACGGTTGCCCAATGCGATTGCTGGGTGACCAGCTATCCGGAGAGCTTCTTCGGAAACATCTTTCGCGAGCCGGACCTTACGCGGATGTTAAGAACCAGCCCCGCGCGCCGCGAATTTGTCGAGAGACCCAAGCATCTTGTGGAAGTTGAAGACTGTCTCTCCTGCCGCTATCTCTCAATCTGTCACGGCGGATGTCCGGTCCGAACTTACAGCGCTCTGGGCACAATGATGGCCAAGGATCCTTACTGCGAAGTGTACAAAGCCGTGTTTGGCCGTGCAGAGAGCCACGGCCGAATCGTTTCACGGCGTCGCCTAACGAGCAGGCCGAAAGTCTTGAGCGCAGGGTAGGTTCCGCGCTACCCTTCGGATGGAGAGTTTTGGAACGTCGGTCCCGCGTTCTCGTTGAACCGAGTGCGACGCAAGAGACGAGGAAGGCCACGGTCTCGTCTCAGCGTCAAATCCGTTGCGATCAGTTGACCTACGGCTCGGGGTTTGCCTCGATGAACTTACTAAACCAAACGCCCGTGGGCTCCATTACAAGCTCCTTCGTCTTATGATCGAGGCTGGTGAGACCGAAGTTCGCAGCATAACCCTCCGCCCACTCGTAGTTGTCAACAAGCGTCCATGGGAAGTAGCCGCGTACATCCACGCCGTCCGACATCGCGCGGCGCATCTGGTTTACGTGCTCGCGAAAGTAGCGAATTTTCTTCTGCTCGCTTTGCGTCCCAATACCATTCTCCGAGACGACAATCGGTTTTCCGTAGCGTTTGTAAACCGTGGTTAGGCTTTGATAAAACCCCTCGGGGTCGATTTCCCATCCGTTCTGCGTGTAGCTGGAGCTTTCCTCGCCGTGGCCCCGAAGGATGAAGCGCAGCGGAGTGGCATCCTGCGAATAATAGTAATTGAGCCCAACGATGTCGGTGACGTCTGCCACCTGATCGAGATGGTCCCAATTCTGGTGCATCATCATATTATAGACGAACCCTGTGGGATCCTGGATGTACTTTCGACGCCAGTTCGGAATGGAATAAATTCCGATGACTATAGCATCCGGGCGGTGGCGACGAATGACAGCGACGGCGTCGCGATACATCCGCACTGCGACCTTCGTAGCCTTCTTTAATGCACTCGGTGTCAGCAAGAGGCCCGGCGGCCAGTGTCCGCCGAAATACCCGATGTAGAGGTCGCCGTTGGGTTCGTTCTGAGGAACGTAGATTCGCACATAAGGGGCAAGCGCCGCGACAATCTTTTCGACATACCTTCGCCATGCTGTTTCGACATCCGGATGCAGAAAATTTGAGGTCCCCTTCTTATTGCTATCGTAAAGCCAGGAAGGGAATGTGAAATGCCACAAGGTGACAATGGGTTCGATGCCCGACGCCTTTAGCTTGCGAGCCATGTTCACGTACTGCTGAATTGCTGCCTCGTTGAAGACTCCGGGCTTTGGCTCTACCCGCCCCCATTCGATGCCAAATCGGTAGTGGTTGACTCCAAGCGCTCGAAGGGTCCTAAGATCCCTGTCGAAATGCGTCCACGAATAGGTGGCATCGTCCCCGCGCGGAGGAATGTGTCCTTCCTCAGCGAAAACGTCCCAGTCCGTCTTAAAATAGTATGGAGAATCTGGCGCAACCCCGCGGTCTTCGTTTTGGAAACTTGCTGTCGAAGTGCCCCACCAGAATTTTCCCGTGTTCACCGCCTTTGCAGCGACGGGTTTCTTATACGCCTTGGGAGGCATAACGCACCCGGAGGCGGACAAAATGAAAATTGCCGCCGGAAGCAGATACCATTTGGAGATATTCATGTTGAAGCCGTGTTCGGAAGATGGTTCGCTTACAGCGCAATGGCAATCTCTTCAATCATGAATTCCGCGCGCAAATTTGCTCCGGCGATTTTTCTTTCGATTTTCTTTGGCGCCTCTTTGCGCGCGGCCGACGACTCGTTTCGCGCGCCCGACAGCATCATTCTTAAGGATGGAACCATCGTCCGTGGGCTTATCATCAAGAACACAAGGGACACCGTATTGATGCAGCA
The DNA here is from genome assembly GCA_963708595.1 of uncultured Verrucomicrobiae bacterium. GTDB lineage: Bacteria > Verrucomicrobiota > Verrucomicrobiia > Chthoniobacterales > Terrimicrobiaceae > DASTFP01. The sequence continues at coordinate 71,226 of CAVPTR010000031.1, forward strand.
AAAGTTCAAAGAGCTCGCGTATCCCAAGAGCAAAATCGTGCGCATCAACGACAACTCCGATACCAAAGCGCTCTACACGGACCTTAATCGCAAAGGCAAGTTGCCTTCCTGGCGCGTCATCGCCAACGATCTCCGTACGCACGACGCCATCAAGTCCCTCGTGGAAATTCCCGCAACTGTGATTGACGTCGGGGATTTCAAGAATGTCCCCTATAAATCCTTCCGCGTGAACAACGACATCGAACTGAACATTTATGGGGACCCCGAGAATCCTGCGGGCGTTGAGCTTGGAATTTACGGCTCAAGGTCTGGAAAAACGAATTTGCGAAAGATTCTTCGGGGATACCTGGCGGGATTTCTAACGACGCGCGAGGAGATCGGCACTCTCTATTCGCTGGGTCTCGACAAGGGGATCGCCCAGGCGGGAAACCTCACCATCGAGATTACCCCAAAAAATGCGCCGGATGCCTACGGCGCTTGGTGGGTTTCACTCTATAATCGGAAAGATCTGCAAGGCGTCCGGTTGAGCGATGCAGAATACTCAAAACTCGTGAGACCCATGAACGAAGTTATCGACAAACGGGGCCGCGTGATCTCGGGCGGTTGGAGCAAGGAGGATGCCCGCAATTCAAAAAAAATCGAGAAGCTTGGCGATTCAGCCAAGGTTCTTCTTCGCGGCTTTTATCGTGACGACGACGGCTCGTTTCGCTTGATCACGGAGCCGGTAAGCAAGCCCCCCGCTTCCAGCTGAGCGCGATCAATTGTCGGCGGAGGAGGAACCGTCAGCCAGACCGCTTCATGCTAGGTCGGCCAGAACAGCAAGATTGCTCCTCCTGCGACAATAACGGCGGCGAAAGCGCACCCGATCCAACGCGTGAGGGCCGGAGATCCCAGCGCGGCGACGATGCCAAACTTGAAGAGAAAATTTGACATGATCGCGATGACGATGACCCGCCACGCAGTCATCGTGTCGATCGTCTTGGAATCGGCAAGCTGCCCCGTAGAAAGCGTGATCGCATCGAGATCGGTAAGGCCCGAAATGACCGCCACCACGTAAAGGCCCGCAGATCCAAAATGCTGCTTTGCGACAGCGACCGCCAGAAGGACGAGGGCGTATAGCGCGCTAAAAATAAGCGCCGGTTTGAGCTCTGCGGGATTTTTCTGCTCCGGCATCTGTGCGCCTTGCTTTCGGCTGGGCAAAAATAGCGCCACGGCAACCAGGAAGGAGAACACGAGCATGCCGCTGAGTGGCAGCGCAATTGCTCCAAATTCGCCGGGCGCGACTGCGGCGACCTCCACCAGCACGCGCACAATGGAAATGCAGGAGGCCGTCATGATTACAAACGCACCCAAAGGAGCTAACGCGGCCTCCGAGGCGGCTCGTCGCGAATAGCTAACGGTTGTCGCGGTGCTCGAAACCAACCCGCCGATAATGCCCCCGAGCAGCGAGCCTGCCCGAGTGCCAAAGAATTTGTAAGCAACATACCCTCCGAGACTGATGCCAACGATCAGCACTACCATCAGCCAAATCTTGAAAGGATTCCAAACGCCGTAAGGACCGTAATCCTCGGATGGCAGGATCGGAAGAATGACAAGACTGAGCAAAACAAACTGCATGATTGCTCGCATATCGCGCTCGCCGACCGCGCTGGCAAAATTGTGCAGTGGCCTCTTTGAGTGCAGGAGCAGGGCCATGGCGCCGGCAATGACAACCGCGGCAGCAACGTATCCGATCACAATCAGCGCCCCTACTCCGTAGAGCAATAGAGCTGCGACTTCTGTCGTCATGCCAGGATCGATAGTGCCCTTCTTGACTTGCGCAAAATTCGCGGAAACTACGATCGCAGCGAGTGCGAGCATTCCGATCGCAACGACCCATCCGCCGAAGGTCTGCCCGACCTGGGCACATACCGTTCCGAAGAGTGAAATAATGGGAAACGTGCGAATGCCGCCGATCGACGATCCCCGCCGCTCGCGCTCCAGACCCAAAAGCAACCCTAAGCCGAGCGAAACGGCAAGTTGCTGGAAAATAAGAATGTCCACAACACTGTGCTACACGACGTGCATTGTTGTCATGTATCCTCTTTCTACGCAGCAACGGCGGAGAAAACGAGTCACGATTACTGCGGTGCGTTGCTTTTCCTTACGACGTCATTCATTGACGGCCACGCGCTTCGCTTCCTTGTCTGCACTGATTGCCGACCGAGATAGTTGTCGATCCAGTAATACTGTACTTTCCTTACGAAGGCCGACCTTGCTAGTCTGTTGGGCAGGCATGGACGGCACGTTCCTTCCAGAGACGGATTGGCACGATCTGCTGCGCGAAATTCACAATCACCAGGTCATTCCCATCGTCCGTCCGGAAATGGTTACGGTGAGGGAGCCCTCTACCGGGATTGGCATTCCTCTCTACCGGGCGCTCGCCCCAAAGCTGGCGGCGGCGCTCGGCGTGCCTACCAATGGCTCACCAGCTATCTCGCTCAACCGAGTGGCTTGCGATCACTCCTCTTCAGCGCGCTTTCTCGCGGACAACATCCTGCGCGTCTTTGTCTTCGCGAATTCCGAGGAAGACGGGTTGGCGAAGCTTTTGGTCGCGGGTCCATTCTGAAAATTTTACCTGGCAAACCATGGTCGGCTCGACCCAGCGGCATCGCTTCATTTCCGCAGCTGTGATGGTCTGACCATATCGTGCGGTTCTCTTTTCCGGCAGGTTGGCGAATGGGCAAGTGTCTCGCCGAATCTTCTCAAACCGGGTGTGAAGGTTTCTTAGCAGCGCCACATTGAAACCCGTTCCGACTTTCCCGACAAAGTTGAGCTCTTTACCGTGGTAAACGCCCACCAGCAGCGCGCCAAAATGCTTTCGTGTGCCGCTTGGAGCCGTATAGCCACCGATGACGAACTCCTGCTCGCGCTGAAACTTTAGCTTTATCCAAGCACCGCTCCGCCTGCCCGATTCATAACGAGAATCCTTGCGCTTGCCAATGAGTCCTTCCAGCCCAATTCCGCGCGCTTGATGAAGAAGTTCTTCGACGTCTTCGCCCAACGAGGCCGAAAAGCGGATGACTCCCGGCGGATTCTTTAAGAGCTTTTGGAGTGTCGCTTTTCGTTCGATCAGTGGTCGCTCTCGTAAATCCTTTCCATCGAGGCGCAGGAGATCAAAAGCGTAGAAGAAGATCGGCGGGCGTTCTTGGCCCAGCTCGAATGCCTGAAGTAACTGAAACGATGAGAGGCCCTTTTCATCGAGCGCGACGATTTCCCCATCGATGATCGCGTCCCGAACCTTCAATTCGGAGATCGATCCGATCACTTCTGGAAACTTCCCCCCGAAGTCCTTTTCGTTGCGCGAAAGAAGCCGCGTCTCATGGGCACCCTTGAGCGCGATGGCTCGAAATCCATCGAACTTTATCTCGTAGAGCCAATCGCCGGGCGGTGGCGACTCGGCAAGAAGCGCCTTCATCGGCTCGACAAATGCCGGTAACGGCGTGGAAGGGGTGGGCTTTCTCCCTGAAGGACGCGATTTCACCGCGGGTCCCGACCTCCAAACCCGATCACCCCTTGCCAGCTCCTTCATGCTCTTGCCCGAGAGAGCAGAGGTGTCATCGAGCTTTTTCGAGACAGGACGCATGTCCTCTCCACCGCGGATGAGCAACCACTGTTTCTCGTCGCGCAAACGCACCAGATACCACTCGCCTTGGAGTTTCTCGCCGTTCAGAAGAAAATGCAGCTTTCCGCCTGCGAGTTCCTTTGCCGGAGCCTTCGAGAGCGGCTCGAATGTGCCCCGATCCCAGACCATGACGGTCCCTCCGCCATACTCGCCCTTTGGAATAGTTCCCTCAAAATCAAAATAGGCAATGGGATGATCTTCGACCTGCACGGCGAGTCGCTTCTCCCCTTTCTCGAAAGGGATCCCTTTCGGGACAGCCCAGGATTTCAATGTCCCCCCGAGCTCCAATCGGAAATCGTAGTGTAATCGAGTCGCATCATGCTTTTGGACCACAAAGCGGTGACCGGATTTGGCCGATTCTTTCCCCTTTGGCTCGCTGGTCTTGGCGAAGTCTCGCTTTCTAGCGTAGTCCTTTAGCGACATAGGAAGCATGATGCATTGGTTCCGCGTATTGACCAGTGCGTTAGAAAATGATTGCGGTCGCGCAATCCGGGCGAAACTCGAACGAACCCGTGAGCCTTTGAGCCTGCTCCTTCTTCAGGCATCCGGCCTCCCTGCGCGCGAAGGACACCTCGAAACGGGCACTTTTTCGCCCATTGATCGCTCTTCGAATACAATTACGTTTCCAATCGAATCAATAGACCTTGCGCAAGATCATCCATCTCGACATGGACTGCTTCTACGCCGCCATTGAGCTCCGGGAACGTCCTGAGCTCGCGGGGCGTCCCGTGGCCGTCGGCGGAGGAAGCCGGCGCGGCGTGGTCACGACCTGCAACTACGAGGCCCGACGATTCGGCGTCCGCTCAGCGATGCCGGGCTTTAAAGCGCGCGAATTGTGTCCGGAGCTGTTCTTTCTCCCCGTCCGGTTCGATCTCTATCGCACAGAATCCGCAAAGATCCGGAAAATTCTCCTGAGTTACACGCCGCTGGTCGAACCGCTTTCTCTTGACGAGGCATACCTCGACGTGACGGGACTCGATCGCTACGCTTGGGACATCGCCAAAGAGCTTCGAGCCCGCATCTACGCAGCTACGAGTCTTACGTGCTCCGCCGGCATAGCACCGAACAAAATGCTCGCAAAGATCGCGAGCGATTGGCGGAAACCGGACGGACAATTCGCCGTTCTGCCGGACGAGGTGGAGGCATTCATGAATAAACTCCCCGTGAGCAAGCTCTGGGGCGTCGGACCCAAGAGCGCAGGTAAATTCGGGAGTCTGGGTATCCACACGTGTCAAGATCTTCAGCGATATTCTTTGGCCGAAATCACCCACCGCTTCGGTCGATGGGGTCTGGAGCTTTATCACCTTTGCCGCGGTCTGGACGATCGTCCGGTCGAACCCAACCGGATTCGAAAGTCTTTGAGCAATGAGTGCACTTACTCAGAAAATCTGACCTCCCTCGATGCATGCCGAACCGCAATCGATGCGCTCGTCGTCGACTTGGAGACGGAGTTGCAACAAAAGGCTTCTCAGCGTCCGATCCGCAAGGCCTTCGTCAAAGTAAAATTCTCCGATTTTGCACGCACGACGAAAGAATGTCTGAGCTCCCGCCCGACCCGAGAAACCTTTCAAGCGCTGCTTAACGAGGCTTACGCACGCAGTGGCAAAAGTGTTCGTCTGCTGGGGGTGGGAGTGCGCTTCGAGGAGAAAGCGGAAGAGACTTTTCAGAGCCTTATGTCGTTTTGATTATGCGATGGACCCCCACCGCTGGAACTTGCTTTCCACGCGCGAATCAGGTGAGCTTCAGAGAACACGCAGTGAGTGCTTTGCACAAAATGAATCCTCATGAACCTTCAATTGCAGCCCGAAGGAGCATCGAAACGAGATATTTCTGTGCGTCCGCTTCAAGAGAGCGATTTAGTTACTGCCGATCATATTATGCGGCTGGCTTTCGGCACATTTCTCGGTTTTCCCGATCCTCGATCTTTTATGGGTGATGCCGGCTATGTGCGGACACGTTGGAGGGCCAATCCGAACGCCGCTTTCGCCGCCGAAATCAACAACGAAGTCGTCGGTTCAAATTTTGCCGCTAACTGGGGCAGTGTCGGCTTCTTCGGGCCGTTGACGGTTCGTCCCGATTTATGGGACAGAGGAGTGGGCAAGCGGTTGATGGAACCGATTATGGAATGCTTCTACAAATGGCAAACAAGGCACGCCGGCCTTTTCACTTTCGCGCAGAGTCAGAAACACATTGGTCTGTATCAGAAGTTCGGGTTCTACCCACGTTTTCTGACCGCGAATATGTCTAAGCCGGTCGAGCCATCCGGGCGCGCTTCAGAATGGACCAAATTGTCCGACGCGCCAACGAGCGAGCGAACCGCAATCTTGGACGCCTGCCGCGAGCTAACCGACACAATCTACGAAGGGCTAGACGTAGGATATGAAATTCGCGCTGTCGCCGATCAGAAGTTAGGCGACACTGTTCTTCTCTGGAACGACAGCAAGTTGACCGGTTTGGCTGTCTGCCACAGTGGAGCGGGAACGGAAGCCGGGAGCGGTGTTTGCTATGTCAAGTTTGGAGCGACGCGTCCGAGCGCAGATGCGAAGCAGGATTTCAACCGCTTGCTCGATGCCTGCGAAGAATTGGCCTCGTCGCAAAACTCGTCGCGCCTCGTCGCCGGAGTCAATACAGCCCGCCATGAGGCTTATCGCCAGATGCTCACGCGTGGCTTTCGTACCTACCTTTTAGGTGTGGCGATGGAAAAACCGAACGAAGCGGGTTACAACCGATCGGACGTTTATCTGATTGATGACTGGCGATAGTCTTGTTCACGATTTGGGATGAGACGCCAAGCACTTCTCTATTATCTGGTGTGTTGCATGGCGATCGCGTCTAGTGCGGGTTCGGAGGTCAAACCGGTTGTCGCGTTGGATATCGGGCACACGATCAATCACCCGGGAGCCGACAGCGCCAGGGGAGTGGGCGAATACTACTTTAATAGAAAAATCGTTAAGGCATTGGATGAATCGCTAAAGAATTCCGGCAAGGTCGATGCGCTCATTATTAATCCCGAGGGCAAACCTATGTCGCTTCAGGAACGCACTAGACGCGCAGCGAGAAGGAGTGCGGTTTTGTTTCTTTCCGTACACCACGATTCGGTGCAGGCCCGGTACCTGAAAGAATGGGAGGTGAATGGAAAGACGCAGCTCTACTCGGACAAATTTAAAGGCTTCTCCATATTTGTCTCTCGAAGAAATCCGAAATTCGCCGAAAGCCTGCATTTTGCACGTTTACTCGGTGCGGCGATGGTTGCCCGGGAATTCTCTCCAACTTTGCATCACGCCGAGCAGATTCCAGGAGAGCGCCGAAACTTGGTGGACGAACAGTTTGGACTTTATGAGTTTGATGACCTGGTCGTGCTTAAGACGGCCGCAATGCCGGCTGTGCTCCTTGAGTGTGGCGTTATCGTCAACCGGAACGAAGAGGCTTCATTGCAAACACCAGAAATCCAGCATCGCATAGCGGATGCGGCCGCCGACGCGATTATGCGATTCTTGCAACACAGGCAGACTTTGCAGAACAAAGACCTTAACAGGAAAGACCAAGGCTCACCGCAGCCTTTCAATGAGCCTTAGTTCCGCCCCATGCGTCCGAGATTCACTTTGGGCATGGAGTTGCGGCAACGTTCGTGCGCGCCCGCGCCTTCAAGGGAGCTATTCTTGCTACCTTGAATCAAGAACTCTTATTCTCATACGGCACGCTGCAACTTGAGTCAGTGCAGCTCGCTACATTCGGACGGAGGCTTGCCGGTACGGCAGATGGTTTGCCTGGCTTTGAGGAGTCGCTGATGAAGATCGAAGATGCCTCAGTCGTCGCAACGAGCGGAAAGACCCATCATCCGATAGTTAGGTTCACTGGCCGCGAATCTGACATCGTGTACGGAACGGCTTTCGAAGTCACCGCGGAGGAGCTTCGAAACGCAGACACTTACGAGGTGTCCGATTACAAGCGCATTTCCGCGACTCTGCTTTCGGGAGTTCGTGCTTGGGTGTACGTCGATGCCCGCTAATTGATCGGCTTGAGGGCGGATTCGATCTCTCGCCTGCGATGCTCGAGAAACGGAGGAAGTGAAAGATGTTCTCCCAAAGCCTCAAGCGGTTCGTCAGCCGTGAAGCCAGGCCCGTCCGTGGCAATCTCGAAAAGAATGCCATTGGGTTCACGAAAATAGAGGCTGCGAAAATAGTACCGATCCACCGGCCCGCTCGACGGAACACGGGCCTGTACGAGGCGATCTACCCATCCGTTGTAGTCGCTGAGAGTTGTGCGCAAGGCGACATGATGCACGCCGCCGGCTCCCTGCCGGGCCGGCGGAAGCTCCGGCTCGACCGCGACGTGCAATTCTGCAGATGGCCCACCCGGGCCCATTTCGTAGACGTGCACCGTGGATCTGCCGTTCCCTTCGTAATCCCGCGCAGGGCGCATGTTGAGGAGTTCTTGAAGCATCCGGCCTGTGCGATCGAGATTGGGAATGCTGATCGTAATCGGCCCCAGGCCCCGTATCTGATACTCGGTTGGAACCGGGCTCTTTTCCCAAGGGTGCGCTTCCCCACTTGCCCCGTCGTCGATGAGACTGAAGCGCTGGCCTTCAGGATCTTCGAAATCAAGCGTCAACCGTCCGTCCCGCTCGACGATTTCACGTTGGCGCACCTTGCGATTCTCAAAGCGTTCCTTCCACCACTGCACCGCGGCCTCTCCGCCGACGCGCAGTCCGGTGCAAGCGATACTACGAGTACCTCGCTGCTCAGGAACAGCCGGCCAGTCGAAAAAAGTCAAGTCCGTGCCGGGATTGCCCTTCCCGTCGGCATAGAAGAGGTGATAGGCGGAGACGTCGTCCTGGTTGACGGTCTTTTTCACAAGGCGCATTCCCAGCACATCCGTGTAAAAGGCGTGATTGCCCCGCGCGTTTGCCGTGATCGCTGTGAGATGATGGATACCGTGAAGATGCATGATCACACCCTATACCAAATGGATGAAAATTGCTGACTGCTTCCCTTTGATAAATGAAATCGTGCTGCTACCGCGGCCCTCCTTCGCCTGAAAAATCCCAGGGGAAGAACGAGGAGCAACTCTGCCCGGTTATTTCCTTGCGCCCGTTGCTATGCCTCGATGGTGGCCATCGCACTGGAACCGGCGACTTCCCACACGATTTCATAGGAGCGCCGCCGAGCCTGGTGATCAAAGATCATCGAATGAATTATCAATTCGTCGGCATCGGTGACCTCCACTAACGATCGTAACTTCGCCTGGACCGTAGACGGACCTCCGATGATCGAACTACGTACGAAGGGCAGTTCGGCAGGCTGGCCCTTCCAAACTTCCTCAAAAGTATTCATAGGCGGCGGAAGCTCGACGGGAACTCCCTTCGCGAGTCGCAGATGCGCTTGAAAATGCGATGTCGCTAGACGCTCCGCTTCCTTGTCCGTGTCTGCGGCAAAGACGTTGATGCCAACCATCGCATACGGCTCGTCCAGGTTCGCCGACGCCCGAAAGCTGCGTCGATAAAGTTCGAGTGCTGGAAGGATGTTGTCGGGCGAAAATGGCCCGCCGAGGCGAATGGCAATCCGAGTTCCCCTGCGAGTTGTGCGCTGAACCCGCCGGATCCCAGGAGCCAGATCGGGATGTCAAGCCCGGCTCCCGGCACAGCGCGAATACGCTGTCCTGGTGTCGGCGGATTGAAGAAACTCCGGAGTTCTTCCAGTTTCTGCGGAAAATCCTCGCCTGCGGTGTCCAGATTTCGACGTAGGAGCCGCATTGTCGCTTGATCGGTGCCGGGCGCGCGACCGAGGCCAAGATCGATCCGGCCGGGGTATAGCGACTCCAAAGTTCCGAACTGTTCGGCGATCACCAGCGGGGCGTGATTGAGAAGCATGATTCCTCCTGAACCAACTCGAATTTTCGAAGTTCCCCCCGCGATGTGGCCGATAACCACAGCGGTCGCCGCACTGGCGATTCCCGGCATGCTGTGATGCTCGGCCACCCAAAAACGCTGATAACCGAGTTTTTCGGTGTGGCGGGCGAGATCAAGGGAGCGGCGAAGAGAATCCGCTGCGGTGCCCCCGGCAATAATAGGACACAAGTCGAGCACCGATAGCGAGAATTCGACGCCTTGCTTTTTCATTGGAGCATCTCCAACAAGCACTGCACGCGTTATTCTGTTCATGTTTCAAAATTCCTCGGCTCAAAATCAAATACATATTCTAAGTAATTAAATAGCATTAATGACGTATTAGGTGCTAGATACCATTTCTACAATTCAGGGAAACCTACGTTTTAGCCAAAGCCTTACCTCATCTATTTCTTCAGGTTCGAGCTGATGCCCGAGCTCGCTCCATCGCAGGGTGAGGTCGGCGCCGGTTTTCTGCAGGAGGGTTGCGAGTTGCTCTGTGCCTTCCGGCGGAATGAAGGAGTCCTTTCTCCCGGCTGCGAGGAACACCGGAATCCCGGCAAGATTCGGCAGGCTTTCCGGAATAATCGGGAGCATTGCCCGCAATAACACCGCGCCCGCCAATGTCCCTGGCCGCAAGAGAAGGATGCTCGCGGCGATATTTGCGCCATTTGAGTAGCCGATGGCAACGATCTTCCGGGTCTTAAGCTCATACTCGACAGCAGCGGCGGCGACGAAGTCGGCGAGTTCGTGAGTTCGCCGAATCAGGTCCTCCTCATCGAATACCCCTTCGGACAGACGGCGGAAAAAGCGGGGCATGCCATTTTCGAGGACCTTTCCTCTTGGACTGAGCAAAGCGGCGCCAGGATGTAGCGACCGGCCAAGATCAAGCAAGTCCTCTTCGTTTCCGCCGGTGCCGTGCAAGAGAAGCAGGACCGGCCCTCTTCTTCCTACAGGAATAAAGCGATGAGTGAAAACGTCAGTGTCAGGCATGATCTGAATATGGATAGAAATGCCCGTCCGTCCTGGAATTTCGCGAAGGCTCGCCTTGTTTATGCAAATGGATCGCAATTTGGCTCTAAAAGGCCACTCCGATTGCGAAATGGAAAGCGCCCTGCGCCTCGCCCGGCTTTGGCGAAGGATTCAGTCCGTAGTCGAGGCGAATAGCGCCGATGGGGAGGTTGTATCGAAGACCGCCGCCAAGAGCGTAGCGCATATCTTCCACTCCGAAGTTTGCCGCATTTTGCACGACATTGCCGGCATCCACAAACAGTGCGCCATACACGTCGCCCCAGATGGGAAATGTATATTCGATGTTAAAGACCGTGAAGCTCTCACCGCCAAGAGGATAGCCCGCGTTATCTCTGGGCCCTAGGGTAAGCTCGGAAAAGCTGCGCACGGTTGTGGCGCCTCCGTTGAAGAATCGCTCATCGATCGGGAGCTCTTGGCTGCTCAGAGGAGAGATGAGGCCCGCTCGAACGCCGAGGGCAAGCGAGGATTTCGCTGTCACGGGCACGTAGTAGGAGAAACGGATACGGCCGCGGATGAACGAAATAGCCCCGATGCCATTGGGAGCGAAATCGATCGAGGTGTCGAAGATGAAGCCCCTGGTAGGCAATACCTTGTTGTTGCGGTAGTCGAGAGTCTGCGATACTCCGATGCCGACGACCGAATAGTCCTCGGGTCCCACCAGACTGGAAGGGGAGATCAATATGTCCGTGAGAGCGACGTACTTCACGAGCACAAACGCCGATACTTCCCAATGATCGGTGATTTGGCGAGACAGGCTGGGTGAAAATCCAACTTCATTCTTTGAGTAGCCCTTGAGTGTGGAAGTGAGCGCGTAAAGGCGCAGCTTGAGACGGTAATCAGTGTCGAAGAGCCACGGGTCGGTGTAGATGACTTCCCCGCTGAAGCCGCGTTGGTTCCATTCTGGCGTTAGGCTTAGCCGCCGTCCTGTTCCAAAGAGATTTCGGTCCGTATAGTTCACGTCGATGATGAGGCCGTAAAAGCTGCCATAGCCGAGGCCGAGACCAATTTCCTTCGACTTCGCTTCCTCAACACTTACATCCAATCGCACAAGGTCGCTGTCGATGGCCTGGGGTGTGATGCGCAGATCTCGAAAAAGGCCACTCTCGATGAGCTCGCGAAATCGGCGGTCGATCAGCTCGGGGTCGTATACTTGTCCTTGTAATCGACGGAGACGCTTTTCAATAAACCTCGGTTTGACGCGTTGGGTGCCGCTCACGGTCACACCGTCGAATCGGTAGATCGGACCAGGCTCGATCTGGAAGACGACCCGCACCTTCCCGTCACGAGCCGTCGCGGGATCTCCGCCTGCGTCGACGCTGACCGTGAAGTAGCCCCGCTTCTTGTAGAAGTCTTCGAGTCTCCGTCGCGCCGAGGCCAGCCTTCCGGGGGTGTAAAAGGATTTTGTATCCTCAGTGATCTCCGCAAGAAGTGTTTCGCGAGGAAAGACGATTGGACCCTCGAATTGCATCGCGCCAAAACGGAACTGGATGCCTTCCTCGATGGTCAAAGAGATTGCAGCCGAGGTATTGTCGGCGTTCATTGTTATCTCGGGAGGATTGACCACGGCATTCAGATAGCCTTCCGCAGCATAGAGGCGCCTGATAAGTTCCGCTCCGAAGAAAAGATCCGCCTCGATGAAGGGTAGACGTGTATCCTCTCGGATTCGAGGATAGCGCTCACGGATGGGGCCAAGCAAATAATTGGTTAGAGTGGCATCCGGGTAGGCATTATTGCCCTTGTAGGTAATCGCGCCGACCCGGGTAAGCAGTCCCTCATTTACGGTCAAACGCAGGCGCCAAGGGCCCAGAATATTCGAAGTGACCGACGCTTGAGAATAGCCATGCCTTCGGTAGAACGACTCCAGGAAGAACTCCGCGTCGTACACATTCGCCTCATCGAGGCCGAACTCCTCAATGGATTGAATCTGGCGAGCGATCCCTTCGCGCAACTGCCAGTCTTTGAAGGCGGACGTACCTGCGAACTCAACCTGAAGCTTACCCCGTTTGGCCGACGGCGAAACATTCGATCTGGGCGAACTACCCGGAGCAGGCGATTGCTCCGCTACCGGCGGCGCATCGGTCTGAGCGGAAGTTTGGACAACCGCCATCGCGAGGGCCGGAATCAGGCAGATGCGCTTCATTTGAATCGCAGGAGGTATTTGACTTGCCCGCGGAAATTGCCGTCAACACCCAGCCCACCGACAAGGACAAGTTGATCCGACACTGGAATACTTAGGGTCGTCGTCTGTTTTCCAGTTCGCGGATCTATTGCGCCGAGATCGAGCTGGACTCGGCTAAGAAACGAATCGCCGGCCGCAGGAGGTTTGTTCCGGCGGAAAACGCTGCGATAGAGCTTTTGAATGAGAAGAATCGCGGCACGTCCGGCCAGCACATTGGGATCGCTGGAAAGCTCCCGGGTGGTCGAGCCGGTGGCAATCAGGGAAACGATTTCGGCCTGCGAAAGCGGCGGATCGCTGCTGAAGACCGCTTCCGGCTTTGTCAATGGCCCGGTGATTAAAACATTTATATGATATTCGCGAATGGTGGACCTTCCCCGCAAATTCAGATGGGGCATGAAAGGATCGTCCCGTAAAAAATAGATGACGCTTGAATCGATCTGAAGCTGGCTGAAGGGCAGCGTCGCTGTGAGCTTCTCTACGTAGAGCGTTCCGTCCAGCCATGGTTCAAGACCTGTCCCGCCAAAGGTGAGATTGCCGGTGATGCGACCGTTAGCAAGGTTACTTTGAATGCGAAAGGGATCTGCGGTCCGAATCGCGATGTCGAACTTCCAATCCCGCAGGGGCGGATTGGGAAAGCTGATCAAGAGCGGCTGCATCGCAGGTTGAGGAGCGGGGCGGCCAGGCAGGCCGATGGGGAGAATATCAATGTCCTTAAAGAACCCGCTTCTCGTGACAAAGAGATTTCCCTTGACGCTCGCCGCATTCAGAGGCCCGTTCACTTGGAGATCGGCGGAAGCGCGCACGCTGATCATATCGTTCTGAACAACGAGGGCGTTGCGACCGTTAAGGCGAATATCGAGAACTGGATTGTTGAGGGGCGTCATGCTGATGCTTCCGCCGGCATTGATCGATCCGCCGCCCAGACCGACGCTGAGGCGATCTATCGTCACCCGGTCGCGCGTGAAGTTGATCCGAAGTATTACATTTGCGATTGGCGGAAGAATCGGGTCTGCGAAGCGAAGCGCCGAGAGGTCCGCGGCGATGCCGCCGGAGAGATTCGGTTGCCCGAAGGTCCCTGTGACGTTCACATCAATAGTAGCTGTTCCGCGGCTTAGACGAAGCGCGGGAATCAGGCTGCTGACGAAATCCAGCGACGAGCGCGGCATGGAGATGCGAAGATCGATGGGCGTCTGCGGATCAATTTGGCGGTTCTTCCTGATGGCAGGAATGTCAAAGGGAACGTCGCCGGAGATCCGCAGTGGCTGGATGAGCTTCTGTCGAACTTCACCATTGAGACGCAACCGGTCCCCGCTTAGCTCGAGATTGAGCGAGCCATCAGCCGGGGCGAACTTTGTCGCTTCGGTGGATTGAATCCGAGTTGCGCGCAGTGCGGCTTTTGCAATCAAGTCATCGAGCGTTCCTTCGGCGTTGACATCCAGATTAATTAATCCAGTAACGGGCGGCTTCTTTTCTCCCAACTGGATAAAGAGCGTACGCAGATCGAGATCCTTGGTCCGCAATGAAACCTTGATGAGTTCGCTATCGGGAATGAGGCGGTCGGGTTGATTCGCCTCGGCAAGGTGAAGCGGAATTTCAGCCGAACCCTCGAGAAGCGTGAGTTTCTTTTGCCGGACAGAAAGATTGGAAAGGCTTAGGCGATTGTCTTTCCAGAAAAGCGAAAGGACCGCCTCGCCAAATTGCCCCACCGTAGCCCGAAGGTCGGGCACATTGATGAATTGCGGGGAGTACGAAGCCGCCGCGCGCGCGCTTAGGTCCTTGACGTCCCCGAACTGCCCGGCGGTGAGCTCGATCGTCGCATCGCCGGTATGCTGTGAGGCGCGTAGATCGCCCTTGCCTTTCCACGCGAGCCGCAGCGATCCCCCAAGAGTTGGCGCCACAGCTTCCTGTTCAAGCAACGGTTGGAAGAGGGACAGATCTGTGAGCTGGACGTCGAACGAGCCGCCGTAGTCGAACGGCTCCGCAAGATGGACATTCGCGCCACCGTGGATTGAGTTTTTGTCATCGAAAACCACGTCGAGCTGCGAAAGCCGCGCCTGATTATCGGCCACCTCGAGGCGCCCATCGATCGTGCGAACAGGCAGTCCTTGTAAGTCGACCTTGCGACCGGTGATTTCGAAGTTGCCGTTGTAGACCCGATCCCGCGAGCTTCCTTTTCCTGTGATCCGCAGCGCGCCTTTCAGGTTCATTCCGCTGTCCGGTGCAACGAAAGCGCTTAGCTCCGGCGCGTCGATGACGAGATCGAAGTCAAGCGGCTGGCCGTCCCACGACTTGAGGTCCGCCGGCAGCGCGTAGCTCGCGTGGAGGGTCGCGGTGTTTGCCGCTTTGGCAAGCGTGACACGCTCGATCGAAACGTCGGCCTCCCGGCTGGCAACCGCGAGATTCAGGGAATCAGCGACATAATTCTGGAATCGAACACTCTTGATCCCGCCGTCGAGCCGAGTAACAAGAGTTTCGAAAAAGGGTGCATCCGGTTTGGTCGTCAGATCCTTATCGATGTGCACTGTAAAGTGCGCTTCCGTAAGCTCGGTGCCGGAAAATGCCAGACCGGAAGAGTCGATCACGGTCTGGGCGGAAAGCCTTCCATTCAGGAGCTGAAAATCGGTAGTCGCGGCCAGATCGCCGATTATGTCCAGGGGAAGGCTGAGCGCGACGAGATCCGGTGTAAAAATCTCGAGTCGGCCGGATGCGGATGTCTTAGCAAAGTCGTTGGGCGTTTCGGGAAGTGCCAAATCCGCCTCGAAGTCGACGCGGTTATCCTGGTCCAGGCGATCAGCGAGCTTAACCTTGGCGCGCTTGTCCGCAAGGTTCACGCTAAGTGCAATGTCGCCAAGCGCCTGTCGATCGAAGACCGCGCCGGACAAGTGCGCCTCGCCATGCCCGGACCATCCCGACGGCTTTCCGGGTTCGCCTTCAAAGGTCACTGCCAGCTGGCCGAGGGTACCATGGAGGGGGATAGAAAGGTTGAGGTATTTCCAAAGCTTGTCGAAAAGCAGACCGGAGCTATTGGCTTTGACCTTCAGGCGGTTGGTCGCATTCAAGTCGGACACTTGGACCGCGATTGTCGTGGGCGCGTCGAAAAAGGTGCCGTTTAAGCCGAGACCAAGCTCGCCGTCGTCGAGCTTTGAAGCGTCGAGATTGAACTTATCGAGCGAGATCTCGGATCCGATCCTGAGATCTTCGATCATCAAATTGCGATCGCGAAATGTGGTGGCACCGGAAACCTCGGTCCATCGGTGTACGCCCGGAATATCCAGGGTCTGAATCTTCAAAATCCCCGGGCGATCCGGGAGCAGGCTAAGGGAGAAGCCGGCCAGTTCGGTGTTGCCATTCGGACCATGAGCGATGAAATTGACGTTCTCGATGTTTAGCAAATCGGGAAACAGCGCTGGAAACTTGAATTGCTGGGGCTTCCTTTCTTTCTCCGGCGGCAAGGGTTCGCCGGGAGTTACTTCGATGTAAGCATTGCGCGCATCAACCAGCTGAAGGAGTCCTGGCAGACCGTGGCGGATCAGCCCGATCAAGCTGTACTGCAGATTGAGTGTGCCGATCTCCAAGCGTTGAACCGGCCCCGGCTCGGTGGGAGTTGCACGCAAGTTGGATATGCTCAGCGTCGTCAAGATCGACCCGCTCATTTCGTAGGAAAGATCGAGGTGCTGCTGTTTGGCAGCGCGAACGACAAAGTAACGCGTGCCTTCGAAAAACAACGGCCGGTGAAAGATCGCCAGCAGGACGACGAGTGCGAGCAGCCCGAGACCAATTCGCTTAAGCCAGCGGCGCCGGCGCGGCTTCGCGGTTTTCTCGGTCGCGCTCATGCCGCCCACATCGGGATAGCGACAGCGGTAAATTCAGGAATCGGCGGTTGGTGCTGCATACATGCTCAAGTGGGCCATGCTTCGAGCGTCCCGTCAAAGCTTCTCCGCGAGCCAGTTAATCCGGGTCGCAATTATCGCCGGTGCAAACGGACCGCAAATGTTTAAAAATCCCGCGCTGGCTTCCCTTGGGAGCTCTTATCATGTGCAACCGCGGATCAAGAAAAAGAAAAGGAGGATCGGTATGGGAACCCCTAGGAGCCACAGAACAATCCAACCCAACTTTCCACTCTGAGCGGCATGCTTGCGGAGATACTTCATGCTCGGAAATCGCCGGTAAGAGTGCCATTGCGCGTGTCCAAAACCGGGTAAATGCAGAACCCGAATCATTTTCGCTCCGGCTCGACCGTTCCACGCTTCTCAAGCCAATAGGCCGTGAGCCAGCAAAGCAGAGCCCAGGCTGTCCCGCCGGCCCATCCGGCGACAACGTCAGTAGGGTAATGCACGCCAAGATACACCCGGCTCAATCCGACCAGAAAGCTCAGAAGCAGCGCCGCGCTCACACAATAGATCTTCACCCCTCGCCGCTTCATCGTTCGCGCGAGGAGCACCGCCAACGTCAGGTAGACGACCGAAGACATCATGGAATGCCCGCTCGGATAGCTCTGAAACAAAGCGTCCGTCAGATGTGGAACCACATTCGGCCTGTCCCGGTCAAAAAATCCTTTGAGGCCAGCGGTCAACAATGTCCCACCGCCAACTGACGCCAGCAACAGCACAGCGGAAGCATACCAACGCTCGATCAACAAATATCCCACGACTAGTGAGGTCATCAGCGCAAGCACCGTTCCGCTTCCCAACGCTGTAATTTCGCGGCTCCAACGCTCCAGCCAAGACGGACCGATGGGACGTGACGGATCCTCGGCAGACCGGAGATCCCTCATCAAACGGATCTCTGCTTCATGCAGTTCGCCGTCGCGTACCATGTCCGTCACGCCAACGAAAGTCACTATGCTGCCGCAAATCGCGGCTACCGCGAGCAACAGCACAAACTCGCGCCAACCCGCCGAACGCAGCAGAGCATGAAATCTTGCGACGAGACTAGCCATCTACCTTGAGCGTATGTTCGCAATTTCGGAACGCGTAGAGCCTCGTCGCAGTCGTTTGGCGAATTTCGCCGGTCTTATTTCCGGCCGTTTGCCGATTCATTTCGGAAGCAAGCAGGCTTCCGCCCGAGCTTCAATTAGCATCTTTGACGACGCTGGTGAAGACGCCGAAAATAAAGTTTCGAACTTTAGCTGGCATCGCTGAGGCTGATTGAATTGCTCTAAGCTGGGCCTCAAGAGCCATGGAAATTCTTAATGTTTCCGCGGAACGACAATCGCCGCGGCGAGATTTCCGATCACGCCGATGCCGAGGAAGGCTCCTGCGAGCCATTTCATGAGCGATTGAAAAGTTTGGTTCGCCATATTCAGCGGGAGCGACATTGGCACGGAAACGATCTGCGCGCCAATCACTTCATCCATCTTCCATCCGAAGCCGTTCGCGGTACCATAGAGTTTGATCATTTCGGGAGGAGCCTTGTCAGGGGTGCTATGACACTGCAGACAGCTCACGTTGTTGATCCTGATTGGTCGCGCGAGAAAAAGGGATGTTCCAGCCGGTGTCTCGCGAGTGCTCATGAACTCGGTGCTAGTAGCATTCTCCGCGCGGAACTGATTCACCACGTCGGTTTCCCAATCGGTGGACCGGTTGCGCGGGTTCGTTGGGTTGAGTGTGGCTTCCTTATAAAAATAGTCGGGAAACTTTTCGCGCAGGTAACCAAAGATTTCGGTGGCGGCAAAGGCTGGAACGGATTGCGGATGGAACTCGGTGTCTAGAAGCTCTCCGGGTTTGTCCTTTATGGAGTCGATAAGCCGCTGCTGGGCTTCAATTGCGCGCTGCTGCGCCAAAAGGAAGCCGCGTCTCACGTTGGATCGAACGTCCTTGGCCGCGTCGACATCGATCGTCTTCGGAAGTTCGTCGAGCGTCTTTTGAAGCTCGGCAATCGCGCTTTGCAGCTTAAAGTTTTTTTGCTGGAGCAGCGGCGCGACCTGCTTGGTGGTGTAGGTGCGGCTGGAGAGAGCTGTCTCCATCATGATGCGAGCATTCTGGATCACTTGCTGGCGAGCATTCTCCAAAAGCAGCTCTCTTGCGGTATAACCAACAGCACCCAGGCACAGGGCAAGCAGGGGAATGAAGATCAGGTTGAATTTGAGCAGTTTCATCGCTGGCTTCCTTCAGGGGCAATGACGAAGCGAAATCCCGCGTCATCCATCCGGAACAACGGATCATAACCACGCCGGTAAGACGAGAGCATTTCCTCCGAGCGTGACGTCGCCCATGAGCCGCCGCGCAAAACACGCCACTTGGTGGACTGGTTGAATCGGTCAATACACCACTCCCAGACGTTGCCACCGAGGCCGTGAAGGCCGAGGGAATTTGCGGACGTCGCCTCGACCGGCGCAGTTCGCGGAAAGGCATCGCGATAGCCGTTCAGAAATGGCCAGGATGCTGGTGCGCCCTGCCGGGATTCTTCCCCCGCGTAGTTGCCTGCGCCTTCCGGCGGCGGCATGGCGCCACCCCATGGGTAGACCCGCTTCAAGCGCCCGCTTCGCTCTCCCGGTGTGGCCCCTTCCTCATGCGGAAGTCCAACGGCATCACTCCATTCGCGGTCGGTAGGCAGGCGATAGCGTTGAAACGCAGTGATTGCTCCCTGGGTGCGCTCCTTCTTTGTCAACCAAGTGCAGAACTGATCAGCATCTTCCCAGCACACGCCCACGACCGGGTCATCCGGCGTCTGCGGAAAGCCCGGCGACTTCCAGTTCAGGTTGCGGCGCTGGAAGCCCTCCTGCCTCATCGCGGAACTCATTCCGCCCTCGGCGTCGTACCGAGTCGATTGCACGAAGGCGTCGAAGTCGCGAACGCGCGTCTCGAAGGCCGCCATATGAATGCCGCCGACCGGCACAAAGCCCATACCAAGGGTGTTGGTCCAAGGTTTTCCGGCCTGTGGCGGTGAGAGCGTCACAGCTGCGCCATTCGAAGCATTCCTTGGTGAAGGTACAACCGCAGGCACAGGGGCGGCTTGCGGCTGAAGAGATTTCCACACTACCCCGGCGCCTCCAAACAATGCAGCAACCCCAAGGATTACCGCCGAGATCCGCAGCCATCGGCGCGGGGCTGGACCGGCGGGCGATGACAATTTTGTGTCTTCCTTAACCGGAAGAAGCGCCGGCGGCGGCGTCTCAGGTATCGAAGATTCCACCGCCGCCGCGACGGGTCGCCGCGGTCCACTATCCGAAGAGCGCGCCCGGTTTAACGTCTCATAGAAGTCCGTGGCACTCGAAAAACCGTGATCGACGGAAAACCCGCGGCGCAGCACCGCGGTGGTCTCCCAGTCGAGCTTTGCAAGCGGGATAAAGTTCTCCGGGTCCCCACCAAGCAATCCGTAAGTTAGCGCGGCGAGGCGGCTCACCATCGCAGATTTTTCGTCGGAGGAGACCGTCTGGCTGGCCGCGACGGTAGCTGAGGGGTCCAGTTCGCGGGCGCCCCCCACCACGTGGATCTTCGCCAGCCAGGCCGGCCACTCATCAACGGGACAATTCAAGAGCACCTCCGTCGAGGAGGCTTCAAGGCCTTCGGGAAATTGAACGAAGATCCCCGAGAGACTGATATCAGGCTTGAGTCCGAAGCTGGCAGCCGCATCAACGGCGGCAACCAACTGGGAAACGAGCTGGAGCACCTCTCGCACGGGCAATTCCCGCCGGGCGCGTACCAAATCGATCAGGGAAAATCCCTCCATCCACTCGAGCACGATAAAACCGAAATCTCCCTCGCGTTCCAAAGCCAGAACCTTGAC
This sequence comes from uncultured Verrucomicrobiae bacterium, assembly GCA_963708595.1. Lineage (GTDB taxonomy): Bacteria > Verrucomicrobiota > Verrucomicrobiia > Chthoniobacterales > Terrimicrobiaceae > DASTFP01. Next base: position 91,713 of record CAVPTR010000031.1, read on the forward strand.
GAAATTCGGATGCGTCGCCTTCTGCGCCTGCGCAGCTTCCTGACCCGCCATGGAAAAGGCCGCCGAGTCGCCGTGCAAAATGCGCAGCGCCACACGTTGCTTTAACCTTTCGTCCTCGGCATGAAAAGCACCGCCGGCCTCCGAGGGGTTGAGGTCTTCGATCAACCGATAACGGCCCTTGAGCACCGAACCAACCCTGGGCTGCGAACTCAGATCGCGGGAACTGCTCAACTCCACGTCCTGGTAGGCTCTGCCTGATGGAATATTGCGCGATGAGGATGCAGCGCCCCGCAAATCCTCGATGCGGCGCTTGAGCTCGACTCGCAACTCGCTGGGTGACTGAACGCGTCGCGCAATGTCCTTTTCAAGCATACGGCGAAGCAAGGCGACGACTGCAGAAGGAAGCAGAGCCAGCGTCTCGAAAGGAGGGGACTTGTCGAGATGCTGCGCAATGACGCTGGCCAGGGAGCCGCTGAAGGTCGGTTTGCCGGTGAGCATGTACCAAAGCGTCACGCCCAGGGAATAAATGTCGGAACGCACGTCTTCATCCTTTTGCTCGAGTTGTTCCGGACTGGCAAAATATGGCGTGCCCACGAACCCACCCGCTGTCAGGCCATTCACGGAGGCGTTCCGAGCAATTGCGGACTTGACGAGCCCGAAGTCGATCACTTTCACGAGCACGTCTCCATCGCTCTCGCGCACCAGCATGAGATTGGAGGGTTTGATGTCTCGATGCACAAGGAGACGCTTCTCAGCCGCTATGAGCGCGCACGCGACCTGCTCAGCGATTTCAAGGGCCAGCAAGCAATTCAGCGGGCCATCACGCTTCACAAGTTCTTCCACGGTTTCCCCGTCGATGAACTCCATGGCATAGTAGTAGCTTTCGCCGCGCTTCCCGAGGTGAAAAACCGAGGCGACGTTGCGATGCCGCAATTGAGCCGCCGATCGAGCCTCTCGAAGAAACCGTTCCTCAGCCGTGCTGCTGCCCAGGAGCGACGCCGTAATGACTTTCAACGCCACGTGGCAGTACAGGCTAGTATCAAAGGCCTTGTACGTCACGCCCATGCCGCCGTGGCCAAGCTCGATGTAATTCCCCTGCTCGTTCTTAAGAAGCTGATAATGCTCGAAGGTGTCCACTCTGCGCCCTCCCAAGATTGCTTGCTGTCCAGCGAAAAGGCAATTGCCGAGAAACCGTTGCTCTCTCTCCTCAAACAATGGCAAACCACGCGAAGAATTGATTCATTGCATTGTTCTGTTATTTCTTTCCCGGTCAGGGGACAATATTCAATCGGTTCTTTCTCACCCTACAGCCGACCATGAGCGCGTCTTTAGCTGAACTATAAGGAAATAGTCAGGCACGAAAATCTGAGGCCAGATCCGCAATCGAATCAGCTAATGAGCAAACTGCACATCTGTAACAGTGGGACAAATGACAGGGAAGACCAACACTGCTCGGAGGCCCCGCAAACAAGATGCGATGCTGATTTCGTAAAGCAGTCCATAAAGAGTTTCAGAGAGGCTTTTCGCGGACTTGAATGGCGTGACCGGCTGAGCCTCATTCTCGCTACTGTTCTCGGCCTGGCGCTCGTGCTGGTGCTCAGTCCGATCCTCCTTATTTCATGGGTTTGTCTTCTCCTCGCGAGACAACGCCTTCCACGTCCAACCAAGCTCTCGCTCAGATCTCGCCAACCTTAGCTTTGCCCGGCCACGTCTGGCACGACGTTTGCTCTCCGATTACTTTCCGCCCAATGTTTTCTCGAACCACTCGCCCATTCGGCGAAAAAAGATTCCGACAGCCGTTGCCCAAGCCTCCGGTATCCAGGGATCCACATCGATGAATTTGAAATCCCTTTCGGCGTTCTCTAAATTTTCAACATCTTGAGAACGGTTATCGCAATGCCGTCGGGAATTTCGAAGCGGATGACATTGTCTTTGAGCATCTGCTGAGCGAGTAGAGAGAGCCATTGGCGCGAGCAATCGAGTTCCTGAGGAACAAAAAACGTCCGGCCATCGCTCTCCTCGAGCACGTACTTCATGCGGGCGTCAATGGGCTCCGTTTCGCCAAGAAGGTTCGCCGTGAGCGAAATATGCTTGGCTTGGGTATCGATATGAAGCGTGGTCATTTTGCCGTATTCTTTGAGTTTGTGATTGAGGAATGCCTTCAGTAATTGACTTGTGAGACGCTTCCTCATGGGGGTTTTTGATTGGATGGCAGGATCGCCGAGGAATTGATTGTAAGACAATTCGGAAACTCTGGCGATCCGGAATACCCTCTTGGAGATTTCGGAACCCATTGACGCTCGTTTTTGTTTTGTAGAGGCGGTTGTACCAACCGCCTGTCAAACCGGGCTTTGAAGTGAGCAAGATTGTTTCCAGCGTAACGTGTAAATAATACTGAATATCTTTATTTAGAAGTCGTTATCACAACTCGATTCGCGATGGGGCATTGTTGGAGTCGGCTACTACGGCACGGCATATAAGCTTTGGCGGCAAGTTGCCTTCGGTGGTTTTACCTCTGCCCCGAAGAAAAAGGAGTTGCGAACTCCCACATATATCGTGAACTTACACGATATGAAAAGCTCACTTTCTTCCGTTCACTACCGCATTGCGAAAGCGGTTTTGTCCTTCGAGCAGAGACAGGAACCGTCTTTTGTGTCCGACTTGGTACGACGGCTCGGTTATGCGGCCGAAAGCAGTCTCACCGCGACTCTGCGCATCATGGAGCGCAACGGACTCCTTGTCATTCAAGGCGGAGGTGAGAAAGGCCGCTCGCGGGTGGTGAGGCTGACTGCCAAGGCGCGATTCGGGCTTGGCGTAGGCGGCATTCCGCTTTTGGGAGCGATTCCTGCCGGCCCATTGGAAGAGGCCCTTGCGCAAGCGGAGGAAATCATGGAGCCCGCAAATCTCCTGCCGTATCGGGAGGGGGATTTTCTGCTGCGGGTACACGGGGATTCGATGAATGGCGATGGAATTTTAGATGGCGATTGGGTCTTGCTGCGTCCGAATCTGGCGATCCAGCATGGCGAGATTGCGGCGGTGCTCGTGGGAGAGGCGCATGAAACGACGCTCAAGCGGGTACTCCTGGTGCCGGAAAAGTCCGAGATCATCCTGCGTGCGAGCAATCCACGCTATACCGATCTGGTGGCGAAGGCCGAGGACGTGAAAGTGGCGGGCATTTTTCGTGGGCTGATCCGGCATGCAAACGCATGATTCCAAACTTGTCCGGATGGAAGCGTTGCGGGCGTTGGTGACGGAGAAATTCCCGCAATCTCCACACAGGCAGGAGGGCCGACTGCCTATAGGCTGCAAGGCCTTTGATCAAAAAGGGGGCTTTCTCCGGGGCGCAGTTACTGAAGTTTGTGGCTCCATTGCAGGCGGGGCGTTGCTTCTGGCCGCTGTGGTAAACGCGGCAGTGCGCGATGGACTTTTCGTTGGTCTGATCGACGCTGCGAATTCGTTCGAGCCCTCTGATTGGATGGATGAACACCTTCGCCGCATCCTCTGGGTGATGTGCGGCGCGGCCGGGCCAGCAATCAGGGCCGCGGACATTCTGCTGCGGGATGGCAATCTGCCGGTAGTGATTTTGGATCTGCAAATGCTGCCGATGCCGCAGTTGCGGCGCATCCCAGCGAGCACATGGCATCGTTTTAAACGCATCATCGAACCGACCGCCATTGTGCTAACGGTGCTGACGCCGCAGCCGATGGTGGAGGGCGCCGCAACCCGTATGGCGATCCATGCAGACCTTGCCCTGGATGCAATGCATCTCCCCCGCCCTGCGCTGTGGAAGCATCTCGATGTACAGATCTTTGAGCGCGGCACTGCTGCGTTCGTGGAGGTCTTTCAAAAATCCGCATGAGGTACCATGTTTGGCTGCATTTTTTTGCCCAGATTCCGTCTCCAGGCGGCCTTGCGCTGGCACGACGTGCGCGGTCCGGCTGTCGTTGTGGACGAAGCCACGTTAAAAGGAGTCGTGTCGGAAGTCAGCGAAGAGGCGGAAGCCAAAGGAATCAGCGCAGGCATGACCTCTGCCCAAGCCATGGCGCGAGACACCGCCATCGTGATCCGCCCACGTTCTCCCGCCCAGGAACAATGCCTTAACCAGATCCTCATTCAAACCGCACTCGCGCTCTCGCCGGATGTGGAGCTCAGCTGCGACGGCGCGTGCGTGGCCGATCTCCGCCGTGTTGGGAAAGGAACCTGCTGGCAGCAACTGGCCGATCAACAAATCGCACGTCTTGGCACACAGGGTTTGCGCGCCGTGGTGGGCATTGCTCCAACGCCGGACCTTGCTCACCTCGCAGCCCGTGGAGCGCAACCTTCGGCTGTTGTCTACGATACGGGAGTCTTCGCGAGCAGCTTGCCCGTTGAGGCTCTCGAACCTCCGGAAAACCTTCTTCAGATTTTGTACGGCTGGGGGATTCGTAGTGTCGGCGAATTTCTTGCCTTGCCAAAAGGGGAAACCATCGAGCGCCTTGGACCTGAGGCGGAAGCCTTGCGGCGCAAGGTCTCTGGACGCAACAAGCGCCTGCTCCGCCTGGTTCGCACGGCGCCGGAATATGCAGAGGCGTTTGATTTCGACTGCGAGGTCGAAACCGTTGAGCCGCTCTTGTTTTTGCTGCGGCGCTTTTTGGATGGGTTGTGCGAACGGCTGCGGGCCGTTTACCGCGTGGCGCAAAGCTTGGTGCTCTGTCTCCCGCTTGAGGATGGTTCGAGTCACGAACGTTTTTTTTGCATTCCTGTTCCAACTGCCGAGGTGGAGGTCCTTTTCCGCATTCTCCATACGCACCTTGAAGATTTGCAACTCGCAAAGCGGCCGATAGGGGTGCGGCTGAACATCCAAGCGACACTTCCCGCGAAGGATCAACTCCGGCTCTTCGAAAGCGCCCTCCGGGACCCGAATCGATTCGGCGAAACGCTCGCAAAACTGAAGGCGTTTCTCGGTAATGACAGTGTCGGGGTGCCCGCCAGAAGCAACACCCACCGGCCGAATTCCTATACGCTGGCGGATTGCTTTGCCGCAGAAATGGAAACCGAAAAAAAGCTCGCATGTCCCGGTGAACCGTCGCGCGGGCTTTTCTTGCGCCGCTATCGCCTCGCCCTCCCGAGCGCCGTGCGTATGAAAAATGGATGCCCGGCCTCAATGGAATCGCCCGCGGCGTGCGGCATCATCCACGAATGTGCAGGGCCCTATAGGCTTTCGGGAAACTGGTGGGACAGCGAACGCTGGCAGCAGGAGGAATGGGATGTGGCGCTCGCCAACGGCGGTCTTTATCGCCTCTCACGCCATGAGAACATCTGGAAAATCGAAGGCTGCTATGAAAGCTAAGCACCGCAATCGGGGAGCGCACGCCGCCGGCGTACGTGGGTCCGCGGCTCGCGGAGCCAACTTTCTTCGGCGAGCCGCTGAAGAACTACACGCGAGCCGCGTGTGCTCCCCACTACACGCGAGCGGCGCCGCATTGAGTCGCGTTCCCCCGTGCGGCCACGTTGCCGAGACCTACGCGGCTCACGTGGCGCGACAACGCGGTCACGCGATGTGCTCCCCATGACATACGTCGAACTCCACGCCCGCAGCGCCTTCAGCTTTTTGCGTGGCGCATCGAATCCGGAGGCCCTCGTGGGCACTGCCGCCCGGCTCGGTCATCCGGCGCTCGCGCTGTGCGATCGCGATGGACTTTACGGTTCGCCGCGCCTGCACGCAGCCGCAAAGGAACATGGCGTCCGCGCCTTGGTCGGCGCGGAACTCACACTCGAAGACAAAAGCGTCCTTCCTCTCCTGGTTTCCAGCCGAACCGGATATCAAAACCTTTGCCGCCTCGTCACCGAAGCCAGATTGCGCGGCACCAAGACGGAATCCACGGTGCTCTGGAAGGAACTCCCTGCTTATGCGGAAGGGCTCCTCGCCTTGACAGGCGACGAAGAAGGCATCCTCAAAAATCCCTGCCAGCCGGAAGTCCTTAGAAAACTCGGGGCATTGATGGAGATTTTTGGAAAGGACAATGTTTTCATCGAAATCCAGCGCCATCTGCGACGCGGAGAAACCTGGCGCAACAATCACCTCGTGGCATTGGCCCGCGCGCAGGGACTCCCGCTTGTAGCCACCAATGGCGTGCTTCATGCGGAGCCCGATGGACGCCGCGCTCTGGATCTTTTCACCTGCGCGCGGCATCACACACCTTTCGATGCCGCCGGCCGCCTTCTAAGCATCAACGCCGAGCGACATCTCAAATCCGCCAGGCAGATGGAGCACCTCTTCGCCGACCTGCCCGAAGCCGTCGAGAACACTGCGCTTGTGGCCGAACGCCTCGAATTCACACTCGAAAATCTCGGTTATGAATTTCCGAAGTACCGGGTCCCCCCCGGCGAAACGATGGATTCGTTCCTGCGCACAGTAGCCTTCGCCGGAGCGCGCGCACGGTATTCCCACCTCAGCGCAAAAGTGCTCAAACAACTGAACTTCGAACTCGACTTGATACGGCGTCTCGGCTTCTCCGGCTACTTTCTCATCGTCTGGGACATCGCGAACTATTGCAGCCAAAACGAGATATTCATGCAGGGACGCGGTAGCGCGGCCAATAGCGTCGTGTGCTACAGCCTCGGCATTACCGCCTGCGATCCCATCGCCAGCAATCTCCTCTTTGAACGCTTCCTTAGCGAAGGCCGAAAGACATGGCCCGACATCGATCTTGATCTTCCCAGTGGCGACCGCCGCGAGCGCGTGATCCAGGAGGTCTATCGCCGTTACGGCAAGCATGGCGCGGCCATGACTGCCAACGTCATCACCTACCGCGGCCGTAGCGCGATGCGCGAAATCGGCAAAGCGCTGAACTTTTCGCCCGATATCATCGATCGCTTCTCGAGTTTGTATGCCAATGGGGACTTCCCCCACACTATTGCCTTGCGGGACCAGCTCCATCAGGCGGGAATTCCTTCCGATCACCCTCGCGCGGAAGCCGCCATCCAGCTCTACACGCAGATTTATGGACTGCCGCGCCATCTCGGACAGCACTCCGGCGGCATGATCATCTGCCAGGGCGCGCTCAGCTCGATGGTCCCGCTTGAAAATGCCTCCATGCCCGGACGTGTCGTGGCGCAATGGGACAAGGACGATTGCGAAGATCTCGGCATCATTAAGGTGGACCTTCTTGGCCTTGGCATGATGGCCGCTATGCAGGATGCCATGACGCTGTGCGCGGAACGCCAGCGCCCCGTCGATTTGGCCGCCATTCCCAAGGATGACCCCGCGGTTTACGATCTCATGACCCGCGCCGACACCATCGGCACTTTCCAGGTCGAAAGCCGCGCCCAAATGGCCACCCTCCCGCGGCTGAAACCGAAGTGCTTTTACGATGTGGTCGTCGAAGTCGCAATCATCCGTCCCGGCCCTATCCAGGGCGGCATGGTGCATCCCTATCTCGCCCGGCGCGAAGGCACCGAACCGGTCACCTACATCGACGAACGGCTGCGGGCCACCCTCGAACGCACGCTGGGCGTCCCTCTGTTTCAAGAACAACTCTTGAAAATGGCCATGGTCATGGCGGATTTCAGCGGCAGCGAAGCCGAGGAACTGCGCCGCGCACTAAGCTTCCATCGCTCGCAGGAAAGGATGGAAAAAGTCTGCGTGAAACTGCGCCGCTCCATGGCCGCCAAAAACGTCAAACCCGAGGTGGCGGAAAAGATCGTTCAATCCGTGCAATCCTTCGCCGTCTATGGCTTCCCCGAGAGCCACGCAATCAGCTTCGCCCTCATCGCTTATGCAAGCTGCTGGTTGAAAGTGCATCGAACTCCGGAGTTCTACTGCGCCCTGCTCAATAATCAGCCAATGGGCTTCTACAGCAATGCCACGCTGGTTCGTGACGCCAGGGCGCACGGAGTTGCAGTGCGTCCGATCTCCGTGCTGCGCTCCGAATGGCTCTGCACGATCGAAAACGATGGAGCAATCCGCCTGGGACTTTCCCTGGTCAAGGGAATGGATTCCGGCATCGGCAGGGGAATCCCGCCGACACGGGCCAAGCGGCCGTTTGCTTCGTTGCAGGACTTTCAGAATCGCGTCACCACGGATAAACCAGCCCTTCGCATGCTGGCCCGCATCGGCGCGCTCAATGGCTTAGTCGAACATCGCCGCGATGGACTCTGGAAAATCGAAACGCCTCATCGTCCGGAGGATTTGACCGGTCTTGATGGCGACACCCAAATCCCTCCGCCCCTTGTTTCCATGAATGCCTTTGAGCGTCTCGATGCCGATTTTGCCGGCACTGGCGTAACCACAGGACGCCACCCTATGGCTCTCATCCGCAAACAACTCCCCGACGTGACCTTGGCGAGCGATCTGCCGCAGTCTGAAAATGGGCAAGACGTTCGCATCGCAGGCATGGTCATCTGCCGCCAGCGCCCCGGCACCGCAAAGGGATTTGTTTTCATTAGCCTCGAAGATGAAACCGGCGTTTCCAACGTCATCGTTGCCCCGCAACTCTTCGAACAACGGCGCCTCACCATAACGCAGGAAGCTTTCCTCTCCATTCAAGGCAAAGTCCAAAATACCAGGGGTACCACTATGGTCCAGGCCAGCCGCATAGATCCCCTGCCCTACCACGCCCTCGGCACACCGGTTTCCCATGATTTTCACTGAACTTAACCGCGAAACACGCAAGGCCGCAGTCTGCTTAACGAAGCCGGCGCCAATTACCCCGTCGCCGGAGCCTAAGCGATGATTTTAAACAGTGTCATCCGTGCCGCCGAGGACGTCGATATCCTGATCGAAGACTCAACGGAAAATTTTTGCCGTGTAATAGAAGGCCTCTCTCATCTTGCCGCCAGGGCCGCACGGGAACTCAAGCCCGAGGATATTTTACCTCTCAATGCTCGCTTTCTGACAGATTGCGATACAATCGCAAACCAGCTGCCGACCGATTCCACTTAACAAACCGCTACCATGACAAATCAAAACTGGCCCGACGACGCAAAGGAGGAGACCTACAAAGCCTTTTCAACCGCTCAGGACACTGCGCAGGATCCTGTGCACACGGGGGAAAAATACCTGCGTGAGAACCCGATCCCGGTTATTCTCGGCGTGCTGCTTATCGGCGTAGCCTTGGGTGCCCTTCTGCGTCCACCCCCACGCAAAGAACCCGATGCCGTAGAGGCCGTGCGTGACTGGCTCGAAAAGACTCTGGAAGACCTCTCTGCGAAATGGCCCAAGGCGAAAAAGCAAGCACGCGCCATTCAAGACGATGTTCTTAGCCAAGCTCAGGATATTCGCAAAAAGCTGAGTCTCTGGTCCCGCTGAGCTCGCATCTAGAGCAAACGCACGGTAATCTCGCGAGGCGGCAGCGAATAGCGGTGCCTCGCGGGCAGGCAGCGATGCAACAAAATCATGGCAATCGTCATCGGACCGGTTGCGCTCTGACCTCCCAGAGCGCCGATCAGGATCCGCAAGGGTATGCTCACGCAATTGATTCGTCCGGCCACTGAAGGATGGTTGTCTCTACCGGAACATTGCGGCTAACTGGACCCTGTCGCTGGTTCGACAAAGGCGTTTGCCAGCACTTCATCGACGTTTTCCACCGGGATGAAGAGCAACGTTTCCCGAGCCTCGGCGGGGACGTCCGGAAGATCTTTTTCGTTCAACTTCGGAATGATCACGGTCTCCAATCCGGCCCGCATCGCCGCCAGGCTTTTCTCTTTCAGTCCGCCGATCGGCAGCACTAGGCCGCGCAAGGTGATTTCGCCCGTCATCCCCACATCGGCACGCACACGGCGGTTGGTAAAGAGCGATGCGAGAGCGGTGAACATCGCGACGCCGGCGGACGGCCCGTCTTTCGGAACTGCTCCTGCCGGCACGTGCACGTGGATATCGGTATCTTTGAAGGCATCGGCGTCGATGCCCAGCGCTTGCGCCCGGTTGCGCAACAGACTCAGCGCGGCCTGAACAGACTCTTTCATCACGTTGCCAATCTGTCCCGTCAGTGTGATTCCGCCCTTTCCAGGATACCGGATGGCTTCAATATGAAGGACCTCGCCCCCTGCCGGCGTGTATGCGAGGCCGGTTACCACTCCAGGCACATCCGCTTTCAAGCGCTCCTCGCGAACATAACGAGGAGGACCCAACAAGACCGTTACCACGTCTGGTGTCACGACGACGGATTGCTGCTCGCCGCGAGCGATCTCCGCGGCGATGCCGCGACAGACCGCGCCGATTTGACGTTCGAGCTCGCGCACACCGGCCTCGTGCGTGTAATCGCTGATGATCCGCTTGAGCGAAACGTCATCCCATCGGCATTGATCGGGCTTCAAACCGTTCTCTGAAAGTTGGCGCGGCACGAGATAGCGGCGCGCAATTTCCAGCTTCTCGCTTTCCGTATAGCCGGGAATCTCGATCACTTCCATCCGGTCGCGGAGCGCCGGCGGCACCGGATCCATATAGTTCGCCGTGGCGATGAAAATGACCTGCGAAAGATCGAAAGGAACATCGAGGTAGTGATCCACGAACGCGTTGTTCTGCCTCGGATCGAGCACTTCGAGCAGGGCGCTGGCCGGATCGCCGCGAAAGTCGGCGCCGATCTTGTCAATTTCGTCGAGCATGAGCACGGGATTACGCGTGCCAACCCGCCGGAGCTCCTGGATGAGACGGCCAGGCATGGAACCGATGTAAGTTCGGCGATGACCGCGGATTTCAGCTTCATCGCGAATTCCGCCCAGGCTCATGCGCGAGAACTTGCGACCGAGCGCATCGGCGATCGACTGTCCGAGGCTGGTTTTTCCCACCCCCGGCGGGCCAAGAAAGCATAGGATCGCACCCCGGCCCTGAGGGTTCAATTTTCGAACAGCAAGGTATTCGATCAATCGGCGTTTAACTTTTTCGAGTCCGTAATGATCGCGGTCGAGGATTTTTCGAGCTTCGTCAAGGTCGAGGTTGTCCTCGCTCATCTTTTGCCAAGGCAGGTCGGCCAGCGTTTCAATGTAGCTGACAATGACGGAAAACTCGGGACTTGCGGATGGTATGACATCCAGGCGCTTCAACTCTCGCTCGGCCTGCGCCATGACTTCTGCCGGGGGATGCGCCGCCTCGAGCCGCGTTCGCAATTGCACGGCTTCCGCGCCCGTGTCGTCTTCGCCAAGCTCGCGTTTGATGGCCTTCAGTTGCTCTCGAAGATATGTGCGCCGCTGTGCGTCCGAAAACTGCGACGCCAGATCCTTCTGCAACTTCTGCTGGATCTGCGCGATCTCAAGTTGCCCGGCGATGTGCGTCTGCACGGCCTTGACGCGTTTCGCTACGTCGAGTTCTTCGAGCAGAGCCTGCTTTTGCGCAATATCGACGTTGAGGTTGGTCGCGAGAAAATCGGCCAGCTGTCCCCCATCAGTGATGTTCATCAGGATCGCGCGCGCTTGATCCGGAATGTCGGGAGACATCTCAATGATCTTCATGGCATTTTCGCGCAACGTCTTGATTTCCGCTTCCCATTGCTTGCTTTCGGGCGGCGGAGCAGTGGATTCGAGAACGCGCACCTCCGCCTTGAGAAAAGGATGGGTCAAAATGAACTTGCTAATAGCGATACGTTGGAGGGCTTGGACAACGATAAGGATCGTCTCGTCAGGTTGACGCAACAGCTTCAAGACTGTAACCGCCGTGCCGACGCCAAACAGGTCCTCCGGCGCCGGATTATCCTTCGTGGCATCGCGCTGCGCCACCAGCCCGATGACCTTGCTCGCAGGCAATGAAGCATCCAGCAGCTTGAGCGAAGATTCTCGACGAACTGTCAGTGGAACGACCGTGCCCGGAAAAACGACCATTTCTCTGATCGGCAGGATCGGCAAAACATCGGGGATCACCGGTTGGTCGTCCTTTTCAACGCTGCCTGTCAGCGGCGGCAAGCCTCCTTCGGGAGGGGTCGTTCCCGCTCCTTCCTTGACGATGAAGGGTTCCTCGCTCATGGAGCGGAACGTAATGGCAGTTTGATCCAAAGCAGGCCATCGCGCTGCTCGGCCGTGACCTCCGCAGGAATCACCTCCGCCGGCAAACGCAATTCCCGCGCGAAAGGCCCGTTGTCGATCTCCATGGCAAGAATTTGCTCCGGACCGCCCCTCGGATGAGGCCGGCTCCGGAGTCGGGCGCGTCCCTCGAAGAATCAGCTTCCTGGGCTCAATCCTTAAATCGATGTTGGCCTTGTCCACGCCAGCGAGGTCAAAACACACCCGGATGCAACCCTCGCAACGATAGGCATTCATGGCGGGCCTCCAACCCTCCGGCTGAGCGTAACGAACGCTGGAAAGCTCGTAGGCGAGGCCCGGAAGTTGACTATGAAACCATTTGAGTTTGATGACTTTTTCCAAGGGATTTTACCGGTTGAGCCGCAGATCGCTGCTTCGTGCCAGAAGCGCTGCAGACATTCGATTCGTTTTTTGCAGTTTCAAGCTCCCACTCTATCGCCAGTCGTAAATTTCGTAAACCAGAATGCCCTCGAATGGCGCGGCTCTGTATTTTAGGATCCAATACGCGTAAGAAACTACTTTCAAAGATGAATTCAATCGTATCCCTCGCTGCTGTTGTTGCAAGTCTCTCGCGTGGGCTCTCGTTGGGCACCCTTCCCGCCGCTTCCTTTGGATTTTGTCGCGGGAGCCAACGATGAAGGAAAGTCTGTACGAGGAAATCGTCGGCATCGCCGTGCGCAAGGGCCTACACAGCCGGGCGCATCAAGCATTCACCGTCGTCGATCGGCCCTTGAAAAACCGCGCTGCCTCCGCCCTACCGTGATTATGGCCAATCGATTGCAATTTTTGCCCTAGCGTGATCGTCATTGATAGTATTGCCTTCTCAGGCTCGACAATGAATCGTCTTCTCCTCTCGATAATTATCCGCTCCGGCAAGAATCTGCCGTCCGTTCTCCTCACCTGCACCCTGCTATTTCTGGTTGGATGTTCGTCCTTGCCGGATCTCAGCGAATACACGGCTTCGCTGGGCTCGGTAACGCGATCGGTTCCCGAGTTTGGGAGGAGGTCGCTTAACTCGGTGACCAAATCGGTTCCCGAACTTGGCATGCTCACGGATCAAGGAACCGGTGGTCGCGCGATTGTGGTCCGGTTGTCCGATCAACGGGCGTTTCTTTACAAGAGAGGCGAACTCGTCGCCATCTCCCCCGCTTCAACGGGAAGAGAGGGCTACAACACACCTACGGGCAAACATAGGGTGATGCGCAAGGATATCGATCACCGATCCAGTCTCTATGGTGCGTATGTGCTCAATGGCCGGGTCGTAAAGGCAGGGGTCGATGTGAGAAAAGACCGCAAACCACCTGGCGCGGTCTTTGTCGGAGCGCCAATGCCCTATTATCTACAGATTGCTCCGTCCTACGGGCTGCATGCCGGCCACGTGCCCGGTTACCCCGCCTCTCATGGATGCATCAGGCTGCCGAACCGCTGGGCCAAACGCTTCTACTACGCAGTGAAAGTAGGGACGCCAGTGTGGGTTTCTCGCTAGCTGGACGTTGTTCCAGACAGCAATCAAGACGGGTAGTCCGGCATTGCGGCGCAGCCGATCCCTTGGCGATTACGGGCCCGAGCGAGAATGACGCGTAGCAGACCCTGTATCAGATTTTGCGAAATCTGCGTCCTCGTGCGGCTATTTTGCCGCAGCCTCATATTTCACACTCGTGGAATCTGACGCATGGCCGAACCTCGCTGGGTCGCATTTTTGCTCTTTCACTGGCTTTCATGGTCAGGAATTTGTCGCCGCGGGCATGGATCGGCGTTTAGCCAACGCGAAACAAGTATGGCCGACCGCGCATTTCGGCTTCGAACGAAAAACAATTCTTTCGCCAACTCGCTTCCAGGTATATACTTGTGTGGCGATGAGCGGCTTGATCCCCGAGCAACTAAAAACAGTCCTTGAACGCAATGCGCAGGCGTTGCAGTTGCGACCGGCAATCGGAAAAGGCACGGGAAAGACACGCGTTCGCCTTCGGGAAGGACTGGCATGCGAGATCGAGGACGGCCCATGGAAACTGACAGCGGGCGTTTCTGAAAGCTCCGGAGGCGTCAACGCAGGGCCGGATCCCGGCACCTTCGGCCGCGCCGCGCTGGGTTCTTGTCTTGCGATGAACTATGCGAATTGGGCGGCGAAATTAAGCGTCCCCGTCGAAGCAATCGAGGTGGAAGTCGAGGCCGACTATGATGCTCGCGGCTTCTACGGTCTCGCAGATGTGCCGCCAGGCTATTCGGAAGTGCGCTACCGCGTCAAAATTGAGAGCGATGCCCCGGAGGAAGCCATCCGCAAGGTGCTGGACGAAGCCGACGCCCATTGCCCCTGGTTCGACGTCTACCGGCGGCCCCAAAATCTCAAGCGAATTGTTGAGCTTGTTCCAGCTGGTAAGGCGTAAGCAACCCTACGCGCCGCGTTTCGTACGACTTTCTCGATGGACGCGAAACTCCAACGCCGAATTCAGCGATACGGTTGGGACCGCGCTGCGCACGACTATGAGCGCGCCTGGAGGGATCAACTCGAGCCCGCTCAAACCCGCATGCTCGCGCTCGCCGGAATTCGTCCTGGCGATCATGTGCTGGATATCGCCTGCGGCACGGGCCTCGTGACATTTCGGGCGGCAGAAATGACCGGACCGAAGGGACGCTTGGTCGGAGTGGATATTTCCAACGAAATGGTTGAGCGCGCGAGGCGACGGGCTGCTGAACTCAATATCGCAAACGTTTCCTTCGAACGATCCGATGCGGAGGATCTCCCCATCGAAGACGACAGCTTCGACGTTGTTCTTAGCGCTCTTGGTTTGATGTATGTGCCGGATCCAACCCTTGCGGTTGCAGAGATGCATCGAACTCTTAAGCCGGGCGGCACAGCAGCAGCCGCAGTGTGGGGGCGACGAGAGAATTGCGGATGGGCGGCAATTTTTTCCATCGTGGATCTCCGGGTGAAAACGGAGGTTTGCCCGCTCTTTTTTCAGCTTGGAACCGGCGAGTCGCTGAAACGGACCCTTGAACGCGCGGGTTTCGAGCCTATGGCGATGGAACGGATGAATACGATTCTGCGCTACAGCTCCTCCGAGGAGGCTCTCGCCGCCGCATTCGTCGGCGGGCCGGTGGCGTTGGCATATTCGCGTTTTGACCCCGCAACACGCGACGAAGCGCACGCCGAGTATCTCGAATCCATCTCCGGGTTCCGTGACGCCGATGGCCGATACGCGATACCGGGCGAATTCGTCGCCGTCTCCGGAAAGAAGAAACCTCTACGATAATTGGAGACGGGCATCTTGAAAGAGGCGACGCACCCGGCAGGGCGGCCAACGCCGCTTGCGATGGACGCGGCTACGTTTCGTGCCCTGGGGCATCGGCTAGTCGATCAGCTGGCAGGGTTTCTCGAGTCGGTGCCGAGCCGTCCCGTAACCCACGACGAATCGCCCTCGGCTGTTCGCGACGCGCTCGACCTCAACGGGCCGCTACCTGAGCGAGGTGCCGAGCCCGGCCAGCTGCTTGAGGCGACAGCAAAGCTACTTTTCGACCATTCGCTCTTCAACGCTCACCCTCGCTTCTTCGGTTACGTCACGGCGCCACCTGCTCCAATCGGCGTCCTCGGTGATTTTCTCGCCGCAGCTGTGAATGCAAACGTCGGCGCGTGGATGCTGTCGCCCGCCGCCACTGAAATCGAGTCGCAGACCGTGCGATGGATCGCCGAGCTGATCGGTTACCCGGTCGCTTGCGGCGGGCTCCTCGTTAGTGGCGGCAACATGGCTAACATCGTCGGCTTCCTCGCCGCGCGTGCTGCGAAGGCCCCCTGGAACGTTCGCGAGGAAGGCGTCGCCGGGGACTCGAGGCGCCGGCTTCGCGTCTATGCCTCCGCGGAAACGCACACCTGGATTCAGAAGGCCGCAGACCTCGCGGGCCTCGGAACTTCTTCCATCCGCTGGATTCCAACGGATGCAAGCCTCCGCATGGAGGTCGCCGCATTGGGCCGCCAAATCGACGCGGACGCCGCGGCGGGCGATATCCCGTTCATCGTCGTGGGCACCGCTGGCTCGGTCAGCACCGGCGCGGTCGATCCGTTGCCTGAGATCGCGGCGCTGTGCCGGGACTGCGACGTGTGGTTCCATGTGGACGGTGCCTACGGTGGCTTTGCGGCGGCGGTCCCAGAGGCGCCTGACGATCTGCGCGCTTTGAGCGAGGCGGATTCCGTCGCAGTCGATCCCCACAAGTGGCTCTACGCCCCGCTCGAGGCCGGGTGCGCGCTTGTGCGCGATCCAGAAAAGCTGCGCGCTGCCTTCGCGTATCACCCGCCTTACTATCACTTCGAAGAGCAGGCCACGAATTACGTGGATTACGGCCCGCAGAATTCCCGTTGCTTTCGCGCGCTCAAGGTATGGCTCGCTCTCCGGCACGCCGGAGCGGCCGGCTATCGCAGGATGATTTCGGATGACATCCGGTTGTCGCGAGTGATGGCCGCGGCGGTCGATCGGCATCCCGAGCTGCAATTCATAACTCAAGAATTGAGCATCACGACCTTCCGGTACGTGCCAGCCGATCTTCGAAGCAGGTTGGGCGAAGAGGTGATTGAAAAGCATCTCGATTTGCTGAACCAGGAACTGCTGGACCATATGCAACGCGGAGGAGAGGCATTCGTTTCAAACGCCGTCATCCGCGGTCGATACGCGCTACGCGCGTGCATCGTAAATTTCCACACCGGCGCTGCGGACGTGGAGGCCGTGCCGGAGATCGCCGTGCGGCTGGGGAGGACACTGGATGCCCGCCTGCGGCCTCAAACGCTACGCGGATAAGGCGAAGGAGCTTCGGCGTTTTGCTCTAAGCGCGCTTTTCTGCGACAAGGAGCGCGAGAAGCCCCTCTGGGTCCGCGCAGCTCAGGAGAAGAAACTTTCCGTCATCCATCAAGATACAAAGCACCCTGCGCAGGTCGGAGAGGAAGACAATGGCCCGGCGGCCATTCCGGAGGAAGAATTCGCCCGACTGATAGCCAGGCAGGCTCGTTCCGATGATTTTCCGTCGCGGTTTGAACTCGGGCCACTGCGTCAAGTCCAGAACAACAGCCGGGCCAAGATTCATGGAAGAAACAGGAAACCGCCAACAAAAGATGTCACCCCGAATAAACAAACGGCCGTCCTCGATCTCAAAACGCACATGCTTCGAACGATCAAGGACCAAAAACGCAAATACCATCAGAGCGGAAACGACAAGCGCTATCCAAAAGGCGTGTTCGGGCTGCCGGGCAAGGACGCCGACAACCAGCCCGATCACGGCGCCGGCCCCTGCGGCAAAACTCGCACAGACATACCATTTTCGCGGCGTTGGAGCGCGGGCAATAGAAACCGATGCCAGCATGTCAATACTCTACTCCGACTCCGCTATTAGTTCATCTCACCTTCGGCAGACAACTTGAGCTATTTTGAACCTCCAATTCAAAACGCCGCTCGCATCGGCGGAAAATCTGGCAAGAAGCGGCCAGAAAACGTAGACCCGTCGCAAATCGATTCAAAAATTCATGTTCGACAAAGGTCAAAAGCTTGCCTGCATTAATGATGACTTCTCGGCCACCGTCCGACACCTCTACAGACAACTTCCGCGGAAAGATGGAATTTACACGGTTCGTGACGTGCGCATCGGTCGCTTGAACGTGACGAGCGCAGCGGGAGGCGGAAACGCCGTTTCCTACCTCGTGCTCCTCGAGGAACTTCACAATCCTGACGATCCCTACATGCGCGATGGAGCCGGAGAAGAAATGGGCTTCCGCAGCGACCGCTTTGCACCGCTGGAGGAAATCGAGAATGCCGAATACGCGAAAGAGGAAGAAGCTCTCGTCAGGGTTCGCTAACAGCTTGCCGGACTTGCGACGGGGCGGATTTATTGCTCAGAGGCGGGGTAACCTTTTAAGACAGGCTACCAAGACCGCTCCGCGCTGACACGTCGCAGGAAATTTGCTGGGCACGCGCCTGTTCCACCTGATTCCGATATGGTCGTTGCGGCCTTCCGGGTTCTGCGCGAGAAGTGTTACATGCAAGCGATGGTCCTCGAAGCGCCGGGCCAACCGTTGCTTTCGCGTGAACTGCCTGTTCCAACACCGGGCCCCGGGGAGGTGCTTGTGCGTATCGCGGCATGCGCGGTGTGCAGAACCGATCTGCATGTGGTAGACGGCGAATTGCCCAATCCGAAACTTCCGCTGATTCCCGGGCATGAAATCGTCGGCCGCATCGAGCGTATCGGCGAAGGCGTATCTCGCTATCGGCCGGGCGAGCGCGTGGGAATTCCGTGGCTGGGCTGGACCTGCGGCCAATGCCCCTTTTGCCTTTCGGATCGTGAAAACCTTTGCGGTCGCGCACGCTTCACCGGCTACACACTCGATGGCGGATACGCGGATTACACCGTGGCCAATGCCTCCTTCTGTTTTCCGCTGCCGGACGCGTTTAGCGACACGTCCGCCGCCCCGCTCCTGTGCGCGGGACTAATTGGATATCGTTCACTTCGCAAGACGGGCGACGCGCAACGCCTCGGGCTCTACGGATTCGGCGCCGCCGCGCACATCATCGCGCAGGTCGCGCGGTTTCAAGGACGCCAGGTCTTCGCATTTACGCGTCCTGGCGACGTGGCGGCGCAGGAGTTTGCCCGCCGGTTGGGCGCGGTTTGGGCCGGGGGTTCCGAGGAATCGCCTCCGGAGAAGCTTGATGCGGCCATCATTTTCGCGCCCGCGGGTCCTCTTGTTCCGTGCGCTCTCCGCGCCGTGGAAAAGGGAGGAACTGTGGTCTGCGGCGGAATCCACATGAGCGATATCCCGTCGTTTCCCTACCGCGAGCTCTGGGAGGAGCGGACACTTTGCTCGGTTGCGAATCTCACCCGGCGCGACGCCGAGGAGTTCTTTGCCATCGCTCCGCGCGTCCCCGTGCATACGGAAGTTGAGATATTCCCGCTGGACCAGGCAAACGAGGCTCTGGAGCGTCTTCGCTCGGGCCGTCTCACGGGCGCCGCTGTCCTCGTGACACGATCGGCAGAAAACACCGCCTGACTCAGATCCTGGATTCGCATCGGGTTCATGGCCCGGTGTCGAAAGCGTCTCATCTTCGCATCCGAACGTGAATGGCCTGTCACTCGTCCCAGGCAAACGCACGGGATGGTTTAAATTTGAAGACGTCATGAAACGGGTGCGGAAGGCGGTGGAACTGTGGGCCGAATTCGCACCAGAACCGCGGACACGAATACAAGCAGACAGATCGGGACAACCAGGATCGCGGACCGCCGGAACAACAATCCCGCACTGCCGGCCAGCGCGCCCATGACATAGCACATCCAGACGGCTGCTGCGCGCCAGGCTGTCACGAGATGTTCGCTGCCTTCGGAAGCCCCTTTTCGCCACCCAATGAAAAACCTAGCCAGCGACTCCCCAAGGGTATCCAACACCCCGGTGACATAGGTGGTATGGAAGGTCGTTTTTCCGATGGTCCTGGTCGGGGCGTTCTGGATGCCCATTGCCAGCAACGGCAGCAAACACAAGGCAAAATAACCAAGCGTATCACGGGCTGGGGATCCGAAGAAGAAGTGGACGATGGCGAAAACGGCAAGCAGCGCCGCTTCGATCAACAGAAGAAACGACGCGCCCCGGGCGCCCGGCGCGAAGGCCAGCCAAAGATGCCCCGCAACGATTCCCAGGACGAAAACCGGGATGGCAAAAATGTGCGGTGTTCCCCATGACCAATGGCCCTGCCCGAAATAGGCCCCGAGCGCAGCGCTGTTTCCGCTCATGTGAGCGGTAAACAAATGGCCCAGAACGAGGAACCCGACGGCGTCCACCAAACCTCCGACCGAGGCAAGGATGTAAATCAACGGTTTCGGCGCTTGCATGGTCCTGTGCTAGTCAGGACGCCGAGAATTTCCGAGCGATTATGAAGCGCCTCCCCGCCGTTTAGGTTGCCAACAGTGGTCCTGCCGGCGGTTCGAGTCCCGTGCCAAGTCCTGCGATCCTGGCCGCGTGACTCTCCCCGTCTGGCCGTTCTTAAGATCACCTGTCGCTGCTCTCTCAGCCCCGGTTTGGCAGCTGTGCGACAGGGTCAGTCCGTGCATGTGTGCAGTTTGCGTTTAAGGAGCCTTGCACGAGAACTCTCGGAGCGGAAAGCGCTCACCGCGCGGCTCACGTTGCTTCGATGGCCCATGTCGAGTTCCCGGGTAACCCACTCGTCTCCAGCCATCGTGTTCCTCTTGATCAGCCATGCAAGGGCTTGCTTGCGCGGATCATTGCAACGCATCGGGCGGACGCTGCCCGGCGTTTCGCCAAGGGCACTTAGTCCGCTCTCTAGCAATTTTCTCGCAGCACTCTCATCGTAGGCCCGGAGTTCCTCGCCGCTGAAGGATTCGCGCTTTTTCTCTCCCACGACAGCGGTTGCCAGGTCAAGCATCCTGTCCCGAAAGGCCTCCCCTCCTAGTATCCATCCCACTTCGCAATTCCTTGAGCAATTCGCCGGCCTCCCTCGCTTTGCGTCCTGTCTGCTGCGTCCAACTCTCTTCGGCTCGTCTTTGCAGATGTCTTCCATAGGCTCTGCGGTCCGCGGCATGTCGCCCGTCAAAACGATGCCCGCAGAATACGTCTGCAGCCCGCAGCCGGGTGGCGCTCCGCGGAAGATAACACCTTTCGTATCTTCAACGTCCCCTGCAAAACGAAGCGGCCGGAGTTTCCAGGCAACAAGCCACCCCCTCGCTAAAGTTGGCAACGGCATTCGGATTTACCGTCGTATACAATTGTCCCAATCCCTTAGCTTCTTTTCAAAAGACTCGAATGGTGGCTCTTGGCGTGATACCGTGGCGTTCAGCGTTCGGCATTGAAGTTCCATTTGTCGTGCGTCACGACGATCTGAGCGATCTGGTCTTCGGTAAACGGAATGTCTTGGCGTCCTCGTATCTCAGTGATTCGTCCCTCGACAACGGCAACTTGGTCAATCTTTCGTCCGTCTTTCAGGACGATACTGACCACTTGATAGCCCATTCCAGTTTCCGGCTTCGACGCCAATTCAATTGCCCATTTTGGTGAGAGTTCAATCATAGTTAGTAACCAATCGGGAACATAACTTCGTTTCCAGTTCCACCAACGACCGGACGCGGGCCGATAATTGATGTGCCGGGCGGAGGTGTTAATGTGATTGCGTTCGATCGTGGGATTTGTGGACTCGGTAGGTTGTAGACCGAAGAACGGTCTGCGAGCGGAACGAGTCCGTCGCTTACCGCGGCAGCGAAAGTTCCCGGGGTTGCGCCACCACCGGGAGTGATTCTAGTGAACGCTGGATTGCCAGATTCGTAGCGAATGAAAGTTTCACCCGGCGCCGTGACGCGGTATGGACTGATTCGCATCCCCTCGGCTATCGTGTCTGCGCTGTTTGCGGCTTGTCGGCCAATTTTCGCGGCACCCGAGGCGCTTCCGACAATCGGAATCATTGAGGCCGCTGATAAACCTGCCCCCAGGTAATCTCCTCGACCAAGGGACAGCAATCCACTGAAAGCATCAGCAAATTCCAGCCCAGGAATCAGCCCAACGCTATCTAAAGCAAATTGAACATTGTCCAGCCATTCATCCCAATCAGGACACAGCCCAAATGGATCGATTAGGTTGACCGGGCTGTTTGAAGCGTAATTGTAGAGGTTGATTCCTCCCGCCTCCCCGATGGGATCGCGACTTAGCCAGTTTGCGTAGCCAAGAACGCGATAGGGAGCGAGCGTCAGACCTGTAAATGGACATTTGAGGTGTCCGGTGAAGCCGAAGTCTGGATCTGTCGCGGCGGGCTGCTGCGGATAGGGCGGTCCGTAGGGCAGATAGTCCGAGTTCTGGATGATCGAGCCGGTGTCGCTGGTGGCTCCTCGCACGGAGCCAAGCCGGTCCCGGAGGTAGAAAGTAGTTGAGGTAGGTGCCGGAGAGGAACTTGCGCTCGCCTTGCGGATAGTAGATTGCAACAGGGAACGTCTCCACCGCGCTATCGCGCTTCTCGCAAAGCTGAAGGCCGTCCCAGACATAAAGGTACTCGGCAGTCTTTACTCCGTTGTCCATCGAACGAATCCGCACGCGGCGTCCCAGGCCATCGTAATCGTATTCGATGCGCTTTTGAGTTCCATTGTAGCTGAGGGACTTGAGGCGGTCCTCGGCATCCCAGGTGAACGTGAAGCCCATGCCGGTGGAGAGGTTTCCATTCGCATCAAACTGCTGGGCTACTCCGGCATCGGTTGTGCGCTCGTTGAGCGAGTTGTACGTGAAGCTTCTGCTGCCCGAGGGCGTTGTGGCCGTGGTGAGATTGCCCGCCGGGTCGTAAGCGTAGCTCTGCGGATAATTGGACGCATCCTTGGGATTGGAGACGCTTAAGAGTTGATCGGCGCTGTCGTAGGTGTAGGAAAGCGTCTGGCCGGGGACCCCCAATGAGCGCTTCAGGCGGGTGAGCAGATTGCCGTTATCCGCGTAGGTGTATTTCTCGAAGAAAATCTCTGTCGCACCCAGCTTGCGTTGGAGGGTGTTGAGACGCAGGTCATTGTTTACCCCATAGTAGGTGTAGTTGGCGGCCTCGCCGTTGGGAAAATTTACAGTTTGCAGCAGTCCCCTTGTCGGATCGTAGCCGTAGGTGAACTGCCCGAGGCCGGTCGCCATGCCCGGAGAGCCTTCCCAAAGCATCAAAAGTGGTGCTCATGGCGTTCGCGCTGCCGTTGACCCTGCGCGCACTCGGCTCGTCCAAGATCATCGTATGAGAACGCAATCGTGTCGCTCGTGAAAGGACCATCAACTAACGCGAGGCGCCCGGCTCCCGCCTGTCCTGCCGCGACATAGGAATAGAGTGTCTGGCCGATTCCATCCTGCATGGCGGTAATGCGCGGATACGACTGCGTCCCATTGCCAGGTCACAGGCGGCGTAGCCACTGCGGCGTTGGAGTAGCTCACACCCAGCAGGCTATTGTCTTTGTCATAAGCAAAAGATTTGACTTGCCCTTTTGGATCGGTGACCGAAGTC
The DNA here is from genome assembly GCA_963708595.1 of uncultured Verrucomicrobiae bacterium. Lineage (GTDB taxonomy): Bacteria > Verrucomicrobiota > Verrucomicrobiia > Chthoniobacterales > Terrimicrobiaceae > DASTFP01. The sequence continues at coordinate 114,689 of CAVPTR010000031.1, forward strand.
AAGAGCCCGCGAGCCGCTCCGTAGCTGGAAAGGATCTTTGTGCCGTCGGCGAACTCTTTTTCGCGTCACGCGCCCCTGAAGATCGTGGTGCCATTGGGTGACGTTTCCCTTCGGATCGGTCAGTTTCACCATCTGTCCGCAGGTGCACCACTCGTAAAGGGTCGCTCGATTGAGCGGGTCGGTCTCGCTGATTAACTGCCGGTTGGCATCCCAAACATACTGAGTCACCCGGCCCAAGCGGTCACGAAAGCAGACATTGTCCAGCTTGTCGTATGTGATCTCCTCGTAAGTCGCGTCGGGGAAGGTCGTTCTTGTCAGTCTGTTCAGATCATCATAAGAGTAAGTGAGCTTATATCCCCACTGCGTCTTCGTGCTGACACGGCCTTTGGAGTCGTAGGTAAATCGAATCCGGTCGCTGGTTCCCGCAAGCGGGGGATTAATTGTCACCAGATAGCCCTGAGCATTGTAGGCATAGCTCGTGGTTTCACTAAGGGCATTGGTTGTGCTCCGGATCTGGCCTCGCGCATTCCACGAGTAGGTGGTCGTCTTGCCCGCGGCATCAGTCGAACTCAGCGGGCGATGCTGCGAATTCCACGTAAAGGAGGCTATCGTATCGTAGGCGCTGCCGTTTTTCTGCCGCGCTGCCAGCACATCAATGCCGTTAGGAGCAAAATCAACGAGCGTCTCGCGGCCCAGAGGATCGACTGCCCTCGTCACATAGGAGAGCGCGTTGCGGTCGTACTGCCAAAGCTGGGTGCTGCCATCCTCGATCACCCGGGCCACCTTGTTTGGAGCGTGGCTGGTTCCCTCAGTGCCACTCAACGAGGAACTTGTCTGTCCCGGGTAGTTGAACCATACCCGGTTCTCCAGCGGCTCCTTGACACATTCCAGTACGGAAGATTTTTGCGTGAGATCCCTGCTGTGCGGAAAGTGGAAGATCTTTGCCTTCGTGTAGTCTCCCGGAGCCTCCAGCATTCTCTTCTTGTCCCAGTAGATAGGTATTGCGCGCATTCATGAACTGGTTGTAGGTCCAGAACGTCACCTGCTCAGAGCCCACGGTAACGCTCGAGGCGGGCAAAACCGAGGCAGGATCAATGAAATTGATTCCGGGAGCGGAGACCTTGCTGTCGACGCGCTCTTTTGCGCCGAGCGGGTCGGTGGTCTCGAGCCACCTTTCGGTGCCGGAAAGCTGTGCGCGCGCGAACGTTGTTGTTCCATAAGGCGTGGTCATCGAGCTCACGATGTCTCCGCTCTCATAGCCAAAGTGCGACTGCATGCCTATTACGTCGGTGATCGTGACAAGCTGACCGTTCGGGTTGTAGCTGAAGGTGGCTTGACGCCCAAAGGGATCGACAACTTGGGAGACCTTGTAGATGTCGCCGGGCACCGAATAGCTGAAAGTGGTTGTCTGGCCGAGCGCGTCGATAATTGCGCTCAGCCGATAGTTCGAATCGTATTGCAATGTCACGGCATTGCCCGCGGGATCGACGACCTGCGTGAGCCAGAAAGTTCCAAGTCCCTGCGCGTCGGGGCTCAAAAGGGCTTGATAAACTTCCTTCGAGCCATCGGGCAGTAGCCGGTCCCATCGCGTTGCCGATAGTTTGACGAGTTGGGCATGCGACTTCGGATGGATATAGGCGAAATTGGGGTCTGAGGGATTAAGGGGATGATCTTCGCTTCCTCCGCCGCGAAGTACCACCGTCGCCGCGGTGGTCGTATTGATCCTGATAGAGCCATTCCAGTTATGGGTCCATTGCCGTCCAAAGTTGGCGGAGTTCAGATTGGCGGGTTGTAACGTCTCGCGCTCATTGTAGCTGACGCGCAAGCTGATAGCCGGACCAAAGGGAGGCTCGTAGCTCAGCGGGGTGTCGCTCACACGCAAGCTCACCATCATCGTATGCACTGAGTAGACGGCCATTCCCGGGCAATCGGGGTTGTCTGGAACCTTATGATCCTCGGCAGTAAGCTGGTTGGGCATGTCGATATTCGGGTTGCCCCTGCCAAAGACCTTCCAGCCTTCGGAGGCCGACACCATCTCGAACCCCTGCGGCAATGTCGCAACGGGCAAGAGAAAATATCCACTCGCCTCCGCACGGATCGCCTCGCTGCTGACGAAGCTATCAAATCCAAAGGTGAGATCCTTTACCCGATACTTCCCGGCTTGCTTGCCGATGATGGCCGCGTAGTGGCCAAGTTTCCAGTTCACGACCGAGGGCACCGGAATTTCGCCGCACATCCGTCCACTTCGCCATTCGATTGGGCATACCGAGCTTTGTTGCCAACTCGGAAACTTCCGTTAGTGAAAAGCCGCGGTACGGCGACTTCACTTCAAGAATCTCGGGCGCCAGGGGATTCGGAATTCCAAGGGCTTTGCGAACTTCAGCCAGGGCAAACGGGCCGCACTTGAAGGATTGGTCTGGCCTGGTCTCCATCTCGTGGAGTGCGCCGGCCGATGTGCCAAGCATCTGACGGGCTGATCCGCCCACCATCCTCTCTTTGAGAGTCCCCAAGAGCGGTCTGAGCACCTCGATTCTTCCAAGCCGAGCCTGCATTTCAGCCAGCTTCGCAAGCGATTGACTGGCCAGCGCCTGCAGCCGCGGGTCCTTAGAGTTCTTTGCCCGATCCCACGCACTCTTCCAATGGTCGATCGCGGCCGTGAAATAGCCGTCCCTGTATTTTAGGAGCCCAAGGTTGTGTTCAAGCGCGGCCGCCCAGCGGCTCTCAGGCCCACCGCGCAGAAAGCCTTCCAGGTGTTCAGACTGCCCATCCAGAAGGTAGTTGCTAATTGCTTTCGAAAAGGCTGCACGTTCCTCCACGGAAGTGGCTCGCGCGTCGGCAACCAGCGGTTCGGCAAAAGTTCGGAGACCGAAAACATCGGCGTCGCTCCAGTTCTCCGGCAAACGCTCCTTCGCAGCCTCGCTTCCAATATTTAAACGGGAGGACTCAGAGGCTATTCCACAAGACAGCGATTCGGAAGTCTGAGCGCTGGCTGTGGGCTGAATCATAGCGACCATGGCAAGCACCAAACTGAAGAGTAATGACCTCAATAGTTTCATTGAATTTGGGTTTCCAGAAGGTTGTGCGCTGACGATTCAGAATGTGTGGAAACTGTTCTGCTAGTCACGATATTGTTGGGCCTGCAAGAAAAAATATCACAAGGTTTCGTGAGGCCACTTACTTGCGGCACGCGTCATGCCAGCCGTATATAGGCGGAGCAGTTCGTTCCGAGCTCTCGCTGTCGGCGGGGCGGTCTGCCGCAGTTGACTTGCTCTCTCCGGGTTTGGTTTTGTATTTTGCGACCCACAACCAATACATGAACTTGCTTATGTCTCAAAAGACGTATATTATACGTTTTTAGGACATCTACTTTATCGTCATGCAACGCACAGGATTCATCATTTTCGAAAGAGCAGCAAGACGCTCGCCGCGATCACTGCGGACGGAAGCATCTTCCTCATCCACATGGCGCTCCGATTCTCTTCCGGTACGAGGGAGCTGAGTTTCTGTAATGCCATGATTACGACAGTCAGGATAATCCCAACGGCGCAGGCGGCGCCCATCTCCTGGTTTAGGTTTTCAGTCCATGAGCCTGGCTGCGCTCTCGGTTTTCGAGTACGCAAACTACACCCTCGGCAAACCGCTTTACGAAATGTACATGATCTCTGAAAATGGCGGGCTGATCAGGTCGTCAACCGGTATGACGGTCGGAACGGAAGCGTTCGACAAAAAGGCCTTTGACACGTTGATAATCGGCGCCCATCCGAATACCGCCCTGGCATCCTCTCCGGGTATGCTGACGTACTTGCGGAAAGGACAGAAAACTGCTCGCCGAATCGCCTCAGTTTGTGTCGGCGCGTTTAAGCTAGCGGAGGCGGGTATTCTTGATGGCCGAAGGGCGACGACCCATTGGCGGCACGCGCGGGAATTGCAGACCCGATATCCCAAGGTACAAGTGGAAGAAGATCGAATTTTCGTGATTAATGGGTCCGTGCGGACATCGGCCGGCATGACCGCACAGGCATTGACTTGGCACTGGCGATGGTCGAGAAGGATTTAGGCGCGGATATCGCCCGATCGGTGGCGCAAAAGCTTGTTGTTTATCACCGCCGTGCTGGGGGCCAGTCGCAGCATTCAGCATTGCTGGAACTGGAGCCCAAGTCGGATCGCATTCAAAAAGCGTTAGCTTATGCCAAGGCAAATCTCCACACAGCGTTATCCGTTGAGCAACTGGCAGAAGCGGTACATCTCAGTCCCCGGCAATTCAGCCGTGCCTTTCGCGCCGAAACAGGCCAGTCCCCTGCTAAAGCGGTGGAGAGTCTTCGTCTTGAAGCCGCCAGACTGATGATGGAACAAGGCAGCCATTCCACTGATTTCGTGGCGCGTGAGACCGGCTTCCTTGATCCAAGGCGAATGCGCCAGGCCTTTCTTCGCAGGTTTGGACTGCCTCCTCAGGTTATCCGACGAAATGCTCGGGTCGGTTGAGCGTGGATTCCAAACCGGGAAAACGCACCAGCTTGGGGAAGGCCACCAAGGAAGAGGGCCGGCAATCGTCAACGCCAAGAACCAGGCCGAGCGTCAACCGATGCTCAATCTCCAACTCGCCAAAGCTTACCTCGCTGGCACAGACGCCGAAATGCCCAAGCGCACATGGCAGCATGCCCTGGAGGTGCTCACAGGAACCAAGCGAGGATCGAATAAAGAACGCTGGAAGAGAGTCGCCAAGGACCGGGCGCTTTGTCTTTTGTGGCCCAAGGTGATTGTCGAGACCGGGGCGGAGCTAATCTTGAAGGTCCTCAGAATCGGAACCGTGTCCACGAACGTCTATTTGCGGCGCCTCTATAACTTCTGCGCGGATATGAACTGGCTGCCCTGGCCGCTCGTTCCGAAGAGGCAATGGCCTATCGTCCGTTTTCAAGAGAAGCGGGCCATTACCTGGGAGGAGCAATTAAGGATCGTCGAACGGGAAAAGAATCCCGAGCGCCAGGCATTCTATTGGCTGGCGTGGTGCTTGGGAGCCTCTCAGTCGGATCTCGCGGCACTGACCCGCGAGTAGCTGTTTCAGAATGCCTTTTGCTTGCTCTCTAAGAGTTTTCTGCGCGACCTGTTGGGTGAGCTCCGCCTCAAGTTGCGGGGCAATCAATGCAAGCAGTCAGCGTTGTGCGTAATAAAGGGCAGTTCCATATCCGCTTTGCTGAATATCAGCGCATTCTGGCTGACCTTGAACTTCACGGGGCAGTGAAAATGCGCCTCATACATATTTCGGTGCTCCGGAGATCGTCGAAACTCCACCCGCTTGGGATTCAGGGCATGTCAATCTGTTACCTTTGTAGTAGCGATCGGCGTCATTGCGTTGTAAAGGGTTAGCGACGACTTGTCTCGGCTATTCATTTATCTTAGCCTATCGGCGGAAACGGCCGGCGCATCGAACGGTAATAAAATAAAGGGTACATACGGATAGGCACGCTCTGCATATTCTCTCGAGATTGCAGGAAATACACTGCAGGGCAGCAGAAGACTCTCAGATGGCGACAATGAAACCGCCACATCGGGCATCTGAGTTGACGAAGGTGTAATAAGCGCAACGAGGCCAAGTTGCGTGATGCGACCTGGTGAGAAGAAGGTTGAGACCATTCCACGCAGTAACCCAAGTTCAATCTCCGGAATGAATGCCACCGGGTTTATATAGCTCTTATTTCCCCTGCGGGGAAGACCGAGCATAACGGCAATTTCGCCGAGCAGTTTGCGGGATATTTTCAGGTCGCCAACGCTGCTGCAGAGGACAAATTTGCTTTCAATCAGGATCGTCACAGTTTTCTGGACCAATAAGTCTGGCAGAATGGACTGTTTGTCTGCCGCACTAAGCGATGGTTTGTGACGAATCACGCGTCTGTCGAGGTCAGTGACGCCCTCATGTCGTGCAATCTCCAGAAGAAGTTGAAGACTCTCCGCTGCCATCGTTGCGACACTGAGTTCTTGCACTCGCTGGGTCATTGCTCCGTTGTCACTGATGCCCTGTTGTAAGCGATTGCATATATCGGAAAGAGGCGGTAACGAGTCGACTGTGCGTTGAATTGCAGCGAAATCCGGTTGATTCTGGTCGAAAAGGCGCACAGGACCGCGGAGGCTTGGACCCGCTTTCGTATCGGTCTGTACTGTTGGAGACGTTATGAATAAGGCAATCAGATCCCTCAGGCGTTCACTCAAGAGGGCAGCTGTCATGCGGTAAAAACGTGCGGCAAAGTCTACATCGGCGGTAAGATGCGCAGCAATGATCTCGCGTGGCACTGCCAGGACAACGCTGCCTTGCTCAAGCGCAGCGACCGATGCTGAAGCCGCATTTCCGGTAAGAAACGACATATCACCAAGGACACTCCCTGGACCGACCGTCGAAAAACTCTCACTCGCCTCGGAGCCAACTGAGAAAAGCCCGCTTAATACGAAATAGATTTCTTGCAGGGCATCTCCCTCAGTAATAAGCCTCTCATGAGGCGACATCTCCCTCTCCCTGCCATTGATCCTGAGCCATTCACGATCTTCGGGCGTGAGACCTTCCATCAAATTGAGGTTGTTTGACATAAGAAAAGTGGCTATATGAACACTATTCTCCGTGATTAACGTGAGGATTGCAATCTCGCCTGCCTATTATTCTGGAGCATTGCGTTTCACGCTCTTGCGAGCATATAAGCGAGCAACCCGAACAAAGCGGTCCAGCCAGCCCTTCGCATGCTCGCACTTCGGCTGTGGAGCAGCCTGGGCTGCGAGGTGCTACGGGTGACTGAACTTTGACGGCTAATGCCGATGAAAGCGTCCCTCGCAATACTGCTCTTGCTTGTGCTTGCCATTACACGGTGTGCACAGGCCTGTCCCGTTATCCGCCGGCGCCTCCCCTTAAAGCTCTGGCGAGGGCCGACGTTGTGTTCACTGGCACGGTCACTAAGCTTGTGCGGAAGCCTGTGCCGCTTCGCGGCCACGAGAAATTCGACGGATTCGAGGTTACAGATCGCGAAATCATTGAAGGGCGGTGTTGCCGGACTCACAATGGTATACACGGGTCTCGGCCTTGGGGATTGCGGATTCGAGTTCCATTAGGGCCGAGACTATCTTTTCTATGCCTATCAGACGGGAGAGGGGAAATGGTATACCGACAACTGCACGCGAACCACTCTTCTAAAGCATCGAAATCCTTAAGCTTCCCGAAATCGAGGCCCGAACGTTTCCTCCAATTCCGATAGTGTTGTTTGATCTACTGAAAAACGCCCCGGATCGAACGGCGCTTCAGGCATAGGCGCTCCCAGCTGCGGCGGCATCATGTCGGATTGCTCCATCTGGAATGCGGTCACGCTCAGCTCGCCTTTGGCATCATCCACCACCGTAACCACCTTATAGAACTCCACTGGGACCCTTACCCCTTCATATATGGGATCGGACTCTTGAAAGATCGGACCGGTAAAGACGGACCCTTTGCTGTCCCTGCTCCGCTCCTGCGAAAGAATCCAGTCTTCCAAGTCGCCCCATGTGGCGTCATTAAACGAATGCACCTGCGGGCAGGAATTCGTGTAATGTGTAATGATGGGTGTCCGCGCTGGCCAAGCGAGCCGTGCCTTCGGTGCCCACACGGGATCAAGGCGGCGGACCATGTGTCCGCGATCGAAAACGGTCGGGACATAGAATTCCGCGCCATCTACTCGAGCCGCCTTGGGTATGCGAGGGTCTATCTTCCACTCCGGCCGCTTGATACGAAAAAAAGAGGCGCTGCCGTCGATATTCACACCCGTTATGCAGCAAAGACGACGGGATCGGCTCATGATGACGCTGAAGTTTGGTATCGTAGCTCAAATGGACCTCCGCTATTTCCCAGAAATGGACCCTGATTTTCCACGTTGGTGGATGGACGTCAACGGCCTTACCGAAGCGCGTCATGAAGACGTCAGTAGGGCATGGAGGGAGGGCTGCGACGAGTTCAACGAGTATCGAAAAGAGAACCTCTCATATAAAGAGACCGTCGAGAAAGGGAAGCAGGTGCGTGACGAAGTGACGAATGGTTTGCAGGAGCTCAGAGCTGCAATCATCGGTGCCCATAGGTCACTGCCGCGTTATGGACGGTCTTGTCTCAGGTATAAATTAAGGCTGAAGAACGCCGCCCCTTACGCCGCCAGCCATTAAATGGCTGAACCCTCTTTGTTCTGGTATCGGGCGTCGCCGCGTCAGTCGTCGGTTCGCCAAAAGGTGTGCTTCAGGGGTCGGGAGGGAAAGCAGGGCCTGAAACCGCTCGCCGTCGGCGCAACGCGCATGCATCGGGTGCCGCGGAAGTGCGCCGGCACGACCAGCCAACCGCCTTCGGCGGCATTCTCCAAGAGCTGTACGACAGCAAGCCGTTCACCTTTGGGGCTGGCCGACGAAATTTTTGGGTCATCGAACGCGCTTTTTTATCTGGTCCCCCGCCACGGCCCACCCGGTTGAGGCGCGACCTCGAAGAGATAACTGCCGTTCGGCCCAAACTTGCTGCGCCTTTGACGCCCTCGCTGCATTACCTCAACCCAGAAAGGAATCGGAAAACATGACTCGTTATGTCGGTCTGGACCTCCATAAGCACGTCGTCCAAGCCTCACTAATCAATGAAGAGGGAAAACGGCTAGAAAGCTATCGCTTCGCCTGCACGCAGGAGAGCCTCCTGGCCTTTGGCCGGAAACGGCTACGGCCCGAAGACCAAATAGCCTTGGAGGCGACCACCAATACCTGGGCGGTCGTAGCGTTGCTGCGGCCCTTTGTGGCCAGGATCGGCTTGAGGCCGAACAGGAGCGAATCGAAAAACGCCTCGCCGAGTTGAGTTACCCGAAAGAAGAAGTGCGCTTGCTCATGACACTGCCCGGCGTCGGCGCAGCCGCGGCCCAAGCCCTCGTGGCGGCGAGGTGACTGGCGGCGATTTGCCGATGGCGATGTGGCCGCCAGTTATCTTGGGCTGACGCCACGCGTGCACCAGTCTGCTAACACCTGCCACTATGGACCTATTACCAAAGCTGGCAACCCGCAGGCGCGATGGCTTCTGACCCAAGCCGCGCAACAAGTAGCTCAACATCCCGGCCCGCTGGGCGTGTTCTTCCGGCGTCTGAAAGCCAAAAAGAACCACAACATTGCCGTAGTCGCCACGGCTCGAAAACTGGTCGTCATCGCCCATCTGATGCTCAAAAATCGCGAGCCCTATCGTTATGCCGTGCCGGCGACCACTCGTGACAAGCTGGCGGGGCTGCGGGTTGCGGCGACCGGGGTGCGACGGCGCAAGTCAGGCCCCTTGCGCGAGCCGATGCAAAGCCAACCCGAGGGAATACGGGTGCATAAACGCCAGCGCTTAATGAAGTCTATAGCAACGAAGGGCTGCCAGCTGCGAAGTCACTCTCCGAGCTCGGGGCTGGTGAGACCAAAATGCTGACAGAAATGAAGCTCTTAGAACACGCTTCAAATGTGCAAATGCGCAAACAGCGATTTTGCAGGCGACACACTCAAAAAACAGGTTGTTGCTCAGGCGTCTCTAAAGCCAGCGTCTTTGGTTCGCTGACCGCTTCTGTTCCTGTTCATGGCTGTGCTTTCCTTTATCACAGCCCAGCCCGCAAAATCGAGGAAACCTCACACCACCGAAGACAACATCACCCTCCTCAATGAGCGCGGCGTGAAAACGATCATCACCACCACGCCGCGCCATGACGGTCGCTCTTTCGGCACAAACATGATGGAAGCCGCGTTGACCGCCTATGCAGGAAAGGGAAGAAGGTTATCAGATGAGGAACTAAATGGGTTGATTGATACGTTGGAGTTGAAGCCAAGCGTGACCAACTTCTAAAACAAGAAGGAGCGCCTAAATGGCGCTCTTCTAGAGATGCAAAATGTGGAGAAACGCTTACGTTCTTTCTTATCTTTCGAGCATATCACTTCCTAATTTTTCTTAGCACAAAACTTCTAGTTTTAGCGCATCCACGGCGGCTCTTTCGATAGCAAGTCCCTCTTTGTAACGTTCCATGAAGACCGCAAAGCCATCAACATCCTCCTGATCCGGCGCTATCATCGTGCTATTGTCCCCTGCAAAGACCTTGTTGGAGAGATAGGCTTCCAGGGGTTCATTCTCTTCCTTATGGAGCATATAGGAGGCCAGCAATGCGATTCCCCATGCGCCGCCCTCGCCTGCGGTCGCCATCACCGAAACGGGAACATTCATCGCCGTTGCCATGATTTTCTGGCCCACTTCCTCTGTTTTGAAGAAGCCACCGTGACCTAGGACCTTGTCGATCTTCACTTGCTCCTGTTCAAAGAGGATGTCCAATCCGATCTTCAATGTACCGACTGCCGAAAACAGATGCACACGCATGAAGTTCGAAAGTGAGAAGCGGCTTTCGGGCGTCCGCACGAACAGTGGACGCCCCTCTTCAAGGTGTGTGATGGGCTCGCCCGAAAAATAATTGTAGGCAAGAAGCCCGCCGCCATCCGCATCACCCGTGAGTGCCTTTTTTGTACAACATTTCAAACAGCTTGGATTGACTGATCTCCACCCCAAGCGCATCCACGAATTCTCGGAACAGACCGATCCATGCATTGAGATCGGATGTGCAGTTGTTACTATGTGCCATAGCCACTGGCTTGCCGCTGGGCGTCGTCACCATATCGATCTCTGGGTGTACTTTCGAGAGCTCCTTTTCCAAAACGATCATGGCAAAGACGGATGTTCCTGCGGAAACGTTGCCCGTTCGCTCGGCAACGCTGTTAGTCGCCACCATGCCTGTACCTGCGTCGCCCTCCGGCGGACAGAGTGGAATACCCGTTTGTAGTTGTCCCGTGGGGTCGAGCAGCTTTGCACCTTCTTCGGTAAGGACCCCTGCAGCATCTCCTGCTGCAAGGACCTTGGGAAGAATGTCCGGGAGCTTCCACGCGATGTTTTCCGCTTCGAGCCGTTCGTTGAACAGCTCGATCTTGCATGCATCGTAGTCGTTGGTCTTGCTATCGATGGGGAACATGCCCGATGCTTCTCCAACGCCCAACACCTTTTGCTCCGTCAGTTTCCAATGGACATAGCCTGCTAGCGTGGTCTGATAACTGATATCCTGGATATGGGGTTCTTTGTTCAATATCGCTTGATAGAGGTGGGCAATGCTCCAGCGATGGGGAATGTTGAATTGGAACAGATCAGTGAGTTCCTTTGATGCCAGCCCGGTCGTGGTGTTTCGCCATGTACGAAACGGGACGAGTAGATTTGCGCCATTATCAAATGCCATATAACCATGCATCATGCCGCTGAAGCCGATGGCACCAATGGTCTGCAGCGGGGTGTTGTAATTCTTGAAAACCTCCTTGCTAAGCTTCCGATAACTCTCCCGCAAGCCTGTCCAAACATCTTCAAGACTGTACGTCCAGATGCCATCTTCGTATCGGTTTTCCCAATCATGGCTTCCCGACGCGATCGGTGCATGATCCTCGCCGATCAGCACCGCCTTGATGCGAGTCGATCCGAACTCGATGCCAAGAACGGTCTTTCGGCCATCAATTGCTTTTTGGATAACGTTTCGATTCATGTTCATCTCTCATGACTTGAAGTCAGTTCTTCAAACTTATTTCTGAGGGAAGAGACAGTTTTCATTCCGCGCCATCTCTATCGCGCATCACTGATAGGAATTGCTTTTTCAGGGTCCGCGTCGGCGGAACGAGCGGCGCTGGGGTTGGAGGGAGTTCAGGTGGAAGGGGGCATCAAGTTCATATTGTGAGCCTTTGTCAAACTCGGGCGTTTCAGGCCGGTTTGTCAAGCTTCCCGCCGCGACGAAGCGCCGGTTTCGGTTCTGGCCTGCATTTTTCCAGTTCGATGGCGCGACGGGTGCGTCTCCACGCTCGCTGCCTGGGATATAGCTGAGTAAACAGAGTCGTCAGTGCGATCCGAGCGATGGGGTTGCTCGCAGGTCGGCGGTTCATCGGCATTGAGAACCAGAATGAAAAGCTCCTTGTTGTACCACAGGATCTCGAGCGAGGTCTTCATCGGCGCACCGTAGACTTTGCCCTCATAGGTGAACGCTTTCACACCGGCAGGACTTAATGTCTCTGCCCATTCGCCCTCCATGGATTTGGTGATATCCTTGAGCACTCCAGCCCGGGTCTGGTCGTAAAGCACGCCACCAGCCCAGCTATAAAAGAGGTCCGGACGCTCCTTGGATTGTAGCGTGGTCGGCAACTTGGCCTTGAAAGCCTCGTTTTCCAGGAACTGCCAATCGATCTTGACGCCGGGTTTCTGTTTTTCGAACTCGGTGCCGATTTGCTTCCAGAGTTCAAGAAACGCGGAGTTGTCCTGAAGGTGCAGGATTTTTACAGTGGTGTCGGCTCCGATCGCAATGCCAGTCGCCGCCGCCAGCAGGACGCCCAACAGAATGGTCAGGTGTTTTTTCATTGTTTGAGTTTCCTTGTTCTAAGTTTAGGCGCGTTCATAGCGGACGGTCGCTTTTAAGATTATGAATGTTACCGCACCGACACTCTTCGGTGTCGACAGACGCTGAGAGAAGAAAGGGATTTGAATCTCATGTGAGGCAGACGTTGCTATTTGCTTTACGAGCCAAACATTGCAGAAACGTCCAGAGCGGTCTCCGCGTAAATTATCGACTGCGACCTGCTGGCTCTGAATTCCTCGGACGGCGGGAACCACCATCTTTGCAATGTGAAAGGGATCCTCACCGTAGTATTCAAAGTTTCGACCGCAGATCGGCGTGCGCACGATGTTGATCCCCGGCCCCAAGATCATGTCCTTTCCGCGGTGCCGCGCCTCGGCACCAAGCACTTCGCGGACTCGCGGGCCAAGCCAGGATTCCACGTTGCTGCCAACGCCGTTCCCGTGGGCAAATATGTCGAACGGTCTTCGTCGGTTTCCACCGGATCCCAACTATCACGACAGATTTCATGTCTGACGCCGTGCGGGCCATCTGACATCCAGAACTCAGGGATTCCCAGGCGGGGAATCGCCGAAACTGCAAACTTGGAGCCCGCATGGCAGAGCCTTATCTTTTCCTCCAACGTCATTCGCTCCAGCAGATCCTCGATTCGGTCCTCGATGGTTGCAC
>CAVPTR010000032.1:0-21960 GCA_963708595.1 uncultured Verrucomicrobiae bacterium
AGAACATCGGATACGAGCGTCGCGAAGAGGGGGATCCTTTCGCTCCGAAAGAAACGCTCGAAAGACAGAAGGGCTCCTGCCGGGATTTTGCGGTGCTTTTGGCGGAGGTGCTCCGTTGTCACGGCTTGGCCGCTCGGCTTGCAAGCGGCTATTTATGGGAGGACGGTTCGAAGAGGGGTCCCGAACACGCCGAAAATGCGTTTCATGCCTGGGTGGAAACGTTTCTCCCGGGAGCGGGCTGGGTCGGACTGGACCCGACCAACGGAATCTTTTGCGACCATCACTTTCTGGCGACGGCTGTGGGTCTCACCGCACGCGACATCGCGCCCATCCTCGGGCGCTACTACGGGAAGCAGACAATCGCCAGCACGCTGCAAACCGGATTATCCATCGTGAGATCTTGAAATGATAGCCCGCTGGATGGACCAGGCCGCTTCCCGCGCGGAAGCGATTTTCCGGAAGCATGGCGCGCAACTGACTCTCGGTGGCGAGCCGACGTTTGTACCGATCAACCCGGAGGGTGCGGAGTGGAACTACGTCGCAGTCGGTCCCACCAAGCTTGGCTATGCGTGGAAGGTCGCAGAGAAGCTTCTGCAAAATCGCATGGCGGGCTCTGCAGTGTTTTTTTGTCCGGGCAAATCTTATCCGGGCGAAGTCAATCCTCGATGGGTCGTGCGCATCCTCGCCAGCCGCGATGGCACGCCTCTATTTCGGCTGCCGCAACGCACAAAACCGCTCAAACAAGACGCTGTCCGGCGGCTTGCCGACGGAATCCGCGGCGGCCTTGGTCTTCCGACACATTGGCTTCGGTTCCTGGATCCGACCAATCCGAGCGCAGAAATTCTTGCGATGCCCATAGATTATGATGATGACCGCTGGCGTTCATCGCGCTGGTCGCTCCCCAAGGATGCCCGTGTCCTCTCGGAAGCCGAAGGCCCTTCCGGATTGCGCCTTCCGCTCAACCGGCTGCCTCCCTCGGTGCCTCGCCGAGCGCTTTCCATTGAAAGGAACGGAGACGTTATCGCCATTTTCATACCGCCGCTTATCCAAAAGCCATTTCTCGAATTGCTCTCCGCTATCGAGGATTCGGCCTCACGGAACGGTATCGCGCAAGTCGCACTTCAGGGTTACACACCTGCGGATGAAGCGGGAAGCTGGATCTCACTCGGCTTGGCTGCCGACCCGGGCGTGCTCGAAGTCAACCTTCCTGCCTGTTCGAGTTGGCACGAATATGCCGACTGGATTGAAACGGTCACTTCCACCTGCGAGGCGGTGGGTTTGCGATCCTGGAAGGAGTCGTCCTCGGGCCATCCCCAAGGCACGGGTGGCGGGAATCACCTTCTATGGGGTGGTCCGAAACTGGAGGCTAACCCGTTTTTTACGCGACCCGCCTGGCTCGCGGCGATTCTCCGCTACTGGCAGCACCATCCTTCCCTCGCCTATCTGTTTACAGGTTGCTACGTGGGCGCATCTTCGCAAGCGCCGCGTCCGGACGAATCGGCGCGCGACCTTTACGACATCGAAATGGCCTACAGGTTCCTGGAATCGCTTCCGCCAGGCGATCACCGCGAGCTCATCAACGAAACGCTTCGCCATCTTCAAACCGATGTTACCGGCAATTCGCACCGCAGCGAGATGAGTTTCGACAAGTTTTGGAATACGGCCTGGCCGGCTGGCGCTCTCGGCCTCATCGAATTTCGCGCCATCGAATCTCTGCCGCGTGCGGACTGGATGTCCAGTGTCGCCCTGCTTTGGACCTGCCTCGCAGCTCATCTGCTCCAAACTGGAATTCCCCGGAGCCTCAAGCGCTTCGGCACAAAACTGCAAGACGAATATTTTCTGCCTGAACGGCTGTGGAGCGATTGCGAAGCGATTCTCGCCGAGCTCGAGAACAACGGATTCGAGCTTGACCGCCGGATTTATCGCGAAATCTGGAACTGGCGGTTCCCCGCCCTTCTCGATTGGAAAATGAACGGTGTGAGCCTCATCGTGCGCAAGGCCTTGGAGAACTGGCCACTGTTGTGTGAAACTCCCGTCGAGGGTGGCACGACAAGCCGTTTCGTGGATACCTCCATGCAACGACTTGAATTCTGCGGAGATTCCGCCTTCAATGCGCGGTATCGGATCTATGTGACCGGCCGCGCGCTGGAATTGCGGCAGGTGTCTAATGACACGTTCCTTTCGGGCCTCCGGTATCGTCGTACGAATCTTTACCCGTCAATGCACCCAGGCATCCCAACGCAACTCCCCCTTTTCCTCACGCTCGTTAATCGTGAGTCCGGACGCACCGTCGCGCAGTTTGAAATGGCAACGAGCGACATTGCATTTCGCCCTGTCGCGAAAAGCGGAAGCATGAGACTTGCAGGACGCCCTTGTCGCGGAGGCCGGAAGAGCGATTTGACGTGCGATTTGCGGTTGGAATAATACCCTGCGCAGCAACCACTCGCGTTGCTTCCCGGAGCGTTAGAGCGAATGCCGTATGACCGCTGAATTTTCTTGTCGTTGATCTCATGTTGCAAGATTGGATGATTCCCGCCGACCTCGCTCCCGGGGACATCAAAAGTCTTGAACGCGACTGGTCTGGAATCGAACTCCAATGCATTGAGTCCCCTCAGGACCCCGGTTTCGACGCAGCGTTTGGCGCCCTTTGGGCAGAGTTCGGCGCGAACAGCGAAGTCGAGCAACCGATGGTCTTGTCAAAACGCCTGTTGTGGAATGGTTACCAGCTTGTGGAGGGCTGCGCCTTTCGCTACCGACTGATGGTGCTTAGATCGGGCGGAAGACTTGCCGCCGTTCGCGATCACACAGCGATCGTCCGAGATCGCACCGAAGGGGCCATCGTTCATCTTTCGCACAATCTTGTCGCTCCGGATTGGCGGCGTAGCGGGCTCGCCGGATGGTTGCGCGCCTTACCAATACAAACCGGACGCCAGTGCCTTGCGGCGCGTCACCGTCCGGTCAATTTACCAATTACGCTCGTCGGGGAAATGAAGTTTCTGGATCGCAACGATCCATCGACCTTCGTCCGCTTGAAGGCCTATGAAAAGGCGGGGTTTCTCATGATCGACCCGCGAAAGATCCGATACTTGCAACCCGACTTTCGGGCTCCGGACGAAATCGATCTTGGCGGTGGTCCGAGACCGCTTTCCCTCGCTCTCATTGTTCGCCGCGTAGGGCGGGAGAACGAACCAACGATATCTGGCGCGGAAACCCTCACTATTGCTGAGGCGCTTTATCAAATGTATGGGGCGACTTTCCGGCAGCGCGATATGGCCCCGCTTATTGCGAGCCTCCAAAGCTATCCGGCTTCAGACGAAGTCATCGATCTGCTGCCGCCGACCGCTAACCTCAATAGATGACGGTCTCAGGATTCGGCGCGCCTACGGAGAGCCATGAACTTGCGCCTGTATCACGATCCCGGCTTTGCCGCGCCCATCGGCGATCATGTCATGCCAATGCGTAAGTTCGCACTTGTTGCTGAGGAACTGCGCAAGAAATCCGGCTTCGAAATTTGCTCTCCACGATCTCTCTCCGAGGCCGACCTCCTTCGCGTCCACACCTCCGAATACGTCTCGGCCGTCAAGACCGGATCACCCCGCGAACTCGCCGAATCTCAGAAGTTTCCGTGGTCTCCCGCTTTGTACTCCAGTGTGCTCCTGACCAACGGCGGTGTTCTTGACGCCGCCAGGACCGCCCTTGACGAAGGTATTTCCGGCGCGTTGGCCAGCGGTTTTCATCATGCTTTCGCAGATCACGGGGAAGGATTTTGCACTTTCAACGGTTTGATCGTCGCTTTGGAGGCGCTCCGGGCGGAAGGCCGCATTCAGTCCGCAGCGATTCTCGACTTGGATTTGCACTACGGCAATGGGACCGCGTCCCTGGCAGCATCCCGCCCGTGGATCAAGGCGCTGTCGATATACGGCAACGACTATGCGAACAACGTTTCCTATCGTGATGTCAGTGCGCGCCGTCACACGGATGGCGAAAACCATTTGTCGGCGCCGATTTCACCCTCCAAAAACGACGGCGAACACCTGCAGCGCCTTCTCGAAGAGTATCTTCCCTGGCTGATTAAAGGGTCGCGACCTGATCTCCTGCTCTTCCAAGCCGGTGCGGATCCCCTGCGCGATGACCCTTATTCGCCGCTCAATCTGGATCACCGGGACCTCTTCCTCAGGGACAAAAAAGTATTCGCATTCGCACGAGCCAATAGCCTTCCGCTTGCCTGGGTACTCGCCGGTGGCTATGCGCGCAACGTGCAAAAGGTGGTGGACGCCCACGTCAACACCGCAATCGCATGCCTGGAAAGCTACAACTCCTCGTAGACTCCCTTATCCCGTCTTTCGAAAACTGAAAATCCAGCCTGCTTCGCGTCCCTCACGCTGAGAGGCTTGTCAAATTTTGGAGTGTTCGCGCTCGAGATCACCTTGCGTACCGCCTTCTTGCAAAGCGGACATTGAAGTAGCGGCGGGCGATCAATAGGACGGCGCAGCTCGAAGCGTCCTCCGCAGGCCTGGCAATCCCCATCCGCAACCTCGTATTCATAAATCGGCACGTCCCTAATTTTCCGCGCGTTGCGGAAAATTACCAGCTCGACTTTGTCACCCCGGGAATCATGCCGGCGGACGCAAGCTCGCGGAAGGTGATGCGGGAAATCTTGAATCGGCGCATGTATGCGCGGCGGCGTCCGCTTACCTGGCAGCGATTGACGAGCCTGGTGGGGCTGGCGTCGCGAGGCAGTTGGGATAGTGAGGCATAGTCTTTCTTTGCCTTGAGCTCCGCACGAAGCTCAGCATACTTTCCCACCGTCTTGCGTTTGCGCTTGTCGCGCTCGTGCCATGATTTTTTCGCCATAGAAAGGTCAGGACTTTACAGCTTCGTGAGTCCAGGGCAAGCGGTTTTATGCAGCCGGCTGTTGCTGGGTCAGGCAATGAAAGGCACCGAGGCCCACGATCAGTTGGCGGCAATCGATGGGAACAATTTTTCTGTCGGGAAAGGCTTCCTTCAACACGGAGGCCGCCCACGCGTCGTTGGTGTCGTGGTAGGCGGGAAGGAGCACCACCTTATTGGCGATGTAGAAATTTGCATAGCTGGCCGGAAGACGCTGGCCTTCGCGTGCGATGCGGGAAGGCATCGGAAGTTTCAAGATGCGCAGGGGCGAACGATTCGCGAGCTGCATCGTGCGAAGCCGCTGGAAGTTGAGCTCAAGAGGCTCGTAGTTGAGGTCGTCCTCGTCTTCTTCGACAACGGTCACAACGGTGTTTGGGCTGACAAATCGTGTGATGTCGTCCACATGCCCGTCGGTATCGTCGCCCTCGATCCCATCGCCAAGCCAGAGGATTTGCGTGACGCCAAGAGATTCGCGGAGAATTCTTTCGATTTGCTCTCGGGACAGATCAGGGTTTCGGTTCGGATTGAGCAGGCACGATTCGGTTGTGATCACCGTGCCTTGCCCGTTCACGTCGATTGCCCCCCCCTCTAGAACAAACTCTCCGAAATCGAATGCCGGCACGCCGATTTTCTCCGCCATGAGCATCGCCGCAGCGTCGTCCTCCTCGAATGGGGAAAGTTTATAACCCCAGGCATTGAAACCAAAATTGACCGCGGCAAGTCTCGGTCTTTCCCTACGTTTGAGAAAGATCGGCCCGTGGTCGCGACACCATGGCTCGTTGGTTGGGACGTTAAAGAATTCGACGCGGCCAGGTAGGCCATCTCCAAGAAGCGCGCGCACCTCGACCTCCTGTTCAGCATCTCTCACGTTAATGCGCACGATCTCGGACTCCGCGAGGGCCTTCACCATTTCGACGAAGGCCGGAACCACGCGATGGTAGGCGGATGGAAAGCTTGCTCCGCTTGGATGAGGCCACGAGATCCAGGTCGCCTCATGATGCTCCCATTCGGCGGGCATCGAGTAGCCTTCTTTGGCCGGGGTGGATCTAGGCATTACGGCCAAAGCATCCCCGCGACCGGCGGGAAATAACAAGAGGTTTTTTGTCATCCGAGGGGCGATTGTGCACGGATTGTGCGGACTGGCAATTTCTTGTACGAGCATTACGTTTCGTTTCCGACTCATGCCCAGCGTTTACATAAAGACCTATGGTTGCCAGATGAACGAACGGGATTCCGAGCAGGTCGCCCGCTCGCTCCTGGTGCGCGGCTACCGCCTCGTAGGGAATGAGGCGGAGGCCGACGTGATCCTGCTGAATACATGCAGCGTGCGCGATATGGCCGAGCAAAAGGCCATCGGAAAAATGGGTATGCTCCAGCGGCTTCGTGAGAAGCGCCCCCATCTCGTGCTCGGCTACCTGGGTTGCATGGCTCAGAGCCATGGCGAGGAACTGCTGAAGTCCTCATCTCAGGTCGATCTGGTTGTCGGGACTCAAAAATTTCATCGCGTGGCAGATTACGTCGATGAGCTTCTGCGTCGCAAATTCCACGATCGCATGGACGACGAGCGATTGTCGATCGTGGACATCGAGGAAGAGAGTGGCTCGCAGTCGGCGATTCGCGATCACATCTTCTCGAGGGCACAGGCCACCTCTTTCGTTTCTATCATGCAAGGATGCAACATGCACTGCGCATTCTGCATTGTGCCGCAGACGCGTGGCGCGGAACGGAGCCGCTCAATTGCCGACATTACGGACGAAGTTCGCGGGCTCGCCGCGAGAGGGGTGAAGGAGGTCACCCTGCTCGGTCAGATCGTCAATCTTTACGGACGCCACGAATTCGAAAAACGCAACGGCCTGCGCCCCTTTGTCCAGTTAATTGATGCGGTCTGTGCAGTGGATGGAATCGCTCGCGTGCGATTTACGTCGCCGCATCCCATCGGCTTCAGTGAGGACCTTCTTCACGCCTTCGCCCGCCTGGAAAAGCTCGTCGAGCATGTTCATCTCCCTCTGCAAAGCGGTTCGGACCGCATTCTCAAAGCGATGCGGCGCGGATACACGTCGGAAGCCTACCTCCGTCTTGTTGAGCGGCTTCGCCAAGCGCGTCCCGGGATTGCCATTACGACCGACATCATCATCGGTTTCCCAGGCGAGACGGATGAAGATTACCAGGCGACACGCACCTTGGCGGACACCGTGGGATTCGACAATGCCTTCGTCTTTAGATATTCGCCGCGACGCGATACGCCGGCCTCAACGATGGAGCAACAAGTTCCAGACGAAGTGAAGGAGTTCCGCAACCAGGACCTCTTGTCAGTGATTAATCGCCACGCGCGGGCGAAGCTCGACGCTCATGTCGGGAAGCGAGTGGAGATTCTCTGCGAGGGCCCTAGCAAGAACAACCCGAACCGCCTCACGGGCCGGACTCGCACGAACAAGATCGTCGTGTTTGAAGGCGCTCCGCGCCATATCAGCCAGATTTTTGACGTCCGCATCGCCTCCGCCTCGCCATCGACGCTCTATGGCGATCCGGCGCTGTTGGACGCGCCGCCGTGAAAGCTATTTCATCCGATGAAGGTGCGTGACAAGTTTGTGGAGCTTCCCGCGCCGGAATTTGACCTGCGGCGCACGCTGGAAAGCGGACAGGTTTTTCATGCCATGTCCGAAGGAGGTGGCTGGCAGATTTTGGTCGATCGCACGCCGCTTTATGCTGAGCAGCACGGCATCATCCTGCGCGTGCCCGTCAATCATGAGAATCTTGCTCGAAAATATTTCTCGCTCGATCACCCTCTGGAGGCTATTTACGCGGCTTTTCCTTCCGATCCTTTCAGCCGCGCGGCGCTCGCGACATGCCGGGGTATCCGCATTCTCAGGCAGCCGCCGTGGGAGTGCCTGGCTACGTTTATCACATCGCCGATGAAACAGGTAGCCCATATCCGGCAAATCTCCCTTCAACTGCGCGCACTTTATGGCGAGCAGATCCCTGGTTCGCGCGTCAATGCGTACCCCACCGCGCCCCGGCTTGCTCGGACGACGGAAAAGGAATTGCGAGAATGCCGGCTGGGCTTTCGAGCGAAAAGCCTCCTGGGCGCTGCGAACGCCGTTGCATGCGGAGAGATCGACCTCGGCTCG
This sequence comes from uncultured Verrucomicrobiae bacterium, assembly GCA_963708595.1. Taxonomy (GTDB): domain Bacteria; phylum Verrucomicrobiota; class Verrucomicrobiia; order Chthoniobacterales; family Terrimicrobiaceae; genus DASTFP01. Next base: position 8,019 of record CAVPTR010000032.1, read on the forward strand.
CTGGCGGATAAGCCGACCGCCGAAGCGCGCAAGCGGCTTTGCCTCCTGCCTGGGGTGGGGCGCAAAGTGGCGAACTGCGTTTTGCTATTCGCCTACGAGCGACTCGACGCCGTTCCCGTGGATGTCTGGATTGCGCGGATCCTTAGAGCCATGCACAAAGGCACCTTCTCGCTTCTCGAACTGGAGGAGTTTTCCAACCGCCGGTTTGGCTCCTATGCCGGTTACATTCAGCAATACTTGTTTCATCACGCCAGGATGAGCAAGACGCTGCCCGCATGAGCACCATAGCGCTGACCACGTGGCGTGAAGAGCACCGCCGAAAAACCGTTGGAGCGTTGATAGCTTCCGTTGTCATTCACTTTCTCATCATTCTTCTCGTCATGCTGGCTCTTGCCTTTCGGCCGCCCGTCTTCGCTCCGCAAGCCGGCGAGCCGCCCGTCGAACTGACGATCGTTGCGCCTCCGGAGTCGGAACAAGAGCCGTCCTACGCCGAGACCAACGAATCTCAGCGCGCAGAGGAGCCTCCTGAAGACGCGCTGTTCGAGTCCGACAAGGACACTCGGGCCGCATCCCCTCTGCCTGCGGCCGGCGACGTTCCGGTCCCCACACAGGATGGGGATCAAAGCCCGGCCCTTAGCTTTGAGAGCAAGGAGTACACGGCGGGGCCGCAGACGCGTCCACCAACCCCCGCGGTCCAGCCTCGCCAGGAAACCGCTCCCGAACCTAAGGCCGAACCCAAGGCGGAGCCGAAGTTCACGCCGAAACCGATTACTCAGCTGGCGCTCCTCGAACCGCCGAAGCCAAAAAGCACTCCTCGGCCGCAACCTGCGAAAGCCGATCAGCGGCAGGAGCAACAACAACAGACTCAGGTTTCGCAGCCTCCCGGATATCAGCCGCAAACCCGCATCACTCGCATCCGTGGCAACATCTCCAACCGTGGGCGTTCCGCCGTCAGCGCCACCGCCACCCCCCTCGGGCGTTACAAGAAGATGCTTTCCGACGCCGTCGGCTCGCGATGGTACTTTTACGTAAGCGATCAAATGGGTCTGCTCAATGTCGGGACAGTGGAAGTCCGGTTCGTGGTCCGGCAGAGCGGCAAGGTCGAGCGGGTGCAGGTCTTGCGCAACAGTTCGAACGAGAGCTTTGCGGCTTGCACTGTGCGGGCCATCATGGAAGCTGAAATTCCTCCAATTCCGAAAGATCTTGTACCTATGCTCGAAAGCGGCCGCATCGAAATAGAATACTCGTTCACTATCCTTTCAAACTAATGGAATTGTTATTCGCCTCGATCCTTCACGGTGCCCTCGATTTTTTCATAAAGGGCGGCTTCTTCATGTTAGTTCTGCTCGTCGTTTCCATTGCGGCCGGAACGGTAATCATTCTACGCGGCGCCGCGCTTCGCGAGAGGTCAATCCTCCCACCGGCCCTCGCCGACGAGGTCGAGCGGCTGCAGCCGGGAGACGATCTTGACCAGCTCGAACAGCTTATTTCGCGACATCCCTCCGCTCTCAGCCGGGTCCTGAGCACCTTGTTGAAGCATCTCACCTGGTCCCGGTCCGAAGCGGTTGAAGCTGTCCAGACTCGCGCGCGTCATGAAGTCGCGCGGCTGGAAAGCGGTTTGGTGATTCTCGAGATTACCACAGGAATCGCTCCCCTTCTTGGATTGCTCGGCACGTTATCGGGCCTCGTTGGGATTTTTACGGCCGTTGGTACCGACCCCGTTGCCGTTGCGCGCGGGATCGCCGAAGCTCTCAACACCACCATTGTCGGTCTCGCAGTGGCTGTGCCGAGCCTCGTCACGTTCAACTATTTTCAGCGCCGCATTGAGGTGATGGCTGTCGAGATGGAATCACTGGTCGCTGACCTGATCGTAAAATGCTACCCGCCAGGAGCGACGCCTGTGATGGAAACGGTCTCATGACGTTTTACACCCGCAAGCGACGTGCGCCATCGGTCATCATTGTCTCCCTGATCGATATTCTCGCGATCCTTCTGATCTTCTTTATCGTTACCACGACGTTCCAGAAGAACCAGCCGCAACTTCAAATCAATCTTCCGGAGTCGAAGACTGCCGAGCAAGCGCCGGCCGAGAATAGCCAGCCCCTGGTTTTGCGCATCAAGAGCGCCGACCAAATCACTCTCGACGAAAAGCCCGTCACGCTCGAAACCCTCGCCGATGCGCTCAAGACTCTTCGCGAGCAGGCTCCCGGCCGTCCTATCGCCATGCAAGCAGATCGAGAAGCTCCCTTTGGCCTGGTTGTGAAAGCCTTGGATGCCCTCCGGGACGCCGGCATCAAGAATATCCCGGCCTTTACGCAGCCCGAGGAGAAGAAATAACCCTTGTTGAAGGTTGATCAGACGGCGGCTTGCACCGTAATATAACGGGTTCCGTCATGATCCTGGAAATCGTCCAATATGGCCACCCCGCCTTGCGCGCCAAGGGAAGGCGGGTCGATAAAATTGACGCCCGAATTCGGGCCCTGGCGCAGGACATGCTGGAGACAATGCATGGCGCGGATGGTGTCGGCCTCGCCGCCCAACAAGTCGGCATGCCCGTTCAGCTTTGCGTGATCGACGTGACAGAGGTCAAGGATCGCCCAAGCGTTCTTCGTATCGGCGGCAATCCTGTTGAAATCGAGGCACGCATGCCGCTGGTTCTGATCAACCCTGAAGTAGAAACCTTCGGAAAACCTCAGAGCGGCGTTGAAGGCTGCTTGAGCTTTCCGGGCATTCGGACCGACGTGACTCGTCCGAGCGGCGTTCGGGTAAGAGCCCAAACACTGGACGGAAGTATTCTTGAGTTTGAGGCTGATGGTCTCCTTGCGCGCGCCATTCAGCATGAACATGATCATCTGCAGGGAACCCTCTTTATTGACCGCGTAAGTGCCTTGGAACGCAGGAGAATTGAATCCGAGATCCGTGGTGAGCCGAATCGCGCATCCGTTTGAGCCATGGCGTCAGGCGCCACCATAATCGATTTTTATTGAGCGCAGAGGCCGGTAAACTCATTGAGGGGCGGCAAGGAAAATTCGCGCTCAATCCTGGAAGCATTTGCGCTTGCAGAGGAAATTTCGGGAAGAGACCAATCCTATGTTATGCTCGAGGCAAATCGCATCGGAGACACATTTGCTACTATAGTGACCTGCGAAAGGTCAGAGCGCACTACCCTGACTGGAAGATCAGCATCTCTCTGCGGAGCATCGTTGAAGAGATCGTTGAAGGATGGAAGCGACGCCTCGCGCCTCAGGCATTCTCAATTTGATGGGCCAGATCGAAGCGGGGACGGCGATTTTCTGCGCCCAAAGGTGAGGATGATAGCTGGTGATTCGTCTGCGCGTGCCACGGTCGCGGTTGCGCTTTACCCGGAGGAGGATACGAGTAGGGTTCGATGGGCAATGAAGGCCGTCTTCACAACGCAGCTGGAAAACTACGCCTCCTCCTCCGTGGATAAGCATGATATGCGGGTCTTTGAGGCGCGCAGCAATTTGGCCGCTCTGCAGGTCGAGCTTCAAAACCATTAAGCCACGTGCCTGCCTCCTCCGCAGCGAGTTCAGCGCTCTCCCTCAATGCGTCGCATTCGGGAAGACGCCCAAGGGCATGCCCGATTTTCTTCTGTTGTCATGAGCCGGTTTGGCCCTTGAGTGGAGGCGGCACAAGCGGCAATCTCGCCATCCTTCACGAGTTGAAGGCTGCCGGCCTGGAACCGGTCGCCGTAATGCCCTACAATGCCTCTTTCCGGGACGCCCGGCGCGCTATCGGGGTACAGTTTCTATCCGTTTCGACCGTTTCAGATGCATAGAAGCGCGCCGCTCCGAACGCTCCGATACGCGCTTTTCAGCTTTCTGTATCTTTTCGCCTTGCTACGAAGTATCCGGCGTATGAATCCCGGACTGCTCATTTGCCGCAACTCCGTCCTCGCCCTGCCCGTTTATGTCGCAGCAAAGCTTGCTCGTGTTCCCAGCGTAATCGCCTTAGCCGATTTTCTGAGCTTTTACTTTTGGAGCGAGCCGGCACGCCCGCCGCTTTGGCATCGTCTCCTGCAATCGTTCGAGTGCCGACTGGCGGCGCTCCACGATAGGATCTTTGTGGTGACCCCCGCCATGGCAGAGGAGATCACCACGCGCGTGGGAGAGGAGGCCAGGCCGAAAATCTGTGTGATTCGCGAAGGGATTCACGAACGCTTTCTTTCTCTGAGGGATGCAGATTTCTCAGCGGCCAAGGATATTCGGATGTCGATTTGCGGTGAGGCCCCTCTGGCGCTGTTTTACGGCACGCTGGAGCTTCATCATGGCATGCGCGAAATTATTCGAATTTTTTCGTTATTGCTTGAGAAGACTTCGGACTTTCACGTTTTGATTATTGGAGGCGGCCCATGTCGACCCAGCCTTCTTCGCAGTACTCTTGCAAGTCAACAGCGTGTGCATCTGCTTGATTTCATGAACCTGGACCGGCTTATTCGTCACGCATTGGCAGCCGATGTCGGCGTGATTCCGTATCCGGCAGTTCGCTCCACCAGCATGACCTATACCTTCAAGTTCCTCGAATACCGCTGCTTGGGCCTGCCGATTGTCGCCTTTCCGCTCGAAGCGCTCCGCCTGGAATTTGGAGGGCGCCCCGGCATTCATCTGGCCGGGGATGATGAAGACTTCGCAAACGCCGTGATCCGGTTTGGCCGTGCCCGGAAGAAATTTCTGCCAGGAGAGGACTTTTGCCGGCGCTTCTCGTGGCGGGAGGTCGCTGCGCCCATCGTCCAGGAGGCACGAGCTCGCATTGAGCGAGTGGGTGGCCTGGGCGGTGGGAGTCGTCAACCGCATGGTGGCCGGCGTTGAAGATTCCGCTGTGCGCTCGCTCGCTGCCGACAAAAGCAACTTTGCCATCGAAGATATATCCCATGTAAAGCTCTTCATGTCGCGCCCCGCCCTGGCTCTCTTTGCCATCACTTGTCTTTTCGTCGGTCTCCTCGGCTTTTTTTGGCTGCGACAGCCTCCTTCAAACCAGGAACTTCTCGCCAACTACGCAAAAGCTGCCGACTACGCCAATGCTGCGGCGTCGGTTCGCGGCTTGCCATGGTGGACACCGAACTATCTTCAAGGTTGTTCGCTGGCGTTTGCTTCCCTTGGAGCTCTTACGAACCTCGCTCTCTTCACAGGCGTGCTCGTGGCGGGCTCGTATTCAGGAGCTAAACTTGCCGCGCTCGCATTTCTCTTCCTTTGTCCGCTGACGATGTTCGCCTTCATGCGGCGTTTATGTCCGGTCTCCGGGTGGACGGCATTTTCCTGCGGAGCTGCATATCTATTTGCTCCGGCAATCCTTATCCGGCTTGGGCATGTCGAGCACATCGCCAATGTCCTCGCCTTTGCCATGATCCCCGTTGCGTTCCGGAGCATTCTGGTTTTCCTCGAACAAAAGAGCTCTTGGAGTGCGATTCTCTGCGCGACGGCAAATTCATTGCTCGTGCTGGCCTATGCAAAAATCGCCGTTCTCACTTTGCCGCTGCTTGCTGCATTCGCCTTATGGGTTTGGATAGCCCGTGCGCATTTCACCCCGCCTTCGGGACGAAATGTTTTTCTCTGCGCTGGCATCTTTCTAATACTAAGCGGACTTCCAAACTTGCCTTCTCTTCGAGAGACCCGCTTCATCGCCAAGTTTGATTTCGGTCCGTTCGCCGGATGGCAGAAAGGTTACTCTGCCGAGTCTGTGCTCTCGTGGATAGACCGCGAAAGCCACTTGACCGGAGCGCGAGTCTCGGCACAAAGCGAAGTCCGTACGAATGCTTCCTACCTTGGAATTGCCGGCCTTGCATGCGCAACCGCATTGTTTTTTTTCCGGAGAAGGCCTGCGTGGCAGACTTCGGAGGCGACGATGTTCCGGCTTTTCATGGCACTGACATTTCTTGCGCATTGGCTCGGTCTCGGCGTCAACACGGCTCTGTCCGGTCAGTTCGCTTTTCTTTCCCACTCGGATTCCGCCTGGGATCCGGCGATAGCGATTTCCTGGGGACTGCTCGTTCTGCAGGGGGTGGCAATCTGGATCATCGTGCCTGGGTCTCTTCCTGCCCGCTCGTGGTTTGTCGCCTTCGCAATTCTCGTGTATTTTTGCGTTCCGGGATTCCGCTTGATCGAAAGACTGCCGCTCTACGGCGACATTCGTGCACCGCTCGATTTTTTCACGATGGGCGGCGTATTCTGTTTTTCTGTCGCTGCAGGCATTGCAGCGGACATTCTCATCCTCGAAATGCCGCGGCGCGGCGCTCGGTTGGCGACAGCGGCGACTCTGCTCGGGTTGGCTTCCGCGGACTCCGCAAGTGCCGTGCACTCATTCTTTAAAGGCCCGATGGACCGGCAGACGTTTGACGATTTTCTTGCCGTGCAGAATTTTCTCAAGACGGCCAGCCCTCCAGGACGAATCGCTCCCTATTCGGGCCGCTATTTTTACCTGCTAACTCCGCTTCTTTCGGGGCGAGGACTGGTAACGGAGGCGTTCAACGGCCAATTTATGTTGCGCGGCGTTGCCAAATTGCAGCAGGCCTCTTTACTATCGAGGGAAGACTTCACGACCTTTCTGGAAATCGCTGGTGTCTCGCATTTGCTCATTGACAAGAAAGATCCGGATACGCCCGGCGACCTCCAAAATACGCTTAGGTCGTTAATGTCGCCCGTTTTTGAAAACGACCATTTCGTCGTTCTGGAAAATCCGGACAACTACTATCCCGCAGCCTTCGCAAAGAATTACGCGGCCGTCGACGAGCAGGCGACTGGGATAGCCAGCGACTCGCTCAGGGCGGCAAGACAGGGACTTCTCACGGTGAGCCAACGAACATCCCTAGACGACGACGAAGGTCTGGTTAGATTGAATGGGAATCTCGGTTCCGCGCAGCGCATGAGGAAGGTTCCCGCGAACGCCGTCGAGCGCAGAAATGTGCAGGAGATCGTCGTCGATCCGCCTGCGGAAGCAGGCTGGCTCGTCATCCCTGAGGCGCTTCATCCCGATTGGAGGGCTGCGAAAGCAGGGAGCGTCCTTCAGATCGCGCGCGCCTACGGCGCCTTTCTTGCAATCCGGCTCGATGGCACGGCGGGCGCGATCCTACTATCCTTCCAGTCACCATGGTGGTATTTCATCTGCGTCTGGACAAGCCTTGCGGGCTGGCTTGCCGTCATTGTCCTTCTGAGTGCCAAGAGGCTCTCGCTCCTGCCGGAAGGCTGGCAGACTTACTTGCTTCGTAATCCCCCGTCCGGCGAAAACCTCGCGCCTCGTCCGAGTGATTTGCACAGATCTCCCTCAGGAAAGGTTCTTTTGATCATTCCCACCTACAACGAAGCCTCCGGGATTCGGAATACTCTCGACAAGGCGCTTATTGCAAACCCTTCGTTGGAAATCGTTGTCGTCGATGACAACTCGCCCGATCAGACGGCGAAGGCCGTTCAATCCCACCCCGCATTCAAACGCCGCGTGCACCTTGTTGAGCGCAAGGGCAAGCTTGGGCTCGGCAGCGCTTACAAGGAGGGATTTCGATGGGCCATGGCGCGAGGGTTCGATACTTGCATTCAGATCGATGCCGACCTCTCCCACGATCCTGCCGACATTCCGCGACTGATTGACGCGCTTGAGAATGGGGCTGACGTGGCAATTGGCTCGCGCTACTCGGGCGGAGTGCGGGTCATGAATTGGCCGCAGGATAGGCTTTTTCTCAGTCTCGGCGCATCGCGATTGGTGCGCGCTTTAACTGGCCTGCCTCTGACCGACGTCACGAGCGGCTTCAAGGCGATACGCTGCGCTGCGTTGCGTGATTTGGACTGGAGCCGCTTCACCACCGAAGGTTACGGTTTTCAGGTGGAGCTTCACTTCTTTCTTTGGAAATCGGGCGCAAGATTGGTCGAAGTGCCGATCGTTTTCACGGAACGCCGTGAAGGCCAGACAAAGATGACCCTTGGAATCGCTGCCGAAGCTGTATGGCGTGTCCTCCAGCTTGCGATCTTCAAGAAATGAGATTGAATGAATTCAAGTCGGCGTTCGTGGGGCCCTTTTCTGGAGGTTGGCCTTCGTGCCATTCGCAGACATGCCGATCTCATTGATGACCGGGACGATTACTGAATATCTTGGCTCCCGCGGCAGGCGCATCCGCTCTCACACCTGGCAGAAATGGGATTGGATAACAGGAACGGTTGCCTCGCTCGTTAGCTTTGTGGTTTATGCCTGGTCGGCCGCGCCGAATGTCACACTGCTGGATTCCGGGGAATTCCTTGTCGCCGCACAGCATTTTGGCGTGCCGCATCCCACCGGATATCCGTTGTGGACCTTGCTCAGCTGGCTCTTTATTCTCCTTCCGCTAGGTAACGCCGCCTGGGAGGTCGCCATATTCAGCGGCGTGTGTGCCGCCGCCGCCGTTGGTCTATGTGCCGCATTGCTCTCCAACTTCCAGAGATGGTGTTACGGGGAGCGGCTAGGGGGCAGGGCGAGACTGGTGCCACATCTTGTCGCGTTAGCCTTTTCCCTGATCCTCGCTTTCAGCCAATCAATGTGGTCACAGGCCGTCATCGCGGAAGTTTACGCTCTGCACGCTCTCCTGATCGCGGTGTTTCTGACTCTGTGCTATTCATGGGTTCTTCGTCCCGCGAGTGATGGACTGATGCTTGGAGTTTTTTTTGCTCTCTCGCTCTCATTCAGCAATCACCAGTTGACTATGTCGTTGGCGCCTCTCCCGTATCTCCTCATCCTTTTGCTTCGACGGCGGATGTTTCCTGACTGGTTTTTTGCCGGCATGTTGACCGTGCTCCTCGGCTATCTGGGGTTTGCCATCTTGTCGAGGGACCCTGCTGTTCTCAAAACGGCCATCAGGTTCTTCTACTGCGTCGCCCTGGCATTCGGTCTTTTTGTTTGGCTGCGAAAATTCCGCGTCCGCTGGAGATTGATCGCCTACCTTCCCATCGCTGTCGCGGCAGGACTTCTTCCCTACGCGTACATGCCCTTGGCTTCCGCTACAAATCCTCCGATGAATTGGGGATACACGCGGGATGCCGAGGGATTTTTCTTTTCGATCAACCGCTCTCAATATCCGGGAAGCCTTTCCGATGTCACTGTGAAGTCACTCGGCCGCCTCATGGGAACCTCGCGATCCAAGGCCGCAATTGAAGAAAAGCCGGGAACGATCGGACCAAGCGGGCTTCAGAGGGGTCAGCTTTGGATCAGCTTCTTCTGGCAACAACTCCTCAAGGCCTTCTCAATTGTGGGATTGATCGGATACTTTGCCTCGTTCCTCTTTGTATTCAAATTCCCACTCCCCAAGAGAGCCTGGATCTATTTTCTGCACTTCGCGTTTGTGCTTGCAGCCTTTCTCCAGCCCCTGACGGCGAACTCGAAGATCGATAACGCAGACTGGTGGACGCAGATGCCATTCCACACTTACACCAACCTCATTTTCGCCACGCTTTCGGGACTCGGCACCGGCCTCCTAATCTCTAGATTGATGGAGAGCCGCGCTTACGCGTTTTGGCTGGCCCCAGCGTTGCTCGTGCTGCCTATCATCACCTTCAGCGGAAGCGAGGCGTCCTGCAGCCAGCGAAATCATTGGTTCGGATGGATGTTTGGACATGACATGCTTAAGGATTTGCCACCTGGTAGCATCATGATCGGAGGCACCGATCCCGGACGCTTCGTGCCGACTTACATGATCTTCGGCGAGAGCCCGCAATCATCCAAAGACAAGCGCGATCCATCCTTCGACCGCCGCGATCTCTACATCATCACGCAGAATGCACTGGGTGAAAGGAACTACATGAAATACCTGCGGGATCAGTACACCGCAGCGCGCCCGAAGCCCTCGAATGCTTTTGAGCGATGGCTTGGCCGCGAGAACACATACCCGTCGAAACCTCTAATCTTGCCGACCGAATTCGATACGGTGCAGGAATTGGCCAATATAGGCAAAATCAAGGAGCAAAAGAGCGGACGTTCAGCAGATAGAGAAAGTGTCGAACTCTTTAGCGTGGTTCTAAGGTGGCTCTGGGAAAAGAACCGTGATGAACACGAGTTCTTCATTGAAGAGAGCTTCCCAATTCGCTGGACTTACGACTATGCCATACCGCACGGGCTGATTTACAAGCTTAGCAAGACGAAACTTGAATTTCTCCCAAAAGAGATCGTCGAAAGAGACTTCGCGTACTGGAAGGATTATTCAACGCGCCTGCTCAGTGACCCTAACTTCAAGAAGGACTTCGATGCTCAGCGTTCATTCTCGAAATTGCGCCAAACCACCGCAAACATCTACACGCATCGCGGAATGTCCGCGGAGGCCGAGCACGCCTATCGAGAGGCGCTCGCCCTATGGCCTGGCAACGTGGAAGCAATCGCTGCCGTCACGTCCTACCTTTGGGATCGAGGTGAATTTGATGGGGCCATCGAAATATGCGACAGGGCTCTTGAAGATGATCCGAATAGCATCGATCTATGGCGCCTTCGGCTTTTCGCTGAAAAGCGCAAGGAGACTGAGGCTGAGGTCCGCGTGCTGCTCGACAAGCTGGCTCATCAACCCAAGAGCCGGGAGACCGTGCGTCGGCTGATCGAGTTGTATTCCAGCGTCGGCGCGACGAACAAAGCCGGGCCTTTGATTGATCAAGCGCCAAACGATTTCCCGGACGATGCCGACATGTTGAGGTTCATCATCAAGTACTACGAGGAACACGATGAACTTCCGAAAACCCTGGATGCTGCGAAGCGCCTTACTCTGGTCGAACCCTCGAATGTTCAGAATTATCTCCTGCTTGCGCGTGCTTGCTTTGTGCAGAAGAGGAAGAAAGAATTCTATGAAGCGGCCGATCAGGCGATCAAGCTCGGCGGTCCCCCCATTCGCAAAGCCTTCGTTACCGATCCGGCATTCTCTTCCTGGAATAATGACCCGGAGTTCAAGAAGCTTACGGAAACGCACTCCTTGGCTCCGAACTAATCAGCTTGTGAAGCCTTCGACTGGCGGACAGGAACAAAAGACATTCCGGTCACCATAGACGTTATCGATGCGCGCTACCGCAGGCCAAAATTTGTGCTCCTTCAACCACGGCGCGGGATACGCGGCCAACTCGCGACCGTAGGCATGCGCCCAGGAATCGGACGTCACGTGGGCGGTGGTATGGGGCGCGTTCTTCAGGGGATTGTCCGTGCGCGAAAGTTCCCCCCGCTCGATGGCGCAAAGCTCGCCGTGTATAGCGATCATGGCCTCACAGAAACGATCGAGTTCTCCTTTCGATTCGCTCTCAGTAGGTTCAATCATGAGTGTCCCCGGAACGGGCCAACTCATCGTTGGCGCGTGGAAACCGTAATCCATGAGCCGTTTGGCGATATCCTCCACCTCGATGCCTGCACGCTGCTTCCACTCGCGGACGTCGAGAATGCACTCATGCGCGACCCGTCCGTTACGCCCCTTGTATAGAACCGGAAAATACGACGAAAGACGCGCGGCAATGTAGTTCGCGTTCAAGATCGCGACTTTTGTCGCTTCCAACAAGCCGTCCCTTCCCATCATCGCGATGAACATCCACGAGATCAAAAGAATGCCCGCGCTCCCCCAGGGAGCCTCAGAGATTTCTCCAATAGATTGAGGCCGGCCGATGTTAACAACGGAATGGCCGGGCAGGAATGGCGCAAGCGATTGGACGACACAAATCGGGCCGACGCCAGGCCCTCCTCCGCCGTGCGGGATGCAAAAGGTCTTGTGAAGATTGAGATGACACACGTCCGCTCCGATGTCCGCAGGCCGGCAGAGGCCGACCTGCGCGTTCATGTTGGCGCCGTCCATGTAAACCATTCCCCCTGCGGCATGAACCTTTGCGCAAATCTCCTCGATAAATTCCTCGAAGACTCCATGCGTGGACGGATAAGTCACCATCAAAGCTGCAAGAGTTTCCCGATGTGCCTCAATCTTTCTGTCAAGATCGCCACGATCGATGTTCCCCAAGGAATCGCACGCAACGGGAATAACCTGCAACCCGGCCATCATGGCGCTCGCTGGATTTGTGCCGTGCGCGGAAGTCGGAATTAGACAAATATCCCGCCTCGCTTGCCCTAGCGAGCGATGATAAGCGCGGATCACGAGGAGGCCCGCATATTCGCCCTGGGAGCCCGCGTTAGGTTGCAAGGAAACGGCCGCGCAGCCCGTGATTTCAGCGAGCCATCGCTCGAGTTGTGCAAAGAGCACCTGGTATCCCCTTGTCTGATGAATCGGCACGAAGGGGTGAATGCCCGCAACTTTCTCCCAACTCACCGGCAACATTTCCGCCGCGGCATTGAGCTTCATCGTGCAAGACCCGAGCGGGATCATGGAAGTGGTCAGCGACAGATCGCGGGATTCGAGGCGCTTGATGTAACGCAAGAGCTCGGTCTCCGAGTGAAAACGGTTGAAAACGGGATGGCGAAGGAAAGCAGATTCTCGCCTTAGCCCACTCCCGATTACTTCGATCGGATCAAGCGCAAGCGCCGCAGGTTCAAGGTCGAAAACCGGCAGGAACGATGCGAGGTCCTGCGTCGTCTCATCAAGAGTTAGGCTGATCGCATGGTCATCCAGCTTGCGAATATTAAGGCCATGCGCGTTGGCGCGTTCGAGCAGGTGATCCGCGCGGTCTCCCGCAAGCCACACACGGATCGTGTCGAAAAACGGCCCGGGATGCACCGCCCAATCACGTTCCTTGAGCGCTCCGGCAAGCCGGCAGGTCATCCGATGGATTCCCTCCGCGATGGACTTCAACCCTTGCGGACCGTGATAGACCGCGTACATCGACGCCATCACGGCGAGCAGCACTTGGGCCGTGCAAATATTGCTCGTCGCCTTTTCGCGGCGAATGTGTTGCTCGCGGGTTTGCAGGGTAAGGCGCAAAGCGGGACGTCCATCCGCGTCATGCGAAACGCCGACCAACCGCCCTGGCATCCGGCGCTTGTGTTCATCGCGCGTTGAGAGGAACGCAGCGTGAGGGCCGCCATAGCTGAGGGGCACGCCAAATCGCTGGGAGGAACCAACGACAATGTCGCTTCCGTATTCACCGGGAGGCTTGATCAAGGTCAGCGCGAGGAGGTCGACGGCCACAATGGCGAGGGCGCCCTCCGCATGCACCCGTTCAATGATTGGACCGAGATCGTGTATGACGCCGTCCGTCGCCGGGTACTGTATCAAGGCGCCGAAAACGGACTCCGATGTGAAGTCCCATATTGGCCCGATGATCAGCCGGATTCCGAATGGCTCGGCTCTCATGCGAAGTAGCGCGATGGTTTGCGGATGGCAATCGTCGGCGACAAAAAACGCCCCGCCGCCCTTGATCGCGTGCGCCATCGTCATTGCTTCCGCGGCGGCCGTGGATTCATCCAGCAGCGACGCATTCGAAATTTCCATTCCGGTCAAGTCGCAAACCATGGTCTGGAAGTTCAGCAGGGCCTCCAAACGTCCCTGCGCAAGCTCAGCCTGATACGGCGTGTAAGCGGTGTACCATCCCGGATTCTCCAGAACATTCCGGCGAATCACCGCCGGCATGTGGCAATTGGCATAGCCCATCCCGATCAAGGACTGGCGCAATTCGTTTCGCTCCATCATCTCGCGCAGATCGCGAAGCGCAGTCTCCTCGGAACGCGCCGCGGGCAGGTCAAGTGAGGCGCGCAGCCGGATGCTTTCCGGAACCGTCTGATCGATGAGATTGTCAAGCGACTCCACGCCGACAATGCGGGCCATTTTCTCGATGTCCTCAGGCGAGGGTCCGATATGCCTGCGGGCGAATGGCGCCGCGCTCATTTAGAGATCTGCACACGGTAGGCCGCAGCATTCTGCAAGCCAGCAAGTTCGGAGGGGGCGGCGATCCTGATCCTAAAAATCCATCCTTCCCCGTAGGGGTCTGTATTGAGCAGCGAGGGATTATCCGACAGAGACGCGTTGACCTCTACGATTTCTCCGGATACCGGCGCATAGATATCG
>CAVPTR010000033.1:0-68689 GCA_963708595.1 uncultured Verrucomicrobiae bacterium
GCGGAACGCGGCCTCACCGTGCAGCCTTTTAAAGTCGGGCCGGACTTCATCGATCCCGGCTATCACAGCCGCTTTGCCGGAATTGCCTCGCGCAATCTGGATGCGTGGATGATGGGAAGCGACGGCATCGCAAGCGAGGTGACTGCGCACGGCGCGGGAAAGATTTCGATCGTCGAAGGGGTGATGGGACTTTTCGACGGAAGCGATGTGCGCTCAGACGAAGGCAGCACGATGGAACTGGCGCGACTCCTTGATTGGCCCGTCGTTCTGGTCGTCCCGAGCGCCAAGGCCGGCCGCTCACTGGCTGCCGCGCTGCGGGGATTTGTTGAAGAGGCCGGGCATGGTAGGATCGCAGGCCTCATTTTGAACGAGGTCAGCGGAAGCAGTCATGCCGATTACCTGCGCGAGGCGATCGCTCCGCTAAAGATTCCCGTGCTTGGAGTCGTGCCGTTTTGTGAAGAGCTGGCCTGGCCGGAAAGGCACTTGGGCTTACAGGCGAGCCAGGAGCGGGCATTTCCCGCCCGCAAGGAACTCGCTCAACTCGCCGAAAAGCATCTCGATCTGCCGCGAATCCTGGCGATGCTTTCGCCTGTGCCCGCGCAAACAAACAGAGGTTTAGCGAGCGTAGAACATCTCCGCATCGGCATGGCAAGGGACGAAGCGTTTCATTTTTATTACGAATCCAATCTCGATTACCTGCGCCGTTGGGGAGCGGAACTCGTGGAGTTTTCTCCGATTCACGATTCTGCGCTGCCGAATGGAATCGACGGCGTCCTGTTTGGCGGCGGCTTCCCGGAAGTGTACGCGGACGCTCTTTCGCAGAATGAATCGATGCGCTCGGAGATTCGTTCCGCAATCGATGCCGGCCTGCCATGCTACGCCGAATGCGGCGGCCTGATGCTGCTTGCCCAAGAGCTCATCGCGCTCGACGGCACACGATACCCGATGGCCGGTGCCCTGCCCGGCGCAGTGGAGATGACCGTCCGGCTCCACCATTTCGGCTACTGCGTTTGCTCCGGCCTCGCGGGCGCGGACAGCGCGGAGTTTCGCGGCCATGAATTTCACTATTCGCGGTGGCAGGCCGAGAGCGAGACGGCGAATCTGTGGACGGTGCGCCGCAAGCGGCTTGGCTTGGAGCGCCGCGAAGGCTTCACTCGCCACAACCTTCGTGCTTCGTATGTCCATCTGTATTTTTCCGTGAGCGAGCCTGCACTTCGTCCGCTATTGAGAAAGGCGAACGTATGATTTGGTGTATTGGCGTTGGTCCTGGCGATCTCGGGTATTTGACTCTACGCGGCAGAGAACTCGATCGAGACTGCAGACGTGATTGCCGGCTTCACGGCTGTAGTCGATCTGGTGCGCCCGCTGATTCGTCCTGAATGCCGCGTCGTCACCATGGGATACAAAGATCAGGTGGAAAAATTGCGCGACGTCGCCGCGCTGCACCATCAGGGATTGAAATGCGCCATCGTTTTCATGGGCGACATCCATTTCTCCGGGTTCCAATTTCTCGAACGGGTGGAGCGCGCGTGCGCGCATCGGGTGGAGACGATCGCTGGCATTTCTTCCGCGCAGATTCTCGCATCGCGCGGCCGCGTTTGCTTTGATGAGACCACCTTCGTCACGTTCCACCGGCGCGGCGATCTTGAGCCGTTCAAGGAGCATCTCGTTCACGTTTTGGAAGATGGCCGGAACGCGATCGTGATTCCGTGTCCGTGGGATTTCATGCCGAAAGACATCGCGGCGTTCCTTCTGTCGCGAGGCATTTCCGCAAACCACCCGACCGAAGTGTGGGAACGACTCACGCAATCGGAAGCCGCGTGGAGAGGTTCGCTTGCCGCCTGCACAGCGGACTTCAGCGACATGAGCATCGTGCTCATTCGCACGCTGAACCCGATGCCGAGCCAAATCGAACCGGAGGTGAAAGCATGATCGCTACACAGCAAGACGATTACGGCATCGTGATTGCCGGTCACGGCAGCCGCGATCCTGAGGGCGTGCGTGAATTCGAGCGCCTTGTTGAAATCATCAAAGTGCGCGCCTGTGGCCGGCGGGTTACGCACGGTTTTCTGGAGTTTGCGCGCCCGACGATCGACGAGGCCGTGAAAGCCAGCATTGGAGGGGGCTCGCGGCAGATCGCGATTGTTCCCGGGGTGCTGCTCGCCGCGAGTCACGCGAAGAATGACATGCCAAGCGAAGTGCTCGCCCTGCAGCGGGAATTTCCGCAGGCACGGCTCAGCTACGGCGCGGCGCTCCATTTGCATCCACTGGTGCTGAAGCTGTTTCGCGAAAAAATCATCGAAGCTGAGTCGCGATCGATGCAGATCGTGAAAAGGTCCGACACGTGCCTTGTCGTCGTAGGCCGCGGCACCACGGACCCGGATGCCAACTCCGACGTGTCGAAACTCGCGCGGATGCTGGAGGAAGGGATGGGCTTTGGAGCTTCCTTCGTATGTTACTCCGGCACCGCTAAACCTCTCGTGGCAGACGGGCTCAAGCTCGCGGTGCGGCTTGGTTTTTCGAGGATCGTTGTTGCGCCGTTCCTGCTCTTCACGGGAGTCCTGATCAAGAGGATTTACGCGGCAGTTGATGATCTTGCGGTGCGCCACCCCGAGCTCGAAGTGCTCAAGTGCGACTACCTCGGAATTCACGAGCACATCGCCGATGCGTTCCTCGAACGAGCTGCCGAAAGCATCGCGGGAAAGGCGGCGATGAATTGCGGCCTGTGCAAGTATCGCGTGCAGATCGTGGGATATGAAAAGGAGGTCGGCGCGCCGCAGCAGGGACACCATTTCCACGTGCGCGGCGGAAATGGCAGCCATTCCCCGCAACAAGCATCCGGAGCCTGCGCGCCGCATCCGATCGAAGCGGAAAGCTTTCGCATCATCGCCGCGGGACGCGATTGGTCCGGCGTTCCTGAATTGCAGCGAGACGTGTTGCAGCGGCTCGTCCATACCAGCGGCGACTTCGAGATCGTGGACGACATTTTTATCTCTCCCGGAGCGGTCGAGGCCGGCGTGAAAGCCTTGTCGCAACGCACTCGCATCGTCACGGACGTCACGATGGTGCAAAGCGGTTTGCGCCGGACCCTTTTGCAAGAGTTATCGGTGCAAACAGTCTGTTGCGTGCACGATGAGGAAACAAGACTGCTCGCGGAAGCCAACGGTCTCACCCGCTCGGCGGCAGGGATTCGCCGGGCGTGGATGCAATTTGGAAACGACCTCATCCTCGCAATCGGGGACGCGCCGACGGCGGTGAAGGAAGCTGTCCGCCTCGTGAAGGAACAGCAATGGCGTCCGCACTTGATCATCGGCCTGCCAGTCGGATTCGTTGGGACGCGCGAGTGCAAAGAAAATCTGCGGCGCTGCGTGCGAGTTCCGCGCATCACGAATCGCGGCACGCGCGGCGGATCGCCATGGGCGGCGACCGCCGTGAACGCGATGCTCATTCGTGCGGCTAACCAATTGGCAACGAAATGATGGCTCAGGAAATATCCACCGATTCAGCGACGCGATCACGTTTCGATCTGGGGCAATTGGCTGAAAACGGCTTGAAGCGTGGCTACACCACGGGCAGTTGCGCGACTGCGGCGGTGAAAGCAGCGCTGCTCAAGCTCGTCTGCAACGAGTCGCCAAACGAAGTGAATGTTACCCTGCCGGATGGCGCGCAGTATCTCACGATTCCGATCGATTGCATTCGCGATGAAGATGACGGTATTGTGCGCGCGGATGTGATCAAGGACGCGGGAGATGATCCCGACCAGACGCACCGCGCGCGCATTTATGCGCGGGTGAAACGCAATCGCAATGGCGAAATCGTATTTCTGCGCGGCGAGGGCGTCGGCATCGTGACGCAACCCGGCATGCAAATCGGCATCGGGTCGCCGGCGATCAATCCCGTTCCGCGGCGCATGATGATCCGCGCCGTGCACGAGGTCCTGAATGAAGGGGATGGCAGCCGGGACGCGGGATTCGATTTGCAGATCGGCTGCGAAAACGGTGAGGAAATTGCGAAGCGCACCTTCAATCCGCGCCTCGGGATTCAAGAAGGCATCTCGATTCTCGGAACCACGGGAATCGTGGAACCGAAATCGATGGCAGCATTTCAAGCATCGATCGAGATTTACATCCGCGTGGCGCTCGGCGGGAATCCGGACGAAATCGTGCTCACGCCGGGCAACCTCGGCCAGCGATTCGCGCGCCGTTCGCTCCAGCTTCCGTTGAAGCGTGTCGTGCAGATGTCAAACTTCATCGGCTACGCCTTGGAATGCGTGGACCAAACTTTGACGGAGAACGCCCATCGTCTCCCGCTGCTCTGGGTAGTCGGCCATCCCGGCAAGCTCGCGAAAGTGCTCGACGATGTGAGGGATACTCACTCGCAACAAAGCCGCAGCGCAGTGGAAGCCATCCATCGCGCTGCGAGTGAATTCGGCCTTAGCGATCGCATTCTGCGCCGCCTCGAAGAATCGAAAATGGTGGAAGGCGTGGTGGAGTTGCTTCATGCGGAAGATTGCGCGCCGCAATTCTGGAGTGCCGTCGAAAACAAAATCGGCGCGGCGGTTTCGAGGCGATTGCAGCGCGTGGATCAAGTCGCCGTGCGGCTTTTTCAAATGGACGGCAAAGCTTTGGGAGGAATCGCATGAGCACGCCGGGCATGTTTTGTGGGATTGGCGTTGGCCCCGGCGAACCGGGATTAATTCCGGTGATCGCGTGGGAATTTTTGAAACGATGCGACGTGATCTTCGTGCCGCGCGCCACAACAATGGATCATTCCGTGGCGCGCCAGTGTCTGCCGGCGAATGAAATACCCGACGAGCGGTTTCGCGAAGTGGAGTTCACGATGGAGTCCGATCGCGGCTCGTTGTGCGAACACTACGCAAACCTCGCGGAGGCCATCGCCGCGGAACTGCGC
Source organism: uncultured Verrucomicrobiae bacterium (assembly GCA_963708595.1). GTDB lineage: Bacteria > Verrucomicrobiota > Verrucomicrobiia > Chthoniobacterales > Terrimicrobiaceae > DASTFP01. Next base: position 4,912 of record CAVPTR010000033.1, read on the forward strand.
GCAGGCAAAGACATCGCTTATCTCACGATCGGCGATCCATTCACCTACTCGACTTACACTTACACGCTGGCGGCATTAAGGGATTGTCTGCCGGAGTTGCGGCACCGGACTTATCCAGGCGTCACCAGCTATTGTGCGGTTGCGGCGGCGACGGAATTTCCGCTCGGAAAAGGCAAGGAGCGTGTTTTGATTTTGCCGTGTCCGGACAAGCTGCCAGAGTTGCGGGCAGCCATCGAGTCGCATGACATCGTCGTTTTGATGAAAATCGGCCAGCGGCTTCCGGCGGTTCTCGCGCTGCTTCAAGAAATGGGCATCGCGGCAAATTGCGCTTTCGCTCGTCATGTCGGCATGGACGACGAAGTGGTTCACAGTGGCGTTCACCACATGGAACCGGAGAAATCGCTGGGTTACCTCGCGACGATGCTCATTCGCAAAAGCCCGGCAAAAAAAAGTCGCGCAGGAGTTCAATCATGAAAGTCTATTTTGTTGGAGCCGGTCCGGGGGCTGCGGATTTGATCACACTCCGAGGCGCGCAAATTCTAGCGCGAGCGCCGATGGTGCTCTACGCCGGCTCGCTAGTGAGTCGCGAAATGTTGACGCATTGCCGCGCCGATGCGGAGATTATTGATACCGCCAAGCTCAACCTCGATGAGCAGGAAGCTAGTTATATCCGGGCTCGCGAACAAGCCTGGGACGTCGTGCGTCTGCACTCGGGGGATCCGTCGATCTATGGTGCCACCGCGGAACAAATGCTACGGCTGGGCGCGCTGGGAATCGAATACGAGGTCATCCCCGGAGTTTCCTCTTTCGTCGCGGCGGCTGCGGCGCTGAACGCCGAACTCACCAAGCCGGAAGTCGCGCAAACCATCATTCTCACTCGCACCAGCGGACGCGCTTCGCGCGTGCCCGAGAAGGAATCCTTGAAATCGCTCGCGGCCCACCGCGCCACGCTTTGCATTTTTCTTTCGGGAGCCAACCTGCCGCAAGTCGTCGCAGATCTTCTGGCATCCTATTCTCCCGAAACTCCGTTTGCCCTCGTTCAAAAAGCCACCTGGCAGCAGGAAAAAATCCATCGTGGCACGCTTGGCAAAATGCTCGATGAAACCAATGCGCACGACTGGCAGCTCTCCACCATGCTGCTCGTCGGCGAGGTTCTCGACGAAAAGCTCGTCGCGGAGTCGCGGCTTTATTCCGCCGAATACTCTCATCGTTTTCGGAAAGCCAGCAGGAGGGTTTCCGCATGACTTCATCACTCGGAATCTGGATTGTGCGTGCCGGAGCGGAAAAGCTCGGCCGGCATCTTGAACACAGCCTCGGAGGCAAACTCTGCGGTTTGGAAACCGGCAAGCACAAGAGCAACCGCGAGGCATTTGCGACATGCTACGCGAGTTATCGCCAATGGATTCTTGTCATGACCACAGGCATCGCCGTCCGCTACTTGCAAGGGCTGCCGAAAGACAAAACAACCGATCCCGCGATCGTGGTCCTTGATGAAGGCTGCCGCTTTGCCATCTCGCTCTTGAGCGGCCACGAAGGCGGCGCGAATCGCCTGGCCTATCGCGTGGCGAATCTCACCGGAGCTGTTCCGGTCATCACGACGGCGACAGAGACGCTCAAGCCGCTGGTCGTGGGGATCGGCTGTCGAAAGGGAATAACCCGTGAAAAGATTGATGCGGCCATCCATGGTGCCCTGTCAAAGATTTCGCGCGACCGCAAAGAGATCCGTGAAGTGGCGACGATCGATTTGAAAGCACAGGAACCCGGATTGCTGGAGTGGTGCGAAGAGAATGATCTTTCTTTGCGAATCATTCCCCAAACGCTGATCCAGCAGCGGCCTTGGGTGACCAACACTTCTTCATGGGTGCGGGAAACCATCGGCGTCGATGGTGTTTGCGAGCCGTGCGCCCTGCTCGCGACATTTCGCGGCAGACTGGTGCTGTCCAAGACAAGCTTGGATGGCGTCGCGATCGCGATCGTTGAGGAGATTTCCGAACTATGAACGCATCGGGCAAATTACAGCTCGTTTCCGTCGGCCCCGGTTTCACCGAATTGATCCCGCCAATGGCTCAATCGGCCTTGCGGGCCAGTGATGCGATTGTGGGCTACGAGCTTTACTTGAAGTGGATTGCCCCTTGGATCGAAGGGAAGGAAATCCATGCTCTGCCACTTACGAAAGAACGCGAGCGAGCCGCCAAGGCAATCGAGCTCGCGCGTGCAGGCTGCGTCGCGAGCCTGGTTTCAAGCGGCGACATCGGCGTGTATGCCATGGCTTCTTTGGTTCTGGAAGAAATGCGCGAAGAGGATGATTTCGAGCTGAAAATTATTCCGGGAATTTCCGCTGCGAATAGCTGCGCCTCCCTGCTCGGGTCGCCCTTGTCGCACGACTTTGCGACACTCTCGCTGTCGGATCTTCTTTGCCCGTGGGAATGGATCGAACATCGCGCGCGCCAACTCGCGCAGGCGGATTTGGTGATGGCTCTTTACAATGTGCAGAGCAGGACGAGGCAGGACGGTGTATATCGCATCCTGCGCATTCTGCTCGAGCACAGGTCGCCTCAGACCTGCTGCGGCGTCGTGAGGAATGCTTACCGCGACGGCGAGGAGCATTGCGTCTGCACATTGTCGGAGTTGCTCGGTCGTCAGTTCGACATGCTGACCACGATCATCGTGGGCAACCGCTTCACGCGGCGCAAACGTCAATTCATCTATACGCCGCGTGGCTACAATTCGTGGGGCATTCCTTGCGAACAAGAGTGGGCGCTCGCCGCCGCGTGCCCGTCCGTGTGGGTTTTCTCAGGCACCAGCGATGGCAACGCGCTGGCTTCGCAACTTGCTGGCAGCGGACATGATGTGATCGTTTCCACCGCTTCGGAGTATGGCCAGGAGCTCGTGGCGGCAAATTCTCCCGGACTCGTCGTTCGCTCTGGAAAGATTGGCGTGGAAGCGCGCCGCAGGGAATTGCGGCAGTCTGGCGCGAAAGCCATTGTCGATGCCACACATCCTTTTGCGACGGAAATTTCCGGGCAACTCATCGGCCTCGCGCGAGAACTTGGCATTCCCTACGTGCGCTATGAGAGGCCAGAAATCAGAAGCCGGCCCGCGGCATTCTACTGCCGCGACATGGAGGCGGCGGCAGCTGAGGCGGTCGGGAGAGGGACAAGGATCTTCCTCGCGACCGGCACGAAAGACTTGTCAATGTTTGTAAAGCATAGGCTGGCGACGGAGCGCCAATGGTTTGTCCGCGTCGCCCCTGATCCAGCGTCACTGGAATGCGCCCTCCGCCTTGGGATTCCGCGCGCTCACCTCTGCGCGATGCAGGGGCCGTTTTCCAAAGAGTTCAACGAAACACTGTGGCGAAGCTGGGACATTGACTGCGTCGTCACGAAAGACTCCGGCGAAGCAGGCGGATTCCAAGCCAAGGCCGATGCGGCGCAAGCAATGGGCGCCACTCTGATCGTGGTGGAACGGCCGCGGATGGAGTATCCGGTCGTCACCCGCGATTATCAGACCATAGTATAATATTTAGACACTTGCTTGCAGAGCCATGCCGTCGCGGTTTGAATTTCTCAGCATCACCAACCAAAAAAACAAACAAAAAAAAGACAGGCAGTATGAACAAATCCATCAAAGCATCCCCGTATGCACTGTTGTTGGCATCCCTTGTGGGGCTGCCATCGCTTGCTCAAGCTCATCACGCCGAGTTCATGACCAGCGAGCCGTTCCTGCAAGGCATCAGCATGCCGATTCACGGGCTGGATCACATGCTCGTGACAATCGCTGTTGGCCTCATCGCAGCGCAACTTGGTGGCAAGGCCTTGTGGGCGATTCCTGGCATTTTCAGCGCGTCTGTGTTGCTCGGAGGCATCCTGAACATCATGGGTGTTCCGGTCCCACTCGCAGAATACGGAATCCTGGCTTCCATCGCAGTCTTTGGGGGATTGCTCGCATGGGGCTCGCGTCTCTCGATTCTTCTCACGCTGTGCGTTGTTGCACTGTTTGCGTCCTGCCACGGCAGCGCTTTGATCGCCAACGATAGCCATGTCCACAACATGCCAGTATTTATCGTCGGATGCCTATTTTCTGCATTACTCTTGCAGGGCGCCGGCATCGCGTTGGGACTTCTGCTGCAACGGGTGCTGCAATTCGGTGTCTATCGTTATGCGGGCTTCGCGATACTAATGGCTGCAGTGGTTATCAGCCTCTTTCCGAGCGTCAACGACTTCATGATCAAGCTGATCGAATAGCCCATTGAGATGAAAATTCCTGTCACGATTGTTACTGGATTCCTCGGCTCTGGGAAGACCACTTTGATTTGTGGTTTGTTAAGAAAAAATCCCGACCGCCGGCTCGCCGTGCTCGTGAATGAGTTCGGCGAAGTCTCCGTGGACGGGGCTTTGCTGCGAAGCGCCGGCGAGGAGTGCGGCGCGGAAATCCACGATCTACCCAACGGCTGCATCTGCTGCACTATCAAGGACGATTTTCTTCCCGTGATGAAGCAGCTCCAAAGCCGCAAGCATGAGGTCGACCATGTGCTCATCGAAACGTCAGGACTGGCTCTGCCCACGCCTGTGATGAGGGCGCTGGCCTGGCCGGAAATCCGCAACGATTTTCAACTCGATGCAGTTCTGGCGGTCGTGGACGCTCCGCAACTCCTCGCCGGGAACCTCGAAACCGGCAAACCAATTCCCGGCGCAGAGCAAAGCGAAGTGCCCGAGCATCTTGGTTCGCTGGATTCGATCCTCAACCATCAGTTGGAGAATGCCGACGTCGTTGTTCTCAACAAGATCGACGGGTTGCCGGAAGAATCCCTCATGAAGGCTGAGGAGCTGGTTCGCCAAAAGGCGGCAAAGATCCGGTTCCTGGAACTTGCCTACCATGCGGAACTCGATACGCGCTTATGCATGGGCTTGAACGTGCATGAGGAGACGGTGGCGGCCACTCATCACGATCACGCCCATCATCACGGCCCGATCCAGCAGATGCCGATGGAGCTGGAACGCCCGCCGGAAGATCAAAGCCAGTTTGACGGCCATTCTCATACCGGCCTCACCGCGCACGAGCACGGCGAGCACACGCACCAGCATTTCCACGAGCACGATACGGGATGGCAATCATTCGTGCTCCGCTGCGTGGCGCCGCAGGATGCGGAAAAAATAAGAGCCGCCGTGCGCGAAGTCACCCTGCAGCAGCCGATCCTCCGGGCAAAGGGCTTTGCGGCTGTTGATGGCAAGCATCACCGGCTTGTCGTGCAGGCCGTGCGCACGCGCGTGCAAACCTACTTCGAGCAAGACCATCACCATGAGCCTGAATCCAACTTGGTGTTCATCGGCTATCATCCACGCCGTGAGAAAGTTGTTCATTTGATGAAGGAACTTACCGGTACCGAATGGGCGTAGCGTAAATCATGCATTGGACCACGGCCCAGCCGGGTTGTCTGGACACGGAGCGCGAGTTGATCCTCATCGATCAAACTCCCGGGGAGCTCGTCTTCCTGAGCGCTGCCGACACCGACTTGGCGTGTGTTGCTGCGACATGGAGCAGCCGATTTGGGAATCGATTACGCATCGCGCACGCTTTTCCGCTGCGACAGCCGGTAGCCGCTGACCATTACATCGGAAATGTCATTCGTCACGCGAAGCTCATCGTTGCTCTCTTGCTGGGCGGCAAAGCTTACTTTGCACATTTCATTCAGGGATTATCCGACCTGAAAGATGAAGCGGGAGATCGTCCGCGATTGCTGATTTTATCGGGCACTGACGCAGACGAGGAAGAGCTCGCTGCGTTGAGCGATTTTCCCCCGACGGTCTGTAAACGGATGTTTGACTTTTTCAAACACGGCGGCCCGGACAACATTCAGCGCGCCGGAGAGTGCATCGAGTGGTTGCTTCAGAAGCGTCCCGACGATTTGCCGGAAGCGACGTCGATGCCGGAATTTGGCATCTACAAAGTCTCCGGGACGCCCGGAACTTGCAACGCATTGCTCTGCTTCTATCGGGCATGGTATCAAACCGGCGACCTCGAGGTGGTGGATGCCTTGTGCGCCGCTCTGGAGGCTCGAGGGTTTCAGGTCCACTGCTTTTATTCGTTTTCGCTGCGCAATCCTGCGGCGCAGGCTGAGTTGTTAAGACTCGCGCACGAATCGCCGCCGCATGTCGTGTTGACCATGCAGAGCTTTTCCATCTGCATGAACGACGGCGATCGCCTGTCATTTCTCGAACAACTCGGGTGCCCCGTCCTGCAAGTGCCGGTGGCGCTTGGCAGCCGCAAAGCATGGGAGAGCAACATCGCCGGTCTGCCTCCGGCCGAAATCGCGATGAATGTGGCCCTGCCGGAAATCGACGGACGCCTGCTCGGCACGGTCGCGGGCTTCAAGGAAAACGACGAGATCATCCCGGAAGTGCAGTTTAGTGTGAAACGGCTCGCACCCGATCTGTCGCAGATCGCCTATGTTACGGAGTGGGCTCTGCGTTGGGCCAGTTTGCGTAAACTCCCAAATGCCGAAAAAAAGGTCGCGGTGATTCTCTCCAACTACCCGAACCGCGATGGGCGGATTGGCAACGGGGTCGGCTTGGACACGCCCGCCAGCACGGTGAACCTGCTGCGCGCCCTTCGTGCAGAAGGATACGTGGTAGAGCCCGTTCCCGAAAACAGCGAAGAGTTGATGCACCGGTTGCAGGGTGGGATCACCAACGATCCGGAACATTCTTATGGCAAGCCATGTCGCCAGACAATGGACCGCGTCCGGCTTGAATCCTTCCTGGAAACATTGCCAGCCAATCGCAGGGAAGAGTTAGACAAGGATTGGAAGCTGACTTTCTCCGACGACATTCCCGTTGCCGGAATACAATTGGGCAACGTCTTTGTCGGCATTCAACCACCCCGCGGCTTTTCGCTACAGCCGCAGGCCATTTATCACAGTCCTACCTTGCCGCCACCGCCGGAGTATCTCGCGTTCTATCTTTGGATTCGCGAAGTATTCGGCGCGCATGCCATGGTACATCTTGGCAAACACGGGAACCTCGAATGGTTGCCAGGGCGCAGCGTGGCGCTCGGCGAGGATGATTACCCGCGACTGTGTCTTGGCCCATTGCCGCACCTTTATCCGTTCATCGTCAACAATCCTGGGGAAGGCACGCAGGCCAAGCGCCGCGCGTCTGCCGCGATCATCGATCATCTCACGCCGCCGCTCACCAGAGCCGGTCTTTACGACGATCTCGAAAAGGTGGAGCGCCTGCTCGAAGAGCACGCCCACTGCGTGACGCTCTATCCCAGCCGTGCTGCGGAACTGGAGCGACGAGATCGAGCAGTTGCTCGCGCTTGCCTCGTGGAGCAAGGAGGTGCCGGGCAGCGAGGAATCGATCGAGGCCGTTGGAAATTTTCTTTGTGAAATCAAGGAGAGCCAGATCCGGTCGGCGCTCCATGTCCTGGGCGAAAGGCCGGTCGGGGAAAAAGAGATCGACTTCCTTCTGAGTCTGCTGCTGGTGCCCAGCGGCGATCGTCCCGGCCTGATGGAAGCGCTGCACGGCGCGGCCGTTGATATGCAAAAACTCGCGCCGTCCGAGCGCGATGAGTTGGACGGCAAAGCGCGCGCGTGGATTGCAGATGCTTTGCAGCGTGCGCAAGCGCCGGGGGAAAGCGCGGACCTGCAGCGGTTGCGCGAATTGGTGCGCCGTCGACTTTCGCCGCGGCTCGCGCAATGCGGCGACGAGCTTCGCAACACCATCAACGGTCTCGATGGAAAGTTTGTGCCGCCCGGCCCGGCGGGCGCGCCCACTCGCGGCAGGCTCGAAGTGTTGCCCACCGGGCGCAATTTTTTCGCCATCGATCCGCGCGTGATCCCGACACCGACTTCCTGGCGCTGCGGCAAAGACATGGCCGATCTGCTGCTGGAGCGCTACTGGCAGGAGCATGGCGAGTATCCGCGCAAGCTGGCGCTCGTGGTGTGGGGAACTTCCAACATGCGCACGGGCGGCGATGACATCGCGCAAGCTTTATGGTTGTGGGGTTGCGAACCGGTGTGGGAAGAATCTTCGGGGCGCGTGGTTGATTTTCGCATTCTGCCCTTGAGCTTGCTCGGACGGCCGCGCATCGATGTCCTGTTGCGCGTTTCGGGTTTATTTCGCGATGCATTCGGGGAGACAATGCGACTGCTCGCGACGGTTCCAAAGCGGCTAGCGGAACAGGACGAACCGCCGGAGCTCAATCCGATCCGCGAAGCGTGGCTGCGCGACCGTGAATCGCTTGTTCAGCAAGGTCTGGATAGCCGCGAGGCTATTCGGCGCGCGGCACTTCGCGTGTTTAGCTCTCAGCCCGGCTCATACGGGACCGGCCTTCTGCCGCTCATCGATGCCGGAAACTGGAGTTCGAAAAGCGATCTGACCGATGTCTTTTGCAAATGGGGCGGGCATGCGTTCGACAGCGATGGCACCGCGAGCGAGTCCATCGACTTGTTCCGCGAGCGGCTCGCCGAAATCGAGGTCGTGCATCAAAATCAAGACAATCGTGAACACGACATTCTCGATTCCGACGATTACTTTCAATTCCAAGGCGGGCTCCAGGCCAGCGTCGAACAACTTCGCGGCAGCGCGCCGGCGAATTACCACGGCGACTCCAGCCGCCCCGATCAGCTTCGTGTTCGCACGCTGAAGGAAGAGTTGGTGCGCGTGATCCGCAGCCGCGTTCTGAATCCTCGCTGGATCGAGGCGATGCGCCAGCACGGTTACAAAGGCGCATTCGAGATGGCTGCGACAGTCGACTACCTATTCGGCTACGGCGCGACGACGAATTTCGTCGAGGATCATCACTACGAAGAAATCGCGCAGGCGCTTTTGCTTTCTCCCGTGCAAAAGGAATTTTTCCTACGACACAACCCCGTGGCGCTGCAAGAGGCTACTGAACGCTTCCTCGAAGCGGCGGAACGCGGATTGTGGGAGCATCCCAGCGAGGCAACCCTCTCTGAGCTGGAGGAAAACTTATTCGAACTGCAAGGACAACTCGAATGATTCAATTTCCCTTCAGCGCGATTGTCGGCATGGATCAGGCCAAGAAATCGCTCATCTATCACGCCATTGATCCGCGCATCGGCGGCGCGCTTTTTCTTGGACATCGCGGCTGCGCCAAGAGCACATTGGTCCGCGCTTTTGCGGAAATCCTCCAGTCCATCTCGCATGACAACCTCCCATTTGTCGAAGTCCCGCTTGGCACGACCGAGGATCGCTTGCTCGGCTCCGTGAACGCCGAGGCGCTGGTGGAGCAAAGCAAATGGCAAGGGCGGGCCGGCTTGATTGAAGATGCAAATGGCGGCGTGCTTTACATTGACGAAATCAATCTGCTGCCAGATCACCTGGCCGATTTCATCCTCGATTCGGCGGCCTCGGGGCGATACCGAATGGAGCGGGATGGTATCACTCGAATCGTGGAGAGCCGATACATTCTGGTCGGAACGATGAACCCGGAGGAAGGCGACCTGCGCCCGCAGCTTTCCGACCGCTTCGCCCACGGCGTGCGAGTGAAGGATGATTTCGCGCCCGCGGAACGCATGGAAATTGTCCAGCGACGCATTCAATTTGACGATGATCCGGAAAACTTCGTCGCGGCGTATGCAGTGTCCACATCGGATTTGAAGAACCGCGTCCTGCTCGCGCGAGAGAAGCTGAAAGACGTGCACATTTCCCACGAACATCGCATGGCGGTGGCTGCGAAGGGAGAAATGCTGAAGTTGGAAGGCGTCCGAGCGGAGCTCGCTGTAGTGCGCACCGCGCGTTGTGCGGCAGCATGGGATAACCGTGAGGCGGTGGAAGATCGCGACATCGAAGAGGCTTGGGACCTTTGCCTCGGATACCGAGAGCCCGATCGGCCGAATTGTCAAACTCCCTCCTCAACGCCGCCGGCCACGCAATCCGGCAACCGGTCCGGGGCCGCGGTCGCGCTCACGTCGTCGGCACCGCTGGATTCCCGCCCCAATCGCGTAAAACTCTCACCGCCGCAAGCGGTGTCGCACAAAGACTTCCAAGAGTGGTGGCAAAGGCCATCTCGCCGACACTTGGCAGCGCGAGACAGATCGGTATCCGGTGGTTTTTCGGAAAAACCAAGAGGCCCGATCGCCTGGCTCGAATCCCTGGTATTTTCGTCTAGGATGGGATGGGTGCCGGGCCGAACCGCCATGCGCCTCCGGCATAGTCTTCCTTCCACGAAAAAAAATCTCTGGTGCTTTTTGGATGCAAGCCGGTCCACCGGCATGAGCCAGTTCCTCAACTCGGCGCGCAATGCGATTACAGGTCTCGCGCGGTCTGCGACTTCCGCTCGATTTCATTTGCTAATTCTCGAAGGAGGAAAAATCCGATGGAGCGCCCGGAACTCAACAGCCCGCCGTTTTGAAGCGACTTTGCTCGACCTGAAGGAAGCCAGCGGAAAGAGCCTCATCATTGAGGCGCTGAAAACCTTGCAGCGGGCGATGCTGAGAAAGGGAAACAAGCCGGGCGACCGGCTGGTGATTGCTTCCGACGGCCTTGCGAGTCCTGCTTCCGCGGAAAAGCCCGCACAAACTCTGCACCGGATTCGTCATGCGTTGGGCCGGATTGTCCGCGCGCAGAATTCGATTGCCTGGATTCATCCGCCTCCCAAACGAGGTTTAGCCAGATGGCTGCCCGCCCTCTGCAGTCATCTCAAAGTTCAGCGATTGGAAGTTAGAGCCGTGTCGACTCGTTGAAAAGACTCGCGAATTCAACACTCTCCTAGCCCGAATCGGGCATTGCGATCTACCAAATGATCAACTGGATACCAGTTGAGAAATCATTTACTATCAGCGCTGGTGAAGCTCGCGACATCGTGCATGCGTCCAAGCAGGCCAGAGTCTTCGCCATGGAGGCCATGTGGACCAGATCTCTACCTCAAACGGAAAAAAACCGACGGCTGCGGTCCGACGGCGCTCTCGGTGATTGTGACCGCGACGTACAGTCGATGCGCAACGCGTCCCTGCACCGCATGAGCACACCATTCACCTTTGGCGTCGTCGGTGCAGGTTGGCGCGCGGAGTTCTTCGTCCGCCTGGCGCGGTTGCTACCCGATGAACTGACTCTCGTGGGAGCCTCGGTCCGCCGTTTTGACGCTGCCGAACAACTCACCCGGCGGTGGGGCGTCCCCGCCTTCCTATCTCCCACAGAACTGGTCCAAAGACAGCGGCCGGACTTCGTAGTGAGTTGCGTGCCATGGTTTGCGAACCCTGAAGTGGTCATGGCGTTAGTGGAGTCGGGTGTTCACGTTCTCACCGAGACGCCACCAGCTCCTGACCTCGACGGGCTGCGAAAACTGTGGGAACGGGTAGGGAGCCATGACCGCGTGCAGGTGGCCGAGCAGTACCTGCTCATGCCGGGTCATGCCGCACGGCGAGAGCTTGTCACTCGAGGCGTGATCGGGCAACCCACCTCCGTGCAGGTCTCCTCAACGCCCAATTACCACGCGGTGTCGATGATCAGAGGCCTGTTGGGGGTCGGCTTTGAGCCCGTCAAGGTCTCTGCCACGCGCTTCGTGGGACCTTTGGTCGATCCGCTGAATCGAGCAGGCTGGACAGGGGATGACACTCCCAAGAACGCGACGACAACCATTGCCACCATGGATTTCGGCGGAGCGTCGGGACTGTATGACTTCACCGATAACCAATGGCACAACCAGCTGCGTCTCCGGCGGATCGTCATTCGTGGCAGCCACGGAGAAATCGCTGACGATACGGTCGTGAGGCTCGTCGGAGAGCGAACGATCTTGAAGTCGTCCATTGCCCGCTCGCAGCTCGGATACGATCTCAACCTCGACGGCTACGACACCGAACACATCTCCTTCGATGGTGACGTCGTTTACCGCAATCCCTATCTCGGTCTCAGGCTAATGGACGAAGAAATCGCCCTGGCGTCGTTGCTGACAGCCACTGGCGCGTGGGCTCGCGAAGACGGTCCGGCTCCGTATCCCTTGGCACAGGGCTGTCAGGACCATCTCATTGGCCTCGCGATTGATGAGGCGGCAGCGACTGGAGCCCGCATCGTCACTACTGTCGAGCCATGGGGCCGGTAGTTCGAACGCAGCACACCGGCTCCCCCGATGGCCCACCTTCTTCCCGTGAGAAGTTGCGGAGGATGCTTCCGTGCGTGAGGTCTCAGTCCAATGGATATAGCGCGATTCGGGCGGCAACTCGTTGCTCCCGACTGCCTTTACCCGTCACAATGCCTTGCGAAAGGTCAGATTCACGCGACATCGTCCGGTCAGGGGATGATCTCCGTCAGCCAGCGGTTCGACTCCGTGAAAGGCAAGCCGCGCCTTGCTTCCTCCCAGCTTGTGAAACCCCACAAACTTGACATCAACCTCGACGACCCGATGGAAGCAGAAGCCGGCCCGCCCCAAACCACAACGTTCCCGCTTTCAAGCCGGAGGCGGCGCGGTCTTCGTCGATGGTTAACACGCGCTTCCTCATTTGCCGTCGTGAAAAATGATTCCGAGCGTGTTCCGATGCCCGGACCGTAGCCGGCTTACGCCGTGACGCAAGTTCACCCGGTATGGCCCGCGCGTGCCCTGCACCGGTCGATGATGCACAGCGAAGATTACAGCGTCCCCCTGCTCCAGTCCGACGACTTCCGCTCGGGATTGCATGCGAGGACGTTGTTCGGTCAGCACGAATTCGCCTCCGGTGAAATCCTCACCTGGGACCGAAAGCAAGAAAGCAACCTGTAACGGAAAGACGTGCTCTCCATAGAGGTCCTGATGCAGACAATTGTAGTCCCCTTCGCCGTATTGAAGGAGAAGGGGAGTCGGCTTGGTCTGCCCGGCGCGGTGACAGCGCGCCAAATATTCCTCGTGCTCGGTGGGGTACCTTGTAACAATTCCCATGATCCTATTCCAGCGGTTTGCGACCTCCGAAAGCCGTTGGTAGAGCGCAGATCGCAAGTCGGCAACGGTGTCTGGAAGCGGATAGGCCCAGTATTTGTATTCGCCGCGACCGAAGCCGTGACGGGCCATGACGATTCGGCTGCGGAAATGCTTGTCCTCGCCATACATGCCCGCCAGCGATTGGCATTCCTCAGGCGTGAGAACGGATTTCGCGATCGCGCATCCCTGATTGTTCAGGTCTTCTGTAATTTCCTGCCAATCGAGTGCTGCCACGCGATCCGCGATTGATGGTGTGAACGCAGTTGTCGCGTTCATCCCACCATTTCCTCTGGCTCGAGCAGCGCCCGTTTCCGGTCGGCCCCTTGTTCCTCGTTGGCATACTCTGCGCGTCGGGTGTTTGATATTTGTCGATGACGCTTTCATGATGTTCGTGTTGTTGTTGGTGCGACCCACCGTAAGAGCCTTCATAGGCCGAAAAACTCCGGTTCTTGCTTTCAAATTCAAAGTGACCCAGAACGACTCTTGAAAAACGAGCGCCAATCCGTAGCTCACGCGGTTCAAATGTCGACTTCATCTTTTTACCGCAATGTGTGCTCGAGCGATGCGTTGTTGCGCGTGCGTTCGCTCGCGGGGATGCTTGGCTTTTACCGCGACGTACTCGGCTTTCGCGTAATCACTTCGGCCGCGGGGCGAGCCGAATTATCCACCACTGGCGAACTTCCGGCGTTGCTCGTGCTCGAAGAGCATGCGGAAGCACCGAACCGCGCGGCGGGGACGCCAGGACCCGGCCACAGGTGCGAATGCACGATCTGCCGCCAACATCTGACCGCCTGGAAGACTCCGCCGCTTGCAGTTCCAAATTCCTGAATGAGCTGATAGGTTATGGTAATGATGCCGTCGCGCTCGTCCGAAACCCAGTGCTTCGCAGAGGGCTGCTGAAACCCCGATCAACCCCTCAAAGATTCCATATCAACCAAAAAAATAGAAAAAACCCATACCAAGAAACTACCAATGAAACCAATTAAGATGATCCTCGCCATCGCGCTCGGTTCGCTCGGCATGGCCGTGCACGCCGCTGACACTTTCAAGATCGATCCTGTGCATTCTTCCGTTGTCTTCAGCGTCACGTACTTCGTAACCAATTTTTACGGCCGCTTCAACGACGTCAAAGGCACTGTCGTTTTCGACAAGGCAGACCCGTCGAAGAGCTCAGTCGAACTCACCATACCTGTTGAGAGCGTGGACACGCACAATGAAAAGCGTGACCAGGTCCTTAGAAGCCCGGATTTTTTCAATGCCAAGCAGTTCCCGGTGATGACCTTCAAGAGCAAACAGGTCGAGTCGAGCGGCGATACCTACAAGGTCACTGGCGACTTTGCTTTGCACGGTGTGACCAAGCCGATGACGCTGGAGATTAAGAAAGGTGGCGAAGCCAAAGGAGTGGAGGGCGAGATTCGCGGTGGTGGTGAAACCCACTTTACTATCAAACGCAGCGACTACGGCATGAACTTCATGCAGGGGCCGGTTGGCGACGAGATCAACATCGTGGTGAGTCTGAGTGGTATTAAGCAGTAGTTGCACAGCATGTTTCTGCTCCAACAGATTCTGCCGGCAGTGCTGGTCGCCGGGCTGATTTCCGGCGTATTTGCCATTGCCGGCCGGCTCTGGAGGGCGAATAACTGGGCGGACGCTGTGGCGCTCGGAGTTGGCTACGCCGGTGGTCACGTCGCGACTGCCGGCTGGCCGGCCTTTCCTCCTGCGGAAGCGACGCAGTGGCTGCCCTACTTCGCCCTCGCAGCCATGTTCTTGGGAGTGCTTGATGTATTCCTTCGACCCGCGGGTTTATTGCGCGCACTGATATGGATTTTGTGTTGCATGGGGTTCCTCCGCTTGCTCCTGAATGCGAAGTTTCAATATGGCTGGTCGCTCCCAGAAGGCGTGCTTTGGATCGCGGGATTTGCAGCAGGAATGCTTATTCTCGCAGGCTCCCTCGACGCGGCCGTTCGTCGCGATACGTCGATTTCGATTCCGCTCATCCTGACCATCGTAGCTGGTGGCACGGGCGTCGCACTCATGCTCTCGGGCAGCCTGCTTTTGGGGGAACTCGCGATTGTCCTTGCGGCTGCTCTAGGGGCAATTCTGGCAGTGGCTTTCCTGGTCCCAAAGGCCGCCGAAGGACGCGGTATTGTTCCTGTCGCAGTGGCATTGCTTGCCAGTCTCTGGCTCAGCGGCTGTTTCTACGCGGACCTTCCCTCAGCCAGCGCACTCCTCCTAGCTGCCGCATCCTTGCCGGCTCTCCCACTGATCTCGCTCAGCGAGAAAGTTCCCTCGTTGAAGGACCTGCTACTGCGCGCAGGCATTGTCATCATTCCTGTGGCAATCTCCGTGTTCCTTGCCTTCCGCGCCTCACCGTCCCTCGGCTAATGACTCATCCGCACAGACAATCGATTTTCGATCATCCGAGAATACTTTGCTTCTGAAATAAAGAAGCTTACGAACTGTTTATATCAAGACTACGTAATAAATCTTGTTAGTTTGGGAAAGATGATTTGGCAGGCTGAGCGCCTGTCGATTCGAAATGAGAAGTCTTTCAAGTGGACTTCCACTTGATCGAACAACCGATGCTTGGTTTTTGGACAGCGGGGAATTCCTGGCCTCCGAGAAGTGCATCGAGGGCCACGCGCATTTCATGGCCGGTCACGGCTTTTCCATTGTGTGGAGTGCTGTCATCGAGCCGCCCATGATAGGCGAGGCGGCGAAGGGAATCGTAGAGGAAAAAGTCGGGAGTGCATTGGGCGTCGTACGCCTTCGCGATGGTTTGGGTTTCGTCGTGGAGGAGAGGAAACGGAAATCCGTGTTCGATTGCCATTTCACGAAGTTTTTCGGGAGCGTCGTCGGGATAGGCGGCTGGGTCGTTGGAACAGATCGCCACGAGCCGAACGCCTTTGGACTGGTATTGGCGAGCGATGCGGAGAATCTCCTCGCGAACATGCATAACATAGGGACAATGCCTGCAAATGAACATCACAAGCAGTGCTCGGGTGGGAGGCAGGGAAGAGAGAGAAACCATGTTTCCGGTGACGACATCCGGGAGGGAAAAATCGGCGGCCGGAGTTCCAAGTGGGATAGAGTGGAGTGATTCGATGGCCATGCCTCCATGTTGCAGCGAAGAGCGCCGCTTGGCAACCCGTCAGCGCGGAGTTGACCGCACCGAGGGTTTTCGTATAGCCAGCGCAGGCAGATGAATAGAATCCATATCGCCAGGAATCGGCAATCTCTGGGCCAGTTTTCTCCTGAAGAAGTAGCGCAGGGCCTAGCCTCCGGGGAATTCCTTGTGACCGACTTGGCCTGGCGCGAGCCGATGGAAGCGTGGAAGCCGCTTTCGGAATTTACTGATCTTCCGGAGGTGGTAACCTCGCTGATTCCGCCGCCCCTTTCGGAGGCGCCGCCTGTACCGGATTTGCAAGCTGAACCTGCTTGGGAGCGCCGGACACAACTCGGCACATTTTCGGCGCTGGTGCAAACGGTTCGCCAGGTCCTCTCTGCGCCGGTTCCCACCTTCAAGGTAATGAGACGGGAAGGCGGGCTTACCACGCCGTTGTTTTTTTATTTGATTGTCACCACGCTGACGACCTGGGTGGCGATGGGTTATCAGCTCATCGTAGTCTTGATGAATCCGGAGGCGATGCTGGGGCCATTGGCAAAAACTTTCACCACTGCCTCTTTGATTGGCATTCAGATTCTTTCGATGGCTCTTGCGCCGATTCTCATGGCTGCGGTGGCATTTTGCGCGGCCGGGATTTTTCACTTCGTGTTCCAGCTGCTTGGAGGCGACGGGCAGCCATTTGAAGTGACGTTTCGAGCCTATTGTTATGCGGTGGCGCCAGCCTCGATTTTCAGACTGGTTCCGATTTGCGGAGATGTTCTGTTCTTTGTAGCCGGCCTGGTGCTGCTGATATTCTCATTGCGCGAGACGCTCCGCATCGACGGCGTTAAAGCGACGATCGGCGTGCTTCTTCCCTCCTTATTGTGTTGCGGTTTTTTCTGGGCTGGGGGCGTGCTGGCCGCCGGAGCGCTGACGCAAGTCATCTTCAAGTGATCAGCAACGCCGGACTCGGTGCGTCCTGCCCGGCGCAATGCACGCTTGCCTGAGTGGAACACCCCGCGATGGCGAGGCCTCGCGCAACGGAATCGAGCGCGAGTTGGGGTGAGTTGCAGTCCCGACTGAGGTGACCGAGGATGATGTGCTGAAGTGGCGCCTCCAACTCGGAGAGGACACGTGCGGCGGCGGCGTTGGAGAGATGTCCGTGGCGGGAGAGGATGCGTTGTTTGACTGACCAGGGTCGCCGAACGTCCTTTTGAAGGAGCTCTTCATCGTGATTCGTTTCGATGAGAAGCGCCCCAATTCCGCGCAGCATTTCGAAAACCAGTCGGGTGGCGTAGCCGAGATCGGTGAGCACGCCAAAGCACGAGCCATGCGATGAAATGCGGAAGCCGACGGGATCGGCAGCGTCATGCGGCACGGAGAAAGCGCGGATCGCGAAGCTGCCAAGGGAAAATTCCGAGCCTGTTTGGAAGAGCTTCCAGTTTCCATGCACGAGCCCGGTTTCTTGAAGGGCGCGGGCGGTGAGCGAATTGCAAAAGACCGGCAATTCGTGACGCATGAGCAGCACTTTCAAGGCACTCGTGTGATCGCCGTGCTCGTGAGTGAGAAGGATGCCAGAAAGTTGCTCAGGAGAGGTGCCCGTGGCCAGCAAGCGCGCCGTCAATTGCCTCGCACTCAGTCCCGCATCGATGAGGAATGTCGCGGTCTCGTCGCGCACAAGAGTCGCGTTTCCTTCGCTTCCACTTGCGAGCGTGATCACCTCGAACATCCAGCATTTATTGCAGCAGTCATCGGAATTCGCGACAAGGAATTGCAGCCATCGCGAAGAACATGGCAACCTGTCGTGGGACCATGCAGCAATATCATCGCCTACTTCGCCTTGTGCTCGACAATGGAAAATTCAAGGCCGACCGAACTGGAACGGGTACGTATTCAATTTTTGGCGCACAGGAACGGTTCGATCTCAAGGATTCATTCCCCCTGCTGACCACCAAGAGATTGCATCTGCGTTCAATTATTCATGAGTTGCTCTGGTTCTTGAAGGGCGACACAAACGTCCAGTATCTTCGCGAGAATAAGGTCACAATTTGGGAGGAATGGGCGGACGAGAACGGCGACCTTGGCAGAATCTATGGCGCCCAATGGCGTGACTGGCGGCGGCCGGATGGAGGTCGCGTGGATCAGATCGCACGACTGATCGAGGACATCAAGAGAACCCCGGATAGCCGTCGGTTGATTGTGAGCGCATGGAATCCCGGTGAGATGGAGAGCATGGCGCTCGCGCCATGCCATGCGCTTTTTCAGTTTTACGTATTGGAGGGCGGATTGAGTTGCCAGCTTTACCAGCGCAGCGCGGACTTGTTTCTCGGCGTTCCGTTTAATATCGCCTGCGTACGCGCTGTTGACCTTGATGATCGCACAAGTATGCGGCCTCAGGGCGGTGGAATTCGTCCACACCTTTGGCGATTTGCATCTGTACGCCAATCATATTGATCAGGCTCGCGAGCAGCTCGCACGTGACTGCCGTCCGCTGCCGCGCATGACGCTGAATCCTGCGGTCAAGACGATCGAAGGCTTTCGTTTCGAAGATTTTTTACTCGAGAATTACGATCCGCATCCTGCCATCAAGGCGCCCATCGCGGTGTGAAGGCCATCGCCGCAATGTCCTTGAATCGCGTGATCGGCGCGCAAGGGAGAATCCCGTGGCATTTGCCCGAGGACTTAAAGTTCTTCAAGTGGACGACCCTCGGGCATGTCGTTCTGATGGGTCGAAAGACGTATGAGTCGCTGGGCAAGCCGCTGCCGGGCCGGGAGAACTGGGTAGTGAGCAGGGGGTCCATCCCCGGTGTGAGAGTCATTCGCGATCTTCGTGAAATCGCGGAGCCTGCCGGCGGCCGCGAGCTTTTCTTGATCGGAGGGGCGCAACTTTACGCGGAGCTTCTGCCAAAATGCTCGAATCTCTTTCTAACCTTGGTCAAACGCGAAGTCGCCGGCGACACGTTTTTTCCGTCCTTTGAGAGCAAATTCCGTCTTGAGGAAGTCGTTTTCGAGTCTTTGGAAATGGAGATTCGAAGGTACGGGCGTCTGTCATGAACCTTCCCTTCAAAGGCCGACAAACCGCTAACTGAACGTCAAATTCTTGACCCCCGAGGCCGCGGCGGCATTGAGCACATCGATAATGCGTTCGTGCTTGGTTTGGGGGTCAGGACGGATGATGACGGGGTCCTTGTCGCCGAACTTGTTGATTGTATCCTTTAGCCAGCCCCGCAACTCGGGAAGTTCCTTGCTCACCGGTGTATCGTACACCTTGTTATTCATTTGCACTTTTCCGTCGGGGAAGATGTCGATCACGATCGGCGTTGGAGGCGGGCCCGGCCTGGATTCGCCGCGCCCACTGGGAAGATTGATGGTCAGCTCCTTTGGAATGATCTGGGAGCCAGCCGACGCCATGAAAAACAAAAGGAGAACGAAGACCACATCGACCATCGGCGCGATTTGAAAGCCTATGTCGCCGTCTTCACTTGTTCCGATACCTGCCATATATTGATTCGAGTGTTAAAGGATTTATCTTTCTTTATCCGCGACGGAGAAGGTGACATTGCCCACACCTGCCTTCCCGACGGCTTGCAGGAGGCCGCGCATGAATTCATAGCGCACCTCTTTATCGGCTCGAACGAGCACGCGCACAATGGGATTCGCGACGACCTTGGCTTGAAGCATTGGGGCAAGCTGGCCGAGATTGACGGTGCGTTCATCCACTTCGATTACAGTCTCGCTGCTGAGCGGATTGTAGAGCACGTTAACGATTACCTGGCCGGGGTTTTTCTTGGATTCCTTGGCGTCTCTAGCCACAGGCAAATTCACATCCTGGTTCGATTGTAACACCTCGGTCGAACTGATCGACATGAAGAAGACGAGCAAGACCAGGAGGATATCGATCATCGGGGCGATCTGAAACTCCGGATCGACATCAGGCTCCGCCTTTCGGACGTGCTTCTTCCTGCCCGGTATATGAACTTCCCAATCAGCCATTCCCTACCTTACGCCCACTCGAGAGAAGCTCCGCAGTGGGGACACGGGCTCTGCCCAGGCTGGATTGCGCCATTGCAAATCGGACAGTTTGTCGTCAATGCCATGGAAACCTTGCGCGAGGACCCGGGAGCGCCTGCGCCGGCATCGAAATTCTCGCCGATCCTGATCCCCGAGAGCTCGTCAAAGGGGATGTCTTCTACGAGATAGTTGAGCTTGTTGTCGGCGTTGACGAGGACAATCGTCGAACGATTCCGAAAGTAGTAGTAGAAGATGAAGGCCGGAATAGCGATGAAAAGGCCGCTTGCCGTCGCCATAAGCACTTCGCCGATTCGCAGGGAAAGCGCTCGCGGGTCGGAAACACCCGACGCTCCCAAAACGGCGAAAGCGCCCATCATTCCGATGACCGTACCCAGAAGGCCGATCATGGGAGCCACGACTCCGACGACCGATAGGTAGCTGTTCTTGGTTCTAAGGACCTGCGCTTCGCGCAGACCGTGCTCGATGAGAGCGGTTTCGACCGCATCCTTCCCGCGCCCGATACGCTCAAGTGCGCCCTTGAGAACGCGGGCGACATAGGCCTTGTTGGCGCGGCAGATTTCCCAAGCTTCCTGATAGTTGCCCGCGCGAATAGTGGCTTGAAGGGATTCCAACAAGGCCTTGGGTGCAAGTTGTTCGTCGCGCAGAGTTAGGAAAAGTTGTATGATAAAAGTCACCATCACAATCGAGGTGCCAAGGATGGCCAGCCAAATTAAAATAATAAGGGGCCCGCCGTCCGCGATGGTTTGGAGAATGGTATGAGATTCTCTGGGAGCGCCGGCTCCTCCAGCACCCTCCTGCGCAAGAGCTCCGGGCAGGTACCAGGAACAACACGCAGCAGGCGAGGGTGAGGAACGGGTATTCTTTCTTCATGGATGATTATCGGATCAAGGAACGATGACTTGCTTTTCGTTGATGAGAAACTCAGCGCGTTCCTGCGCTTTGGCAACAACGGCCTTATCGTCATGAAAAAGGGTGACCGCGCTCAAGTAATCGCGCAAGGCCTCTGGGTAGGCCCCTTCATTTTCGTGGACGATTCCCATCAAATAGAACGCCTGCCCGTACGTTGCGCTTTTCCCAGCGCCAGCCATTACCACACTCTCGGCTTCGGCGACGATTGGTGTCAGCCTAGTCTTGGCGCCGGCGAAATCTTTATGAGAGACGGCAAGGCGGGCTAGGCCGATATCCGAGCGGGACTTGGCGCTGGGGTATGCCTTTGTGAACTCGGCAAAGGCCGCTTCAGCTGCAGGGAGTTGATCAAGGGAGAGATAAATGTCGCCGAGCAGGGCGCTCGCACGCTCGGCCCAATCCGTCGGGAGGCCGCGGAATGCCTCGACGATCGGGTTCAGAAGGCCGAGGGCCTTGTTCGCGTCGCGGTCTTGCCAGGCATTCATAGCATCGTCGTATGCCTTCGGCGGGGCCTTGATGACCGAGGCCACCTGATCCATCGGAAGGCTGGTTTCTACAGGTCCGATTTTGATTTTCAGCTTCCCGTCAGCGATTCCGAGAATTTCGCCTTCGCGGCGCTGCTTATCCTTTTGAACGACCAAATCCTGGGCGAGGAGCGACGCCGCCGTCCCAAGGACGGCAACCAAAGCCGCGCAACAAAGCCGGGACGCACTTGCATTCATTTCCCATCTGCTTTAATCACATCGGCCCCGCAAATCAACAGTTTCGCCGTCGCTTTTCAATGATCACCATCCTTCGCAAGAACCAGCGCGTGCTAATGCTATTCATCGCCGTGCTGACAATCATTGCCTTCATCTGGCTCTACAATCCGGCAACTACGCAAGAGCTTGGATCCAATACCGTAGCCACAATGTACGGCCGTACGATTTCGCGAGCGGACATCGAACGGGAGGTCAAGAATTTTCAGCTTGCGCTTGCTTTGGGGCAATTCCGTCTGCTTGAAGATTTGGGCGGAATGGCGCGGGATGAGAATAAGGCGCTCGACGAGTTCATCTGGAATCGGCTGGTGATGCAGCATCAGGCAAAGGAACTCGGCATTGAGCCGACGGATTCGCAGATCGCAGGCCACATCAAAGCTGTCCCGGCATTTCAAACGGCCGGACAATTCGACCCCATCAAGTACAAGACTTTTCTTCTCGAACAGCTTGGTCCTCGGGGCTTCACCGAACTCCAGCTTGAGAATGTGATTCGTGATGCCCTGCGCGTCGAACGAATCAAGGCGATCGTCGGCGCGCCTGTCGCCGTAAGCGAAGCGGAAGTTCGCGAAGCCGCTCGCATCTATGAAAAGGTGACCGCGCAGGAAGTTCGCTTTTCTCTGGCCGCGTCCGAGAGCTCCGCGGGTGTGACGGATGAGGAAGTTAAGAGCTTCTATGAGCAAAATGGACCCGCCTCTGATTATGCCGGAAACCCGATCGGTGGAATACGTCAAGTTCGCGCCTCCCAGCGACAAAGAGTCCCTCGAAGGACGGGAAAAAGTGGATGCGCTGCAGAAGGTCGCGAACGCCGCCAGCGCATTTTCGGAGCAGGCTTCTTCGTCCTCCTTCGAAAAGGCGGCCGCGGCAAGCGGCCAGACGATTCAAACGAGTCCAGATTTCGACCGGTCGGGCGCGACTTTATCGACGGGCAATGAACATTCTCGAGCCCTTGGATCAGATCTCACGAATCTCGCGCCGTCCGCGTTTCTTCTCACCGAAAAGAGTCCGGTCAGCGATGTGATCCAGTCCGGTGACACCTTTTTTGTCCTCAAGCTCGCCAGGGTCAATCCGCAGCGCCCGCTGACGATGGAGGAAGTCCGCCCTATCGCCGCGAGGCGGCTTGGCGCGCGTAAGGCGGAGGGTCTCCTTCGCGGGAGAGCGGAAGCGGCGCTTGCCAAAATTCGCGAAGCGATCTCCGCGGGAAAATCCTTCTCAGATGCTGCCGCCGCCGCGGGATTGCAAGTTCGATCGTTCAACGATCTCGTGCCAAGCAGTGGAACACTATCACCGGAGGAACAGGGGGTCGCCGCCGCCACCGTGCTCATGGAGCCCGGGCAGCTCTCTGCTATGATCCCCAGTGCTGACGGAGGCTTTGCGGTTTACCTATCCGCGCGCGCGCCGGATGACGAGACGGCGCTTGCAAAGAAGCCGGAATTAGCGTCCCGCATTCTTGAAAGCAAGAGGCGTCTGCTGTTCATGACGTGGTTGTCTTCTGCGCGTGACGCCGCGAAGATCAAAGTTGCGTCGCGGAATCACTGACATGCCCGACCACCGTCAAGCGATCGAGATTTTCGAGGATGCGACCAGCGATATCGCCCTGGGCGAGCTCGATGCGGCTATCGCAAAGTATCAGGAGTGCGTTCGGCTCGATCCCGAGTATTTCGATGCCTGGCATGCGCTTGGCATGGCCCTGATGAAGGCCGGTCGGTTCCCCGAGGCCATCATCGCCGGCCTTCGCGCTGTCGAATTGAATCCGAACGATCAACTCGCATGGTCCAGCCTTTCGATTTTCTACGTGAAGAACGGACAGGTTCCCGAGGCGGAAGCCGCGGGCGCAAAAGCTCGGATCTTGTCGTGGGGAGGAAAAATCAAGAAAGATCCGACTGGAACGTGAAGTCTTTCTTTATCACGACCGCGATCGATTACACCAACGCTGCCCCGCACATCGGGCATGCGTATGAGAAGATCCTTGCCGACGTCATCGCCCGCTATCACCGGCTGAAAGGGGAGCCGACGTTTTTTTTAACCGGCGTCGATCAACACGGGCAGAAAGTGCAGCAGGCTGCGCAAATGCAGGGAGTTGCCCCGCAGGACTTCGTCGACGCCATCACGAAGAAGTTTCGTGCGCTTTGGAAGAAACTTGAAATCGATTACACGGAATGGGCCGCCACAACTGATCCTCGGCACAAGGAATGCGTGAGAAAGATCCTCACCCGTCTCAACAACGAAGGGCAAATTTACAAGGACATGCGCGGCGGATACTACAGCGTTCGTCAGGAACAATTCCTTACCGACAAGGAGCGCGGACCGGACGGCGGGTTTGGCCCTGAATGGGGACCGGTCGAATTTCGCGAGGAGGAGAACTACTACTTTCGGCTTGCCGAGCACAGGCAATGGCTCCTCGATCTCATCGACGCGCGCAGTGTTGCTGGCCGCCCGCTCGTCGTTCCCGAATTTCGCGTTGCCGAATTGCGCAATGCCGTTGAAAAACTCGAGGGTGACCTCTGCATTTCGCGACCCAAGGCCCGTCTTGCTTGGGGCATCGAGTTTCCATTCGATCCCGAGTTTGTCACCTACGTCTGGTTCGACGCGTTGGTGAACTACATTAGCTTCGCACCCGGCTACGAACCCGGGCCCGGCGCCGATCTCACGGAATTCCGTCGCTGGTGGCCCGCCACGCACGTCATCGGTAAGGATATCCTGATTCCAGCCCATGGCGTCTATTGGCCTATCATGCTGAAAGCCCTCGGTTTCTTTGACGACGAGATTCCGCCCCTGCTCGTCCACGGCTGGTGGAACATTGCCGGCTCCAAGATAAGCAAGAGTCTCGGCAATATTGTGGATCCCGACGCGCTTGCCGACAGATACGGCGCGGAAGCGCTACGCTACTATTTGATGAGCGACATAGCAACCGGCAAGGACAGTGACTTCAGCGAAGAACGCCTCATTCAGCGATACAATACGGATCTAGCAAACAACCTCGGGAATCTGCTCAATCGCACGCTGAGCATGGTATGGAAGTATCGCAACGGCAAAATCACGAGCGGATCATACGATGATGAAATGACTGCGGATATACGTGGGAAGGGCCAGACGCAACTTACCCAAGCAGCGTTCCCGCATTGTATGGAAGAATTTGAGCTTGATGCCGCGTTGTCCCTCATCCGCGCTTATTGCGGGCTCTGTAATGAATTGGTTGAGAAATCTGCTCCGTGGAAGCTCGCCAAGGAACCTGAGCAAGCCGATCGCCTATCCGCCGTTCTCTACCATCTCGCCGAGGCCCTTCGCATCATCGCCATCCTTCTTTCGCCAGTGCTGCCGAAGGCGGCCGCGGGCATCTTTGCACAACTCAATTGGGATAGACCTTTCGCGTTGGCAGACGCCAAATGGGGCGGCTTACCCGACGGGCATTTGCTAGGTAAACCGACGCCGCTTTTCCCGAGAATCGAAACAGAGACTGGTGTCGGCTCGCCAACTCGATCGTCGAATTCGACGGACGACTAAGCTCAGGCGTCCGTGCTTTATTTATCGAGTCTGTGTGTGACTTTACTCCAACTCTCCGCCAGAGGCTGGAATTCCTCGGGCTCTCCAGCTTTGTGTGGCTGGTAGGGCGTTTGCCCTATTACTGGCTGCGGCACATTGCCAACGTGCTCGGATCGATCGTATTTGCGTTCGACAGGCGCGGCAGGGCGGTCGCTCTCGCCAATCTTGACGCGGCCTTTGGCGTCAGGTTCGATGCGCGGAGAAAGCGGGAGATTGCGCGCGGCAGCTATCAGACCTTTGCACGCACGATGCTGGAATTGTTCTGGTCGCCCGGCTTCACGAAAGAAGCCGCTGCGCGGATTGTCGATTGCCAAGGGCTCGAGCTGGCAGAGTGCAACCACGATGACTCGGCGGCGGCGATTTACCCCTGTCTGCACTTTTCCAATTTTGAGTGGCTCGGTCAGTATTGCGCCTACGCAGTCTGCCGCGGCCCGATCATCACGCAGAAATTCAAGAACCCGCTCCTCGGCCCCATCTTTGACCGGTTGCGCGGCAGTTCAGGTCACAAGATCATCTCGCAGGAACGGGCCATGATACGCATGTTTAAGCACCTTAAAGGGGGAGGAAAATTCGGTGTGCTCGCCGACCTGAATCTTGATCCGGACGAGGGGAGCGTGGTGGTCGAGACCTTTGGAGGGCTTAAGGTCAGCATGACTCAGATCCACGCCATCCTGGCTCTGCGTACAGGGGCGAAGATTATTCCCGTCGAATGTCGTCCGCTGCCGGATGGCAGATATTGTATGATTTACCACAAGCCGCTGGAATATCCGACCGAAGCCACTCCGGCGGAAGTCGCCCAGCTCTGCTGGAATGTCTTGGAACCATCCATCCACGAGCAACCTGAATGCTGGCTTTGGGCTTACAAGCATTGGCGATTTCGTCCGGTGAACGACCAGACTGGCCGCTATCCTTTTTACGCCAATGTCGCAAAGCGCTTCGACAAGATGCTGTCGAAACAGGAGAAGAATCTCTCAGCTAAGGTTCGACAGTTTCCAGATAGGTGAATTTTCCATCCTGGACGCGGATCACAATTCCAGGTTTTTTGGGATCGCGGCTTTGATCCAAGCTAATGCTTCCGGTGACGCCGGGAAAATCCCGTGTGGCGGCAATCGCGTCGCGAAGGGCCGCAGGGTCGGCGGTGCCGGATCGCTTCAAGGCGTCCGCGAGGAGCCAAATGCAATCATATGCCAGAGCGGCAAGTGGCGGCGGCGTAGACTGGAATTTTGCGCTATAGGCGTCGGTGAAGACCTTTACTTTGTCGGAAGCGCGTTCGCTTGAAAAGTGAGACGCAAAGTAGCAGTTGTTTACAGCCTGTCCGCCGACCTTGAGAAACTCGGCCGAGTCCCATCCGTCTGTGCCTAGAAATGGAGCGTCGATCCCAAGCTGGCGGGCTTGTCGAATGATGAGCGCTGCTTCGGTGTAATAACTCGGGAGGAAGATGCTATCAGGGTTCTTCTCCTTGATTGCGTTGAGTTGGGCGGTGAAATCCGTGTCGCCGGCGCGGTAGAACTCTTCCGCGACGATCGTGCCGCCGTGCTGAAGAAAGTCTGCCTTAATAGCTTCCATCAGGCCGCTGCCGTACGGATTGGACGCATCGAAGAGGATCGCCGCCTTCTCCACATCGATCGATCGCGCAAATTTGGCCATGATGGCGGCTTGGAAGGCATCCGTGTAGCATGCGCGAAAAATGTAATCCCCTGCCGAGGTGATCCTTTCGTTGGTGGCGCCAGGGGTGATCAACGGGATACCGCTCGCTTGCGCGACCGGCGCGGCGATGAGCGATCGGTCGCTCGCGATTTCTCCGACGAGAGCGGCGACCTTATCGGTATTGATCAATTCGCTGACCACAGCATTGGTTTGTTCCGGTTGAGATTCAGTGTCCTTGATGATGAGCTTGATCGGATGCCCGAGGACGCCTCCCGCCAGGTTGATCTCCTCGATAGCCAGGTTCGCGCCGTTCACCGCGTCCATTCCGAAAGAGGCCTGCGCGCCGGACATCGGGGCAAAAAATCCGATCCGCGTCGCGAGGGGATCTTCGGGCGGTTGGGGCGACACTGGCGCCTCCTCAGCAAGCGGCGCAGGCGTCTCCTGAGCGGATGGCGTAGGCGCCTCCTCAGCAAGCGGCGCAGGCGTCTCCTGAGCGGATGGCGTAGGCGTCTCCTGAGCGGATGGCGTAGGCGTCTCCTGAGCGGGCGGGGTTGGCGTCTCCTGAGCGGGCGGCGTTGGTGTTTCCGCGGCGGGCGGCCTTGGCGTCTGCTCGACGTGTG
The DNA here is from genome assembly GCA_963708595.1 of uncultured Verrucomicrobiae bacterium. Lineage (GTDB taxonomy): Bacteria > Verrucomicrobiota > Verrucomicrobiia > Chthoniobacterales > Terrimicrobiaceae > DASTFP01. Next base: position 32,433 of record CAVPTR010000033.1, read on the forward strand.
GCTTCGGCGCCTCAGCAGCTGGCTTCTTCTCACAGCTCGCGAACGCATAGGCCATGATAAGCGCGACGGGAAAAAGGGACGTCCACTTCACGGCGCGAAGTGTAGGGAAGCTGCCGTTGCGCGCAACCGAGTTATTCGAGATCGCGTCGCTCGCGAAGGTTGGCGCTCTCGATGCGTGAAACCGCTCAGCGTCATCAACCTATTTGAGAATCCCCAATGTTGCTCTGGAGGGCGAGTCGGGAAATACTATAGTGACTGTATGCCCCTAGAAAGCGACGTTCAGGCGGAAAAAAAAGCCTTCGAAATCAACATGGACCCGCGCATTTACGGCGCCTTCGCGGAAATCGGCGCGGGTCAAGAAGTGGCCCGAAGGTTTTTTTCGGTCGGCGGAGCTGCCGGCACCGTGGCCAAGACAATTTCGGCTTACGATATGACGTTTTCAGACGCAATTTACGGCGCTTGCGGGCGCTACGTGAGCCGAGTCCGGCTTCATAGCATGTTGAAGCACGAGTACAGTCTGCTCATCGAGCGTCTCGATGCGAAAGTCGGCGGGGTCCGGACGTTTTTTGCCTTTGCGGATACGGTTGCGGCGCGAAGTTTTCGCAGGCACGCCGAGTCCCAAGGCTGGATGGGTATTTGTTTCCAGACTGAGCCGCGTGGCGAGACGAATGAAATCATCATTCATGTTCGGATGCTCGATCCGCGCAACCTCCAACAGCAGGAGGCGCTTGGTATCGTAGGGGTCAATCTGATTTATGGCGCGTTTTTCCTGACAAAAAGTCCAGAAGCTCTCGTGGGCTCACTGCTCGATGATCTGGAACCTGGCCGCATTGAGATCGACATGATCCGCTTCAGCGGACCGGACTTCGCCGATGTCGATGACCGGATCATGGCATTGCAATTGGTGACGCAGAATCTCACCAACGCAGCACTATTCCGCGCGGATGGCGAGATCGTGAATGCTGCCGATGCTCTTTACAAGAAACCGTTGCTGGTCGAGCGCGGAAGTTTTCGGCCGGTGACGCTTGTCGCCGACGATATGCTGAACTGCGCCCGTGCCAAGTTCATGCGCGAGGACAGTGTGAAGGATGCGGAGCCGGAGATTCTAATGGAAATCACAATGAAGAACCTGCTTGCGAGCGGGGAACTTGATCTGCGTGATTTTCTGGACAGAGTCGATATGCTTGGCGCCATGGGACGCACGGTGCTCATATCGAACTACGGCGCCTATTATCGTCTCGTCAATTACCTGTCACGCTACACCGATTCCATGATCGGCCTGCCCCTTGGAATTCCAGCGATGGCTGAAATTTTGGAGGAGGAATATTATCGGGATCTCGAAGGCGGGATCCTCGAGGCCCTTGGGCGGCTCTTCAAGACCGGGGTTAAGCTTTATGTATATCCTTTTCTGAATCCCAACGGCGATCTTGTGACCGCTGAGAATTTCGAGGTTGCGCCAAATCTGGCGCACCTCTACACGCACCTGCTTGAGAACGGCTTCATCGAGCCCGTGGAAGGCCACAATCCGAGCTATCTGCCTATCAAATCGTCGGAAGTTCTTGCCAAGATTCGTGGTGGCGCCCCCGGCTGGGAACAAATGGTTTCGCCCGACGTTGCGAAGATTATCAAAGAACGTCGGCTTTTTGGATTTCAGCACGAATTCGCAACCAAGAATTGAGCGAGAAAATGCGATTTTCCTTCCATGTCCGGCGGGCTGCTGGCGGAGAAGTTGTTTGCCTTTATCATCTTCATATTATGCTGGGGGAATGCCGTTGAACCACCACATGGAAACCGAAGTCCGCACCCGCGGCGTCCCACTTCGCTCCGAGGTTCTTCCCAGTGACACCTGGGACCTGACACCGCTTTATGCCAGCGAGGATGCGTGGGAACAGGACTTCCGGGAGTTGCAGGCGGACTACGGGAAGATTTCCGATTTTCGCGGCAGGGTTGGAGAAAGTCCCGCGACGCTACAGGATGCGCTGGAGTTCGAGAAGAGTGTCGATATTCGCATCGAACGGCTAAGCCAATATGCCTCTCTTCGCGTCACCGAGGACGCTTCGAACGATGCTTCGCTTTCCCGCGAGGCCCGCCTCGACAGCCTCCGCGTCCGGATCGGTGAGGCGTTTTCCTTCCTCTTTCCTGAGATCCAGGCGATCGCCGACGAGACCTTCGACCGCTATCTTGCTGATAAGGCGCTTGTCGAGTGGGTGGTTCCCCTCCAGAAGCTTCGCCGCCTCAAGCCTCACACATTGACGGCCCGTGAGGAGCGTCTCCTCGCGTTGGGCTCCTCCGCTCTGCGAGGACATCAGGAGACCTTTTCGCAACTTACGAATGTGGACATGAGCTTTGGGTTTGTCCGCGACGGGTCGGGAAAAGACCGCGAGTTGACGCAAAGTTCCTTCTCCTCGTTTCTCCAGCAGCGGGATTCCAATGTGAGACGCGAGGCGTTTCATAAGTTCTACGCAGAGTTTAGGGATCATCAGTTCACGCTCGCTTCCTCCCTCGGAAGCTCGATTCGTGCCGATGTTTTCGATGCCCGTGCCAGAAACTATCCCTCGGCTATCGAGGCGGCACTTTTTTTGGACGATGTGCCCCTAAGTGTTTATGACAACTTGATATCAACGGTCCGCGGCCGTCTTTCGCCGCTCTATCGTTACTTCGATTTGCGTAAGCGCGTTCTGGGCCTGCAGGAGATCCACCAGTATGATACTTTCGTCCCGATGGCCGGCGACATTCAAACCGACATAGAATGGGACGAGGCGGTGGAGAGCGTACTCGGCGCGCTCACTCCGCTCGGCGACGAGTACCTTTGCACGCTCGGCTATGGCTTACGCGGAGCCCGGTGGTGCGACCGCTATGAAAACAAGGGCAAGCGCAGCGGCGCATTTAGCTACGGCACCTATGCGAGCCCGCCGTACATCATGATGAACTATAAGTCCGACGTATTTTCTGACGTGTACACGCTCGCGCATGAGGCCGGTCATTCGATGCACACCTGGTATGCGCAGCAATCGCAAAGCTATCAGAATTACCACTATCCCATTTTCCTTGCCGAGGTGGCTTCGACTTTCAACGAGATCCTGCTTACCGAGCACTTGTTGAGGACGACGGGCGAGCGCAGGATGCGGGCTTACGTCATCAACCGGCAGATTGACGACCTGCGCGGCACTCTTTACCGGCAGACCATGTTTGCAGAATTCGAGAAGGCCATTCACGCGGCCGAGGAAGCTGGCGAACCGCTCACGCTTGAGGGCTTCAAGAAAATCTACCGCGGGCTGCTAGACGCGTACTTTGGACCCGATTTTGCGATCGATCCGGAGCTGGAACTCGAGGGGCTGCGCATTCCGCATTTCTACAGCGCGTTTTACGTGTATAAATACGCCACTGGAATCTCCGCAGCAGTTGCGCTGGCCGGCCAGGTCCTCGAGAGTGGCGACCCTGCGAAATACTTGAATTTCCTTCGGAGCGGAGGCAGCCGATTTCCCATAGAGACGCTTGCGGAAGCTGGAGTGGACATGCGTTCTCCGGCCCCCGTTCACGCTGCGCTAGAGCTTTTCGAACGACGAGTGATTGAACTGGAAGGATTGCTGGCCTAGGAGACTGTAGACTTCAAATCGAACTCCCATTTTATGGATAGATCGCGGCTAGCAGAGGTTGCGGACCCTGTCGCCGTATCCGATAGGAGCCTCTGATGATTTCCGGTCCCACAGTCTGGCGCACGCGCAGTCCCGGCGATCTTTCCTTGGAAATGCCCGAAGCTTCGGTGGGAGACGTCCCTGCGGCGGTTGAAAGATCGAAGCGAGCGTTTCCCGGCTGGCAGCGATTGAGCCTCGAGGAGCGGAAGGCCGCTCTTGCGCTTTGCCGGGAACGCCTGAAGGCGAAGCAGGAGGATCTTGCGAGCTTGGTATCTTTGGAGGTTGGCAAGCCTTTGCGGGAGGCCCGCCTTGAACTCGCCGCTGTGATCGCAAAGTTCGACCTCACGTTCGCCGATGCGGATCGATTCCTTGCGGACCGATATGTTTCAGACGGTCCGCATCAAGCAATGGTGCGCCGGCGGGCACGCGGACCAGCGGCCGTCATTGCGCCGTTCAATTTTCCGATTCATCTCGGACACGGTGCGGCGATAGCTTACCTGTTAGCTGGCAATTCCGTGATCTTCAAGCCGTCTCCGCTCGCCGCGAATGTTGGAGCCGAATATGCGGCAGAAATGCAGGCCGTCCTACCGGAGGGGGTCTTTGAACTGGTTCAGGGGTGGGGAGCGACGGGACGGGAACTCTGCCTTCATCCTGGCGTACGGTCGGTTTGCTTTACAGGCTCAATTCCAGTCGGAATGGCCCTCGCGAAAGAATTGGCGGCGGATTATTCGAAATCCCTCGCGCTCGAACTCGGCGGGAAAAACGCTCTGATGGTTTTTTCGGATGCGGACCTCGACCGCGCTGCCGATGCGGTCGCCGATGGTCTTTGCCTGACAACGGGTCAGCGCTGCAATTCCACGAGCCGCATTCTTGTTCATCGCGAAGTCGAGCAGCCGTTCATCGATAAATTGCTTAGTTCGTTGCGCCGCTATATTCCTGGAGATCCGACGGATGAAGCGACCACGTTGGGCCCGCTCGCGAGCGAACCTGCGCTGAACCGTTACTTAGGGCTGACAAATCGTTCCGGCAAATGGCTCCTCGCGGGAGACGTCTGCGCCCAGGTTTCCGGCAAGCGCGGTTACTATGTTAAGCCGGCGATTCTCTATTCACGAGGAGGCTCGCCCCTCGGAGAGCAGGAAGTCTTTTGTCCAGTGGCTACTTTCGAATCCTTTCGCGATTTCGGCGAAGCGATGGCGCTGCACGAATCGGCACCATTCGGCCTTACCGCCTCCATCTTTACAAATTCGGAGAGGACCTTTCGATCCACCGGCGACCGCTTGGAAGTGGGAAACCTTTATTGGAATTTGCCCACGACCTTCTCGCCATCCACCTTGCCGTTCGGCGGTTTTCGAGCGTCCGGCAACGGCAAACCAGGAGCCCGCGGATTCATCCGGTTTGCTGCGGACGAGCAGGCCGTGCAGTGGGCGGCGTGATAAGTGAAGAGTTTTCATTACGCGGCGCGCTGCTTACTTTCTCGTGACTTTGTATGAAGCGCGGATTTCTAGAGAAACTCATCGAACGCATCGGGCTCGTTCAGCCCGGGGACGTTCAAAGCTATCTCGTCGAGATCGCCCGCGAGAAGGGGTTTCTCGAGACGATCTTCAACGCGATTCTCGAGGGTGTGATCGTCACTGATCCGGCTGGGCGGATTATCTATCTGAATCGCGCCGCCAGCGGGTTCTTTGGAATCAACGCGGAAGGCAGCCTCGGCAAACCGCTCGGAGAGGTCGTGCGCGGACTCGACATTGGACAAACTTCGGGCCCGAGCGAGGTTGTCAGCCGCGATTTCGAGGTCTATTATCCGGAAAACCGATTCCTGAATTTCTATATCGTTCCGCTGATGAGCGAGGACGCTCAAAAGGAGCTCGTTGGACGCGCGATCATCTTGCGCGACATCACTCAAAATCGCCGCGCGACGCAGGAGACCATCGAGAGTGAGCGCTTTTCAGCGCTCACCCTTCTTGCGGCTGGAGTGGCCCATGAAATCGGAAATCCGCTCAACTCGCTGGACATTCATCTTCAGTTGATGCAGCGGCGCATCAAAAAACTGCCCGCCAAGACCCGCCCAGAGTTTAGTGAATCGATTCACATTGCCCGACAGGAGGTCGCTCGCCTTGATCATATTATCACGCAATTTCTGCGCGCCATCCGCCCGCAGCCGCTCACAACGCAAATGGAAGACGTCAACGCGGTCATTGAAGAATCCGTCGCCTTTCTCAATGCCGAACTGAAAGATCGAGACATCCTGGTTGAACTGGAACTCGACAGATCCCTTGCTCCGATTGATATGGACCGTGACCAGATCAAACAGGCGTTCTACAATGTCATTCGGAACGCCTTTCAGGCTATGAAAAGCGGCGGAATTCTGCGGATCCGTTCAGGGGCCGATGAAACTCATCAGTTCATTTCCTTTTCAGATACAGGTGGGGGTATACCCCCGGAAAACATCAGCCGCGTGTTTGAGCCTTACTTTACCACGAAGCCGGTCGGCTCCGGTCTGGGGCTGCTCATTGTTCGCCGCATCGTTCGAGCCCACGGTGGCGAGGTCATCATCGAGAGCGAGCAAAACAGGGGGCTGACATTGACGATTCGATTGCCGCGCGCCGACCGGCGTGTTCGCTTCCTTGAGCAGGGAACCGCGGGTGACGGACGAAATGCGCCTTGACGTCGTGAAAATCTAGGTAGTGTGATGGTGTGGAACAGTCGGCACCTTCAATTCGTGATTTTCCGGAGAACGAAACCGTCAACCGTCCCAATGCCAATACCGCGTACATCGCGATCACGGCCCTGGTTGTCCTTGCCTCAGTTTGCATCCTTTTGCTCACTAACAACCGGGCGGATCTTTGGCCAACAGTGGCAATGATCGGATCGCTTTGCGGTTTTGGCGCCATCATGTCGTTTTTTGTGACGCGACCTAAACTGTAGCAGTCCTTTTCCACTTGCGAAGGCCGACCCGTGTTTCATGACGTCGGGACGAAGCAATGAGCCGAATGCACTCGCTTCGGCAGGCCGCCGGGACTTTCCGTCTTGCCGAAACGCACCCCTGCGGCTAGGGTGACGACGTGCTTTCCGCGTTGGCTCCATTAATTGGAGGAATTGTGGGGACTGCCGCAATGAGTGTGCTGCTCCTTTTTCCACGCTGGCTCGGCATCGGAAAAATTGACGTGATTCCTGCGGTTGGGGCGCTCATCACGGGAAAAGCGGAGAACGCGCTTCCCGTAGGGTATATTGTACATTTCGCTTCAGGAATTATTTTTGCCTACGTTTACTGGGGACTCTTGGTTCTGATGAAAATGCCTATTGTGTGGTGGGCGTTTGGGATGGCAGGATTTATTCATGGCATTGTTGTGATGTTGCTGGTGTGTATTACGGTGATGGAGCATCACCCGATCGCGCGCTATCACGAGCGCGGGCCGATGACAGGCCTTGCACAGCTCTTCGCGCACATCGTGTACGGCGTTGTGGTGGGTTTGATCGTTCATGCCCTGCAATGAGCTTGGCGTGTCAATTTGAAGAGCTAGGCTGCCGGGCGTGATCTTCAATCAGATTAAGAGCGCGGTGGAGTTCGCCTCGCATCTGCCGCGCTATCGAGAGATTGTGGTCATTCTTTGGAAATACGGATTTGCCGATGTCTTGCGGTTGGTGGCCCTTCAGCGCTTTCTCGGTATCGAAGATGCCACGATCACCCTTCACGAGGAGGGACTGCTGTCGAAACCGCTTCCGGAAAGAATGCGCCTCGCTCTCGAGGAACTTGGCCCGACCTTGGTTAAGTTTGGCCAGATTGTCAGCTCGCGACGCGACCTCGTCACGGACGAATACTACGTCGAGCTTTGCAAACTGCAGACGGAGGTGCCGCCATTCCCTGCAGATAAGGCAAAATCCATCATCGCTGAGGAATTGGGAAAACCGGTTTCCAAACTTTTCAAGAAGTTCGAGGACAAACCGGTGGGAAGCGCTTCAATCGCGCAGGTGCATGCCGCGCAGCTGTCGGACGGTACCAAGGTAGCTGTCAAGGTTCAGCGGCCGGACATTGAGGAAGTGATCGAACTGGATCTCGCCGTGCTGCTCGATCTTGCGCGATTTGTGGACAGGCATGTTCCGGAAATTTCCGGACTCAATCCAATCGGTGTGGTGATGGAATTTTCCTCTACCATGCGCAAGGAACTCGACTTCAATAACGAGGCGTTCAACATCGAGCGGTTCGGCGCGCAATTTGCCAACAACCAGTGGATCAAGGTCCCGACTGTGTTCCGCGAATTGAGCACGCCGCGGGTGCTGACGATGGAGTTTCTTTCCGGGCAGGAAATCATGAACGTTCCGGCGCTTAAGCGGGCCGGTATCGATCCGGCAGAGCTCTCCGAGCACGTCACCGAACTCATCTACCAGCAGATTTTCGACCACGGTTTTTTCCATGGCGATCCGCATCCGGGCAACATGCTCGTTTTGCCAGGCGGCGTGACGGGCCTGCTTGACTATGGGATGATGGGCTCGTTTTCGCCCCCGTTTCGTTCCAGCATCGCGTACCTGATTGCGGGGCTTGCCGAGAAGAACCATCAGGAAGTGATGGGTTCGATTCTCGAAATGAGCGAAGAGGGATTTGCCGCCAATCCGGGGAAGATGCTTTCTGACGTCGAAACCTTCAGCGAACAGCATCTCAACCAGCCCTTGCGCGATATCAAGCTTGGTGAGGTGCTAAACAATCTTCTCGAAATGCTGCGCAATAATCATCTCCGCATGAAGGGCAGCTTTTATCTCGGAATCAAGGCGCTCACGCAGGTGGAAGCCATCGGTCGTTCCCTCAACCCCGACCTCAACTTCATCAAGATTGGCGAGCCCTATGCGATGAAGCAGATTGAAGGCAAATACCATCCTGCGCGGCTCTTCGCCCTCGCGCGAAAGCTGTTCGGCGGGAGTCTGGATTTTCTAGAGGATTTCCCGCACGACTTCCGTCAACTTTATCAGCGCATCAAGCACGGGAAGATCAACATTCCGCTCCAACATAAGATCGACCCGGAAGGCTTTGAGCCGCTGCGCAAAACGCTCGACTCGATCGCAAATCGGCTGACAAACGCGATTCTCACCGCATCGGTTTTGATTTGTTCGAGCATTCTCGTGCTGTCGGGCATTCCCCCCAAAATTGGCGGCGTTTCAATCATTGGCTTGGCGGGGCTCGTCTGGGGAACGTTCATGTGTCTTCGGCTCGTCCTTTCCATATGGAAACACGGTGGTCTATAGCGCGCCTTTGCTGGAAGTCTGACTATGGCGGCGTATACTGTAGTCTATGGATAGCTTCGGACGCGTGATTGATTATCTGCGCATTTCGGTGACCGACCGTTGCAATGAGCGCTGTCTTTACTGCATGCCAGAGGGCTATAAGGGCTGGGCACAAAAAGCGGATCACCTTACGGCAGACGAAATTATCCGTGTCGCCGGAGCGGCATGTCGTCTTGGATTTCGAAAATTTCGGCTGACAGGTGGCGAGCCGTGCATTCGGAAGGATTTGGTTCAGATCGCCGCGGGAATATCGCGGTATCCGGGAGTGCACTCGCTTGGTGTATCTACCAACGGCACGCGTCTGGCCTCACTGGCGGCGGCGTTGCGCGAGGCGGGCGTAGATTCGGTTAACATCAGCCTGGACACACTTGATCCCGCCCTTTATCGCAAGATCACGGGTGGAGAGGTTTTCGCTGTTCATTCCGGAATTCAAGCGGCGCTTGCGGCGGGGATTCCAGGTGTCAAGCTGAACTGCGTGCTGATGCGAGGGATCAATGAAGGAGAAATCTGGCCCCTGATCCATTTTGCGGCAGAGCGTGAGCTCCCGATCCGCTTTATCGAACTGATGCCGGTCTCGCGAACGGATGTCCTTACGGAAGAGAATTTTCTCTCTGTCCAGGAACTCATGTCCCGGCTGGCTGAGCGGGACGAACTTTCTGCAATGGACTTTCCGCATCTCGGTCATGGGCCTGCTCGTTACTACCGGCTTTCAAAGTCTGGTGCGACGGTCGGTTTTATTGGCGCAATGACGACGTCCGATTTTTGTGCCGGCTGCAACAAGATCCGCCTAACTGCCGACGGGAGGATCCGCCCCTGCCTCGGCCGTCACAACGAACTGGACTTGCTGGGCGCTCTCCGCCGCGGCGAAGGCGGAGTGGAGCAGGTTCTGCAGGAGGCCATCGCGGCCAAGCCCGAGAATCACGAATTCGGTACTTGCTATCAGCCCGGGCGGCCAATGACGGCCATAGGAGGATAAGCGGGTGGGGGAGCTTCGCGTGCTTTTTTTTGCTTCTGCGCGTCAGGCGACAGGATGCGCTGAAGCCACGGTGCATTGTGAGGGAGAGGGAATTTGCGAGGCGGTCTTTTGGGAGCGGCTCCTGACGAATTTTCCGTCATTGGCCTCGCTGCGCGGTTCGGTACGGATTGCGAAAAACTGCGAATATCTTGCCGCGGGCGAAGATTTTCGCCCTGGCGACGAAGCCGCCTTGATTCCACCGGTGTCGGGAGGGTAGGCAATTGCCACACTGAGATCAGGCCAATGGACCCCCGGGGAGCTACGTTTAGCGACCCGAGCAGGATTTTTGATCAAGGAGGCGCATGGATGTCAAAATTCAGTTTACGAACCAAACCATTTGCCAAAGTGACGCCGCACCGGGTAATGGAGCCGGCGCTGTGGTCGAGTTCCAGGGAATTGTGCGGGGCATCGAGCGAGGGGCAAAGATTTCAGGGCTGATGTATGAAATCTATGAGCCGATGGCGGATCGCATGGTGAGGCACATCGTCGAAGAATTGAACGCCGAGTATCCCAGTCTTGCGTTCACTGTCGTTCATCGTCGCGGTCTGGTCCCGGTCGGAGAGACAGCCATCTATGTCCGCATTGAAGCCCCCCATCGTGCCGAAGCCATCAAGATGCTGGAGAACTTTATGAATCGTCTTAAGACGGATGTTCCGATTTGGAAATCCGGCTCCGTGCCATGTTGAGCGTCGATGAAGTTTGGTCCTTGATTGACCGCGAAGTGAGTCCATTGCCTCCGGTCCGCGTTCCGCTCGACCAGTCGCTTGGGCGTCGCCTCGTTGGGGAGATTCTTGCGGACGCCGACATGCCTGCATTTTGCCGTTCTGCCATTGACGGCTACGCGGTGCCCGACGGGTCCGAGCCGGGTTTGTTTCGTGTCATCGAAGAAGTGAGGCCGGGGATGAAGCCATTTCTCGCTCTGGAAGGGGGAGAGGCAGCGAAGGTTTTTACCGGATCCGCGCTTCCGGAGTCGGGCATCGGTCTCGTCATGGTCGAAGATACGAATAAAGAAGGCGACAGGGTGCTCACTCGTGTGGCGGCAACTCGTAGGCATCTGCGTTTGAGAGGATCGCAGGCCAAACGCGGAGACGTCTTGCTTCCTGCGGGAGCAGTCGTCAATCCAGGCACTGTGGCTTTGCTCGCCTCCGTTGGCGCAGCGGAACCCCTTGTCTCACCAGAGGTAAGAGTCGCCCATCTCGTAACCGGAAGTGAACTGGTTTCTGCGAATTCGGTACCGCCATCTGGTTTTATCCGAGACAGCAACTCTCCGCTGGTGGTCGCTTTGCTCGCGGAAGCCGGTGCGAACCGGACGTTTCATCGTCATGTCTCCGAAAGTGTCGAAGAGGCCGTGGCGGCCTTAGAAAATGTGGACGTCGATTTGCTGTTGATCAGCGGCGGCGCAAGCGTCGGCGCCTACGACGGAACAATGGAAACCCTGAAGCGATTGGGCTTCGTCGTTCATTGCTCGAAGGTCAAGAGCCGTCCAGGGAAGCCTCTGATTTTTGCCACGCGGGGTCCCACCGCGGCCTTTGGTCTCCCGGGCAATCCGCTGTCGCACTTTGTGTGTTTCCATCTCTTTGTCCGGCGGTCGATAGACGTGATGTGCAGCCGCTCGCCGCAACATACAATGTTCGTTCGAATCGAAGGAGAGCCACCGCAGCCCGATCCGCGGGAAACATGGTGGCCCGCCCAAGTTCGGGCGGAGGAGGCGCAACTCGTGGCCAAGGCAATTCCGTGGAAGGATTCCTCGGACCTGACTGGACTTGCCCCGGCCAACGCTCTGCTTCGCATCGGTACCGGCGCGACGAACGGACTGGTCGCAGCCCTGCTTTTTGGCAGTCTGGAGGGATGAGTGAATTTTCCCACCTTGAGCCGGGTGGCGCGGCGCGAATGGTCGATGTCGGCCGCAAGCCGGAGCAGGAACGCCGGGCGGTCGCGGCGGGCCGTATAGTTTGCCAGGCACAAACCATCGCGGCTCTGAAAGAGCACGCGCTCCCGAAAGGCGATGCTCTCGCTGTGGCGCGCATCGCGGCTATTCAGGCCGCAAAGGTCACCGCCCACCTGATTCCGCTTTGCCATCCCCTTCCGCTGAATCATATCGCCGTGGACTTTGAAGTCGGAGAGAATGAAATTGCAATCCGGTGCGAAGTAGCCACCCGGTCCGTAACCGGCGTCGAGATGGAAGCGTTGACGGGAGTGACCATCGCCGCACTGACGCTTTACGATATGATGAAATCGGCCGACAAGGCGATGCGCATCGAAGGAATCGCTCTTGTCAGCAAGGTCAAGAAATGAAGGTAGCGCGCCTGACGATCAGCGACAGGGCCTCGGCCGGGATCTATGCGGACACGAGCGGTCCCGAAATTGAACGCGTTTTCACCGAGACATGGAAGGAGCCTTGCGACATGGTCGCACGGATTATTCCGGACGAGCGCGAAAATATCAGCCGCACGCTTGCCTTTCTCGCCGACCAGGAACGTTGCGACTTGATCCTGACGACGGGAGGCACCGGGCCTGCAAGACGGGACGTCACACCAGAGGCAACGCTTGATGTCATCGAAAAGGAGCTGCCCGGCTTTGGAGAGGCACAGCGGGCGCTCTCATTTCGCGCCGTGCCGACTGCGATCCTCTCGCGAGCAATTGCCGGCGTGCGAGGCAGGTCGTTGATCGTGAATCTTCCCGGCAATCCGAAGGCAATAGCCGAATGCCTCCCCCCACTTGTTCCGGCCATCCGCGAGGCCCTGCGCCATCTCAAGGAATGAGCATCCTGCCCAACGTGAGAATGAAAATGCAGTCTTTCACGGAACGACTGTGCTGAGAGGAAAGTGCGACTTACGGCAGGTCCGCTAAGTTCTGGCTTCGGCGGACCAAATTCCGGATATTCGCTCCACGTTTTCCGGCACGCAGTGCCGGTCAAGAAGTTTGTCGAAAAGGCCGCTCCGCTCGTTCAGACGGCTTTCGAGATTCTGCCGGATCCTCTGCGAATCCCGACAAACTTCTCGTTAGATCTTGTTAATGACCTTGTGCAGCGTAGACGTGCTTTCGCTGAGGAGGTCGCCAAGAACGGATGAAGCCTTGGTCAGAAGGCCGTGAGCCTGATGCTTTGCGTCGAGACGGGTTTTGTGAGTGGTCTCGGCGCCGCTGCGGATGCCCTTCCGCAGGAGAGCTGCGGCCTTGTCAACGAGTTTTAGGGCATCGTTGGCAAGTGCTTCTTCGCGCGGTCCGGCGGAGGCGGGCTTTTTCGTTATTCGGGATCTGGCTCCCTTGGGGACAGATTTCTTGGCTGTGGTTTTCTTATTCGTTGTGGCCATGCAATAACCTTACCTCCAAGCCATGCGCTTGCCAAGAGGCGGCGCTGAGGCAATTATGACGTGCTCCATGGAAGCCTTGATTGACCTACTTCAGAAAAATGCTCTCACCCCGCGTGAGGATATAGCCCGAATGCTCGATATGACTATTGATCAGGTCGAGGCGGAAATTTCGCGACTCGAACGCGAAGGGGTGATCCTCGGCTATCAGACAATCATCAACCGCGAAAAATGGGATACTGACATTGTCACCGCTGTTATAGAGGTGAAGATCACGCCGGAGCGCGACGGCGGGTTCGATCGCATCGCCTCGCGCATCGCGAAATTCGAAGAGGTGCAAACCTGTTACCTGATGAGCGGCGGTTACGACCTTCTTATCATTGTCGAAGCGAAGAACCTTCGCGGTGTCGCCGCCTTTGTCGCCGAAAAATTGAGCACCATCGAGGCCGTGCAGGCGACGGCGACACACTTCCGGCTCAAGACTTACAAAGAAAACGGCGCTTTTCATCACTTTGACCACGCGCCCGAGCGTCTGGCCGTTTCACCATGAATATTCAAATCGCTGACCACGTTCGCGACATTCCGCGCTCGGGAATTCGCGATTTTTTCGAGATCGTCCAGAGCATGGACGATGTGATCTCGCTGGGAATCGGCGAGCCGGATTTTGCCACGCCATGGCATATCCGGGAGGCCGCGATCTATTCGCTGGAGAAGGGACACACGGGTTACAGCTCCAATCTTGGCCTCCCACGCCTTAGGCGCGCGATTTCCAGCTATGTTGAGGACCATTTCGGAGTGCACTACGAGCCGCTGAGTGAAGTCTTGGTTTCCGTCGGTGTGTCTGAAGCTATTGACATCGCTCTACGAGCCATTTTGAACCCGGGTGACGAAGTCCTCTACCATGAACCATGTTACGTTTCCTACAGCCCGAGCGTCGTTCTCGCGCGCGGCGTGGCTCGTGCCATTCCGACAAAGGCGGCGGACCACTTCGTGCTGCGTGCTGAGGCCTTGGAACGCGCCATCACGCCGCGCTCCAAGCTCCTCATGTTGAATTTTCCCACCAATCCCACGGGCGCCACGATGCCCGGTGAAGAGCTCGAGAGAATTGCCGCAGTTTGCGTCAAACACGATCTGGTTGTGCTGTCGGACGAAATCTACAGCGAATTAACCTACGACTCCGCAGCGCATCCCTCTCTTGCCGCGCTGCCGGGCATGAGAGAGCGCACGATCCTTCTTCACGGCGTATCGAAGGCTTACGCGATGACGGGATGGCGAATCGGTTTTGCCTGCGCGCCGCAACCGGTGATCGAGGCGATGATGAAGATTCACCAGTATGCGATCCTTTGCGCGCCCATCATGGGGCAGGAGGCTGCAATCGAGGCGCTCGAGCGGGGAGAGGAGAGCATGCTCAAGATGCGACGCGAATACGAACTGCGCCGCAATTATATCGTACAAGGCTTCAACGAACTCGGCCTCGAATGTTTCAAACCTCGCGGCGCGTTCTACGTGTTTCCGAAAATCGCCTCTACCGGCCTGACGAGCCGGGAATTTTCCCTGCAGCTGCTGCGGGAAAAGAAAGTCGCGGTGGTTCCCGGCAGTGCGTTCGGCGCGAGCGGCGAAGGCCATGTGCGATGCAGCTATGCCACCGCCCTCAATCAGATCAAAACCGCCGTCGAACGGATGGCGGAGTTTTGCAGCTGCCTTGGCGTAAATAGGGCGGCAGCTTAGAGCATCTTATCAAGGATTTTACGAAATATTCTTATAAATATACGCCAGGGACGCCCAGCACGCAGGAGTGCTAGCTAGCGGTCCTTCCGGTAGATCGCTTTGAGGGGATGTTCGTCAAGGACGTTGGACTCAATGCCACCGAGTTTAGCGGGATCATAGAGCTGGATTCCTACGTAGAAAAAGATTGGAAACACGGGCGCTTGCTCGGAGACAAGGATGGCTTCGGCATGGCGGAGAATCTCGAAGCGTTGGGCCGGATCGGTTTCCTTGGCAGCATCCGCAATGAGCCGGTCGTAGGCCGGATCGCTCCAACCGGTGCGATTGTTGCCATTACCAGTGACGAAAATGTCGAGAAAAGTATTGGGATCCGGATAATCCCCGACCCAGCTCGAGCGAGCGATGCCATAATCGAGAGAAGAGAGGGAGTTCAAGTAGACTTTCCACTCTTGGAGAGCCAGGTTGATCTTCACGCCGAGGTGCTGAAGCCACATGGCCTGAAGCTCGACCGCAATGTCGCGATTTTGCTGGCTTTCATTGTAAAGGAAGGTGGTGAGAGGGAAGCCCTTTCCATCCGGATAGCCAGCCTCGGCCAGGAGCCGGCGAGCCGCTTCCGGATCGTAAGGTAATCCGTCGGGCGACCCATACCCCGCAATGCCTGGAGGCACGAAGCTGGTGGCCGGCAATTCCCCTGCGCGAGTGATTTTTTCAACGATCGGGCGCTTGTCCACGGCCATCGCGAAGGCACGGCGCACGCGAGGGTCGTTGAACGGTGGCTTTGAGCAGTTAAAGCGGAGAAAATAGATTCCAAGGAAGGGAGCGGAATGGAAGGCGGGTGTCTTTTTCAGCGCGTCGAGCAGCGCATTGGGAGTGAGATTCTTGTCCACGATTAGATCAGCGAGGCCGCCCGCGTAGAAATTGAACGCGACCGTAGCCACACTGATTGGGAGGGCTTCGACACTTTCCAGAGCGACCTTTTTGGCGTTCCAGTAGTTGGTGTTCTTGCGCAGCCGGATCCTGTCGTTGATCCGCCAGTCTTCGAGCACATAGGCGCCATTACCAACAATTCGGCCCGGCTTGACCCAGTCGTCTCCAAATTGCTTGATGCGCTCCACGGGCACAGGCTGCAAAGGCGGGGTGGCGCAAAGGTCAAGAAAGAACGGCGTGGGGCTCTCGAGTGTCACTTCGAGGGTTTGGTCATCGAGCGCTTTCACACCCACCTCCGAGAAGTCCGTGATCTTCCCCTCGGCGAAAGGCTGCGCGTTCTTGACGTAGAAAAGCTGGTAGTTGTAGCTGGCCGCGGTCTCCGGCGAGAGCGTGCGCCTCCAGGATTCCACGAAGTCCCTCGCAGTGAGCGGGCGGCCGTCGCTCCATTTCGCATTTCCACGGATTTTGAACGTGTAAACCT
Source organism: uncultured Verrucomicrobiae bacterium (assembly GCA_963708595.1). Taxonomy (GTDB): domain Bacteria; phylum Verrucomicrobiota; class Verrucomicrobiia; order Chthoniobacterales; family Terrimicrobiaceae; genus DASTFP01. The sequence goes on from CAVPTR010000033.1 coordinate 48,798, forward strand.
TTCCATCCTCTGAGATTGTCCACGACTCCGCCGTTCCTGGACCGGATTTACCGTGAGCGTCAAATGTGGTGAGTCCCTCGAAGAGAGCGTTGACGATGCGTCCCTCCGGTTGGCCGGTGATGATGGAGGGATCGAGCGTCTCTGGCTCCGCCCCGTTAACAAAGATTAAATCGGCCCGTTTCTGTGCGGGTCCGCATCCGCCGAGTATGAATAGGACAAAAAGGCCGAGGCCGCGCAAGTTCATCGGCGCTCAATTAAGATCAATCCCTCCCGTGCTTCAATGCCCGGTGGCATTGCGACGACTAAAGGAACTGCCAAGTTGATGCTACAAGAGCTCGGCGATCTGCACCGCGTTCAGCGCCGCGCCTTTGAGAAGCTGGTCGCCGCAGACCCAGAACGCCAGGCCGTTCTCCAGCGCACAATCAATGCGCAGCCTCCCCACGGCGCAAACGTCTTCCCCCGCATAATCCAGCGGCATCGGATAGACGTTGTCCGTGGGATCATCGCGCAGCTCGATCCCGCGAAAGGTTGTAATGGCCTCCCGGGCTTCGACCACAGTTACTCGCTCTTGAAACTCGGCACTCACGGCTATCGAATGAGCGCGAAAAACCGGGACGCGCACGCAGGTGACCGAAGCCTTGAAGCTGGGCAAATGCATGATTCGGCGCCCTTCGTTCTGCACCTTCATTTCCTCCTTTGTGTAGCCCGTATCGAGGAAGGAATCCACCTGGGGAATCACGTTGAAGCCGATCTGGTGCGGGAAAACCTCACGCTCAATGGGTTTGCCTGTTACCACCGCCTTCGCCTGCTGCTTCAATTCCTCGATGGCCTGCGAACCGGCTCCGGAAACCGCCTGGTAACTCGACGCGAATACCCGCTTCACGCGGAACTTCCGGTGCAGAGGATAAAGCGCCATCAGCGTGATTGCGGTCGTACAGTTTGGATTCGCGATGATGCCCTCGTGACGAGCGGCATCACCGGGATTGATTTCAGGAATGACAAGCGGAACGTTTTCCTGCATTCGGAAGGCGGACGAGTTGTCGATGACCACGGCTCCGCTCTGCACGGCAAATGGCGCAAACTCTCTCGAGATCGACGCACCCGCACTGAAAAATGCCAGGTCGACGTCCTCAAAGGAATTTATGCCCAGCGTTTGGGAAGCGATCTCTTGACCACGGTATCTGTGCGTCTTGCCCGCAGATCGCGCTGAGGCGAGCAGCTTGACGGAGACGGCCGGAAATTTCCGCCGCTCCAGCACGTGAAGCATTTCGATACCCACGGCGCCAGTTGCGCCAACGATTGCAACTCGATATTGTCGGGACATAAGGGAGAAAAGATAATGATTAACAGCTCCTCGAAAGATGTCCACGTTCCATTGCGCCTTCGAATCGATGCCACGCGTCAGTTGCTCGAGGTATTCCTTAACGGGAAGGTCTGCAGATCCTATCCGGTATCGACTTCGAAATTCGGTCTCGGCATTGAGCCCGGGAGCAACAAAACCCCGCTAGGCTGGTTCGCGGTGCGCAAGAAGATCGGCGCGGGTGCGGAGGCAGGTGCCGTGTTTAGAAGCCGAGAACCCACGGGCGAGATCGCGCTTCAGGGTGGCGAGGAAGACCTCATTTTGACACGGATCCTTTGGCTCGATGGTCTTGAGGAGGACAACGCAAACACCAGGGAGCGCTATATCTACATCCACGGCACTAATCAGGAAGCATTGCTGGGTACTCCCGCCAGCCACGGGTGCGTTCGAATGAGCAATGCCGATATCGCCGACTGCTTCGACGAAATTCCCGAAGGGACGCTTGTCGAGATCGTCGCGTGACGGGCTCGAAAATATGGGGATTCTGCGAGCCACTGGACCAACAATTGATCCCAGAACCTCGAAGGACTACTGGCCGGGATATGGCGAGTGGCCACGGTCACCCAACTGCTTCCGATCGGGACTCAATCGCGTGCCTTCAGGTTCCACGCGCACGGTGCGATCGATGTAGGTTTTGGGGCAGGCGGACGAGAAACAGATTACTGCGACAACCACTGGCAAAAAGATCAATTGAGATTTCATGGTGGAGTATTGGCAGATGTTTCAGAGCCCATCAACATTGGGAGCGGCCATCCAAGCCCGATCGTCATCAAGCAGTCTTCCTTCCTTCACCTTTGGCAATGCCTTGAGCTTCTCGAGCCTGGACTGGTGCCTCACCTTCCGCTCCCATCCGGCCTTTCGAGCGAGTGGGTCTGGACTGCCCTTCCGATTGAGATTCGAATGCCTGGCCATACCCATCTTTCCTGCGTCACTGTTGAGCGCTATAGGCCTTTTGATTGACTAGGGGTATCAGGTTAGAGGACCTACTCCTTGGTGCGCTTCCTGGCCTGGCACTTGGGCCTGGCAGTGGCAGGTGGTGCACGCTCAGGCTCAAGAGCGCGTACCCCACCATCATTGATCATGGCATACTTGCGAATCGAGGCAGGCACCTCGTCATCGGGGATCTCCTCTCCTGCTGTCCAGTAGCGGCCACCCTCCGAACCGCCGAAAGGTGCTTCTCTATCCGGATTTCTTTGCAACGGACCTCGGATTCGATCCGATCGGGGTCGTGCGGTACGAGTTGGGGCATGTGCTTGGGTTCGGGCACGAGCACATTCGCTCCGGAGCGCCGGCAGCGTGCCTCGGCGAGCCAACTTTCGACACCTCGAACTTGACGGACTACGACCCGCAATCGGTAATGCACTATTTCTGTGGAGATCGAGGCACGAGGGAGTTGCGAATTTCAATTCTCGACCGCATCGGCGCGCAACAAGTGTATGGCCCGTCGCTGGACGCGGTGGAGTCTGTAGTCTGAAAGCCAAACTGAAGATCAGGCGGACGGCTTTGCCTCGCTGAGTAATTTTGTGCCGGTTGGACAAATGTCGTATAGTTCACAATGCCCGCAGTCCGGTTTTCTCGCGAAGCAGCGCCGGCGGCCGTGCCAGATGAGCCAATGGCTTAGTAACGTCCACTTCTCGCGAGGAAACAGCTTCATCAGGTCGCGTTCGATCTTTGCGGGATCCGCGTGTTTTGTGAGGCCGAGACGGGCGGAAACGCGGGAGACGTGTGTGTCGACGACGACGCCTTCCTCGATGCCGAAGGCATTTCCCAACACAACGTTTCCGGTTTTGCGTCCGACGCCAGGCAAAGTAGCAAGCGTCTCGAGGGATCGGGGAACATGCCCGTCGTACTCGGCGGCGAGCTTTGCGGCCATCGCGCGAATGCTTTTCGCTTTGTTTCGATAAAATCCCGTCGAGCGAATGATACCCTCAAGTTCTTCCTGCGAAATATCGGCATAGTCCTTCGCCTTTTTGCAACGGCGGAAGAGCTCTTTCGTAACAATGTTGACACGTTTGTCGGTGCATTGCGCAGAGAGGATCGTGGCCACCAGGAGCTCCAGGGGATCCCGGTAGTCCAATTCGCAGTGGGCGTCGGGGTAAACCTTCGGAAACCGGCGTGCCAGTTCGCGGGCTCTGTCGACGCGGGTCATGCAGGTTTCACCAGAAGCTCGCCTGAGGCTGGATGGTGGTTACCGATCCGACCGTGCGATGGGAGCGAATGATCTCGGAGAACGCGCGCGCCGAAGGCTTAAAAACACGGTCGTAAGTCTTGGGATCCATATGAGCCAGGCCAAACAAGGCCTTGTAGCCATAGTGCCATTCATAGTTATCCGCTAGAGACCATGCGAAATAGCCGCGCACGTCGTATCCATCGCGTATGGCGCGTCCTATGGCAGCGAGATGGTTGCGCATGTACCAGATTCGCTTCGCATCGTTGGGCGTGGCGATGCCGTTCTCCGTGATCATCATGGGCTTTCCATAGCGATCGCCAACCAGGCGAATTTCCTTGTAGAGTCCGTCCGGATTGATGCGCCAACCCATCATCGTAAAGTTGTGGCCGCGGCGGGAAGGCCCGGCGAGGAGCGAGATCGGACCGGGCGCCTGGGAGTAATAGTAATTGATGCCGAGGATATCGCAGACGTCGTAGATTCTGTCGAGGTGGTCGACGTTCCCGTGAATCATCGTGTTGTAAATCATGCCCCCTGGATCCAGCGGAGCCCGTTCCCACCATGGCAGCGCTTCCACGCTCATCACCTTCGCGCTTGGCTTGATGGACTTGATGCGCGCGGCGGCGTCGCGGAACATCCCTGTGCTGGCGTCGATCGCTTTCCAGTAATGGCCAAACGCAAGGTCCATGCCGGGCGGCCATACTCCAACAATGTAGGCCGTAGTAATCTGGCCGTTAGGCTCGTTCTGCGGCGCGTAGTATGTCGTATAGGGCGCGGTTGCGCGCACCATGCGATCCACGTAGGCGTTCCAGCGCGTGCGCGCGAGAGGATGCAGCCAGTTGGACTTCCCAGGCTTCTTCTTATCGTAGAGCCAGGACGGGAATGTGAAGTGCCAGAGGCAGATCACGGGCTCGATTCCGGCGGCCTTAAGACGGCGCGCCATTTCGACGTAACCGCGGATAGCTTGCTCATTATAGACACCTGGTTGCGGCTCGACACGCGGCCAGGAGATGCTGAAGCGGTAGTGGGTCACTCCGATTTTCTTGAGCGCTTCGAGGTCTTTGTCGAAACGCGTCCAGCTGTAGAGCGCATTGCCCTTCGGAGGGGCTTTGCGTTGCTCAATCAGAATGTCCCAGTCCGAATAGAAATAGTCTTTGTCCCCTGGCTTTACGGCGGGGTCTTCGTATTGATAGCTGGCGGTCGAGATGCCCCACGCGAATTTTTGCGAGAGCTGCGGAGAAGGTTTCTCAGGACGAGGTTGGGGGCCCTTGCCGATGGGGCCCAGCGGATTGATGCAGCCTGAAACCAGCACAGATGCTATGGCAATAATCAGGCCACGCAGCGCGGTTGACTTCAAAGGTGTGAGGTTTGGCGATATCATGAATAGTAATGATGAATGTTCTTTCTGTCCGGTCGGCGGTGCCAACGACTTGTTCGGTCTGGATACCGTACACCCGCTCGGAGTAAACACGCACGAAGTCCTGGCCGCTGCCGGTCACGATGGTCTTGTAGCCGTTGGCGCGGAGAAACTCCAGGACTTCGAGAATCGGTTATCCTCCTCCCACTGGAGTGACGCGCCCATTTTACGGCGCACGCGAAGGTCGGGCTAGATAGCCGCTGCGCGCCTATATCCAACAGCCAGTTATCGATAAAAGCTCCGGCGGAAGCCCCGGCGTGCGGCGCCGGCGAAAGAAAGCGGCGTTAGCGGCATGCCAATGATATCGATGAACAGCGCGCACGCTCCCCTTTTCGCCAACAACGTGCCTTGACGGATGTCGAACGGATTATATTTATAGCTACTCCGCATCGGGGCAGCACAGTTGCGATGGGAAACCTCGCAGCGCTCGGTATGCGTCTGATCGACTTGCCAGACTGGATCGCTTCTGAGCTGGAGAGTCTCTCCACCGATGGAGGACAGCTTCCGACTAGCATTCATGGCCTTTCGCCCAACTCGCAGTTCCTTCAAGCTCTCGATCGCTTCCGGCCGAATGTGCCAGTCCACTCGATTATCGGAGATCGCGGGCGGGGCAACAGATCAGACAGTTTCGATGACGTTGTGTCCTATTCGAGCTCGCACTTGGATTTCGCGGAGTCAGAACTCATGATTCCGACAGGCCACGGAGGATCCGAGCATCCCAATGCGATCGCCGAAATTGCCCGAATTCTAAAATTAAATCGACTGGAGGAGCAAATCTATTCCAGCAACTGATAGCAAGTGCTTCGGCGGCGTGTCTTCAGCCCAATTGCCATCCGTGCTGATGGAGAGATCGCGCCATGATCGATCCGGGCCCGTTGTGTCTTGCCCGCGTTCTGGGCCCACTCCAAGGCATCCGACTCCCAGCGACGAACGGCGCAGGCGGATTTTCGATTTCGGCCAAGTGTAGGATGCGCAGAGCAGCTTCGCCGGATCGCCGGCCTGTCCGTGGTTGCGCTACGTGGTCTTGAGTGGCGGCGGGGTTTTCGGGGCTTCGGGAAGTTTCTGCGGCTGGCCAGAGGCGGCGGGTTCGGGCACACGTACGAGCAGCCAAATCTGGGTCTGCCCTTTTCCAAAGTGAATGGCGATTGGCGAGACCTCCTGCGTGAGATTCGCGAGGCTTGTCCCGAAAATCGTCTCGGTATTCTCACCGATGCGCCACGCGACACGCTGACTGTTTTTGTCCACCTGCCCGGCGATGGGGCGCTGGTCGCCGGTGATGGTGCTGATGTAGGCGCCGCTGATGACGCCCGCGCGATTCACCGAAATCTGCAAAAACATGGTTGGGTCGCCCTTCTCCTCCTGCGCGAGTGCGAAAACGCCGAGCGGGAGCCATTCTTCAGCCGTGGCGGGTTGCACTCCGGACGCAGGCTCTGCGGGCGGCATGGGCGGCAGCGGTTGCTCGATGTTCACGGCGAGTTCGGTTATCGGCTGTGTGTATTGCTCGGCGGGGATCGGCTGATTGTCCACATAGACGATGTCGTCCTCGTAAACGACATTCATACCGTAATCGATGTAGATTGGATCAGGTGTGATTACGTCCACAAAGGCAGCCGCGGCGCCAAACGCGGCGGGCGCCCACCACCACCAAGGGTTGACGGGATAATGGCCGACCCAGGCGCCGCCCCAGCCGCAGGTGCCCCACCAGCGATCATCAAACACGCCGTCGTAGAAGTCCCGAGCGTTATCCCAGATTTCCTCAGCGCGATCGGCGCGGTAGTCCCACAAATCCTCGCGGTGCTGCTGCCAGTCCTCGCGATTTTGATCGCGCCATGCCGGGCGGTCTTCGCGGGCGTTTTCGAGGTTGTTCCAGCGCTCGTCGCGGTTCTTCTGGAAATCATTACGCGCCTGTTGGCGGTTTTCGGCGCGCTGGTTCCAAGCGTTGTGCCGGTTGTCCACGCGCTGCTGCCACTGATCGCCGCGATTCTGCGACCATTCGCCCCAATTTGGCCGATCCTCGGGCCGCGCTGGCCGCTCGCCCGTTCCGGGGCGTTCGCCGAGTCCGGGACGCTGATCAGGAAGCTGCGAGGGGCGATCGGCAATCGCGCTGCCAAGCGCACCAGCCGCAGCTGCGCCGCCCGCGATGCCGAGAAAATTCCCGACGTCGCTCCCGCTGGGACGCTGGCTGGGTCTCTCGGCAGGCCGTTCGGCTACGCCGGCGCCGGGTTTGGCGGGAAGCTGCGAGGGACGACCGGCCGGACCACCTCAGGCGGACCCGCAACGTCAGGGCGCGCCGGCTTTTGCGATGGCCGGTCAGCCACGCCGCTTCCGGGACGCGTTTCAGGGCGATCCGCTGTGGCAGGACCCGCCGGCTTTTGTGACGGCCGCTCAGCCGCGCCGGGACGTGTTTCGGGCCGGCTCGGAGGCTTGGAAGGACGATTGGTTGACGGAAGCTGCGAGGCGCTCCCTCCGCCGGAGGGACGTTCGCCGCCGGCGGGACGCTTCGACGGAGTCGATGGCACGCGCCCACCACTCGGTCGCGAGGTGCCGCTGGATGGGAGTTGCGAGGACCTTGAGACTTTCCCGCCGCCCGATGGCCGCGAGACACTGCCACCGTACCCTCCCGAGGGCCGTGACACGGCTTTGCCGCTGGAGGGACGGGAGCCGCCTGAAGGCCGAGAGCCTCCGCCCGATGGACGCGAAAAACTTCCGCCGCCGCCCCCTCGCGAAACACCACTGCCTCTTCCGCCTCCACCGCCGCGCCCCGCATACACCGCAGCGCTTTCAAAGAACATGGCAACTACCGTCGACACTGCCAGGATGGATAGGAATCGTGAGCGCACAGCATCAGTTCCCTTTCACGCGATTTATCTCGATGCGGCCGATGCCGGGCTGCGGATCGCCGTCGAGCGTACGGTTGTTCGATTCCCACGTGAAGCGATCCTCGCTGATCTTGGTAATCGTATTGTCCGCGCCGGTCCGACTGCCGTCGGGTGCGACGCCCGTCTCCCGCAGCAGCCAGCGACTCGCCCTCGCGAGTAAAGTAGCCCTCGGCGAACCCGCCCTCGCTGTCGAAGGTCCATGAACGGATGCGCTCCTCGATCGGATCCCAGCCGATGATCTGCCAGCCTTCAAGCGTCACATTACCCGCGCGCTCCACCGTCACGCTGCGGGTAAGAAAATTCCCACCGCGCGCCCACTCATAAACGCTGCGTATGGAGAGGTCATCGGTCTTGTCTGTTTCCTCCCAGTCGCCAACGAGCCAGGCGAGCTCGGCGAGCCGGTCGCGTGGCATGAGCGCCGGCAGGGGTGATTCGATCAATTGATTGATCTTCCACTCGCCATTTTTCTTTACGTGGATGGCGGTGTAAAGGGCTCCGCTGGTCTCTCCGTCTTTCGCCTTCACGGTTGTCGAACCCTTCTCCAGAACGCTTTCCGGCCCGAGCACGCGGATCGTCTCAGCGTTGATCGCGAGCTCTGACCCGCGATTCGCCGTCAGCCCGGCGCGGATCGCGGCTTCGATCTCCGCGCGTCCGCTGAAGGTACGGCCATCTTCCGTGGTGTAGTCCGCATCCTCGGCAAAAAAGTCTACAAGCGCTTCCACATCGGCATTTGCGTAGGCGGCTTCGTAAAGGCGGTCATTGGCGATCACCGCGGCCTTTTCCGGTGACGTTTCGGCGGGAGCTTGCGCAAATCCGACGCTCGTGAGCGCTGCGGCTACCAAGGCTATGAGGGCGATGGTTCTCATGCCGGGATTTCGTTGAACGACACCTCCAGTGTACGTTCGTCTCGCGAGTGCGTCAATACGCCCGGAGATTCTCACCCCGAGCCCCTCACAGAATCGGACGTGTGCCTCTCGGCGTATCCGGATCGTGCCAGCCTTTCGGTCGAAAGCTCTCAGTTCGTCCTGTTGCCAGTTGACCAAACCGATCTAAACGCGGCTGACGCCCATCCCAATGAGAATGAGTCAAAATCATGCCGTACAAGCGCTGAACTTCGCACAATCCTCCGGTGGCCCGCACTCTCAAGGTCCATCGCCATCTGCTCCTGAACTATTTCGAAGCCAAAAAAGAATTCTCCAACAGCATTGTCGAAGGGCTCACCAACAAGCTGAAATTGACCATAAAGCGAAGCTATGGCATCCGAACCGATCTCGCTCGTAAGATCGCTCTCTTTCATGCGCTTGGAAAACTTCCCGAACCTCAACTCACCCACTCATTCTTTAAGAGAACGAATTTTCCTTGATATCTACTATAGAAGGCGAAAGGCAGAACACCTCCACGTCCTAATCAAAATAAGGTGGCAAAAATCGAGGCTGAAGAATGAGATATCCGTGCCGCGCAGCAAGCGACACGCTTAGATCAAATACTCATCGCCGCGCGATGTGCTTGCCATTAAGGGGAGCCGCTTTTTGGAAGGTAGCGCAAGAGGATCCCTTCGATTTCCGTTTCGGCCTTTTCGTGCGTTTGCACGTCGTGGCCCGTTGGGACGATCAATTCGGACTTCGCGCCCTCCAAGTGCGTGCTCCAATAGCCGACTACTCCGTCTGAGCTGTCAGGAGTATTTCCACGGCCGCGGTCACCGATCACTGAGTGGTAGGTTAAACCGGAGGCGAATGGGGCACGTTCGAACGCCTTGTAGATCGGAGCCTCGGGCGAGAGGGAGTCAATGCCTGTCAACGAGCGTCTACCTACTTTGACTCCGTCGGCAACGTCAACAAGCGCCAGAAGTACACGGCGTTGGAACCGCAGCAGACTCGCAGGCAACCCAACAAGCTTGCGTCCAAGCTGCGCGAATGAGGCGTCGGCCATCCGGGTCCCTCGGTGCGGAGTGGCTAGAAAGACGACTTCCTTAATTCCGGGAACTGGAGTCCAGAAGATCAGTCTGCGGAGCTCCTGGCGATCTTTCGGCTCGAATGGGATTTGATCAAAAGGCTTCTTGGAGAGGACGGCCCAAAATCGATCCTCCATGTCGGTCACAAGAATTCTCGCGATGATTCCGCCCATGCTATACCCGACCACCACCATGTTCCTCGATGCACGCGATTTAGCACTCGCATCTTTCGCGCGACGTATGATTCCGATTTTCTCTCGAATCAGCGCAGCCGACTGCGGGACCGGCATGCCCGATGAATAAAAGGCGTACCAGAACTGAAAGTTTTTCCGGATAATAGGATTTGCCATGAGATCGGTCGCGAGATTGCGCCAAACTAGCGGTGACGAGCTAAGCCCGTGGATAAGCAGAACGGGGATGCGGTTGGGATCGAACGGCTCCGTCAAATAGATTCCACTAACGTCCGCACTCGCTCCCACATTGCGGATAGCTCGAACTCCAATCATTAAATCATTAATTCCTTCAAACGAAAGGGCTAGCGGCGCAGTGAAATCACCGGCAAGCGGGACGGATTCGCCTCCAACTTGAACGGTCGGGGTCTGATCGAGATCGAAAAAGGTAATGTGCATCCGAGATCGATGTTTTTGATCTGGCTCAAACTTTGCGAAGGATCCCAGTGCTACGAACACTCCACGCCGGGGCGGCTGAAAGCGCAATTCAGTCTTGCGGGCCGCCGTGCGCTGACGCGCTGCGACCAGCGGCACGCCCACACCGTTCACCCGGGTCCGTTTTCGGAACCCAGTAATCTTCACGTAGTCGGCAGGAATCAGTTTGTCGAAGTATTGGGCTTGGTATCGACTCTGAGATGCATAGCGAGCTGTAACAGTTCTAGGTCCCAGCGGCGTTTGAACTGACAGTGTCGCAGTGCCACGAGCCAGTTTTTCAGAGCATTGGAAAACGACTATAGCCAATGCTGTATTATAGATTGCCAGCGGCTTCAGCGTTTCTTGATTTCTCAACCAACGTGATGGCGACAGCCCGGATTCTCTTAGGCTTTGATAGGCGATTTCGCACGCTGCGAGCGCAAGACCAGCGCGCTCGTGGCCTTGGGAACTCGGCAATGCCTGGGCTCGCTGCAGCGCGACCTCCGCGGCTTCCGCCAAGCGCCGGGGGTTATTCCCGGCGCGCGAGGCAAGCCTACGGACGGATGCATTTATGTTCCTAGGATCAATATGAATGCCATTAACGCGATTGATCGCGCGAATGTCCCGGGTGACCTGCGCTCGATCAAGGATGCCGACACGAATTGGCTGGGCGGGTGTCGATTGAACACGAGTGCTAATTGTTGACCCGCAGCCGCCAACAAAAATCGCGCAGAACGCGATCGCAGTGCGCGAGATGGATTCGCGAATCGTTATTATGAAGATCGGCGCGGACAATTTCATGTGCTGGAATAGACCATTTGAAGATAAGCGCCGTAAAGCCGCCTACGCGAAGGCCGACATAAAGGCGCCCGCTGCTTTCTTTACCGAGGACCCAAAATACTACAGAGGACGGTCGCACCATGCGCCGTGCTGCGAATGTCTACGCGCGGCTCGAGTCGAACAGATTCCCACCAAGGCCCGTATGGCCTGTCGTGCGGGCGCCGACGACATTCCGAAGACATTGACATGGTTGAATCGGAGTACATAAGCGTGCCAAGAAGGAAGCTAAATAGGCCGTTTGCCCACGGAAGGCTGCAATTTTGGCTGATAAGGAACCTCGGGCACCTTAGTTTCATTGACAGGCCCCATCCGGGGCACCTCCCCCTCAGTGTGACTCTTGGCTACCGCCAGGTCCTGCGCCAGCACGTTGAAACAGATGCGGATCTGACAGTGGGAACGATTCCGGTTTGATAGGAAGGCGGCAACGGGCCTTGCCTGAACGCGATGAAAGCGCATAAAATAAATTACCAGGAAACCTAGCAATTCACCAGACATTCACCGGATTATGAAAAAAAAATTGGATCTCCCTCACGATTACCTATGTCGTGGTCGCAGTTCTGGCACCCCTCATCGTGCAGGCGGAGGAAGCATCCCCCTCTCCGGCAAAGGGCACATCGCGCGTCGACTCCCAAGCTCTCCAAATCCTCAGACGCATGAGCACGACCCTGGGTGCAGCCAAGGCGTTTACCTATCGCTCAACGAGCATCCAAGAGGTACCTGCGAAAACCGGCCAATTCATCACGCTTTTCTCCACAGTGGAGGTCGCGCTCAAACGCCCCAACAAACTCCGCGCCCGGCTCACCGGCGAGGCTCCGCATTTCGATTTCTATTTCGATGGCGCAACGGCCTCGGCTTTCGCTCCCGCTAGCAAGGTCTATTCCACGGTTGAGGCCCGGTCGACGATTGACACCATGCTGCCTGCACTGCAGCAGGAGACCGGGATTCGCTTCGCCTCGGCGCCCCTGCTTTTCAGCGATCCTTATGGCGTTGACGCGGGAGTTGAGCAGCGGTGTGGTCGTGGGTGCGGCGGTCGTCAATGGACGGCCCTGCCAACCCCTCGCATTTCGATCTCCCGGGGTGAATTGGGAAATCTGGATCGAGTCAGGCCCACGCGCATTGCCTTGGCGACTGGCGGTAACCTTTACCGACCGGACAAATTTCCCGCGCACGTTGGTCGAGTTCTTAAATTGGAATCTGCATCCCTGGCTGAAAGCTGGCGATTTTGCCTTTCATAGACCGGCCGGTGCTCGCGAAATCCTCTTTCTCTCCGTGATTAGGCCAAACGCCCGCTGATCGGGCAATCAATGAAATCCTTATGAAACATCTCGTCTCTCTCATCGCAATGATGATCCTCGCCGCCTTCCTCTTACTGTTACAGACTGGCTGCTTGGAGTCTATGCGGTCGGTCCTGCGCCTGCCTACGGCCCCTACGCGCCCTATGGCGGAGCCTACTACGGCGGAGCGGGCTTGTATCGGGGTGCCTATTATCGTGGTTCGGCCTATTGGAATGAAGGTTCCGGGCGTGCCTATGGCGAGCGGGGCGCCTCAGTCACTTGGAGCAACGGCTCGGGAAGCGCCAAGGGATGGCGGGGAAGCACCGCTTCCTGGGATCATGGATCGGGGAGTATCAGCGGCTTCCGCGGCGGCTCGGCTTCGTGGGGTGGTGGCTCCGGCAGCGCAACGGGATGGCGGGGCGGCACGACCTCATGGAGCGGCGGTTCCGGCTCCTTCCATGGAGCTCGCGGTCGCTCCGTTTCATGGAGACGGTGAAGCGGTGAAGCGGACCCGCACAGCTATTTCAACCACTTAAGCCGACACCCTCTGCCTTCGTGGCGCAATGTTCTCCCGGAAAGCGGTTTTGACGGGATTAGGATGAAGGCGCTCCCAGGCGGGAGGTCCCTCGATTAGTTCTGGCAGCTGCTTCGAATTCCTTCTGGGAATCACAGGCGGGCCACTCCGTGGGTAGAAGCGAAATGAGAAAACACTATGAATTGGATCAGATGTGCACTTCGTCAGCGGGACGTTGGCTCCTGCTGTAGTAAAAGCGCGATGAAATTGCTCGAGGCATTAGGGTCACCGTCTCAGCCTGCATACAGCCTGATTCTCCCTAAGGGGCTTCCATTCAACGAGGAAGTAGCTCTGCGACCATCGCTCGTTCTTCTTTCAATTCGTTGACGCTTGCCTCGATTTTGGCCTTGGCGAAATCGTTGAGAGGGAGGTCTTGAACGATGCTGACTTTGGAACCGTCCGACCGGGTTGGAAACGAACAGATCAAGCCTTTCTCAACACCATAACTGCCATCTGAACAGAAGGCCACGCTGTGCCAATCCTCTCCAGGAGTCGCCTCCGTAATGGACTTGACGGATTCGACTGCGCCGTGTGCCGCCGATTTGGCCGAAGAAAGGCCTCGCGCCTGGATAATCGCCGCTCCGCGCTGCTGGACCGTCTTGATGAAAGTTGTCTCGAGCCACTCCCGATCCGAGATGACCTCGTTCGCCGGCTTCCCCCCGATTCGAGCGTTGAAGAAATCCGGAAAGAGCGTGCTGGAATGATTGCCCCAAATCGCCACATTGGCGACCTCTCTCCAATGCGAGCCGGACTTAAGTGCAAGCTGAGTTTTCGCGCGGTTCTCGTCGAGTCGCGTCATGGCGAACCAACGATCGGAGGGCACCTCTCTTGCATTATTCATCGCGATCAAGCAGTTTGTATTACAGGGATTACCAACGACCAATACCCGAATGTCGGAAGCTGCATGTTTGGCAATTGCCTGTCCTTGCTCCACAAATATTTTGCCGTTTATCCCAAGCAACTCCTTGCGCTCCATGCCGGCTTTCCGGGGCACGCTCCCTACAAGCAGGGCCCAATTGACGCCGCGAAAGCCCTCCGCAAGATCTGAGCTAGCCGATACATCATGGACCAGGGGAAACGCACAATCTTGCAGTTCCATCATTACTCCTTCCAGCTGCTTGAGAGCCGTCGCAATCTCGATCAAACGCAGCTCGATGGGTTGATCCGGACCAAAGAGACCGCCTGAAGCAATGCGCGGAAGCAACGAATATCCGATCTGGCCAGCCGCGCCCGTGACACCAATTTTAATGGGAGATTTCATAGCGATGGAGACGTCCCACGATTATCCAATCTGCCGAGGCAAAGACATCTAAAAATGAGAAAATCCGTTTTGCCTGGCAGCGAAACGGGTTTTCTCGGTGCGGGGGGAAATCCCTACACGAGCTGCCTAAAGGATTTGCCAGTGACGAACTTTACCTGTCTTGGAAGCCTCCATTCTGACTCACCAGTCTTCGGATTCACTCCGGTGCGGGGCCTCGGGAAGCCACCTTGAAAGTCCCGAACCCTACGAGCCGAACATTCTTGGACTTCTTGACCCCCGCCTTGATACCATCATCACCTTTCCCGTCCACAACTTCGGGTGAAGGCTCGCGCCAGAGCATCTGATCCGCTTGCCAGTAAAAGCCAAACTTGCCGTCAAAGGGCTGGCCGAAAAACGAGGTATTCTCGAGCCCCCAATAGTAACCTCCCAAGACATACTTACCGGGGAGCTGCGAACGTCCGATCTGAGGAGTCACGCCCGTTTCCGCGATGAAATAGAGACCGTTCTGATCGGGCCGGCCGTGCGCCCTGAAAATCGAGGCCGTGGTTTGCCGTGTTGTTGGCATTTGGAATCGCGAGAAAGAGTCCGGCCTGTGCGTAGTACCATTTAGCCGGTTTGATCTTCATGTACCCGCCCCAGGCGGCATAACCCGATGACCATCCAACGCCGTTGGCGCTGATTCCCTTGCTGCTGACGATCGCATTGTTTCGAAAAAGCCTCGAGTCCCGCTGCTGCGCGAAGATGTTATAGGGGTTTGCCCATCCGCCGGATAGCGTCAGGAAGTCTTTCACTCCGAACAACTCCGGTATTGTGTATGTGAGAAAGCATGGCATGAGGCGCCATTGCTTCGAGATCAAAGTGCAGTGACTGGTCGAATGCCCGCGCTGCTCGAGACCGCCCGCCGCTACGCCGTAGAAGGTGCCGATCCATTTACCGGTGAGGTTGATGCCATGGTCTTCAAGGGGCGGACGCGCGCCGAGCCAGCCGCCCGTCCCGCGGTTGCCGTTCCACCATTTCTCAAGAAAGTTATCCGATTCCGTGCGGAGCAGGCTGGTGGAGAGCGCGAGAAGCAGAAGTGATGTTAATGGGGGCCTTTTCGTAAGGAGTCGGTTTTTTTTGCGTCGTTTCCAATGCGAGTTGTGTCCCGCCGTCGTTGCGGTCCCTAATCACAAGACTAAATGGACCAGTTTTTCCTAGATTCTCAGGAAACAGTCCGTCGGAATTACGTTACCGAGCGTTGCACGGGCTGCATCTTCCACACGCGTTCGCAGTAATCGCGGATCGAGCGATCCGAGGAGAATTTTCCCATGCGCGCGGTGTTGAGAATCGATGCGCGTGTCCACGCTTGCGGGTCGCGCCAGAGCGTGCTCACCCGCTCCTGAGCATCGATATAGCTCTGGTAGTCGGCGAGAAGGAGGAATGGATCGTGATCGAGGAGATTCTCGACGATCGGGCGGAACAACTCGTCATCCCCGCGGCTGAGGGCGCCGCTAGCGATGAAGTCGATGACTTCGCGCAGCGCTGCATTTTGCTCGTAATAATCGCGCGGACGATAGCCATCCGACTTCACCTCCGCGACCTCGGCGGCGGTGAGCCCGAAGAGGAAGAAATTCTCCGAACCGACTTCCTCGCGGATTTCCACGTTTGCTCCGTCGAGCGTGCCGATGGTCAGCGCGCCATTGAGCGAAAATTTCATGTTGCCGGTGCCGCTAGCTTCCTTGCCCGCAGTGGAAATCTGCTCGGACAAGTCGGCAGCGGGATAGATGAAGTGCGCGTTCTTGACGTTGAAGTCGGGAAAGAACACGACCTTAAGTCGATCGCGCGCGGCCGGGTCGGCGTTCACGGTTTCGCCGGACGCGTTGATGAGTTTGATGATGTGTTTCGCGAGGAAATAACCAGGGGCAGCCTTGCCGCCGAAGATGAAGCTTCGCGCGGGTACATTCGCCTGCGGATCGCGGCGCAGCCGCAGATAGAGTGTGAGGATGTGAAGGATAGCCAAATGTTGTCGCTTGTATTCGTGAATGCGCTTCACTTGCACATCGAAGAGGGACTCCGGCGCGAGGACGATGCCGGTGCGTTCGGCGATGAGCGCTGCAAGGCGTCGCTTGTTAGCGAGCTTCGCCGCGCGCCACTGCTGCTGAAACTCTGCGTCGTCCGCGAGCGGTTCGAGCTGGCGGAGCTGGTCCAGGTCGCGCAGCCAGCCCTCGCCGATACGTTCGGTAATGATCTGGGTAAGGCCGGGATTGCTGACGGCCACGAAGCGGCGCGGCGTAACACCGTTAGTCACGTTGCAAAATTTCTCCGGCCAGAGCTCGGCGAAATCGCGCAGCACGGTTTCCTTGAGCAGGTCGGAGTGCAGCTGCGGCGACGCCATTGATGGTGTGGCTGCCGAGGCAAGCGAGATGCGCCATGCGCACGTAGCGCAGCCCGCTTTCATCAATGAGCGAAAGCCGCGCGACGCGGGACTCGTCGCCTGGAAAGGCCGCGCGCACTTCATCGAGGAAACGACGATTGAGCTCAAAGACGATTTCGAGATGCCGCGGGAGCAGTGCGCCGAAAAGATCGACCGTCCACTTCTCCAGCGCCTCCGGAAGCAGGGTGTGATTAGTATAGGCGAAGGTCGAGCGCGTGATCGCCCAGGCTTGCGTCCCAAGCGAATCCCTGTTCGTCGACGAGCAGTCGCATCAGCTCGGCGACGGCGATTGCCGGATGCGTGTCGTTGAGCTGCACGGCCCATTTTTGATGGAACGTCGCGGGCGTGCCGCCGAGCAGCGCATGGATATGCAGCATGTCTTGTAGCGAGCAGCTCGTGAAAAAGAATTGCTGCTTCAGTCGGAGCTCCTTGCCGCGGTGCGCCTCGTCGTTCGGATAAAGCACCTTGGTGATTGTCTCCGACGCCACCTTTTCCTCGACTGCGCGATCGTAGTTGCCAAGGTTAAACGCGGCGAAGTCGAACGACTCGACGGCCTCGGCTTTCCACAGCCGCAAAATGTTGCATGTGTCGACCCGGTAGCCCACGATCGGCGTATCGTAGGCCACACCCTTCACCTCGGTCTCGGGAATCCACCGCACTCGATACCGACCTTTTTCGTCTGTCCACGCCTCGGTGTGTCCACCGAACTTCACTCCATACGCGATCTCCGAGCGTGGGATCTCCCATGGATTACCATTGCGCAGCCACTTGTCCGTGACCTCCTGCTGCCAGCCGTCGCGGATGACTTGATCGAAAATGCCGAACTCGTAGCGGATACCGTAGCCAACGGCCGGCACTTCGACCGACGCCAGCGAATCCATGTAACACGACGCAAGCCGCCCGAGTCCGCCGTTGCCCAGACCTGGCTCTTCCTCCTGCGCAAGGACCTCGTCGAGATCGTGGCCGAGCCTGCGCAAGGCCTCGCGCGCTGGCTCGGTGATGCCGAGATTGAGCAGGTTGCTCGCGAGATGCGGTCCGGGCAAATACTCTGCGGAGAGATAAGCAACGCGACGGGCGTTCGCGCCGCCATAATCTTCCAGGCCCTCGACAGTGTGCTCGAAGAGGCGGTCGCGGACGGTCAGGGCGAGCGCGACGTAGAGATCGTGTTTCGTCGCGGTGGCCTCAAGCCGGCCCATCCCGCAACGGAGGTTGTCGCGGAATGCCTGCTCGATTTCATCAGTGCTGAGACCAGTTCGGATATTTTCGGGTGAATTCATAGGAGCTTTGCCCGCAGCTCTTGCGTGGCATGATCGACTTCCTCATTACAGGCTCGGCGAGAATCGCCTATCGGACCTTCAGCTTACTCGGAACCTTTTTGCGCTGCACGCAGGCGTTGTTAGGCTTGCTAACTGGCGTGGTGGTGTTCGCTTCGGGTGCACGGTGACGCTATGTAAACCGCTCCGGTTGCCCGGTCACGGCGAGGACAGAACGCCACCAGCCGCAGGCGGGATCGAGGCGTTTGGTGTGGGTGGCGAGAAGTTCGATAGGGACATGGATGAAACGCTCGTGGAGGAAGCCGATGACGAGGCCGGTCTTGCCGGCCATCGCGGCGTGGACGGCGTGGCGCGCGAAGAGGTCGCAGAGCAGCACGTCTTCGCAGTTCGCGGGGCGGCTGCGGACCTGGTAGCTTGGGTCGAAATAGCGCATGACTACGGGGATACCTTCGGCTTTAAAATACGCCTCGATCCGCTCGCGTAAGAACGGGCCGATGTCTTTGAGTTTCACATTGCCGGAAGCATCGCGCTCGTTGGCGTCGGCGGCGAGCAAGTTCTGGCCGGCGCCCTCCGAGACGGCGATGACGGCGTGCGATTTGGCGAGCATCCGCCGCTTCAGCGCGGCGAGAAATGCTTCGAGCTCGAAGGGCACCTCCGGGATAAGCGCGAAGTTCACGTCCTGGCTTGCGACGGTGGCGCCGGCCGTGACGAAGCCAGCGTGGCGACCCATGAGTTTCACGAGACCGATGCCGCCGGGCACACTGCATGCCTCGGTGTGCGCGCAATCGAGCACCCGCGCGGCTTCCTCGATGGCGCTGAAGAATCCGAATGTGCGCGAGACGAAGCCAACGTCGTTGTCGACGGTCTTCGGCACACCGACGACGGAGAGCGCGTGGCCGCGGCGGCGCGCTTCCTGGTAGAGATCGTTCGCGCCGCGCTGCGTGCCATCGCCCCCGACGGTGAAGAGGATGTTCACGCCGCGCGCGATGAGATTGTCCACCGCGGCGCCGATGCCCACGGGGCCGCGCGAGGAGCCGAGGATCGTGCCGCCCCTTTGATGAATGCCGTCCACAAACTGCGGCGTGATCTTCACCGGCTCCGCACCGTGTGCGGATCGAGCCCGCTGTAGCCGCCGCGAAAGCCGAGCACCTCGGCGACGCCGTAGCCGTAGTGCAGTTCGAGAAAGAGCGAGCGGATGACGTTGTTGAGGCCGGGACATAGGCCGCCACACGTCACAATGCCGGCGCGCGTTTGTTTCGGGTCGAAGAAAAGTTTCGTTCGCGGGCCGGCCAACTCGAACTGAAGTCCCGGGTCGGCACCAATTTCGATCCGCTCGGGGATGCGGAGTTCGTCGTTGATCGTGTGGCTGCGTGTGGAGGCGAAGCGTGGCTCGCCGAGGGTCGGAGTGTTCATCGGAAAAGAGCGATCGCGAGGACCTGCGCAGAAAGGATGCGCAAGAGCGTGGTGAGCGGATAGACGGTCGCGTAGGCCACCGTCGGCGCGTCGGAGCCGGCGATGTTCGAGGCGAAGGCGAGCGCGGGCGGGTCGGTCATGCTGCCGGCGAGCAGACCGCTGAGGTCCATGTAGTTCATCTTCCACGCCATGCGTGCGAAGATGCCGACAAGAACGAGCGGCAGGACCGTGACGCACACCCCGGCGAGCAGCCACTGGAGACCCGTGGTGCTGAAGACCGTGGCGAAAAACTTCGCACCCGGCACTCAGCCCGACAGCGGCGAAGAAAAGCGCGATGCCGAACTCGCGGAAGGCGAGGTTCGTATTCACGGGCATGTGCAGGAGCACTTCCGGCTATACCTGCCCAGCAGGGAGAGCAATGCGTG
>CAVPTR010000034.1:0-16443 GCA_963708595.1 uncultured Verrucomicrobiae bacterium
TCAACAGCTCCGGTTGCCGTAGCACTTATCGGCGTGCCAGGCGGCTACTACGCGCTGACCCGTCGCCTGACACGGAGGCAGCAAGCACCGGTGTTTCTATCGGACTGCCGATAATGATATGTTTTCGGGCAAATGCATACACACACGGCGGGGCAAGAAGACGCCCATTAATTTCGAATAGTTTTTCGAAAACGTTTTGTCCTCCTTCAAAGTCTTCAGTCCTTGAGTAGCAACTGGCAAAAACACGTTCTTGCTTCCAGCGGGTATGTCGAATTGGGAATGCTGGATGAAGCAGCACTGGCGCTCGAACAGATTGAATCTCCGGACAAGGCCCGCAAAGAAGTGCGGGGAGCGCGACTCAATCTCTACATGGCTGCAAAGAAATGGGACGTGGCCGCCGCGGTTGCCGCGGAAATGGCAAAACTTGAGCCGGAGGACGCCTGCTGGTGGATCAATCTCGCCTATTCGGTCAGGCGCATCGAGAGTATCGAAAAGGCGGAGGCTATTCTGCTGCGGGCACGCGAGATCCATCCCGAGAGTGCCATCATCGCTTTCAACCTCGCGTGCTACGCTTGCGTGAGCGGCAGGATCGAGGAAGCGAAACTTCGACTGCGGATCGCCATCAGTCTTGACAAGGATATTCGGAAACTGGCTATCGACGATGACGACTTGCGGACCTTGCGGGATTGGATCGACGGTCTGGAATAGTATTGACCTTTGACCGCTCGCCAATGGATGACCTTACTCCGCAAGGGAAGTTGCGAACATTGGGGACTCACCCGGTACCGCCAAGTTTTTTCTCCATTCTTCCGCGGCATCCATGTAGGCGCAGATGATAAGCAATCGCTCGAGGCCCTGAGCATCGGTTTCTCTTTCCACCGCCGCCTTGAAATGATCGTTATCAAAAAAGCGGCGAACGGCATTTGAGGTTTCCAAGTAATGCCAGCTGGCTGTTTTAAGTTCCGCCAGTCGCTGTTGCCCGGCCTTATCTCCGCCGTTCAAAGCATGGCGCGTTCGACGCAGGAAGCGCAGGGTTTTTCGCGCGAGAACTTTGGCGAAGGGTATGCATACCAACCGCTGCACGGCGCTCAGCACGTAGACCAGAGGCAAGTGGTCCAAGGGTATTCTGAAGTTGTAATACGGAACGCTGCATAACCGGGGATCGATAGCAAACAACATATCCCTGAACAGCCGCAGGTCCTTCCGGCTTTCCGGAATCGACATCGCATAACTGAAGTACCGATACGAGTAATAGGGAGAGATGGTCCAAAAATAGAACCTATTGCGATCTTCGCCCTCGCCCGTATAGCGAATGTCGTATTCGTGACGGAAGCGCTGATATTTTTTATAGACGTCGCGTTCCGCAAATTCCTCAATCCGCTCCTTCACGTGCTGCCCGATCATTTCTTCCTTACGACCCAACAGGCGGGCGACTTGTTCCGGCGAATACTTGTAGGCGTCCTCACCGTAAAGCAGGTAGGCCGCGAGGTCCTCCGGTGAGCGCAAGCCGCTAGTGAGATGCGCGCGGCGGGTTATTTCTCCAAAGATCCCGGTGAAATAAATGGAGTCCCGGCCGAATTGAGCCGCCATGTTCTCGAGATGGGAATGCAGATCGACAAGACCGGGATGACAGTCCAGGCCGTCCTTGAGAAACACCGCACGTTTAAGCACTCGCCTCCAATCTGACTTCGCCTGTGGGATCGTGTAGATCTCGGTTCCCACCGCCCGGGCAACCCGCTCGGCATAGGGTCTTTCCGGACCATCCACGGTGACGGCGATGGGGGAGGCGCCCGATTTTCTTAAGACCCCCAGCACGCCGCGCGAATCCATCCCGCCGCTCAACGAAACGAAGGCACTTCGGCCTTTCGTTCGATTGGCGCGATCCTTCATAGCAGCGAGCAACGTGTTTTTAAGCTCGGCCACTATCTCCTCGCGCGTGCCGCCGTTTTCGGTTCCGTCAAAGGTCCGTTTGCAAATCTCCTTTTTCTCAAAGACCCCCGTGGAGAGGTCATAACTCAGGACCGTCGCCGGCGGCAACTGGAAGGCCTCCTGCACAAGGGTGTTCTCCCGAAAGGGGAAACCGAACAGCAGATACTCCATGATTCCTGAGGCGCTAAAAGCAAGTGACGGCAAGAACGGTATGAGAAATTTCACCTCGCGCGAAACTACGAGGGAATCCTTCGCCAAGTGATAAAACAAGGGGAGTCGGCCCAAAACGTCATTGAACACCACCAGTCGTTTGCGACGCTTGTCGAAGGCGGTTACCACGAATTCACCGTCCATCCGATTGAGAAACCGCGCCAAACAATCGACCACCTCGTCGATGGGCGAACTCAACTGCCCAGCCACGGATCGAAGTTCCGCCCGCAGAAGCTCCGACTCTACATTGTAGATCATTCCCTCCAACACCACGAAATGCTCATTGGTTTCGACAATGGTTTTCGGGTAAGAAGCATACGCGGTGAAACCCACGTGGAGTAGCGGATGATTGAATAGTCTTTGAAGCCTGTAGTCGGGGCGATGCAGCATTCTTTGTTGCACACGTTCCCAAAGCGCGAAGGCCTCCGCGGTCAGCGAACTCTCTAACGCCAAAATATTCGTGCCAGGCATAGGAATGCGTTCGAGCTATTTTCGCAACGCGTAGTTGCCGATGGCCAGGTCTTCCACGCCGCAAATGAACGTGAAGATTGATTTCGGCGGCGTGCACAAGAATGGCTGACAATCCGCGCTAGAGTTGGTGTTGAGGCAAGCCCCGTAGCCCTTTAGTTCCTTCAACCACTTAAGAGGTTGGTAATAGAGCGGCGAGTCGCGGTCGTCCTCGCCGATCTGAGTGCGGGCGATCCCATCGACGAGTGTCACCGCCGGAGTGCTAGGCGATTTCGTAGGACCAACCACGCAGGTGACATTCATATGGGTGGTTATCGCTGCCAAGAAGGACGCTGCGCTCGAATTTTTCTGGCTTATGTCGGCTCCGGCTGCTCAACCGTTGCGTTTAAGCGACCTTCAAAACTCTAAAAAGCGTTTGGAGATGTGTATGCGCGAGGCGAGGGTCTCTGGCCCATGGGTCCGCGCGGTGCTGTGGGCACTGCCCTTTGTGATCCTTTCGTCGCCCATATCCGACGCCTTGTACTCCGCGATTGCCAGCTTGTCCACAAAGTATCGCCGCACGTCATCGGCGATCCTGTTCAGCCGGACGATATACGCGAATCGAACGCAGTAAACGGGTCAACGCTGCAAAACCAAGAGTCTGTCAGCTCCTTTGTGCAAGGTCGGCGGAACGCACACGAAGCTCACCTCGATCTTCTTTGAGCGGAGCGATTCGTAAATATGCTCTGCATAGTCCGGCACGTGACCATCGAGTTGGAGGATGGGAAAGACGCGAACCTCGCGGGCGACTCGAACGAGCTCTGAGAGGCCATCGACATGGAAGCGGATCGAATGCCGCTCAGGACGCAGGAAGAACAAGAATGAGCACAGCGCGAGGTCGAAAGCGCAATCCGAGAAGGGCAGGCAAGGCAACATGGCCGGCAAGTAACGGCCTTGAGCTCTGCCGTCTTTGAAATCCCCGAGAAAGGTTGAAAGCGCTTCGATGCGGGCTCGACTGACAGCTTCGGGATCCTTAAAATAATTCCAATCGTAGCCGGTGGGATGGCTGCGCAGCATTTCGATCAATTCGCGGTTCGTTTCACGCGATCGCGCCTCGATTTCACTATAAGAGAAGGCATACAGTGGATCGCAAGAG
Organism: uncultured Verrucomicrobiae bacterium; assembly: GCA_963708595.1. Lineage (GTDB taxonomy): Bacteria > Verrucomicrobiota > Verrucomicrobiia > Chthoniobacterales > Terrimicrobiaceae > DASTFP01. The sequence continues at coordinate 3,743 of CAVPTR010000034.1, forward strand.
ATTACGCTCCCCCCGCGCTGATTCATCTCCGCATTGAAGCTGGAGGGTCCGTCGGCACAGCCGAGAATCCTTCGGCGCAGGTGCTCGGGAGTGAGTTGGAAAATGCGTACGTATTCATTCAGCCGGCGGCCCCAGGGGACTAAGTCTTCGAGGCCGGGTTTCATGGGCCAACCGTAACACCCTTAAGGAATTCTCCAAGATGCACTCCGTCGTTTGCAAAACGGAATGAGCTGGTATCTAATCCGCGCATGCAATTCCTGATCGAGGGTCTCCCCGAATCGACCCACTGGAGGATTTATTGCCGCGCGGTCGAACATGGCCGCAGTGTGAACGACGAAATTGTTGCTACACTGAATGCCGGCAACGTCGAGATCGCCCCTGATGCCGAGAGCCGTCTCGCCGCCGCACGCGAGATCCGTCAGCAGGTTAGACCGATGGGAGGCGCGCTATGATCGTGGTTTCCACCGACATCGTTGCCGCGCTTTATCTACCGGGAGAGAACACGGGAACCGCCGAAGCCGTGCTCAAACAAGATCCCGCCTGGGCGTCGCCGATGCTTTGGCGGACATTGTTTCCTCACTATATCACGGAGCCTTTGCGCTCGGGCGCGGTCACCGAGGAACTCGCCGGCATCATGTTGGAGGAGGCAGAGAAATTGTTTCTCAGCCGAGAGTTTCCCTCTCCTGCGAAGGAGAACATGCGCTTTGTTTTCCAGTCGCAATGCTCCGCCTTCATCGCGCCGTTTCTCGGATTGGCAAAGGGGCTGCAAGTGCCTCTCGTCACCTTGGATTCGGAAGCGGTGCGCGCCTTTCCCGAGATTGCCATCTCGGCCTGCGATTTCGCCCGCGGCCATTCTCTTGCAGAAAGACCTTAATCTAAACCCCTGTTCTCGTGAGTCTGCTATGCCCGCCCTCTCGACTCTCAGCGCGCGTCTTCGCGAGCGTATTCCTCATCTCTCCTGCGCAATCATCAAGTCCGGCACCAGCCGGTTCGTCGTCTTGCGCGAGGAAGAGCTTCCCACCGGTCGCGGCCGAGCAAAGATCATCCTAGATTTGCTCGCCAATGCCATCTCCACTGACAGCGTGGGCGGCCAGCATTACCAATCGAATAAGGTCACCGTGATGGGGCCGGGTCGCGGCGAGGCCTCCTTTATTTTCCATTTCTATCAGGTGGTTCCTGAATCACGCCGGCTCTTCTCGAAGATGGAGTGCTCCAATGCGGCCTCCTCATCAGCACTGGCCGCCATGCTTCTCGGTGTCGCTCGCGCCAACCAAAACCACACATTGAAATCCGTCAACCAGGCCACGAATCAAGCCGTCGAATTGGTTCCGCCGGAAGGCGACTGCTGGGAGGGCGCCTGGGACGTGCGGTTTACAAACCTGCATCACCTCTGGTCTCACATGACCAGGAGCGCCCAGCCGTTTCGCTTCAAGCACAAAGGCGTCACTGTGAACGGCGAGATCGTGAGTCACGGCAATGTTTTCGTTATGACCGATCTGCCGATGGCAAAGGTCACGCCGGATTTGGTAGTGGCCCTAAACAAGCGCGGCGAAGACCTTGCGCGCAAGATCGGCCATCCCGAGACTTTGCCAAAAGTCTTTATTTACGATATCAAGGAAAAGTCGGGCCATGAATTGCAATGCGACGCGACTTGCTTCTCGGAAGGCCAGCAGCATCATTCGCTACCCGGGTCGGGAGCGATGGCGCTTGGCGCGTTCCTGACCATCCGGGGACACCTTCCGCTCCCGGAGAAGAGCACGCATGCGAGGACCGTCTTCTGCTTCACGCATCCCTCGGGAAAACTCACCGCGCGCGTGCATCTTTCCCGCGGAAATTCTCAGTGGGAAATCCATGCCACGAGTTTCGATACTCCGGTGCGGCTCCTCATGTATGGAAGCCTGATCACCCGCTAAACGATGTGCGCGATCGTCGGACTTTCCACGCCGGACGCGACAGACCCTGCTGAACTCAAATCCCTGGTGGGCCGCATGCAGTCCATGCATCACTATCGGGGACCGGATGGTGAAGGGGCGTGGAGTAACAGCAATGTCGCACTAGGCTCAGTACGCCTCGCAATCGTAGGAGATTGCAAGCTGGGGCTACAGCCTTTGCGGGATCGCTGGGGAGGGCATCTCGTCTTCAATGGCGAGGTTTTCGAATCGAAGGAAATTCTCCGTTCGCTGGGCGAAACTTTTCATCCTGAAGATTCTGACGGCGTGGCGCTGGAAGCCGTGCTGGCAATCAAGGGACCGTCTGGGTTAAGCCTCATGCGCGGCATGTTTGCGGGCGCTCGCTACGACCCGGCCGACGGCAGCGTCACCCTCGTGCGGGACACCTGGGGTCAGAAACCGCTTTACTTGGCGCGTTGGCAAAAGGGATGGGCCTTTTCCTCCACGATCGGCGCCCTCCGCGTCGCGGTGGGCGCTCTCAAGATCCGGACGAATGCTCCGCTCGAATATCTCATCTACAAGAGCGTGGGCGGTCTCCACAGCTCTTTCGAAGGCATTGAGCAAATCGCGCCCGGTTCGTGGGTGCAGATCATGCCAGATGGCAGCCTGCGAAAGGGACGATACACGGACTCCCCTGAAGATTGCTCCGTGGCGGCAACCAGGGAGGACGTGCGCCGCGAATTGGACGCCGCGTGTCGCGCGTGCCACGAAACACTTTGAAACGGCCGTCCTGCTCAGCGGTGGAGCTGACTCCAGCATTGTCGCGGCTTCTCACGTTCGCCAGCGACCGGACCTAAAGATGCGCGCGTTTTCGATCGGATACGACGTCTCGGGCTCGGAGGATGAATCGGAATACGCGAGACGCATGGCGGAGTCCCTGGGAATGCCGTATGAGGTCGTTCGTTTACGTGCGGTGCAGGTACCCCAGCTTTTTGAAGAAGTGGCGCTCTTGACCGAAGACCCAATCGAGGATCCCGTGACTCTACCCACCCTGTTGCTCGCGCGGCGCGTGGCCCAGTTCACCAAGGTGGCGCTAAGTGGAGATGGGTCGGACGAGTTCTGGGGCGGATATGCGCGTTTCGATAACCCACCGGCTTCTCTTGATGAATACCTGCTCCGTTCCATGGTTTTCGAACCAGAGGAACTCGGCTTAGAAGCTCCGCCGGCCAGTTATTTGGATGATGTTATTCTCCCGGCTGCGAATCTTGCACCGCTTGACCGTATTCTCCGCCTCGAAGCGGCCAACCGTCTGCGGAACTACCATCTCGCGCGAGTCGATAAACTCGGCATGGCTGCAGCGTTGGAAATTCGATCTCCCTTCATCGACGCGCGCGTAACCCGCCTGGCGCAATCGATACCCGCCGAAATTAAGCGACCTGACGGACGGCCGAAAGGATTGCTCCTCGATGCCTTCGCCGCCGACCTGCCGGATTGGCTGCTAAACCGCAAGAAGCAGCCCTTTACCGTGCCAATTACCGCGTGGCTGGCCGGCGGCCTGCGATCCTATTCTCGCGACACACTCATGGCTTCCAATGCATGGGTGCGCAAACCGATTTGTCGGCGGATTGAACCCGGATGCGGTGTATGGCGCTGCCTCTGGCAACAGGGCCAACCTGGAGGGTGAGAGCATCGATCCAACATTCGTCGTTTACATGCCCACGGTGCACGCGGAATCTCACCTCCGCGTACTGGGCCAAGCCTTTGATGGACGATGGTCATGCGGCCGCAATATGAAAGCTCATGCCAATGATTCCGGCGGCGCTGTGCGCGTCTTTGATGAGCAACTCCGATCTGAGCCCGGTCTCAAGCTGGTGCTGAAATCGATTGTCGAAACCGGTGCGACTCTCGCCACCGGTCACCTCGCGGCGGCCGAGATCATGGCTCTTGTGCCGATGGCGTTGGAAAGCGGCGTGCCGCGCGTTCTCCTGACCCATCCGCACTATCCCTCGGTCGAACTGTCCAACGATCAACTCATCCAACTCACCTGCGACTCCCGAGTTTTTATCGAGCATTGCCTGGCCATCCACACGATCGAGGGCGTGCCGCTGGCTCGCTTTGCCGATTCCATCCTCGCCACTGGCACTCGGCAGGTTGTCCTCGCCACTGATTTCGGCCAAGTCCACAGCGATCCCGTGCCGGATGGTACGGTGCGCTTTGCTCAGGCTCTTTCCGCTATTTTGGGTGATAAAGTCTCTCGCAAAGACCTATTGGCAATGTTTAGCAAGAACCCAGCGAGGGCGCTCGGCCTGAGCGGCTAAGCGAACGGACGTTCGAGCGATGACCTTTCCACCAAGGTAAAAGACGGTGGAGACCCACCGGCGCGCGTTTCGATCAAGAGACACTCCAGCTGCGCGATGGCTGCGGTGGTTGACGAGATCAGAATGAACTCGTCGGAGGGGGCATACCAGTGCCCGAAAATTTAATCGATCCCGATCAATCTTCAGTCGATATGCCACCCCCGCCGATGATCGCTCCACTCAAGCAGCTTGAGCGGCTATTTGGAGAAAGCGTCCTTCCTCTTATCCGTTACGCGCCATTTAATGAATCTTGCAGTAGATTCCGCAGCTCTGCTGGATCGCGGCACGCGGAGAATCGAACCGTGGAGTACACCACGGGTACGAAGCCCGGCGAGTACCGGATCGCACGTGAAGTGTCGGCGGGACGGAAATTCGATGTTTGGGAGAACGCCCGACCGTTTGCGCTGGTGAATCTCGCGATGGCCGACGGCTACATCGCCGGTTTCGAATCACTGCCATTCGCGAACGTGGCGATAGCGAATTGGCTGAGTTACCTTCCGACCCCACCTGTACCGGAATACCCCTCGAACCATACGGTGGAAGGGGCTGCCACGACTACGGTGATGGCGCGGTTCTTCAACACAGACTTCGTCAGTTTCTCGATGAACACTGGAAGCTGCGGAAGATCATGGACGTTGGCGAGGATTCGGGTCAAAAACTCACTGATCTGGGCAACCAGTAGACTCCCGGCTCAAAATAAATGTGTGGAGCCGTCTTGACCAAGCGCCGCCTACGGCCGTTTACACCCAGCTAGGCAACGAGCGAAGGGACTTCCAAACATCTTGACCGTCGAGGATACTGAGGTCTCGCAAGATGGATGATGTCCCGTCGATGCGACAGCACAATGCGTTCAATTTGATATCCGTGCCTCCACCTAATATTGTGCAACCCGCCGCGTGCCGAATGCTAGGGTCCCTAATGGGCTCGATGCGCTCCGGCTTATTCTTGCTTCTTACCTGCGGCTTCCTCGTGGCGGATGAGATTCCACAAATCAAGGCCAAGGTCGGTATGCCTGTGATCCAGGAATTGATGGGAGGATGCTCCCTGACATGTGCATTTCCATGGAACGCTTTGGTCGGAGATTCCTCAGCGGCCGACAAGATTGCTGATCTCAATGACGGCGACGCTGGCACGGCGTGGACGGGTGCTCGGGGCGGAGATAAACTCGTCTTCAAGTTTCCGGCAAATCTCCCACGAGAGCTAAACGGGACGCCGTTTTACGGAATTGATATCGCAAACGGGCGACTCGATCCGGAAAGCGGCTTCAAGGATTTCGGGCGAATCAAAGCGTTGCTCCTGTTCCACAACAATCGTCCGCTCTACACGATCCTGCTGGCCGATACGCGACGCTGGCAGCAGGTGACTTTTCCCGATGTTTATCTGAACATTGGCGATACACTGGCACTCGAAATTCTGGAAACCTACCCCGGCAAAATGGCTCCCACGGCAGCCATCACCGAAATCGTCCTTCAAGGTGCTCACTGATGGCACTAGAGTTTCACCCTCTCGGCCTGGACAGCCTGAAATTGCTCAAACTATGACACCCCTTATTCTTCTTGTCGGATTCCTCGGCGCTGGCAAAACGACGTACTTGAGGCAGTTCCTGCCGCAACTCTCGCAACTCGGAATCAAGGCTCATGTCATCATAAACGACTATCAAAATGCCAGCGTTGATGCCGAGTTGCTCCACGATTTGACGGAGATGATCGTGCCAATAAGCGGGAGTTGTGTTTGCTGCGGGTCGCGCGACCAACTTCTGAATGCCCTTGAGGATTTCGATCACCAACCGGGGAGAGTCGTCATTATTGAAACGAACGGCACCACCGATTCGGAGGAATTGATCGAGTTATTATCGCTCGCCCCGGAATTGGAGCAATTTGCACTACCGACCCAAGTGTCGGTAGTTGACGGAAAGCGATGGCAGAAGCGCTTTTGGCATAACGGTCTGGAACTCGACCAGGCCAAAACAGCAAACCACCTTGTTGTTTCCCGCACGGATGAGATCGATGAGACGCGTCTCCGCAAAGTAAACGAATCGCTACGCCATCACGGCCTGCCGGAGAAACGCCTGGACTCCAGTCAAATGGCTTCCCTCTTGGGCAAACTAACCAACGAGCTTCAAGGAATATCTGGCCGAAGCGACATCGCCCGAAAGAAGCACGGCCTGCGCGAGCATCATGGGTATGAGCGAAGCGGGGAAGGACATAATCATGGTGAGCACAATGCCGCCGAACACCATTTCGCTTCCTTTCAAATTGATCTGCCTGAACTCGTCGCTCGGGCCAGGCTTGAGAAGTTCCTGGCCGGCCTGCCTGATACAGTGATCCGGGCAAAAGGAATCGTCCGGCTGGCCGATTCACCAGACGAATATTTCGTCTTTCAGAAGGTAGATCGCTTTGAAAACGTGCAACTCTTTCCTGTCGGGAAGTCCGTCCGAAGCCGTCCTTTAGCCATGTTCATTGGGCCGGCTATTCCCGAACAGGAAGTCCGGGCAAGTGCCGAAAGAGATCTGTTCTGATCCAGGAGACGTGGCGACGGGAAATCAGTCGGTCTATATTTGTCGCCATGCACACGACGGACATTTCCTCCTGGCAACACACCCATCGCTTCCACAGCGCGAACGCGCTGGGAGAAAGAAATACGAGACGGGTGGTGGTGCTGACCGCCGTGATGATGGTGGTCGAGATCACCACCGGCTGGATATTCCATTCGATGGCGCTGCTGGCGGACGGCTGGCACATGAGCTCGCATGTGCTCGCGCTCGGCCTCACTGCCGGCGCTTATGCACTCTCGCGGCGATACTCGAACGATGCACGCTTTGCATTCGGGACATGGAAGATCGAGGTGCTGGGCGGTTTTACGAGCGCTATTCTACTCGGCGGCGTCGCGTTGTTCATGGCGTTGGAATCGATCGAGCGCCTGTTCCATCCAGTCGCGATCTTGTTCGATCAAGCCATCGTGGTCGCCACGATCGGATTGGCGGTTAACATCATCAGTGCCCTGCTGCTGCGAGATCATGATCATCACCATGGACATTCTCACGGTCATGCTCACGCGGACCTCAACTTGCGAGCGGCATACCTGCATGTGATCGCGGATGCCACCACATCCATGCTTGCGATTGCCGCCCTCGTCGGAGGAAAGTTCCTGCACTGGAATTGGCTGGATTCCGCAATGGGCATCGTGGGTGCAATCGTGGTGGGCGTCTGGGCGTGGGGACTCCTGCGCGATACGAGCCGCGTGCTGTTGGATCGGGAAATGGACTCTGGCGTGGTCGAAGAAATCCGCGAAGTGCTCGAGGCAGATGGTGAAACGCGCATCAGCGATCTGCACGTCTGGCGCGTTGGCCGGGGTCAATTCGCCTGCGCGGCCAGTATCGTGACCCACGAGCCGAAAGAGCCCGCTTTCTACAAGTCGCTCCTGAGCGTCCACGAAGAAATCGCGCACGTGACCTTGGAGGTCAACCGTTGTCCGGGTTGAGCTAGGCAATTGCGCTTCGTTGTATTGAACGGGCGTTCGCCCCATTTGGTCAAAACAAGACCTATAATGAACGCGAGACGGCTTGCACTCGGAATTTCTCTCCTCTTGGTCTTAGGAGCCGCAGCGGCTGCGAGAGCTCAACCCGCTCCGCGCATTCCGCTCAAGGATTTTTTCGACAATCCGAAGATTAGCAGCGCAGCGATCTCGCCCGACGGCAGGCAGCTCGCCTTTCTGGCGCCGGAGAGAAACCGCATGAACGTCTGGGTCGGCGATGTCGCCAGAAGCTTGGACTCGGCCAGGGCGATCACTCATGACACGCGACGCGGCATCATGCATTTCGCCTGGACGCGCGACAGTCGCTACGTGTTGTTCGAGCAGGACCGGGACGGCGATGAAAACTTCCATCTTTTTCGCGCCGATCCGCTTCATCCCGACGCCAAGGCGGTCGATCTCACCCCAATGGCGGGTGCTCGGGCCGAAGTGATCGATCTTCCGCGCGGCCGGCCCCAAGAGGCCATCGTCGCGATCAATGGCCGGGATAAGCGCTACTTCGATGCGTACCGCCTCAACTTGGAAACCGGCGAGCTGCAGCTCATCGAAGAGAACCCCGGCGACGTCGATGCATGGCACGTCGATTCAAATGGTGACGTTCGCGCCTGCACGGCCCAGGTGGGAACCAAAACGCAAATCCGCGCGCGCGACTCCGCCTCGGGATCGTTCCGCACACTGGCTACCTACACGGATGAAGAGAGCCCGAGCGTGCATGGATTCAGCGCCGACGGGACATATCTTTATTTTTCCAGCGCGCGCGATGCGAACGCCGAGCGCTTGGTGAAGCTCGACCTGAAGACCGGCAAGGAAACGCTAATCGATGCCGACCCGGACTACGATCTGAGCGGGGTGTTCATCAGCGATCGCACCAATCAGCTCCTCGGCGTCGCCTACAATAAGGAGCGCTTGATTTACAAACCCTTCGACAAACAGTTCGCTCGGGATCTCGAAATTCTCGGCAAGCTGCACGAGGGCGAAATCCTTTTCCGCAGCAGCACGGACGATGAGCAGAAATGGATCATCGCCTACAACTCACCGACCGATTCCGGCGCGACCTATCTCTACGACCGTGCCACGGAGCAGGCGCAGTTTCTCTACCGGCCGCGACCGTGGCTGCCGCTTGAGGGCTTGGCCGAGATGCAGCCGATTTCGTTTTCGAGCCGCGACGGACTATTGATTCACGGCTACCTCACACTGCCCAAAGGCGTGGCGGCAAAGAACCTCCCTACCGTACTCGTCGTGCACGGCGGTCCGTGGGCGCGCGACGCGTGGGGCTACGATCCAGAGGTGCAATTCCTGGCGAATCGAGGCTTCGCGGTGCTGCAAATATCAACTACCGCGGCTCGACCGGGTACGGGAAGCAATTCCTGAACGCGGGCAACCGCGAGTGGGGTGGCAAGATGCTCGACGACCTGGTCGATGGTGCGGATTGGATCGTGAGGCAGGGCGTCGCGGACAAGAAGCGGCTCGGCATCTATGGGGGGAGCTACGGCGGCTACGCCACCTTGTCGGCGCTGGCGTTTCGGCCGAAGGTCTTCGCCTGTGGCGTGGACTATGTGGGGCTGTCCAACCTGCTCACCTTCATGAACACCATCCCGCCATATTGGGAAACCTTTCGCGAGCTGATGTATAAGCGGCTTGGCAATCCGAAAATTGACCAGGAATTGCTCCGCGCGCGCTCGCCGCTTTTCGCGGTGGACAAGATCGAAGTGCCGCTCTTCGTCGCCCAGGGCTACAACGATCCCCGAGTGAACCACGCGGAAGCGGAGCAAATCGTCCGTGCGCTCAAGGCCAACGGCAAGCCCGTCGAATACCTGGTGAAAATGGACGAAGGCCATGGCTTCGACAATCCGGAGAATCGGCTGGATTTCTACGAAAAAATGGAGGCCTTTCTCGAAAAGCATCTGCGCTGAGGCTGATGCCGGCTGTCATTGCGGCGCGGAGAGTCGCGGTGTGCAGAAGTTGGGCTGGTTCGTCCGCTGCGATTAATTCGGGAGCAGTCACGAATTTCCAGCCACGGCCGAGGAGCGGGTGCCAAGCATGGCCACAACGGTCGTCGTGCGGGGTTCGTCTGAAGAGCATGTTCGCGCGGCGGGCGCCTACAAAGACTCATACTCTCGACGCGTTTCAATCCACCGGGTCCAGCGGACTAGATGACGACCTTCTTTTTCCTTGCGCGCCAAGACGAAACGAATATCCGCCTTGCGTGCTACGAAACAAGTGATAGTGATAAGCCGTTATCACTATGAAACGCCTCATCGCCATCCTCGCCCTTTCAATGACCTCGCTCGCGGGCGCACGGGCGGACCTCACGGTAGCCTCGCTCTCCACCATCACTACCGACATCGCGAAGAATGTCGGTGGTGACAAGGTCCTAATCATCCCCATCATCAAGCCGGGTATTGATCCGCATGAGTTTCAGCCAACCCCGGAGGACGTGAAACAAATCTCCAAGGCCGATCTCGTTCTTTTTACCGGCAAGCACATCGAGGGGTATCTCACGGAGCTCGAGCAATCCGCGGGAGGCGCGGGAAAGTTTGTGGACACGGGCGCTGCCTTTGCGTCTCTCAAACTCGAGGAGGATGGGCAAACGGTCGAAGACCCGCATTGGTGGCAGAGCATCGACAATGTGATGAAAGCGACGGCTGTCGTGGAAAAGCGCTTCATCGAAGCTGATCCCGCCAACAAAGAAGCCTATGAGAAAAATGCCGCCGCCTATCTCGCCAAGCTCAAGGAGCTGAAAGCCTGGGCGAAGCGGGAAGTTTCCAAGCTCCCGCGCGAGAAGCGCAAGCTGGTCACCTCGCACGATGCCTTCCAGTATTTCGCCCGCGATTTCGGCTTCAAGATCTATGCGATCGAGGGCGTGAGCAGCCAAGACGAACCTTCTTCAAGGAGGATCGCTGATCTCATAAACACGATCAAAAGGGAGGGCGTGAAGGCCGTCTTTTTCGAGAGCATCGAGAATCCGAAAGTAGTCGCCCAAATCACCAAAGAGAGCGGAGCGAAGATGGGCGGGGAACTCTACGCAGACGGATTGGGAGACAAGGAAGCGTCCACCTACCCCGACATGGTGCGCTACAACATTACGACCATCGTCGAGGGCCTGAAATAGGGGTTGCATCCGTGGCTGCGAATTCTGTTTATTGTCGTGGTCTCGCCCTTGTGGGATGGCCCGTCTGGAGCATTGACTCGGCCGGGGCAAATCGCGGCCCAACGATGACGGTGGGGAGCGCCAGCGTTGATCTCGGCGCACGGATTACCTAGCGTTCCCTTGTGGACAGAAGCACTCGGCAGAAACGGGCCATCGAGGCCGTCCTACGAAGCCACGATAACCCGCTGACTCCACCCGAAATCCATTCTCTCGCCTTGAAGGAAGTGCCGACGATCGGACTCGCAACCGTTTACCGATCCCTGAAAGCGCTGACGAACGAGGGGCGCGTCGTCTCGGTGGAAATTCCCGGCCAGCCTCCGCGTTACGAACGTGCGGACAAGGGCCATCATCATCACTTTTTGTGCCGCGTTTGCGGTGAGGTATTCGAGCTCGAAAAATGCCCCGATGGTATCAAGAAAATGGCACCGCCTCGCTTTTACGTCGAAAATCACGAGATCATTCTCTATGGCTCATGCGATCACTGCGCTCCAAAGCGCAAGCCGGCCAAGCGGCGCGCATTGGCGCATTCGTAATAACCGGAAATTCGGGAAAGCGCTCCTCGCGGTGGCTGTTTTCTGGCCGTGGTATCTTGCTGCACAGTGGCTACCGACGATCAAGGCGGTCGATTACTTCAGTGTCCATGGCACGAAGTAATCGAGCAGGATCAGGCGGGCTGGCCGGTGTGAATCAGCTTGGTATTTTCCGACCGAGAGGAGCACCTCATTGAATTTAGTCATCGGACCAAATTGAAAGCCGTCACTCAAGGGGCGGAAAAAATCATCCTGATGGCTGGGCAGAATGTAACGCGGCTGAAGCCGGCGGAGTGCCGGCAAAACCCTGTTCCGTGAATCGGGGAGATAGACACCCAGAATCGCCAGATCAACAGGCCCGGCAGTCGTCGGAGGTAGCGTGGCCACCGTACCTCCCGCGTCCACATAAATACGCTTTCCGCCGATGTCGAGCAGAAACGCAAGTGGCTCGCCGCAGACCCAGTCGGACGGGCGCCGGGGCGGCTTTCGCGGCACCGCGGTTTGCACTCCAGGGAAAGGCAGCATGCCAAAAATGCGATCGTGGACAGCCGCCAAAACATGGACCCTTGCGCCTCCGCAGCGTACGGAGTCGCCAGCCCGGACCAGAAGAGTCTTCGAGGCAGGTACGCCAACGGCTTGGGACAAATAACAACTCGTCGGCGAAGCGACGACGGACGCCCCGGTGCGACGCGCAATTTCGGGCACATCAAGCAAGTGATCGAAGTGACCGTGCGTCACGAGGATTGCGTCAATCCGTTTGGGCAAGCGATCCATCCCCGAGTTGATCTGGATGATGTTTGGTTTGATGGGACTGTTTGACGCTACGGGCGCTAGCGCAATCCGTGAAAAGTACGGATCGATCAGAATCGTCGAGTCGTTTGCTTCGAGCAGGTAACCGCTCGTGCCGAGATAAGTCACTCGCACGCCTGTTGAGAGAGACGCCAGGAAAGGCGAAAGACCCGGAGAATCGGATACAACCAGCGAATGATAGCGCCGCAAGCCCGAACCGGCACTGCCGGCTAGTCCGATACCCCATGCGCAGAATGCGGCGGCAAGACAGAAGAGGCCTAGTCGACTTCGGATTGCCTGAAACGCTTTCATAACACTGATTACCTAGTGTTCATGGCGCGAGGCAAATAATTGCGTCAATGTCGGATAGAATTTTGAGATTCTGCAATGTGAACGCGCGTTCACAAACGCCCGCAGAGCCTTTATTAATGCGGTTTCCAGAGTAAATGTTACC
>CAVPTR010000035.1:0-74586 GCA_963708595.1 uncultured Verrucomicrobiae bacterium
CGAGCGAGCGGGCAATTGTTAGGCGGCGTTTTTCGCCGCCTGAAAGCGTGAGGGCCATATTTTTCGCCAGGTGCTCGATACCGAACTGGGTGAGAAGCTCCTCGCAGCGATGCTTGCGGGCCTGTTTGCTGAGTTTGGTCGTCTCAAGTATGGCCATGATATTCTCATAGACGGTGAGCTTGCGAAAAATCGACTCCTCCTGTGGCAAGTAGCCCATACCTTCGCGCGCGCGGCGATACATTGCCAAGTCGGTTACGTCGCGATCCTCGAAAATTACGCGCCCGCCGTTGGGCCGGACAAGGCCAACGATCATATAAAACGTGGTCGTCTTGCCCGCGCCATTGGGACCGAGGAGACCGACGATTTCGCCGCGCTTGACGTTGATATCTACACCGTTGACGACGGTGCGGCCGCTGTAAGTCTTTAGCAGTTTGTCAGTCGTGAGCAGCGGCTTGTGGTCCTGCGGCGGTGTCGCGGGAAGAGGCGATGGGGCTGACGCAAGGCTCATCGTCTTATTCTTGACTATTGTCGACGATCACGGTCCTGCTGCCGCCTTTGGTCGTCATCTTGCCCCCGCGGTTCAAAATCATAATAGTTCCTTGCTCGGTAGCGACTTGCATGTTGATGTCATGTTGGACTGAGGGCCATACGGTGAGGGTGACGTCGCCGGAGACCGGTTCGTAAACGGCCTTGCCCGAGCGCCCTGTGGCTTTGACTTTTTTGCCGGTGTCGTCGGTATTGTCTTGGACAATGATGACGTTGCCGAAGGCTTCCACGAGTTGGAGCCCCTTGCGGTCCTTGCCCAGCGTGACGCGAAGCTGGTCGCAGAACATCGTGAATTGAGGGTCCTTGACCACCACGCTGCCCTCGAACTCGGCGACGCTCGTGGCGTTGTCGAAAGTCGCCTGCTTCTTGGAAGTGATTTCAGTCTTGGCGTCTTTTGGGCGATCCTTTGTCAGGCCCTTGACACCAAAGGGGTCTTTCTTCTCCGTCGAAGAACTTCCACTCAATTCCGGGTTCATGGTTGGCTTTTCGCTGGGCGGCGCGGCGAACAGCGGCCAGCCCAGGCTGATGAGAAAAAGGAGAGCGGCGGGAAGCAGGCGGTTCATGGTTGATCGAAATTCTCTGTGCTGAAGATTGTCATTTTCACATTGCCGAGAATTTTCGCGAAACGGTTTCTGGTGTAGAACTCCCCAGCGTCACCGACGAGTTCAAAATCCTCCCGGCGAATCAGGACGCGGCTCTCGCTCGTAAGAATACGCGTAGTTAAGTTAAAAATCGACCGCGGCAGTTCAACATAAATCTTTTTGTCATCGTCGGAATACGCGTCGATTTTAAGGTTTTCAAACTCAATTCGATCCGCGTCCAGTTTGCGAGCCTGCTCGGCATCCAGCATCATCAACAATTTCCCATCGGCGGAGTAGGACGGCACTTTGATCCCCTTCACCGGAACGCCCTCGGGAACGGGGATGTCGATCTCCTGCTCACTCTCGGTTTTCTTCGGTTCTCCCTTGGCCTTCTTGGGCGCCTTTCCAGGGGAGGTGGCTTCCTTTTTTGACGGAGTGGCGGCGGATTCCTGGGCAGTGAGTGGCCCGGCGGAAAGCGCGCAGGCGAAAGCGAGGCTAAGCGAGAACTTCGCTGCGGATGCGGCCGAGCTGGTCGAGAAGGCTCGGAAGAGCGCGAAGAGGTATCTGGTTTGGGCCATCTGAAAGGGCTTTTGCGGGGTTCTCATGGGTCTCGATAAAGACGCCGTCGCAGCCAGCGCCAACCGCGGCGCGAGCCAAAACCGGGGCCAACTCGCCGTCGCCACCAGTTCGATCACCAGCGCCGCCGGGACGTTGCACGGAGTGGGTCGCGTCGAAGATTACCTGAAAATTTAATTGTTGCATCCAGTAAATGGAACGCATGTCGGCCACAAGGTTATTGTAGCCGAAGGTAGCGCCGCGTTCGGTGAAGAAGAACGCATGGCATCCGGCGTTTTGCAATTTCACAGCGATGTTCTTCACATCCCAAGGCGCAAGAAACTGGCCTTTCTTGACGTTGACGACGCGCCCGCTTGCCCCTGCTGCGAGGATGAGGTCGGTTTGACGGCAGAGAAACGCGGGGATCTGGATGACGTCGATATATTGCGAGGCGACTTCGGCTTCTTGCGGCGAATGGACGTCGGTCGTTACAGGCACGCCCAGTTCGCCACCGATTTCGGCCAGAAGCTCGCAACCGTCGCGGACACTCGTGCCGCGAAAGGAGTTCACTGAGGTGCGATTCGCCTTGTCGTACGAAGCCTTGAAAACGAATTGTGCGCCGAGGCCATCGCAGATCGTCTTCAATTTGCGGCCCATCCTTCTGGCGAAGGCCGGACTCTCGATCACGCAGGGTCCTAGAATGAACAGCAGGTTCTTTCCGCCAAGGGTATTGCGGCCGATTTCAACGATACGACGCGGCATTAAACAAGCTTATATGCGATCTGCACATACGCCAAGATTTTGAGACGGGGCGAAGCCACAATCCCGCGAGTCCATCAGGCAAACTGGTTTTCGTCTTGCGCGAAAGGCCGCGGCACGTTCCATTGCGCCTCGTGAGCGCGATCGATACGGAGACATTGTTAAGGCAATTGAAGTGGCGCTATGCGACCAAGCAGTTTATGACAAGCGCCGCATTGCTGGGCGTAGACACCTGTCCGATGGAGGGCCTTGATCCGGCTGGCTATGACAATGCGCTCGGGCTCGAAGGAAGCGGATTCTGGACGGTAGCGGCCTGCCCCGCGGGCTATCGTGCGGAGGAAGACAAGCACTCGGCGCTTCCCAAGGTGCGATTTGAGAGAAACGAGGTAATTAGTTACCTGCCATGAATCCCGCGCTTAAAGGTCTTATTCCGGTCGCAATCATCGTCATTTTGGTAGCCATCGCTCTGAGCGGTGTGGGTGTGGTCGTCGAGGCGGGCCACGTCGGAGTTCTGAAGACTCTCGGAGCTGTCCAGCCCGAGCCTCTTCGGGAGGGCTTTCATTTGAAGAAGCCCTTCATCGATCAGGTCGAGCAGGTGGATATCCGGCTCACGGCCAGCCATGCTCAAGCCAGTGCGGCATCCAGGGATCTCCAGACGGTGAGCACGCAGGTCACGACACAATATTCCATGAATGGCGAGATTGCGCCGCTTACTTACCAACGGATAGGCAACCTCGGAAAGGTTTCGGCGGCACTGGTCGAGCCGGCCATCCAGGAATGCGTGAAGTCGGTTACGGCGAAGTTCACGGCCGAAGAACTCGTCACAAAGCGTGAAGTCGTCAAACTACAAATTCAGCAGAGCCTTATCGCTTACATCAACAACACGCTGAGGGAAAAGGGCGTTGAAAATGCGATCAGCATCGCAAACCTCGCGATCACGGATTTCAATTTCTCGCCGGAGTTCAACCGCGCGATCGAGTCAAAGGTGCAGGCAGAACAACAGGCTTTGCAGGCCAAGAACGAAAAGCTCAAGCGAGTGACGCAAGCCGAGGCGGCGGCGGCGGAGCGGCAGTTGTCCGCCGATGCCGAGGCCTATTCGACGGAGGTGCAGTCCAAGGCGCGGGCGGATGCCATCCGTCGCGAAGCCGACGCGCTCAAGCAAAGCCCCGAATTGATCCAACTCCGGACGGTCGAGAAGTGGGACGGTGTTTTGCCGCGTGTGAATGGAAGTCAGATGGTCCCGTTTCTCAATCTCGGCTCCGAGATTGAGCCGAAGACAGGGCGATAGAAATTCGACGAGCGGCCTGGACTAAGCGGCAGCATCCGTCGCATGCACTGCCAGCCAAACCGTAGGGGGCTCCTGCGAAGTGGCTTGAACCCTGTGTTTGCGATGCGCATCGATCAAGAGCCAATCACCGGCGGCAAGATGAACTGTCTCTTGTGGCTCCTGAAGACAGACGGACGCCCGTCCTTGGAGAACGAGGACCCATTCGTCCCACGCCTGGTCGTACCAGAATCCAGGCGGTGAGCACTGGCCGCCAGATGTGATGCGTTCGATGCGAAACGATCTCGATCGGCATAGCTCTTCGAACTGCTCCGTCCGCGTGGCATTGGGGAGATTTCGAAAAAGGGAGCCATATTGGGAATTTCTCATCGCTTTGTCCTGGAGAAGACGTGGAGCGCACCCTTGTTGCACTCGATGTCGAGCGGCCAGAGGTCTTTCTGCGGTGAGCCGTCGAGGTGAACCGGCAGTTTTCGCGGGCCGCCGACTTGCAGTCTTGCGACACGAAAGGCGATGGATTTTGGAGAGTATTCGCGCCGTCTAAAGGCGATGGAGGCAAAATGCCACCAGAGTTGAAGCTTGCTGTAGCGGCTGAAAACCGAAATGGTGAGAAGGCCGTCGTTCATGCGTTGATTGGGCGCGACGGCAAAGTTCATCCCGAAATAGGGGCCGTTGGAGACGATGAGCATCAGGGCCGAGAGGGTGAGACTGGATTTTCGATTCCGTCCCAGAAAACGAATGAGGCGATGGCTTTCGTTGATTGATCCGCGCGCGAGGGCGTCAGAGACGGGTCGATCCAGCGTGAGCACGAATTTCTGGCGCCGATAGCGGTAGGCACGGCGCAAGAAATCGATCAACCGTTGGACACGTCCCGACTTGATCTCCTCGCTAAGGGGATACAAGGCCGCATCCAAGCCGGAACCGAGACATTCGAAAAATGGCCTTCCGTTCGCAAAACCCACATCGGTCGGCCGGACGTTGCCTTCAAGGATCACTTGGCAGGCTTCGAGGGGATCCAGAGGAAGATCGAGGCTTCGGGCAAAGTTATTGAACGTGCCGGCGGGAATGATGCCCAAAGGAAGCGTCGTGCCAACCAAAGTGGCCGCTACACTCTCGACCGTCCCGTCTCCTCCGGCGACGGCGATCCAGTCGAAACGATTGGCCTTGGCGTAGCGAAAGGCGTTGTCTGCTTGCCGAGTTCCTCGATGCTGACTGATGCTACTTCGCCGAGGGAGGAGACGAGCTTCGGAAGAGTTCCGCGTCTAACGATCCCGCCTTCAGGTTGTGGATGAGAAGGCCTCTTGGCATTCCTGAGCACTTCGCCCCTTTGGCAGAAAGGTCAACCGTCTTTCGCGAACTGTGGCCGGCATCGGTGCCCATTTTCTTCGGAGTTGTCGATCATGAAGAAGCTCGTATCCCAAGTCGGCCAGGAGTCGGATCGTCGCGAAACGCGAACTCGCAGTTCCAAACGAAGTCAGGTCTCCGCAGATGGGGGAAAAGGCTTTCAGGCATTGAGCAGGCTCAAGTCCTCCGGCTATTTGCTTCTTGACGACCGCGCTCGGATCACCGTCCAACGCTGGATCTTTAGGCCTGCCCGGCGCAGGGGCAGGCCCGTTGCGACACAAGCGGACGTTCCAGTTCGCTTCAGGCTGAATCGCTGAGGAACGTTTTTTCATCACGCTCCCAGCGCGGTGCCCGGAACGCGCGGCGCGACCTGCCGCCTGACCCATTCTCCTGCGAGATCAAGGAGGGTTACCAGCCCGAGAATGAAGATCAGCACCGCGGCAAAGCGGTCCCATTGATAGTATTCCTGATAGATATGGAGCAGGACGCCTACGCCGCCCGCGCCCACATATCCCACGATGGAGGCCGAACGGATGTTGTATTCCAGCATCCATAGCGAATAGCTCCACACCAGCGGGCGCACATTTGGCCAGAGACCGTGCTGGAAAGCCTGAATGCGTCCCGGCGCCGATGGCGCGTAATCCGCGCGCCACTTCAAGATCGACCGATTCGAACGCATCGCTGAAGAACTTCCCCAGGTAGCCCAGGCTGTAGAAAGTGAGGCCGACTACGCCGGCCAGCGGATGCGGTCCGACGACGGCCACGGCTATCAGCGCCCAAATCAGGCTCGGAATGGTGCGAATGCAGTTCATGACCATTCGTGCGAAGACGCGACGAGCCAGCGAGGCGACAATGTTTGCGCTCCAGCTGCGGCAAGGGGAAACGCCAGGACGATCGAGAAAAAGGTTGCCATCACGGCGATCTGCACCGTTTCGGCCAGGGCTCCGAGAATCTGGCCCGCGACGGAAAAGTCCGGTGGAAAAAAGCGCTTCAGAAACCGGATCAGGTTTGCAGTATGATCCAGTTCGCGCCCGGAACCGCGCATCGCGGGAAGCGAAGCCACAATCGCAATCAGGAAGACGAAGAGCGAAACGGTTGTGACGTTTAGCCGCTGATACCAGGCAAGCCGGGGCAGGCTTTCCGGCTTGTGCCTGCTCGGCTCTCACCATCCGGTCGCGGTATCGTCATTGTCACGTGCAGGGCGCGAACCGCCCATCGTTCCGGCTGATTGGGGTTCAGGTTGATGACAAAATCGGCGAAGCGTTCCACGCAGATTTGAATCATGCAGCACGCATACAACCGTGCGAGACTGATGGCGGGTTTGTTGCCGCAGGATTTCCAGGACGTGGAATGTAAGAGCCGGATCGAGGTTGGACACCGGTTCGTCGGCAAGGAACATCTCGGGCTCCTGGAATAGAGCACGGGCGAGCGCCGCCCGCTGTTGCTCGCCGCCGGACACCTCGGCTGCGCGACGGTAGACGTGCGAGGCGAGACCTAGATGGTCCAGGATCTCAAACGCCTCGGCCCGGTCGGTGCGCGGGAAGCCCGCGAGGGTTCGCCACCACGGATATCTACCAAGCCGTCCGCAAAGCACGTTATGGAGCAGGGTTCCGTTCCCGATGAGCAGAAAATTCTGAAAGACAATCCCCAGTCGCTTGCGAAAGGCGGGTGGGGAGTGGTGGCAGCCTTGCGCGCATTGAAAGACAACTTCTCCCTCCGAAGGGGCAATGCTGCCTGCCAGACATCCCAGGAGGCTGGTCTTGCCGGCTCCGGAAGGCCCTACGATTGCGATGAACTTCCCCCGCGGCACTTGGATGTCCATCCCGCGAAAAAGCCAGCGGTGCTGCCTCTTCAATCCCAGTCCGCGAAGGGTTACCTGTTCACTCTGGTCGGTCATTCGCTTCCTCGCTTGGCAAGCGCTATCGATTCCTTCAATGAGCTAAGGTGGGAATCCGAATCCACCTCTACGAGTCGGGACGTAAACACGCGATCGCGAAGTTCCGGATTTCCTTCATCCATTGCGAGCAGCGCAGCGCGCAATGCCACGCTATCCGCATCCGAAATTTGTGAGCGGATCGCGATGACATGTGTCGGCACGGGGCCTTGCTCTGCCAGCCGTCGCAGCCTCTGGCGTTGCTCCGCCGTCAAATGCTTGTCCTTGTCGAGAACATAGTAGCTGACGGCAGCGGCCTCGGCGTCGCCGTTGAGCACACGTTCCACTGCCGACACGTATCCGGAACCGAACCACACATTGCCTGCACCGAAGAATTCCTCCGCATTCCCCGAATCCGAGATGAGGTTTTTCTGGCGAAGGTCCCATAGTGGGATGACGTATCCCGAGGTGCTCGTCTTGCTCGAGAATGCAACGGGTTTGCCCTTGAGGTCAGCGACGGCTTGATAGGGTTTGTCTTTGAGCGTCACCCAATAACTTTGATAGGAAGTCTTGCCGTCAATTTCTCCCGCAAGCAGAATGCTGGCGGTTCGCTGATCTATCACAATGAGCATGTCCGTCGCACTGAGATAAGCGAGATCGATCGTGCCGTTGCTCAGGCCCTCAAGGATAACGGCAGCAGAAAGCGGGACGATTACCTCCACGGGCTTGCCAAGCTCGCCAGAGAGATATTTCGACAATTGCGTGCGTTCCGCTACCATGGCATCGGGATCTTTGTCCGGCTTCAGCGCCACGACGACCTTCGATAGAGTGGTCGGGGAGGCCGCAGGCATTTGCGGAACGATCCAGATCACGGCGAGCAGAGTTATCAACGGGTTGGCGAAGAATTTCATACTCGCCCTACTCCTACTGAGACTAAGTCTCATATCAAGCTGCTTTTCCCCGCGAAGTTCGAAGATCTCGCTCGAAGGGCGAATCAGTTCCGGCTCAAGGCTTATTGCGAGGCAGGGGAAGTCTTAAGCATCCGGCGAACCTTCGTCCAGGGCTCCTGCATGGCCGTCAGGCTCCTTTGCTCCATCTCCCGGTAGCCGTCAAGCACACGACGGCCGTAGCTGGTCAGGCGCGCCCCGCCGCCCCTCGTTCCGCCGCGTTCCGCCCGGACAAGCGGCTTCTTGTAGCTTCGGTTCATGACTTGAACCAGCAACCAGGCTTTCATGTAGGACATTTTCATTCGCCTGGCGGCTTCGCTCAGGCTTCCCGTCTCGGCAATATGCGTCAGGAGTTCCGCCTTTCCTGGTCCCATAACGATCTCATCGCCCTGGATAATGCGGATTCGAGGACGCAGTGCGATTTTTGTTTTATCGGAATCGGGCATCGAACCGCGGATTGCCCGGACCCTACAGGCTGGTGGCACGTTGGAGCAAATGCCGAAAGAAATTTCCAATCCGCATAGTCACCCTTGAAGGGTGTCGTATCGACCTCGACCTTTCGAATCAAGCCGGGCTTGGTATGACGACGTCTTGTGCTCGTGCGGTGATCGCGATGAATCTTTCCTCTGTGGTGCTCATTCGCTAGTTGTGCTTGATGGTCAAGCCCTCCGACCGCACGCCTACCAGCCCGACGCCGCTTTCGGTCTGGCCGGTGGCTGTGGGAGGCTTAACGGGAATTCTGCTGGGAGTATTTCTTGGCGACTACGCGCATTCCCTTCGTCCGGTCGGGCAGCTTTACGTCATGCTTCTGGAAGTCGCCGTCTATCCCTATCTGATCTGTTCGCTGCTGCACGGGCTTGGAAGCATGGCGCCTGCGCAGGCGTGGAGGCTTTTTCTTTCAGGTTGGAAATTCTACGCGGCGCTCTGGCTGATTACCTTCGGGCTCTTGATACTGCTGGCGCAAGGCATCCCTCAGGCGCTTGCCATCAGCTGGGTGGCTGACCGGGCTGTCAAGGATTCTCCCGGTTTGCTCGAAATTCTTATTCCAAGCGATCCGTTCACCGCGTTGTCCAGGAACTACGTGCCGGCTGTCGTGCTTTTCTGCCTTTTCTATGGAGTAGCGTTGCAACATGTGCCTGAGAAGGCAGCCCTGCTTTCCGTTCTTGAAGGGATCCGTCTGGCAAGCCTGAAATTTTGGAACGTCGTCGGTACGTTTTGCGCCCTTGGCCGTGTTCGCGCTCTTCGCCGATCTGGCGGGTACCATAAGGCCCAGAGCCATGGAGGAGGTTTCGCTGTTCTTCTTCCTTTTTTTTGCCGGCGCATTGATCTTAACCTTTTGGATAATCCCGGGCTGCATTGCGGCATTCACGCCGTTCAAGCACAAGGAGGTCCTGCGAGACCTTAAGTCCGCACTCTTGATTGTCATCGCCACGACGCTTTCGGTTTCCGCATTGCCCTATATTTCTTCCGCCACGCAGCGCCTGGCCAAGGCCTGCGGCGTGGAGGATCCGGAGTGTGGAGAGATCGTTCGCACGAACATTTCAGTCGCCTATCCGTTGGGCCAACTCGGGAATTTTTTCGTCTATCTTTTTATTGTTTTCGCCCTGTTCTTCAACGGAGTGGTCGCCCAGCCGCTTATGGCTTGGCTTCTCCCGGTCGTGACGTTGCTATCCTGCGTGGGCTCGCCCACTTCGTCCGTCGATGCTGTAACTTTCTTGGCGCGGTGGCTCGGTCTTCCCGATCAAACAACGTCCCTCTATGTCAGTCTGATGACCTTGACACGCTATGGTCAAGTCATCGCCTCGGTCGCCGGCTTTGCCTTTCTAAGCTTTGGGGTGGTTCTTGGCGTATTATGGAAAGATTCGCGTTCGCTGGACCCGGATCTTTGTTTGCCTGTCCGTAGCTGCGATCGCCGTGGGCGCATTCGTATTTAGCCGCTCGCAGGTTCGATTCCTGGGTTCTAAATCGCGCGTCGAATCCCTACCTTTCCTTTCGGCTCGATCCGGAGGTCAAACAGGGTGTGAATGTCTCCTTCGGCACGCTCGATTCCGCCGCGCCTCTTCCGCCGAGCCAGAGCGTCCTTGCTCGCATTCAGCAGGAAGGCGAAATCCGTGTTGGCTATAATGGCGGAATCATCCCGTTCAGTTACCGGAATTCTCGCGGGGAATTGGTCGGCTACGACGTCTCGTACGCCTATCAGCTCGCCAAGGACCTCAACGTTGGCCTTCGCCTCATTCCCTTCGAATGGCCGCACCTCGCCCAGAATCTTGCTTGAAGGCCGATTCGACATTGCGATGGCGGGCATCTACGTCACCGAAGATCGCCTTCTCCAATTCAAAGCTTCAACTCCATATTTTCAGAGTCCGCTTGCTTTGTTCATGCCCCGCGACCGCGCCGCTGGTTTTACGAGCCGCACAAAGATCCTGGAGCGCAAAGGCCTGAAGATCGGCGTCTTTGACGATCCGGTGCTTGTACCGCGGCTCAAGCGCACCTTCCCCAGTGCAGAGATTGTCGTTGTCCCGAACTACCGGGAGGTGCCGGATTTCTCAAAGATTGACGCAGCCATTTGGACATTGGTGCAGGCTGAAGCGCTGGCCGCTGCTCATCCCGGGCTGATTGCGGTGGCTCCCTCCGACGTAGGGAACCCATACCTGCTAGCTTATCTGATGCCGCCCAGCGCCGAGGAATTCGAGAATTTTGTAAGCTATTGGCTCAATCTCAAGCGCACCGATGGCTTTGAATCTCGCCAGCGCGCCTATTGGATCGAGCGAATCCCTCGCGCCGATCCAGCGCCTCGATGGTCTATTTTGAGAAACGTGATGGGGGTAGGGCGAACGGTTCCAGCCTCCGGCACGCAGGGTGTTCGGCCCGATGACACGTGACACTTGGCGGAGAATGCCGAAGCTGCCGATCGCCCCGGGGTTCACTACTTCCAGCCGCTCCGGTTCCGCGCGTCAAGCTCCTGGAGTGGATACAACGCTCCGCTAGTCCATATCGAGAAACCTGTTAAAGCAAACGCCGCACGTGCGGGGTCAGCCTATCTTTGGATTGGGCAGACTATGCCTGGGAGCGCACGGAGATTCGAACTTCTGCCCAAACGGAGAGCGCGAAGCGCCTTCGGCTGAGGGACGATTCAGCCTTTTCGAGGTCGCATGCCATCGTGGGCATGAGGTCGGCTTTTGTGACTAATCGCGGGCAATTACAATTCGTCACAATTGAACCAAGGAGGAAACCTGACATACTTGAAACAGAAAATTTGTATGTCCACTCCGTTTCACGTCACCGTTTGGGGCGAATTCCGCCACGAGAAGAAGAATCCGAAAGTCGCCGAAATCTATCCGCAAGGCATGCACGAGGCTATCGCCGCCTTCCTTCGCAAAGAGCCAGGCGTTGATGTCCGCACCGCCACGCTCGATGAGCCCGAGCACGGTCTTACCGAAGCCGTTCTCGACAAGACTGACGTGCTCGTCTGGTGGGGCCACATGGCTCACGGTGATGTGAAGGATGAGATCGTCGAGCGCGCCAAAAACCGCGTCCTTGAAGGTATGGGCCTCATCGTTTTGCACTCGGGCCACTACGCAAAGCTCTTCAAAGCCTTGATGGGCACAACCTGCTCGCTCAAGTGGCGCGAGGCCAACGACAAAGAACGCATCTGGAACATCATGCCCGCGCACCCTATCGCGCAGGGCATTGGCGAATACTTCGAGGTTTCCGCCGAGGAAATGTATGGCGAACCCTTCGGCATTCCCGCGCCGGACGAGTTAATCTTTCTCTCCTGGTTCACCGGAGGAGAAGTTTTCCGCAGCGGCTGCACATGGTATCGCGGCAACGGACGCATATTTTACTTCCGTCCCGGACATGAGACCTATCCGACTTACTATCACCCGCAGGTCCAGCGCGTTATTGCCAATGCCATGTACTGGGCGCGCTCCACAGTGCGTATCCCGGACGCCTGTCCGAATTCTGCTCCACTTGAGCCACTCCCGGATGATCCTGAGGCGCAACGCCGTTCCGCGGTCGGCTACAAGTGATCTTCATTTGATCTACCATGAGCAAAATCAGCAAGAAAACCGTTCGCCTCGGCATTCTCGGCACCGGGCGCATGGCCGACTACCACGCCGAGAGATTTCAAGTGGTCAAGAACTGTCAGATCGTTGCTGCCGTCGATGTTGATCCTGCCCGCGCCAAAGCCTTCTGTAAGAAACACGGCATCCCTACTTCTTATCCCACCCTGCAGGAATTGCTCGCGCGCGGGGAACTCGACGCAGTGAGCAATGTCACGCCGGACGCTTTCCACGCCCCGCTCTCTCTCCAGTGCCTCAAGGCGGGCAAGCACGTTCTTTGCGAGAAGCCTCTCGCTTTGAACTATCCGGACGCCCTTCGGATGGTCGCCGCGGCGCGCAAGGCCGGTCTCATTAATATGGTTAACTTTTCGTACCGCGACTGGCCCTGCATTCAAGCCGTCGCCGCCCTCGTGCAGCGCGGGGGCCTGGGCGAGATGCGCCATATTGAGGCAAATTACCTCCAGTCCTGGCTTCCGAGCAAGATTTGGGG
This sequence comes from uncultured Verrucomicrobiae bacterium, assembly GCA_963708595.1. GTDB lineage: Bacteria > Verrucomicrobiota > Verrucomicrobiia > Chthoniobacterales > Terrimicrobiaceae > DASTFP01. Next base: position 12,442 of record CAVPTR010000035.1, read on the forward strand.
CGACTGGCGCACCATGCCGACGTGGCTCTGGCGCCTCTCCTCAGGACACGGAAGCAAGGGCGCTCTGGGCGACGTTGGCGTCCACATCATCGATTTTGCCACCTACCCCGTTGGCCATATCTCCTCCGTCTATTGCCGGTTAAAGGCGTTTCGCAAGGCTCCGCGTGACCGTGTGGGCGAATACGTGCTCGATGCCAACGATTCCGCCGTGCTCAGCATCGAGTTCAAGAACGGTGCGCTTGGCACCATCCATACCACTCGCTGGGCCGGCGGTCACATCAACCGCCTCTACCTCAAAATTTCCGGCACCAAGGGTTCCATCGAAATAGATTCCGAGCGCACGACAGACGGCTATCGCATCAGCGTCGGCAAGGATCTGGACAAGGGCTTATGGAAGGAAGTGACCTGTCCGCCGGTGCCCAACATCTATAAGCGATTCATCCAATCCGTCTTGACCGGCAACCAGGACCAGCCTGACTTCGCCCGCGGCGCGGAAGTTCAGAAAATCCTCGACGCCTGCTTCAAATCTGACGTTGAGCGAAGACCCGTGAGGGTTTGAGACGGACATTTCTTTCGACCAAATCCGCCAGTATCCCGTTGCCGGCAGCGCCGATACCGGTCTGCCGCTCTAGAGCGAAAGGCTCCTCCCATTTCCCAGATTTGGCAGAGCGGAAGATTGCCTCGATCGCAGCCATGTTTCTAATGGACCCCTCCAGGGGAACGGGCAGCTCCGTACCCTGCCGAATGCTTGTCGAAAACAGATCCCCCTGTGTCGTATACTGGTCACAGGCTTCGAACTCCAAAATCTCCGCTCCTCGACCAGAGGGATCTGCGCCATCGTCGACGAATATCCGGCAAGGCTGGTCGGGCGGTGCATTGAACGGAATCTCGATCTCGATTCGTCTCTCAGTACCGAGGATCTGCACTCGCTGGTAAGGCACAAGCTGCGTGCTACAGGTAAAAAGGGACTGTCCGGAGGCAAAGTCGAGCATCGCCGAGGTCATCAAATCCGTTCGCGTGTCCCGATCGTATTCGACTAGCCCGCACACTCGGCCGGGTTCTTCTCCAAAAGCGAGTCGAGAAGCATAAATAAGATAACAGCCAATATCCATTAGCCCGCCACCGCCGTACTCGAGGATGTTACGAATGTCCTTTGGATCCCGATTGTTGTAGCTGAAGTATCCCAAAACGGATCGGACCGCCCCGATCCTTCCTTGCGCGATTAGCTCGAGGACCTTGCGCCATTGAGGATGCGTGCGAACCATGAAAGCCTCTCCAATTTTTACGCCCGTTCGATCGCGAGCTTCCAGGAGAGAGCGGGCCTCTTCAACCGTTAGACTGATCGGTTTCTCGCAAAGAACATGCTTTCCCGCCTCGGCAGCTTTGATCGACCATGGGACATGAAGATGATTTGGCAGTGGGTTGTAAATGGCTTCGATATCCGGATCGGCCAAAAGTTCCTCGTAGGATCCGTAGGCCTTTCGAATTCCCAGTTGTTCCGCAGCATGTTTGGCGCGTTCAACATCCCTTGAAGCGATTCCCACGACTTCGGACCACTCTCCGCGCTGCATGGCCGGGATGACTTTCTTTACCGCGATACCTGCGACACCGATTACCCCCCATTTCACTTTGGGTTTCATGGTTGCTTGAGAGTGTGCTGAAAAATCCACGCATGTCACGCATGAGATCTCAGGGGGCGGAAAGAGTTTGCCGCGGCCGGTTATTTCCAATTCTTCCCAGCCTTTCGACTGTCTTCTGTCCACGTTCGGGGAATCATGTACTCTTTCCGATATGAGTGAGCTTCGTCTGCCCGGATGCACCGTCGTCGATCATCCTCTTGTCAAAGCCAAAGTGGCGATCTTGCGGAACAAGGAAACGCCTACGGAATTGTTCCGGCGCACGCTTCATGAACTCACCGCCTTGCTGGCCTTTGAAGCCACGCGCGACCTGGAGGTGGATGAAACGGACATTGAAACCCCATTGGAGCGATGCAAAGGACATCGACTTTCCAATCAACTGACGGTGGTTCCGATCCTCCGTGCGGGACTTGGCATGGCCGAGGCGATGTTGAACGTTCTGCCTCAGGCAAGGCTCGGCCACGTTGGCAGCTTTCGCGACGAGAAGACATTCGAGGCGATGAGCTATTATTTCAAAGTCCCGCTCGATCTTGAAAATTCTGATGTCTTTCTTGTTGATCCCATGCTTGCCACGGGCAACAGCGCCGCAGACGCTGCGGCCCAATTAAAGGCTGGCGGCGCCAAGCGTCTCCGGGTTATCGCGGTGCTTGGCTGCGTGACTGGCGCGAGGTTCTTCCACACGCAGCATCCCGAGGTGCCGGTGTTTCTTGCCGCGCTCGATGAGAAGTTGAACGAGCGCGCCTATATCGTGCCGGGACTTGGCGATGCCGGGGATCGCTATTGCGAAACCTGAGGCATTCGCATGGGAAGCAACATTTTGCAATTTCGCCCTCGGCGATGCTGACATTGCCGTGGCAAGTCAATCGCCTGCGCGTCTGGCTTGATCTACGCGAGGCCTAGCAGAAAATCCGCAATATCATCGGCGGCGGTGGGGCGGCTGAGGGAAGAGGCGGCCTTCTGCCACTCGCTCCATTGGCGGGCGCCGTCTGCGAAGGCCCCGCGTGCCGTGGCTGAGATTTGCAGTGGCGTTGTGGCAAGGGCACCGGCCCTTCCCTCCAGAATAAGGCGGGCGTTTCCCTCCTCCTGCCCGGGCACGATCTGCGTGATGATCATCGGAGTCTTGGCAGCAAGGGTCTCCTGCACGGTGGCGCCTCCCGCCTTGCTGATGAGCAGATGACTCTCCGCCATCAAGCGCGGCATATCAGGAGTCCAACCAAAGACGTCCACCTTTCTTCCCGCCGCTGCCGAAACAAGGGAAATCCGGCGCGCGAGATCTTCATCGCGCCCGGTTGTTACTGCGAGATGCACGTCGTCCATTTCCAGGAGGCGCCTGACGATTTCCGGTGCCATATGGCGTCCCGAGTTGATCACATAAAGAATTTGCCAATGGCCATCCTGCGGAGGGACGTGGCGCGACCCGTCGAGGCTCGCGAAGATTCGAGGAACCGGAAAACCGAAAGCAAGAATCTTCTGCTTCGGGATCCCAGCCTTCAGGAGGACGTCTGCAGTTGTTTCATTTGCGACGAGAAAGAAGTCACTGTGCGCGCGGTACCAGACAGAGTTTATTGTGAGGGAATCCGTGATGATCGTCACCATCCTGAACGGACGCTTTAGCCTTCTCCGGTAGACGAAATCGAGGAGGTGGTTGCAACCTGGATAGGTTGAAATAACGACTGAGGGTTGGCGTTCCGCAATGAGGCGCGCCAATCGCCGCGCTGCAGCCCCGTAAATGCCTATATGCCGCTCAAGAAACCGCGTGCGGTCGAGGATCTCAAAAGCCTTCTGCCAAAATTGTGGCAAGCGATTGATTACGGCGAGGTAGCCTTTCTCGGCGAACCGGCTGAACGAACCGTAGGCATCGAGAAAAACATCGCTCAATAGGACGTTGGACTGCGGTGATTTGACAGTGATCGCCTCTTGCAGATTGCGCGCCGCAGCATTATGGCCTTCACCAAAGCTGGCGGTGAGAATCAGGAGCGACTTCACAGTCAGCTCATGCGCTTGAAGAAGATCACCATGCCCGTCGCGACGCAGGCCATGGCTCCGAGACAGAGAAGGAAGCCAAACGGCCAGTTCAGTTCCGGCATGTTCAAGGGGTGTTCGGCGTTGAAATTCATTCCGTAGACACCCGCGAGGAAGGTGAGGGGATGAAAATGCTCGAAATGACGGTCAGCACGCGCATGATTTCGTTCGTGCGGAAGCCAAGGATCGACAGGTAAATCAGCGTGGCCGGAGGGGTGCCCGCGGCGTGATACTTGATGCGGATCATTCGACTACTAGCTCGCCTTACCGGGGCGCTCCTGGCAACCGAAAAAAGTGATCGAATCCCCTGGGCAGTGCCGTTGACGAAGTGCCCGGCTCGGTAAGGCGCCCGATTTCCGTCAATCGCACGCTTGGAAACATCTCCCTCCAACCGTGGCGCAATCGAGTGGCCAGCCGCGGAGCAACGGCCAGAAGGAGCTCGTAGTCTTCGCCGTCGGACATCGCCTGAACGCTGTCGCAACCGCGAGTTTTTGGCAGAGCGGAGGCATCGATTTGGAATCCACATTTGCTTGCTGCCGCAAGGCGCGGCAGGTCGCTCGCCAGGCCGTCGCTTAGATCGATCATCGCACGGGCATATCCGTGGGAACTGAGCCATCGCCCCTCGACGACGCGCGGGACAAAACTCAGATGCCGCCCGCCGAAGGAACCGCCGAGAGTTCCTGTGACGAAGAGGAGATCGTTCGGCTGACCGCCCGAACGGGTAATCAAGCGCCCGGCTTCAACGCGTCCAACCAGCGAAACGGATATCGCCACGCGCTGCGAGCGCGAGGTCTCACCCCCGACAATGCCAACGCCGAAGCGCCCTGCGGCTTTGGAGAGACCTCTATAAAACGATCTCCAGTAAGCAACGGTTCGATCCTGCGGCGACATGATGCTCACCAACGCATGGAGCGGTTCGCCGCCCATTGCGGCGACATCGCTTAAAGGGCGGCAAAGAGCCTTCCATCCAACTTTTTTGGGTTCGTCTTCGGGCAGATAGTGAATGCCTTCGACGACGCAATCCGTTTTCAATAAGAGCATCTCGCGGATTCCGGGTCCTTGGACAACCGCGCAATCGTCGCCGGGACCCACGAGCGTGTTTCGTCCGAGAGGAAGATTAGCGAGAAGGATTTCCAACAATCGGTCTTCGCTCACATCCTGCAGTTTCATTTCATCAAATCCGGCCATGCGAGAGTAAGAATCACGGTGAGGCCGTTGAATAAGGCGTGCATCAGGATCGGGGCCCAAAGCGATCCCGCGCCCTCGTAAACGAGCGTGAGAGCAACAGCGAGCACGAAAAGGCCCGCCAGCGAGGGGACGTGGGCGTGGATCGCAGCAAAGACCGACGCGCTGATCACTATCGCCCACCAACGCCCGGCATAACGCCGAAGCACCCCAAAAATATAACCTCGAAAAATCAGCTCCTCCGCGATCGGCGCGATGACAACCGCGGTGAGAATCAACAAGAGTGTGTCTTGCAAACTCGGATTCCCTGCCAAGAATTGAAGAAGTGGTTGGGGCTGCGCATCCGCGCCCATGAGGTGGAAGCTCAGCGTATGGATAAAATAGATCGCTGGCAGAGCGGTCGCCAGACCCCAGCAACCCGCCTTAAGATTCTGCCGCCAGCCGACTTCGCGCAGACCGAACAGATCAAGGGGCTTCCGGGAACGAACAATCAGGAAACTGAGCAGAAAGGCGCTCAAGAGAAACCAGAGGATCGCGCCGGCGATGAGCAACCGCGTGTTCACCACCACCACCCGGTTGGCTGACCCCAGAATGTTCGTGAGGAACCACAGCACCAGCATCGCGGCGAAAATGGCGTCAGGAATCCCATAGGGCTGAAGGACGGCCCGCGATTTGGACTGCAAGTCAGATTCCCTGGCAAGACGGGAAAAATAAACCGCGCTGCCGAGGCTGAGGACTCCGGAGAAGAGCAGTTCCACTAGGAGACTGTCGGGCTTTGAGGTCCGAGTCGAATTCTTATGCGAAATAGGGCTGCTTCCATTTCGAGTCCGACAGGCTGCTAGGGAGCGAAGGAGGGCGGGAGCAGGTAAACGCGGCCAGGTTCAAGGTGAGGGAGTTTTTCAAGGATGTCCACCTTGACCGAAGGTGCCTCCGCCTCGCCGAACATCCTCAGAAGGTTCGCCAGTGTTATCGCGCGTTTGTAGCGGACGATACGCGCCCCGGATGCTCCGGAAAGTTCGCCCGCCTTTTGAAAGGCGTCCTCGATATAACCGAGTTGATTGACAAGTTTTGCCGCGTAGGCATCGCTCCCGCTCATGATCCGGCCGTCCGCAACGCCATTTCGCAAGCCTTGCTCATCTAAACTTCGCGCCTTGGCCACGATGCCAACAAAACGGTCATAGCTCTGCATGACGAGGCCTTCCACGTAGGCCTTCTCCTCGGGCGTCATCTCACGCGCCCCGTTAAGCATGTCCTTGAACTTTCCGCTCTTGAAAATGATGGACTGGAGTCCGATCTTCCCGAAAAGATCGCGATAGTTGAGCGTCGAGATGATCACGCCGATCGAACCGGTGAAAGTCGTCGAGTTGCACATGATATAGCTGGCTCCGCACGCGGCGTAGTAAGCGCCAGACGCTCCGATCGAATTGAAATAGATCACAGAGGGCTTCTCTTTACTGAACTCCTTGAGACTGTTGTAAAGCACGTCGGAGGCCGTGATTTCGCCCCCGGGGCTATCCACCGAAATCACCACTGCCTTGACCTGAGAGTCTGCCCGCGCTTGATCCAGAGCATTCTTGAATCCCTGCACCATGTCTTCTCCCAGACCGCCTGCTTGCCCATGCGCGATGATGCCCTCCAGCGGAATCACCGCGATCTTCTGAGCGGGCGTTGTCCCATCCTTAAGTATCACTTCTTCAAAATCCCTTTCGCGCAGCATCTTGACCGCAGCGACATTTGCGGTTCCCCGTAATCCGACGAGCGCAGCAAAAAGCAGGAGATTTACGAACATGCTCGCACAGACGGCGAGAAAGAGGGCAATGATGGCACAGCCGGACTTTTTCATTTGGACAAGCCATTACGCTGCATCATATCGGAACCTGCCTCAAGCGGTGATTTTTGCTTCCCCGCAACGGGCTTTTTCCCCCTGTGAATAACTTGGGAAAAAAACGCACATTTCTGGATGACTTGTTCACTGGTCATTTGTGAATGAGTCAGGAATTCTCTTGCCGAAGTCGATGACCCGCACGGAAATCCAGAATGCGCTCAGCCGTCTCGGCACGCGCCCGCGCAAGAGCCTAGGCCAGAACTTTCTTCATGACACAAATCTTGCGCGTTGGATCATCTCAAGACTCGGTATTGAATCTGGTGACCACGTCGTGGAAATTGGCCCTGGTCTCGGCGCGCTCACCGGGCTCCTGGTGCGCGATGGCGTCTCACTTACCCTTATCGAAAAGGATGGACGAATGGTTGAATGGTTACGTGAACGCTTTAGTTCCGAGTGCGTGGAACTGTTCCACATCGATGCGCTCGATTTGGATCTCCGGACACTCTATGGCACTGGGCCAGTTAAGATCATAGGCAATCTTCCGTATTACGTCTCGACGCCGCTGATCGCGAAATACACTTCGGCCCTCTCACCCGCATCAATCCTCGCTCTAACGCTTCAATGGGAAGTTGCTGAGCGCCTCGTTGCCGTGCCGCGAACGAAGCAATTCGGAGCGATGACCGTCTGTGCCTCGCGTCGATGGAACATACGCTGCGCGAAAAAACTTCCACCCTCGGTTTTTTACCCTAAGCCTCGGGTTTCCTCCGCGGTCGTCATCTTTGAGCGCAAAGGCGCGCGCGATATCGCGCCGTGTGATGAGCTGCTATTTGAGACGCTTGTGCGCCGCGGATTTTCTGAACGCCGAAAGCAACTGCGCAATCTGCTCGTCGAGCATAAGGACCATTGGACAGACATATGTGCCGCACTCGGCGCAAGGGAAACGGTCCGGGCGGAGGAACTGTCTCCCGCGCAATGGGAGAGGCTTTCTCAATTGCTGCAGCCCGCGGAGGCTCAGCATGGTGAGGAAATGTTGTGTGTGGTGGACGCCCAGGACCGTGTAGTTGGCTCTGAATCGCGCGATCTGGTGCATGTGAATAACCTGCGGCATCGTGCAATTCATGTCCTCATCTTCAATCAGCGCGGAGAAGTTTTCCTTCAGAAGCGTTCAATCTGGAAGGACACACACCCGGGAAAGTGGGACTCTTCGGCGGCCGGCCATGTCGATGCCGGAGAGAGCTACGAAGAATCGGCTAGGCGCGAACTGCGCGAGGAGATAGGCATTGAATGCTCTATGGAGAAGATCGGGAAACTGCCGTGTTCCGCAGCGACCGGCTGGGAGTTCATTGAGGTGTTCCGCGGCACGCATGAAGGACCCTTCCGACTCGCTCCGATGGAACTCGAAACCGGAGCCTTCTTTCGACTCGACAAAATCCTTGCCTGGCTCGAACGCAGTCCGGAGGATTTTAGTCCGGTCTTCGCAATGTGCCTGGGCATCGTTTCGGACTGGAAATGATAGATTCAGAAGAGGACGAATTTTCGAGATTTGTCTCAAACAGCGACCGAAGGTGATGCAGCTACGGTCCGTGTTTTCAATTGCTAGCGAAGCCAGCCGCGGCGATATTACGAGCTTCTTTGCCCGATGGTGTAACGGTAACACAGAGGCCTTTGGAGCCTTCATTCATGGTTCGAATCCATGTCGGGCAGCGTAACTGATAATCAGCGAGTTAAGTCGGCATGACCGTATTTTACATCGCAGAGCGACTTTGCTATCGCGTCGCCTTTCTGCTGAGCGGCGTCTGCAATCGGCACCTTTTTGGCGACTTGAGGAATTCAACGCGCGCATTAAGCTCGTCTGCCGGCGAATTGTTTGGCACTCCCAAGTGATGGAAGAAATTCCCCTGCCCCCATTCTCTTTTGAGCCCAATGCCTACGTGGGTCCCTCCGCTGACGAGGTCCTCGCGCTTCGGAAGCAATTTCTCAATCCCGGTATTTTTCTCTACTACAGGAAGCCGTTCATGCTTGTGGAGGGGCAGATGCAGTATGTTTGGGACGAAACGGGCAAGCGCTATCTCGATGGACTCGGCGGCATTGTCACGATTAGCGTCGGACATTGCCATCCGCATGTCCTCGAAGCCGCGCGACGGCAAAATGAAATCCTCCAGCACTCGACCACGATCTATTTGCATCCCAACGTTGCCGAATATGCGCGAAGACTGGCCTCGAAAATGCCAGGCGATCTCAAGGTTTGTTATTTTGTCAATTCAGGGTCGGAGGCGAACGATCTCGCGCTGCTGATGGCGCGCGCTTACACGGGCAACTACGACATCATCGCGCTGCGCAACGCCTATCACGGCGGAAACGCCGCCGGATTGTCTGTGACGGCACACAGTACGTGGAAGTTCAATGTGCCGCACAGTTTTGGCGTTCATCACGCCCTCGCGGCGGATCCTTATCGTGGCCCGTACGGGCGCGACGACGCCGAAGCGGGAAGGAAATTCGCCGCGGACGTCAAGCAACTCATAGACTTTGCCACGCCCGGCCGGATTGCCGGTTTCATCGCTGAATCCATCCAAGGCGTTGGCGGATGTGTTGTTTTTCCGGACGGCTATCTCGAAGGAGTTTACGGACACGTGCGCGCAGCTGGTGGCGTCTGCATAGCCGACGAAGTCCAAGCCGGTTTTGGTCGCACCGGAAGCGACTTTTGGGGTTTCGAAACGCAGGGGGTTATTCCCGATATCGTGACGATGGCAAAGGGGATTGGCAACGGGTGCCCGCTGGCGGCAGTCGTTACTACCCCGGAGATCGGAGGCGTGCTGGCCCAGAGGATTCACTTCAATACCTTCGGCGGGAATCCCGTTGCGACCGCCATCGGCAAGGCTGTGCTGGAGGTAATCGAGAAGGAGAAGCTTCAGGAAAACGCTTTGCGGCTCGGCGATTATCTGCTTTCCGGACTTGAGAAACTCAAGCAGAAGCATACGTTGATCGGTGACGTGCGCGGCAAAGGTCTCTTGCTGGGCATCGAGTTGGTCAAGGATCGCGCGACGAAAGAGCCCGCGAAGGCCGAATGCGCGCAGGTGCTTGAGAACGCCCGAGAAAGGGGTCTGCTGCTCGGCAAGGGCGGCCTGTGGGGGCAAACCATCCGCTTTGCGCCGCCAATGTGCATCACGCAGGCCGACGCAGACTTTCTGCTCGCTGTGCTCGATCAGTCACTTGACCTCGCTTGAGCAACAGCATGTAGGGCAGTGGTCGACGTTCTTCCAGGCTCGCCAAGGACTTCGCAATCGTCGATAGGCGTTCTGGTTCTCGTGCAAAGTTTGAAGATCCCAGGCGCCGCCGGAATAGTAATCGAAGACTTCCGGAGAAGCTTTTCGCGAGCCGAGCCTTCCATTTCCTGAATGTTGAGAGGGGATGACATGGTCAGCGAATGAGCATGACAGAACTCATTCCACACAAAAGGCATTCGTTATAGTTGGGCACTGAGCCGAAAATCAATTTCGAACGGGTGAAAGCGATCGTTGCCCGATGACGAGGCCGATCGTTCTTCACGGCGGGACGGGCCTTTCGAACGGCACTTTCAAGAAACTCATCGCCGCGGGCTGCGCTAAGGTCAACGTCTTTGCGATGTTGAAAATAACCTTCGCCGATAGCTTCAAGAGCTATCGAACGAGCGAGGGGAGGGAAATTAGCGCTATCGCAACCGCGACGGTTGCGCTTTGCCAGGGCCACTCTCCGCTTACGCCCAACACCCGGATTCGCATCCTCGAGCCCCGCTAACGGTCTAGTTCCTTGCTACTCAACGCCAATCATGACGCTTGAGGCCTTGATCACCGCGAAGGCGTCCTTGCCTTCGACCAGACCGAGGGATTGCACCGATGTTTTGGTGATGATGGAAACGACTTCGACCCCGGGAGCAACCTCCAGGGTAATCTCGCAGTTTACCGCTCCTTGGACGATCTTGATCACCCTGCCTTTGAGAATATTCCGTGCGCTGATCTTCATGATTCACGATGATCTCTCAAGGCGTGTGAGACGACAATCCGATTTGCGGAACGGTGTAGGGTCATCGCGAAGAACGCCAGGTTCGCAGAATACCGTTACCGCCTACTGGCGCACCTCGCTGAAATTAATCGCCTGGGGCGGCAGTGGAAGGCCCGGCGCTCCAAAGGTTGCCATTCGCAGAATTACTCGTTGTCGGGCGGTGGACCGCAACGGGCACGCACACCGGTCAATGGGGCAACATTCCGCCGAACGGCAAGTCCGCCAAGTTTTCGGCGGTGAATATATTCCGTATCGCGAATGCCAAATTGAAATTTGGAATCATCGGGACGATCTCGGTTTAGTGCAGCAACTCGGCGCCTCGATTTATGCCGGGAGCCATCGCTGAAGGGGTTTGCGCGGTAGCGCGAGTTATTCTGCGCGTTTGTCCCTTGCGAGTCTCTGGCTTTAGCGCTGTGCGCTTCGTCGTTCCGCGACAATGCCGGCAGCGACGCGTTCGGCCAAGCGCTGGCGGTAGTTAGAGCTTTGCACATACCGGTTGTCCTTCGGGTTGGAAAGGAAGCCGAGTTCACAGAGCACAGAGGGGCGGCGGTTCTTGCGGAGGACGCGGAAATTGTTGCGTTTGACTCCACGCCTGAAGGTGGGGTAAGCGCGACCGGCTTGTCGAAGGATGTTGGAGGCAAGGCGCCATGATCGAGGACTGAAGTAATAGATTTCGATACCGCGGGCGCCCCTGCGAGGCGCCCAATTATAGTGAATGCTGACGAAGATGCAGTTACTAATGGAGTTGGAGATCGCAGCGCGCGATTCCAAAGGGACAAAAACGTCGCGGGTTCGCGTTTCGATCACGCGGAAGCCTTTGCGGCGGAGAATCGCCGCCAACCGCCGGGCTGTGTCAAGTGCGAGGACCTTTTCCGGGGGTCCGGAAACCGACCGGCCGCCATCATTGTGTCCCCCATGTCCCGCATCGACGACGACCGTATCGAACTTCCCAGCGCCCTGCCGATAGGGCGATGCGCAGCCCGCCAGAAGGATTACGATGAGCGAGATTACACAAGAGAGCGAGAGGAGGGGGATGTTGAGAATGTGGCGGCGATCTCTTGCTTTCTTCATACCAAGTCGTTGGGTGGCGGTTGCACCGCAAAGAGTCTGCGCAAGGTAAGAGAGCCCAGAGTCAAAGCAACAATTTAGTCTCGCGTTGCGGTCATGGACCGACGAGAGGTGATATGATGCTTGCTAAACGGATAATTCCCTGTCTCGACGTCACCGGCGGACGTGTTGTGAAGGGAACGAAATTCCTTGACCTTCGTGATGCGGGGGACCCGGTCGAGTGTGCAAAGCTCTATGATGCGCAAGGTGCGGATGAGCTCGTGTTCCTCGATATTACGGCATCGAGCGACGATCGCGCGACGATGGTGGATGTTGTTGCGCGCACGGCGGAGCAGTGCTTCATGCCGCTGACCGTTGGCGGCGGAATTCGCACGGTGGACGATTTCCGAGCGATGCTGCTTGCGGGCGCGGACAAAGTCAGCGTGAACACGGCGGCTATAAGGAATCCGAAACTGGTCTCGGATGCGGCCGAGAATTTCGGATCGCAATGTGTTGTGGTAGCCATCGACGCCAAACATGACGTGCCGGGCAAATGGCGGGTTTACACTCACGGCGGCAGAAATCCGACCGAACTTGACGCCGTTGCCTGGGCGCGCCAGGTGACGCGGCTCGGAGCGGGCGAGATTCTGCTCACGAGCATGGATGCCGATGGCACCTGCGGGGGATACGACATCGAACTTACCGCAGCGGTTGGTTCGGCGGTGGAGATTCCAGTGATTGCCAGCGGAGGCGCGGGCGAACTCGAGCATCTCGCCGAGGTTCTTGCGCGTGGGAACGCAGATGCCGTCCTGGCTGCCAGTATTTTTCACTTCGGCACCTACAGCATCTCCCAGGCAAAAGAATTCCTAGCGCAACGGGGCATAGCCGTCCGCCTTTGATGCTTCCCTGTTGAGGTGGGGCGCCGTTTGCCTTAGAGATTCTCCATGAGCGAGGAAGCGCAGTCCTTTTCTGCCGAGGCCATCCTGAACCGGCTGCGAGACGAAGGGATGCGCATTACGGCCGGCCGGCGCAGTATTTTGAACGTTCTCTTCAGAGCGGAAACACCGCTTTCCCTTCAGGAGATCCAGGAACTGGCGGCGGCGGCAGACAATAGCCCGGATTATGCCACCGTGTTTCGCATGATCGCCTTGCTTGACCGTTTGGATCTTGTGCACAAGGTCAATCTCCAGCGTGCCTGCAGCTATTATGAGCTGAACGATCCGTCGAAGCACTATGACCACATTGTCTGCACCGGTTGCGGGAAGGTCGTCGTAATTGACATTCCTTGTCCGCTGGCGGAGACGGAACAACGGGTCGCCGAGCACTACGGCTTCGGCAATCTAAGCCATTCGCTTGAATTCTTCGGGCGATGTGCGGACTGTTTGAAAAAGTGAGCGCCGTCCAAATCTCTCTGCGAGAGATCTGTCAGCTCTTGTGAGTTATACTCCAGCGTCGGCACGCTGTTCGATGCGACCTGGAATGCGGCGTCGCGAGAACCAATAAACGCCGAGCATGTCGATCAATGGTTTCCACCAGAAAATGGAGAGCCCGTATTTCGACTGGCCGCGCGTTCTCGGCCGGTGGGCCACTTCGATCTGGCAGATCCGAAATCCTGCGGCGACCGCCATCGCGCCCATGAAGGAATACAAGGTGCGGATGGGAATGAAGGATTCGACAACCTCACGGCGAAATGCCTTCAACGCGCAACCGGTGTCGCGCAGACCGTCCCTGAGGAGGCTAGACCGCACACTGTTTGCCAGCCGGGACATCGCGAGGCGAAGCCAGGAGTCCTGGCGCCGTGCGCGCACTCCAGCCACCATGTCGAAGTCTTCCAGTGCGGCGAGAAGCCGTGGAATGTCGGCGGGATCGTTCTGGCAATCGCCGTCAAGAGTGACAAGGATTTCGCCGGTCGCCTGTTTCATTCCAACGAAAAGCGCGGCGGCCTGGCCGCGGTTCAATTTGCAATGGAGCGGCCTCGCTTCGGGCCAGTCCTTTGTCGCCGCATCGAGCCGCCGTCCCGTAGCATCCGTGCTTCCGTCGTTGACAAAGATCGCCTCGTAGGCCTTTCCGAGCGTGTCGCAAAGTGCACGAATCTCTGCCAGCAACGGGGCGACATTTTCCTCCTCGTTAAAGAAGGGTACGACAATCGAAAGTTTTGGCTTCATCGCCCGAAGATCAGAGCGGGGCGGTGCCGTGTTTTTGCACAATCAGCTCTTCAGAAGGTTTGTTCGGCTCAGAGATCACGGTGAAATTCTGGTCGCCTGGAAGCCGATACAAAACGTGCCGGGGAAAATCCATAGCCCAGGCTCTCAAAACTCCGCTTCGTATTTCTCCGAAGGTGTTAATGGGGAGGTCAATCTCCCATTCTCCGCGCTTTTGGGGCCCTGATACCGCCAGAAATTCCAGATCCATACGCGTGCTCTTGTGCAGATATTGTGGGGGGCTAAGCGGTGTGGCTCCCGCTATGGCGACCCATTCGCCGGCGGCGTTCTGCACACCAAGGACGACAGCGTCCGCCGAGCGTCCGCCGGTGGAAAGGGCGGAACCGGAGGCGCGCCATCCGTTCATCCCACGCATGGTTAACCCGTCGAATCGCCCCCTTTTCAGACCGTCGGGTATGATTTCCCTGCCTAGAGCCGAGATCCGCAGGTCATTGGCTCGCGGTGGCTTCAACATGCCAAGTCTTTCCAGAATTTGCGCCCTCACCTCAATGAGTTCTTCATTGCCGCCGAGCAGGTTCGGTCCGATATAGGTCGGAATTTTTCCGAGAAAATGCAGCCTCGCCCGAGCATGCCAACGGGTCAGCCGCCACTCTTCCATCAGGTCGTGGCCATAGGTCCAGTTAACGCCCTGGATGCAAAGATAGAGCCCCACCAGCAAACCTTGAATCCAGAAAAGAACATTGCTCCAGTGAACAGGAACGGAGGGAGATCGATCAAGTTCTTTCGGGAGGCCGGCAAAGGCTGAATACAGCAAGGCAATCAGGGAAACGATGCACAATGTGCCGAAGGTCGTGTAGCGCGGAGTAAGCGGTTGGACGTCGCCACGCCACACCCGCCCGACGCAGACAAAGGCTGCCGTCAGAAAAGTGAACAGAAGCAGGCACGCCCACGGGAGCGCGCGATTGAAAAACAATCTGCGCCGCCAAGCCACAACAAGCCCGATCAAGGCCAGAACGAGCACGATTGAGCCGCAAATTTGGCTGAAGACAAGATTGCTGGATACGGGGAATCCGCGAGCGATGGAGTTTCCGAACATTCCCAGCATGAAAAGGCCCATGCGAAAGATTGTGTTGGCAGGGTGTTCCTGAAGCTGACGCAAGGTGCTCATCGTCGGCAGAACACCCTCGTGACCATACGCGTAGTCCGGAGCGGCCGCGTTGTGTTCGAGCCCTCGAAAATAAAGCGTCAGCGCCAGCGCCCCTAGAGCGACCCATGCGATGGCAAAATTTCTGCGGGCAGCCTTCGTAAGGATTCCCGGGGCAAATAAGATCATCGGCAGGGCTGCAGGCCAGATCAAGTTGCCCTGTACAAAACTGTAATTGCCAGCCAGAGCGAAAGCGGCTGCCATCACGAACTTCGGCAGCGCTGGAATGCGCGCATACAGCGTGCAAAAGCAAAGCGCGAGGAAAGTGTAAGGCAGGAAGTAGGCAAACTGCATCGGCCAGAGCCAGTTGTGGAACTGGATCGGCGAGAAGAGAGCGATGTTTGCCAGCACCCACGCCCATAACACGCTATTCTTGTTCCCGTTGAGGCGTATCATGAGCCAAAGCAGGCAGACCGAAATGACCGCCACGACCGCGAAGGTAATGTAGGACTGCGCCCGATAATCGCCGCCGGTCGCGAACATCGAAGCGATAATGATCATGCGCGGGAGCAGAAGCCTGTGCTCGTCGTGGGGGGCGCAAAGTTCCTGGAAAGTCAAAGTTCCATTTTTTGCCTTCTCCAAGAGGGGAACAAACTGCCAGTCGTCCATGAACGGGACGTTCACTGCAAAAGCGCGGATGTGCGCAAGCAGAACAAGCGCCGGGAGAACACCGAGGAATATCAGCAGCGCCTTTACGACGATCGGGCGAGAAATGATCGCTGGGAGCAGTCGGCCGAAGCCGGACTGTTGCGCTTCAGAAGAAGCTTCCATGGATAGATTTGCGCCTCTTACAACCTTCGCCGAGGCTTGCCTAGTGAATTCTTGTTCGTCCAGACCCCTGCGAAGCGTCCTTCAACAGGACAATAAACGCCAGCACCGCCAGGAAAATATCTCGCATCAGCGCGAGGGTCATTTTGGCAGTAGACGGTCGCTCCTCTTGCCCGAAGCAGGAACAATTCACAATGATGCCGTTGGCCAATGCCCAACTCAAGGCCGTGATGAAGATGAGGCACAATCCCAGAACGAGGCAGCCGCCAAGACGTTTGGTCCGCGGCACCAGAATCAATGCGCCGCCGGCAATCTCGGCAAGAGGAAGCAGGACTGACAACGGACGGATCCAAGTCTCTGGGATCAAGGTAAATGGGGCCAGTGCGAGGGCGAACTGCGCGCTGCTGGAAGCCTTGACCAGTCCGGAGTAGAGAAAGATTCCCGCTAGGAACAGGCGGATTGCGAAAGCGCCGCGTTTCATTCCCCGCACAAACGTTGAACAGACACGATCACCCGCCACGCCATCTCGACATTGTGAACGCGGAAAATGGAGGCCCCGCGCAGCATGCCCGCAACAATGCAGGCCGCCGTGGCCGGATCGCGTTCGCGAGGAGCGGAAATGCTAAGGACACGTCCAATCATGCTTTTGCGCGAGACCGGGAGAAGGATCGGACGCTCAAATTCGCGAAGGGATTCGAGTTCGCGGTAGATGCGCAGGTTATCCGAAGCCTGCTTCGCAAAATCGATTCCCGGGTCCAAAACGATTGCCTCTCGGGGGAGGCCCGCCCTTTGGGCAAGTGAAATCTTCTCCCGAAAAAATCTCAGCAGCTCGCTGATTGCGTTCGGGTAGGTGACGTGCGTATGGGGAATCTTGGGCGAACCAACGGAATGCATGATGAGCAACGCCGCGCCGGCCTGCGCGCAAATCCGGGCATTCCGGTCATCCTGCAAGGCACTCAAGTCGTTGAGCATGTGCCCGCCTGATGCCAGCGCAGCGACGGCCACTTCCGGCCGCCATGTGTTGATGGAAAGCAGGGGAGGGAAAAACTGGCCCGCATCTCGCGGTTCCAGGTTCTGCCACGCCAGGGTGAAGCGCTCGAGAAACGGATTCAGGCGGCCCAATTCCTCTTCTGGGTTTATTGCGGGGCGATTCGTGCGCGCGCTCTCAGCGCCGATATCGATGATATCCGCTCCCTGCGCGACAAGCTCTCGCGCCTTTTCCAGTGCCCAACGGTAATCCACGCGACCGTCGCCACAGAACGAATCGTCATTGATGTTGACGATACCCATAATCAGCGGGCGGCGCGGAAATCGAATGCATCGATCGCGGGCAAGCAGTTCCATCTTGTTTTAGGAAGCATTCTCTTTCAGGCTAGGTATCTGTTGCAACAGCCATGAGTTTCATTGATACAATTTTCGCCAAGCTGAAGGGGGCTCCGAAGCGCATCGTCTTTCCCGACGGAGACGATCCGCGCATCGTGCGCGCCTGCCATGCCTTCTATGAGAAAAAAGTTGGGATTCCGGTGCTAATCGGAAATCGCGACGTTATCGAGCGCGTCGCGCTTGCGGAGAAGGTCAGCCTCGACCACGTCGCCATTATCAACCCCGAAACAGCTTCCGATCTGCCGGTCTTCTGTGAGCGGTTCGAAAAGATCGAGCGTTACAAAAAAATAGTCGTCAACGACACGAAAGCGCTGATGACAAATCCCAATTACTACGCCGCAATGATGCTGCAATTCGGGCAGGCAGACGCGCTGGTCGGGGGCGTGAACAGGGCGCTCTTGCACCCGCTCATCGAGCTCGTCAAGCTGCTTCCCCATGCTTCGTTCGTTTCGGGCTGCATTGTTGCCGAAATGCCCGACAAAAAGCTCGGCGACGACGGCGTGCTCTTCCTTGCAGACTGTGGAGTCGTGCCCGATCCCGACGCTGAGCAGCTTGCCTCCATAGCCGTGCAGGCGGGCTTGCTAGCGCAGATTTTCGGGACGAGTCCGCGCATCGCCATGCTTAGTTTTTCGACGAAGGGCAGCTTCAAGACAGACTCGACCGAAAAGGTTGCCCGTGCCGTTGATATCGTGCGCGACCTTGCTGGCCGGCTCGGCACGGAAATCGAGGTGGACGGCGAGATGCAAGTCGACGCGGCGCTCGTTCCGGCAATGGCTCAACGCAAAATGGCATCGAGCACAGTCGGCGGGAAGGCAAACGTTCTTATTTTCCCTGATCTCAACAGCGGCAACATCGCGGCCAAGCTCGTTCAGTACCTCGCTGGCGCTCGCGTATATGGTCAGATTATGCTTGGTCTCTCGCGTCCCGCTGCCGCCCTTTCGCGCGGAGCGGATGTTGACGAAATTATTGCAGTCGCGGCATTGGTTGGTCTGCAGGCGGTCGAGTATCGCAAGCTCTATCCACCCGAAGTGGTAGAGCCGGACATCACCTGACCTGGATTCCGGCGTGCCGGTGCGGCGCGGTCGGCAGTGAAACGTTCGGCGGAAGAAGCATTCCCGTTTTGCGGGATATTCCCCGAATTCTTGAGAGAATCGACGTTCCGCAGTCGCATGCCGCCTAGTCGACACCGGTCAATTTTTGCAGAAACATTGACAGAGGGGCGCAGCTTGCTTCTAATCCCGGCCCATGAGGTTTCCGCTGCCCCTGACGGCGAAGATAGCCAGGTATATCATTGGCAAGAAGCTACGGGGCGTGGAGAAGTTCGCCACCGTTCTGCAGCTTGAGCCCTTGCATACATGCAACCTGACTTGCACCGGGTGTGGCCGGATTCGCGAATATTCAACATCGCTCAAGGACGTAATGAGCCTCGATGATTGCCTCGGTGCAGCTCAAGAGTGCGGGGCGCCAATGATTTCCATTTGCGGAGGCGAACCGCTCATCTATCCGAAGATCGAGGCGCTGGTGGCGGGTTTGCTTGATCAAAAACGCATCGTCTACATCTGCACGAACGGCATGTTCATGCGTAAAAAAATGCGCGATTATTTGGCGCACGAGTTCGCCGCGGCTCATGCTGCCGGAAAGGCGGAATGCGAGCTGGATGGAAAATTGGACATGCTTCTCTCCGAGGAGCTTGTCACTCCTGCCCAGGTCGAGGAAATTCGGAAGCCGAAGGGAAAAACAGCCCATGCGGTGATTTCTCCCACGCCGTGGATGTATTGGAACGTCCATTTGGACGGTTTGGAGCGCACGCACGATCTGATCGTAGAGCGAGAGGGCGTTTTCAAGGAATGCATCGCCGCAATTCGGATGGCGAAAATTCTCGGTTACCAGGTTGCGACCAACACCACGGTCTACAAGGAAACCGAGATGGCGGAACTCGAGCAGATGTACGATTACCTCTCATGGCTTGGAGTTGACGGCCATACCATTTCGCCCGGCTACGACTACGATTCGGCGAAGGAGGACATGCGCAAAAGGCTAAATCTGCAGCCGGCAAATTTTTTCCTGACGCGCGCGATGACGAAAGAGAAGTTCAAGAACGTCCGCCAGTGGGGCGAGCGGTACAACTTTTTTGGAACGCCGATCTATCTGGATTTCCTGGCCGGAAAGCGCGAGTTAACCTGCTCCGCCTGGGCCATCCCTACGCGCAATATCCGGGGCTGGAAGGCTCCTTGCTACCTGATGACGGACGGCCACTATTCGAGCTATCTTGAATTGCTCGAGAAAACCGAATGGGAGAAATACGGCGTCGTGGAAGGCGTAGCGCGCGACAAGCGTTGCGAAAACTGCATGGTGCACTGCGGCTACGAACCCAGCGCCACGCTGGGTCGCTGCGCAAAACGCGGCGACACCTGGCAGAACATCGCGTTCAATTTCGCTCCCAAGCCCGCGCCTCGCACCGAAGGCGCGACCGTTAATCCGTTCAACGGCGTGACCGCCGGAAATGGCCACAAAACCGGACGTCCCTCCAGACGACAACCAGCCGCGGCATGAAATGATCCGCAGATTTCCCAGGCTTCTTCAGAGTCAACTGAATCTGTGCCAGTCTGGGTAATGTGCAGGTAATTCCAATCCGCAATGAGTCTCGCTGCCTCCAAAGTCGTTCCTTTCGAAGTTCCGGCACTTTCCGTTTTGCCGGAGCCCGTCTCCATCGAGGAATGCATCCGCCGTGCCCAGGAAAACCTGCTTCGCCTCCAAAAACCCGATGGTCATTGGGAAGGTGAACTCCTCGCCGATGCCACCCTCTGCTGCGACTACATCATCTACATGCACTGGCTTGGGAAGGTGGAAGGACCCCTGGAAGCCAAATGCGCTACCCATATTCGTCGTCGCCAGCTCGCTGATGGCGGCTGGAACATTTTCATCGGCGGCCCAAGCGAAATTAACGCCTCCGTCAAGGCCTACTTCGCGCTCAAGCTCGCCGGCGACTCGCCCAACGCGGCGTGGATGCGCGAGGCCCGCGCCAATGTCCTCCGTCTCGGCGGCATCCCGCAAATAAATACCTACGGAAAACTCTACCTCGCCCTCCTCGGACAGTTCCCGTGGCAGTACCTGCCCACCATCCCGCCGGAAATCTTCCTGTTTCCAAAATGGTTTTTCTTCAACCTTTACGAGATGTCGTCTTGGAGCCGCACCATCATCGCGCCGCTTACGATTCTCAATCACTACAAACCCACGCGGCATCTCCCGTCTTCCTTGCAGCTTCACGAGCTTTATCCCGCTGGACTCGAAAATACCGACCTCTCTCTTAAGAGGCATCCGCGCTTTTGGGCCTGGCGGAACTTCTTCCTGCGCTGCGATAAATTTCTCAAACTCTACGACAAGTTCCCAATTCACCCGCTCCGCCGGCGCGCCCTTAAGGCAGCCGAAGCTTGGATGGTCGAGCGAATGGGCGCGGGAAGCGAAGGCCTTGGCGCCATCTTCCCTGCCATGCTCAATGCCATGATGGCCTTGCACGTTCTTGGATACCCCGAGCATCACCCACTCGTGGAAAAAGCCGACCGCGACTTTGCCGGCTTCTTCATGGACGACGCAGAGGATTTTCGCATCCAGCCCTGCCTCTCTCCCGTCTGGGATAGCGCGATCACCACCGTCGCCCTCGCCGAATCCGGACTGCCGAAGGATCATCCAGCTTTGGCGAAGTCCGCCGCGTGGTTGGAAAAAAAGGAAGTGCGCTTCAAGGGTGACTGGGCTGGGCAGGTCCCGGGCGTTGAACCCAGCGGTTGGGCCTTCGAGCACGAGAACAAATACTACCCGGATACCGACGATACGATGATGGTGCTCATGGCGCTGCGACATGTGACACCGGCCAACCCGGCGAAGCGGCGAGAGCAAACCGACCGCGCCCTGGCGTGGCTCCTCGCGTTTCAATGCAAGGACGGCGGCTGGGCTGCCTTCGATAAAGACGTCACCGCCCGCTGGCTGGAACACGTCCCTTTCGCCGATCACAATGCCATCCTCGATCCCACCTGCTCTGATCTCACCGGCCGCGTGCTCGAGCTCCTCGGCACCATTGGTTTCGATCGACAGAGCATCCCCGTCCGCCGTGCCGTAGAAATGATCCGCGGCACCCAGGAAGCCGACGGATCGTGGTACGGACGCTGGGGAGTCAACTACATCTACGGCACTTGGCAGATCCTGCGCGGACTCGCCGCCATCGGCGAGAACATGGACCAGCAATGGATCCGCCGCGCCTGCGACTGGCTCGAAAGCTGCCAGAACGACGATGGCGGCTGGGGGGAAACATGCGAATCCTACAACTTTCCTGCCCTCAAGGGTCGCGGCTCCAGCACCGCCAGCCAGACCGCTTGGGCCGTTATGGGGCTCTGCGCCTGCGGCGACCCGAACCGCGACTCCATCCAGCGCGGTATCACATACCTCCTCCGCACTGAAAACGAGGACGGATCCTGGACTGAAGACTATACTACTGGCACCGGATTTCCTCGCGTCTTCTACCTCAAGTACGACATGTATCGCCAACACTTCCCGCTGCTTGCACTGGCGACCTATCGGAAGATGTTGTGATGTCCAGCTGCTCTTGGTGAGCGATCATCGCAAGATTCGTCCCGACTTCCATCTTGATAGCAACGGAATCAATGTTGTCGGGGCGCCTGAAATACGTCTAAAGGAATCTCTCGATCTCCTTCAGCGTCTCCCGTAGCGCGCGATAGCCGAAATGGCCCTGTCTCACCTGCAAAAGCTTTGCGCCAGGCCAGCGATGCTTAAGATTGAGAAGTTCCTTTGCCGGGGAAACACTATCGTAAACGCCCGCGGTGATGACAACGCTGGCCCCTCCGCAGAGCGGCACGCCGTGAAGCGGGGAGGTCAAATGCGCGTGCCGTTCGCTTTCGCCGGGCAGAATTCCTCTTGATCGCAAGAGCCTTCGCATCAAAGTCGAACCGGGATTCTGCCAGATTGCATGCTCAATGTTTACAATAGGCTGGATAAGCGCGATGAAGCGGAAATCGGTTTCGAGGAAGCTTAGCAGAGCGCCATTCCAGCCGCCGAAGCTTGTGCCGAGGAGGCCAAATTCTTTGCAGCCTCCTTCCCGTAGCATGGCCATGAGCTGACGGAGCTCGATCACGCCCTGCCGAAGTGTTTCGCTATTGCGAATCAAATTGGCGGTGATCGCGAGTTCGCCATTCAAATAGCCTCGGGGCGTGCGCGAGTAGTGAAAGGGAAGATGGGGAAAAACCGTGTTCCAGCCGCGTTCATTGAGTCGTCGGGAGACCCGGAGGTATCCGAAATCATTTGCGCTCATGAACGCATGCAGAAGAAAAATAGTCGGTCCCGAGACTCCCCGGCTCCCCAGTTGGATTCGCACTCGGGGTCTGTCGTTTTCGGGAAACCCGCTCAATACCGGTGTTTCCCAATCGATCCAGTTCCCGTGCTGGCGCTTACCAGACGTCGGAGGCACCCGATAAAATTCCTCGCGCGAGAGCCCCGAGCACGCCGACAGATAGGATTGAAGCTCTTCCAGGGAGCAGACATCACACTTATGCCGCCACTGCAGCACATTCATCGTGCCGCACATTGCGCCATCCATGACGTAGGCGAGGGCCCTTTCAAGAGCGCGCCTCATGATTGCTCGAATTTGCCGCTTGTCGCCAGCCTTACCGGGAAACCGATCATCGTGGCACAACTGGATTTAAGCCTCGCTCATGCGCTGCCGGGGAGGGTGTGGGAGGTCGGCTTCCGTCAGGCCAAAATCTTCGCAGAGGCGCTCTTTCAATTTCACAATTTCCGAGCCGAATAGCTTGCGGACATAGTCTTTCTTATTTTCGCCAGCCAGGTGTCTTAATGGCAAGATGGGTTTGCCGTAGCCAACCCAAATTTTCGGACGACGCCACGGCAGCCAATTCCGAAAGTTATAAAGACGGTCGCTGCCAAGAATCACGCAAGGGATGACCGGCGCGTCCGAGAGCGCGAAAAGAAGGCTGACTCCCTGTTTCATTTCGGCGCCGTTGACTATGGAGGCCGCGCCATCTCGGATACCGCCCTCTGGGAAAATCCCAACAACCCGTCCTTCCTTGAGTCTCCCTGCCGCCATACGCAACGCTGCGCGGTCGGGGCCGTTGCGCTCGATCGGAATCACATTCAAGTCAGAGAACAGACGGCGAAAAACGCGCCCACGAAAGAGGTTCGACATGGCGATCCAATCGATTCTTCGCGGAAAGAATACCGTAATGATCGGCGGATCGAAGTGGCTGATATGATTCGAGGCGAGAATGAAGCCGCAGTTCTTTGGCAGATCATGATAGAAGATCACCCGAATCCGCGCGCTCGCCGCAAAGAAGGCTAGCAGAAACTTGGTAGCAAACTGCCAGAGGCATTCGCGCCAAATATGGTGCGCAGAACTCACACCTGCACCACCCGTGCGGTCAATTCCGTTTGGTCAAAAGCGTCGCCGGACCAGGCTCCGCAAGCTCGCGAGGCTCTCTCAGCCTCGCGCGCGACGGCAACGGAAACGTGTTCTGCCTCGGCGAAGCTGTTGTTTGTGGGATCAAACCCGCGCCAATTCAGGCCGGAAATGGGGCTGACTTCGGATCGCTTCATGGCTCATTTTTCGTAAAGAATCGGCGTTGCTTTTCGGTGATCGATTTTCCAAGTCGCTCGAGTACCCTGAAGCATATCCTCCCAGACCTTACGCTTTTCCGAAATCGATTGGTTGCGGAGCAGATAAGCTGGATGGTACGTGGTCATCACCGGAATTCCGTGAAAATCGAGCCAGCGCCCGCGCACCTTGCTCACCGAGGTCGTGGCGCCAAGCAAGCCCTCGACGGCCGTGGCACCGAGAGCGACCATCACCCGGGGTTTGATCAAATCAATTTGCTTCTCGAGCCAAGGCAAGCAGGTGCGCATTTCCTTTGGCGTCGGCTTGCGGTTTCCGGAAGTTCCGGAAGGGATGTCGGGGCGGCACTTAAGGACGTTGGCGATGTAAACCTCCTCGCGCCGAAAGCCCATGGCCTGGATGATCTTGGTAAGGAGCTGTCCCGCGCGACCCACGAATGGTTCGCCCTGGGCGTCTTCGTCGGCACCCGGAGCTTCACCGATAAACATCAGCTCGGCCTTTGGATTGCCGACCCCAAAAACCACCTGGGTGCGGAATCTCACGAGGTGGGGGCATTTGACGCAAGCAAGGGCCGCCTCGCGCAGAGCCTCGTAAGTCCAATCCGTCGAGGGGTGAGAGGGCTCGCCGGGCGAAGGCCCCTCCGCCGAGGAAAAATCGCCAGTATCGCCGATTCTCAATTGCTCGAGCGAGGCGGCCGACGCGGTCGGATAAGGACCGAATCCCTCACGGATTCTCTTCAATATGGGCAGCGTCTTGGCGACGGCTTGCTGAAAGGAGTCGGGCACACGCGATCTTTCGCAGATCAAACACCTATCACTCAAGAATTCTTAGGCAAGAATATGCGGAAATTCTAGCTTCCAATCAATAGGTGTCTGCGAGCGATCGGATTGTGAGTGCTCGCTTGATTTCCGCAAGCATTGCGGCCTTTTCTGTGCAGACTCGCACTTTGCGCGTCTCTCCAGGGTACAGATCAAAGAAGTTGTCTCCAAACTTGTGCGCGATTCCGGGCAAATCGATTTGAACGGCGTGATGGAAACCGCGCGAATGCAATCCCAGCTGAAATTCGCGCTTTGTAGCGCGTTCGACCGTCGTGGATATCGGAATTCGGGGAAACTCCATGAAGCGCGGTGCCGTCAGAAAGACCGTGTCTTCGGAGGCAACTCCGTCGTCCGTCTCTAGCCGGATACGCAGGCACATATTACGTGCTCCGTGAGTCTTCATGTTCTTGGAGAGATCGAGCGTCTTTTGTCGGTGCGATTGTCCGTATCCCAAAAAAACGCTCTTTTCTCCGGCCTCCAGCAGCCGGCCATCGAGGTGAAAGAGAGTCCAACTCAATAATCCGTTGGTTTTGCCCGGAGCGTCGCAGACCGTATGGAGATGAATCTCGCGAATGCTGCTTCTCCAGATGTTCCCCATGCCCATCCGCTCGTCACCAGGGACATGAGCGGAAACCAGGACAGGAGCGAAGAAGCGTCTGGCAGCGAAGTGCAGCGCTTTCCAGCGTCCTCCAAATTCCAGACTGCTCCACGAAAATCCGGGCCAGCAGTCATTCAGTTGCCAGTACAATGTGCCCATCGTGCGTGGCATCGAGCGGCGAAAATGCTCGACGGCGACCTTCATGCAATAGGCCTGGTTGATCTGCGACAGGTACGCGAGCGAAGGATAGTCTGTCGCGAGGCGATATCGTCGAGACACGTAGTCCCTGATGATGAGATTCCCGGCTCGGTTCTTTTGATGGTTTTCCATCGCTTGGCCAAACGCTTCCCACTCCCCAGGCAGGCAAAACATGGCGGTGATCTCGGGTGAGCTATAGGATTGCATCCCGAACTCCGAGCAAAACCGGAAGCACTTTTTCTCATAGTATTTGGCCGGCTGTCGCGCGTGCCACACATCCCAAAAATGACTGTCGCCCGCCCTCTCGTTGTTGGGTCCCTTTTCATAACCTTCCGGATTGTGCGGTGAGCTCGGCCAGTACGCGGTCTCGCCGTCATAGCGGGCGACAGCCTCCGGCAGGATGTTGTAAAAAATGTCGTCGTAAGCTTTTTTCCGTTGCTTGGTTTTCAGAATTTCTCCCGGCATCTGCTCGATTTCGTTGTTGCCGCACCACAACGCCAAACAGGCGCGATTTGCCAGCCGCTTTACTTGGTGTTCGGCCTCGGCCTTGACAGAGGCGAGGAACTCTGCGCCGCCCGGATAAATCGCGCATGCGAACATAAAATCCTGCCATACCAGCAGTCCCTTTTCGTCGCACAGGTCATAGAAGTCCTCCATTTCATAAATGCCGCCGCCCCAAACGCGGATCATGTTCATGTGAGCCTGCGCCGCGCTTGTCAGCAGATTGTCATAGTCGGAGCGGGTGACTTCACTGACAAAGCTGTGCGCAGGAATCCAGTTTGCGCCCTTAGCGAAAATTGGCCGTCCGTTGACAACGAATTGAAAGGTTTCGCCAAACTCATCCGGATGACGGTCCAATGCGATTGTTCGCAAACCGATGCGCCCGCTCCACCGATCCAAGATCCTGTCTCCTTGCGCGAGTTCGAGCCGCACATCATAGAGCGGTTGATCGCCGTGGCCGTTTGGCCACCACAATTCGGGATTTAACATTTCAAACTTCAGATTTGAAATTTCTGCGACGAGTTGGTCGTTGCGGCAGACGACGCCACGCATCTCGTCGCCGTCACGAGCGAGCCGGGCCTCAATGCTTGCGGAGATGTAGCCGGCTTCGTGTCGCTGGCTGATTCGCACCGATTCGATGCGGTTCTCTCGCCACGCCTCAAGACAGATAGCCTTGTAGATGCCGCATGTGGCGAAGCGCGGGCCCCAATCCCATCCGAAGGAACATTGTTCCTTGCGAATGTGGCAACAGCCCCCCACCGGATCGTTCCGCTCCTGAAAGTCGCCTCGCTTCCTGCGGGCGCGGATATAAAGCAGCGGGCTGCCAAAACGGATCTCCAGAATATTGCGCCCCGCACAGATCGCCTGCTTCACGTCAAATCGGTGTCCGAGAAACATGTTTTCCGTCCAACCGATATTTTGTCCGTTCAGACGTATGCTTGCGATCGTGTCGAGGCCCTCTGCGACAAGCTCGATGTGTTCGTGATCACAAAATCCCGGCTCCGCGGCGAACCTGCATCGATAATCCCAGTCGCGCTCCTCGATCCACTGAAGCTCTTTTTCATTCGATCCCCAGAAAGGATCCGGAATTCGCTTGTGCCGAAAAAGGTCCTTATGAATGCAGCCGGGAACTCGAGCCTTGAGCCAGTGACGCAGCTTCGGCTCAAAGAAGGCCCAGGAAGTCAGGGGGAGCGTTTCCTTCTCCATTAGGAGGATGAGCTAAGACCGGCCTCGGCCAGGCAGGAAGGAAAAAACGCCTGGCCGACGAGAGGCTTTTCTTTTTGCGGGGTTGGCGTATGTGTTTGCGCGTAAGTATGTCTCTTTCCATCCCTCATTTGATCGTCGAGCCTGACGACGGTGTCGCTCCGGTGCGCGATTTCATCAGTTCCGCAGAGAAAACACTTCTAATCAAGCAATTCACGTTTTCCGAACCGAGCTTGCTGCAAGCGGTGACGGAACGCAAGAACGCGGGGGTCGAGGTACGCGTGATGCTCAATCCGAAGCGCTCGGGCGGTGATCGTGCCAACGATGAAACCTACGACTATTTCAAGAAAAATGGCGTCGGTATCAAATGGGCGAACCCGAAGTTCTACGTCACACATGAGAAGTCCATCGTCGTGGACGGGAAAGCCGCACTCATTGCGACGTTCAATCTCTGTTTGAAGTACTTTACCCAAACACGCGACTACGGAGTGGTGACGCACGACCCCGCTCGGGTGGCGCAGGTCGTTGAAGGGTTCGAGGCGGACTGGGAGCATCGCGACTGGCTGCCAGATCCTGAGACCGGGTTGCTCTGGAGCAATGCGAATTCCCGTCTCCGAATGTCACACTTCATCGATACGGCGGAGCACAGGCTCGATGTCCAGCATCCGAAATTTGTCGATGCCGTCATTCTTGATCGCATTCTCGATGCGGCGGGGCGCGGGGTGCACGTGCGCGTTCTCTGCGGAGGCAAACACGGCATCAGCGATTGGGACGTTCTCGACACGTTCTCCTCCCTGCGTGTGCTCAAGCGTTTTGGTGTGAAGGTTCATAAGCAGAAGAACCTGCGTCTTCATGCCAAGCTCCTGATCGCGGACAATTCCCACACGTTGATCGGCTCGATGAATATCGATCGCAGTGCCTTTGACTTGCGCCGGGAGCTGGGCATAACGATCAAGGACGAAGCAATTGTGAAGCGCCTCATGGAGATCTTTGACGCGGATTGGGAGCTTTCGCACAGCTATGATCCGCCGGACCCCCTCGATCCGTCAAAACATAAGGAGACGGACTTCCCGCACGACCACGAGCTTAGGCATGAGTGAGGCGGAAAAGCTCGCGAGCCCAACGCTGCTTGAGCTTGCGGCGACCTTCAATCATATCGCGCTGGCTTCCTTTGGCGGCGGGCTGTCCGCATGGTCGCGCGAGATGATCGTCGTCGAGAAGAAGTGGATGGCTGAGGAGGAGTTTCTCAGCGCAATTACGATGTGCCGGATCTTACCGGGAGCCAATCAGGTGAATTTGGCCGTTTTCGTTGGCGCGAAATTCCGTGGTATGGCGGGCGCTGCGGCGGCGGTCGTCGGCCTTTCACTAATTCCCGTGCTCATCATTCTTGGGCTCGGCTATGCATATTTTCAGTTCCACCAAGTGCCAGCGCTCCAGAACGTCCTGCATGGGGCGGCGGCTGCCGCGGTGGCGCTTACGCTGGCGATGGCCATTAAGACTGGGCGGAAATGCTTGCGCGGGCTCGTTCCGTTGCTTTTCTTCGCGGCGATTTTTGTGATGAATGGTGTACTGCGTTGGCATCTGCTCCACTGCCTCGCTCTCCTTGCTCCGCTCAGCCTTGTATGGGGATGGCCGAAGACGAAGAAGCCATGAACGCCAAGACACTGATTCAAATAGTCCTTTTGTTCAGCTCGCTTTCGCTGCTCTCTATTGGCGGCGGCAATACGGTTCTGCCCGAGATGCACTACAAGACCGTTGGCGACCACCATTGGATGACGGACAGCCAGTTCGCGGATGTCTTCGCAATCTCGCAGGCGGCGCCGGGGCCGAGCATTTTGATCGTCACCTTGATCGGATATAAGGCGGGATTGACCGCCGGAGGAGAGTTGATGGGGGTTCTGGGCGCCGTTCTCGCCACGGCGGCGATGATTGTGCCGGCCGGGTTGCTCGTCTACTTTGTCGTGCAGTTCTGGGAGCGCGCGAAGAACTCACCGGTGCGCCATGCGATCGAAAAAGGATTCGCCCCACTCACCGTTGGCCTCGTATTGGCAAGCGGCTATGTGATGAGCAGGGCCGCGGACCAGGATTGGCGCGCATATCTTCTCACGGGGGTCTGCACGCTTATCTTTGTCTTCACAAAGATAAATCCACTGGTTGTGGTCGCAATTGCGGGCTTTCTGGGCTGGATGGGTCTTGTTTAAGAAGAGGCCGCAAATCGTAAAGCGCGCCAAAGGCATTCGCCGGAGGCGGATCCCCTGGCGGTTTTGTGGTTGGCAAATCTTTGTTGCGCAGGGCAAGCCATTCGACGTCGAGCAATGGTGCGCTTGAACGCCAGCTCACGTCTCCGCTCAGTGACTTGTTGAGAAGCTCGAATTTCTTGTGGTAGTCGAGCCCGTGGCTCCAAAGGTGACCTTCGTAGCCGCATGCAACCTTGCGGCCAAGGAGGATCAGCGGATGATTGTAGTCAGAAACGCTTGCGAAACGTACAGTCCGGCGGAATGCCGGCGATGGCGTGCTGCCAGCCGGCTAGTTCAGACCTTTGCCCGATGGCATATCCATGACGTGTGTCCAGCCCGCCGATCAACGATACACCTCCCGAAAAAAACAGGATAACGCAGACGGCGGCGCGTGCCGGAAGCTTTAAGGACGCGAGCATTTTTTTCCAAAGATAGGGTGCGATCACAAGCCAGCTCCAGAGCATCAACTTCATGTTGTCCCATTCCCAAGGCGCAAACACAAAGACGCAGCAGGCGGCGAAGACGGCGCTCGCTGCCCAAACGAAGCAACGCGCCTCGATGTCTCTGTCGAAGTAAAGCGCGACCACGAGCATCAAAGACAAAGGCAATGCGAGACCGAAATTCCAGATCCACACCCACAGGTTCCATCCCGTCTCTCCCATAATCCAGGCGGGAGACCACCGGATGCCAGAAGAAGCCGAGAAAAATCCCGTGACAAGCATGATGCCGACAGTGGCGGGAAGAGCAGCCGAAGCGACGAAAATAAGCCCTTCGCGAACCGGGCTGTCTCCGTCTCGAAAAGAATCCCCTGGTCCCGCCGGCAATGCGGCGATCTTGGTACCCTCCGCGCCGGGAGAGCGGTTTTTGTTATTCGGGACTATTGCACCGGAGAAGGAGGCTACAAAGATTGCGAACAGAACCAGACTTAGAAAAAGAAAGGCGTGAAGATTGAATAGGGGCATGCTGGCGTAGAGCAAGAGCTCCAGCCAGAAGGAAATGACACGATTCGCGCCGCGAAAATAGCGCTCGCGCCAGACATGTAGGAGAAGCAGCCCGGCCGGGAGCGCGAAGAGCAATCCGCGTTGCGTGACAAACATGGACAGGAAAAGATTCTTCCAGACCATTTCGCGCTGGAAATCGTCGATCTGCAGCGTGCGCAGCACCGCAAATCCAGCGAGTCCGCCATTGAAGAGAAACGCCGCAACACCGAAGGCGCCGCCCCACGACCAGAGCGCATATCCGGTCAGGGCCGCACCGGCAAGCCCGGTCCAAATTAGGCCACGGATTGTATCCACGCCGCAGATCTCGAGGAGACTGTTCAAGAGATCCGCGCCGAGCGGGTAGCTTAGCGGCACATTACTCAGAATTGAACTTTCTGGCCAGAAAGCGACTCCACTTGCCAGATAGCGAATCAGGTTGAGATGGAGGGAAAGGTCTCCGAGGTTGTTTGGCGAGAGTACGCAGATCTCATCGCCGCGCGGATAGATAATCCACAGGAAGGCGCGCAACGAAGAAAGCGCGAAGATCGTAAGCACCAACCAATCCCAGAAGCCCGGTTGTGCTCGGGGAAGCGGATTGGTTGTCTGCCAGGCAGCAACCGCCGCGAGGGTGCCGCACGCAATCGCTGACCAGGCCACCGAAGCGCTGAGCCCGCCAGACAGGAAGCCCAGGAATATCACCGCGACAACGGTTGTGGACCAGAAGGCTAGTGTGGAAGAAAGACACCTCATGGTTTTCGTTCAAAGAGAGGTGGCTCTCCCTTGAACCATTCCTCGAAGGTCTTCCTCCGAAAGTAGACGATGCATTCCTCTTGCGAATCGCGGAGGCGAAACGGTCGCTTATAATACTCGCCGACAAGCCCTGATTCGATCTGCTCCATCTGATTCTTCCGCGCAACGACAAAGTCCACATCATGAGCCTCGGGTGGAGCCTCTTCTTTGTAGTAACCGATCTGCGTAAAGTCGCCCAGCATCCACGGCAGGGGATAGTAGCTGTCCAACAGGATTTGGCCATGCACGTGATAATAGCGCGGATCCTTCCTGGCTATTTCAAGGAGCGGCTTGGTGAGCGTTTCGATCTCGGGAAATGTCTGCACGTAGACGTAAGGCTCCTTCTCATTTGTGAACCGGAAGAAATTGAGACGAACGCAAAGGAAGGCGCTGGCCGCGAGGCTGGTTGCAACTACAGGCCGAAGAAGCGAGGATACGAGCCGCCTAACGGGTTGCGCGCTCTGCGCCGGCATCCCCGAACCTAGTATCAAGTAGAACGGCCAAAGGATGGAAATGCTGCACCAGGGCGTCTTGTATGGGATGAGCGAGTAGGCGACAAGAACCCCGCAACCGTAGATCGCGAGATATCTAAGGCGCGCGTCGGAGGGCGCGATATAGCGAAGGCAAAGCCCGAGTCCAATCAAGGCGGGCCATTCATAACGCGCCATGAGTGCCACCCAATAATAGTTGAAGGGTCCGATCTGATAGGCCTTTTTTTCGTGTCCCGCCGCCTCGACGCCCGTGTGAAACCACGCGGCAAAAGTTTCGTAGAGTCCGCTCAAGGCCTTTAAATCCAGAAAAGCTCCCGAATAGAAGAACACGATCGCGAACAAGGCGATCGCCCCGCCTGTTGTCAGATCCTTCCAGGTCCATTGCTGGCGTGCAAGTGGCAGCTCCGGGCGCGAGGGCAGGAGCTTTTGCCAAAGCAACAGCACGAAGCTGGCGAGCAAGAAGCTGCCGATGTGCAGCACATAGGTTTCTTTTGTGAGAATCATCCCGCTTGCTGCGACGAGCAGCGCGAACAAGAACCGGCGCTCGCCCCTTTCCCATAGGCCGAGCACTCCCCAGCAAAAAAGGCTCGAAAAGAAGACCATCCACGACTCGTGGATCGAGTAGCGTCCATAAAAGACGCAGGCAGGTGAAACGGCCATTGCGAGTGCTGCAACTCGAGCAGCCGGGGCGCCGAAATGCTCTCGAAAGCGTAGCATGGACCAGACCGCGAGCAGGCTGGCGACGACAGCCGGCAGGCGTAGCGCCCAGAGATTGCGCCCGAAGAGAGTCTGCGAAAGAAAGACCGCGTAAAAGTGCAGCGGCCCGTGGTAGTTCGTCGGGTCGTAGCGAAAGTAACCGGTACGCGTGATTTGATCGGCAAACCAGCCATTGACGCCCTCGTCGAAATGCGGGGGCTTAATGTCGAGGAAAGCAACACGTAGGGTCGCAGCGAGTACCAGGATGCCTATCTCGATCCAGGGGAGTGTTTTCATCTTACTTTAACTCGCGCAAACAGCGTAAAATCAATATATTGCGATTTCTAAAAATCGCGGCGGGAATTGATTCAGTTTGAACTGCCACGCCTTGGAATTGGCCTTCCATAGCGCATTGGCGAGACGCCGCAGCCATTTAGATTGCTTACGCATCGGTTTGAGGTCATGCGACGAAAATTGGAGACTCGCGTAGTCTTACGTAAGTATCAACTGCGGAAAGCGCCCCGATCTTTGCCTGGGAGGAAGAGGCTCACCGGCACAGGTGAGCCGCGTTGTCGCGTGACCGCGTTGGCGCCACAGTGAGCCGCGCCGCAGTGAGTCGCGTTCCGCGACAACGCGCTCACGCGATTGGCCACGCGGCAACGTGGCCTCACGCGGCGGAACGCGACTCACAGCAGCGGCAACGTGCCGCTCACGCGGGAGGCTCGCCATCCCGACATTCCAAATCGGCTTTGGAGCGTCAGGAACCCGACTTCGCGATTCTCAGTGACCGTTTTGCACTTGTCACTCGTCGCTCAACTCTCGATTCATCCGATATGATCAAACTCGGAGTCAATATCGATCACGTCGCGACACTGCGCCAGGCGCGCTATCGTGAGCTGCCAGAATCGCCGAACGCGGAGCCGGATCCTGTTGCGGCCGCTCTGGCGGCGGAGCGGGCCGGAGCTCACGGCATCACAGCGCATCTCCGTCTGGACCGAAGACACATTCAGGATCAGGACATCCACAATTTGCGGGGGAAAATCGGCACAAAGCTTAACCTGGAAATGGGCAACTCAGCGGAAATTGTTCAGGTTGCCTTGAGCATTCTGCCGCAGGATGTTTGCCTTGTCCCGGAAAATCGCCAGGAAGTGACAACGGAAGGCGGACTCGATTGCGCGGCGCAGAAGCCCTCGCTGCGACCTACGATTTCCTGCCTCAAGGAGCGAGGGATCGTGGTTAGTCTTTTTATTGACCCTGAGGAGCCGCAAGTCGCATCGGCGGCGGAGCTTGGAGCGCAGTTCGTCGAGTTGCACACCGGAGCTTTCGCAAATAGCTTGGGCGCGGACCGGGAGATCGAGCTTGCCCGTCTCATCAAGGCCGCGGAAATGGCCCATTCTTTAGGATTGAATGTCAACGCCGGACACGGAATTAACTACGAAAATATCCATCAAATCCTCCGAATTCCTTACCTGGTAGAACTGAACATCGGCCATTCCATCGTTTCGCGGGCGATTTTCGCCGGAATAGAAACAGCGGTGAGGCAGATGCTGCATTTGATGAATGGATGAATTTCGATCAGTTTCTCACGAGCGAGCTTGAGCGCATTCAGGATGCGAGCCTCCGCCGCTTCTTGCGCGTCCTCGATTCCCCTCAAGGACCTGAGGTGTCTTGCGACTCGCGGCTGCTGGCAAACTTTTCGTCCAACGACTATCTCGGACTGGCAGCGCATCAAGACCTCCGCAAGGCGGCACATGACGCGCTGGAAGAGGCCGGCGCGGGCGCGGGAGCCTCGCGATTGGTCTGCGGCACGCACCGGCATCATCAACGTCTCGAGGAAGCGCTCGCGCGATTTAAGCAGACCGAAGCTGCATTGAGCTTTTCAAGCGGCTATGCCGCAGCGCTGGGAACGATCCCCGCGCTGGCCGGGGACGGCGACGTGATTATCCTTGACAAGCTTTGTCACGCTTGTCTCGTGGATGGCGCGCGCCTTAGCGGCGCGTCGATACGCGTCTTTCCGCACAACCGGCTCGAGAAATTGGTGAGCCACCTGCGGTGGGCAACCGAGACGCACCCCGACGCGCGCATACTCGTAGTTGTCGAGTCCGTTTATAGCATGGACGGGGACCGCGCCCCCTTGCTTGAAATTGTCGAGTTGAAGGATCGTTTCCGGGCATGGCTTTTCGTTGATGAAGCGCATGGGATCGGCGTAGTCGGAAAAAATGGCCGCGGACTGGCCTATGAGTCGGGCGTTGCCGGTCGCATCGAGGTGCAAATGGGCACGCTCGGGAAGGCGCTGGGATCGTCTGGCGCCTACATTTGCGGCAGCGCCGCCCTTCGCGGCTACCTGATAAACCGCGCTCGCAGCTTCATCTTCTCCACTGCGCCCCCGCCGCATTGCGCCGCAGCTTCCCGCGCAGCGGTGGAACTCCTCGAATCAGATGAGGGAGCAGTGCTCGTGAGGAGGCTTCAGGAAAATATAGCAACGCTAGCTTGCGGTCTGCGCGCGCCTGCGCAAAGCGCGATCTTTCCGGTAATCGTCGGTGGTGAAGAGCTTGCGATGGACGCTTCGCGAACGCTCTTGTCTCGAAGGCTTTCTGGTTCCCGCCATCCGCTATCCGACCGTCGCGCGCGGTTCCGCCAGGTTGCGCATCACGGTGACAGCCGTTCACCAACGCGAGATGATCGAACGTCTTGTGACGGTTGTCAGCGCTATCCGCGGACAGAACATCCCCGCCAAAACACTTTAGATGGCATCGGTGATGCCGCTTGCCCAATTCCTTGGAAGTTCGCGGTCGGGATTGAGATCCGATAAGCCGCTACCGCGGCGACGGCAATCCCGCAGAGCCTGTGGCCGATTGGATGATCTGCCCCCCAACGGGAACTGCCGGCTGGATTGCCGATACCGGTTGGATAACTGAACTGCCTAACCCCGATAAAGGCTGAGGAAGCGGCCCTCCCAAACCTGGTTCAGAAAACATGGGTCTGAATGGTAAATCGGAAGTGCCGAGTTTCTCCTCGGACTTGCTCGTTGCAGTCGATTTTTCGCTTTTTTTGGAAGCAAGCGTCTTTTCGTAGGCCGCTATGAAGGGTTGAAATGCCGAGATTTCCCCGAGTCGGATCTCAACCGGAGATTCTCCATCTGATTTTTGATCTTTGTCAGATTTCGTATCCTCCTCGGAAGATTTAAGCGCCTCCTTGCGTTCGTACCAGAACCGTCCATCCTCCGCCCGATCTTTCTGGAATCCGTATTTTTGGAAATCGGCGTCACCAAGCTGAGTGATCGGAAGCCTGGTGATGCCCGAATCATTCGTAATGCGGATAGTGTAGTCATCCGTGACCTCGACGAGTCCCAAGAGTTTTGTTCCGTCGAGCTTTGTCACCGTGTTCTTTTCGGCCTTTGCGGAATTGTTCGCTTGCTTTGCGGCGGTCGCGGAGTTGTCCGTCTGCGACTGGAGGGGGGCGCAGAGCGTAATCGCGCAAGACGTCGCAAGAAGCAAATTGCGCATGTTCTTTACCATGTTTAAAACATGGTCCATTATCCAACGAATGGCAACGTTCCTCTCCAACAAGTTCGCCGGTCTCGCTCGTACATCCTGAAGGAGACCGGTTGCCAGCTCTCGTTTCGTTGTCTATGCAGGAAGGGATGCAGGAGAGTTACGATGTCGCCGTGATAGGTGGGGCGTTTTCCGGCGCCGCAACCGCTTTGCTGCTCCGACGCGAAGCTCCCGATCTTCGTGTTGTAGTGATCGAGCGATCGGCGCATTTCGATCGCAAGGTGGGCGAGGCGACCACAGAGGTGAGCGGGTGTTTCCTTACCAAACGCCTGGCGCTGACGCATCACCTCTGCCACCACCATGTGGTAAAGAACGGCTTGCGCTTTTGGTTTTCGCGAGGACCCGAAGATGACTTTGACCGCTGCGGAGAGGTGGGAGCGTTTTATCAGGTGCGTTTGCCATCTTATCAGGTGGATCGCGAGGTGCTCGATGAGCATGTGCTCTCGCTCGCAAAAGAAGCCGGCGCGGACGTTTGGCGTCCTGCGAAGGTCGCCTCAATCGAAGTCTCCGAAGCTGGTCCCTCTCGTCTCACAGTTCGCGGCGCCAGTGGAGAGCGTGAACTCTTTGCCCGCTGGTTAATCGATGCGAGTGGTCGGGCGACCTTGCTTGCCCGCCGGATGGAGCTCTTGCGCAGTCTGCCCGAGCATCCAACGAACGCGATTTGGGCGCGCTTTCGCAATGTGAAGGATTGGGATGGCTACGATCTGCTGAGTCGCTTTCCGAGCTATGCCCGTTCGTGCCAAGTCAGCCGTGCCTCGGCAACGAATCATCTCACAGGCTACGGTTGGTGGTGCTGGATCATTCCATTGCGGGGTGGGGACTACAGCGCTGGATTGGTCTATGATTCACGTCTCTATAGCCCGCCGGAAGCCGCGCGCTTGGGCGACAAGTTGAAAGCGCACTTGCTAACGCATCCCGTCGGAAGGGAAATTTTCAGGGATGCCGAATACATTGAAGGCGACGTCAAGGCGTATTCGGCGCTCCCCTACTATGCCGCGCGAATTGCCGGTCCGGGCTGGCAGATCGTCGGGGATGCGGCCGCTTTCTTGGATCCACTTTACAGCCAGGGACTCGATTATTGTTCATGGACAGTCTCCGCCGCCGTGAACCGCATCATCCGGGGAAAGTCGGGGAGAGTCCTTCGATTTAGGGGATCTAAACGAGCGGTTTTCGCGCTCGTATTGGGGCTGGTTTGAGGCGCTTTACAAAGACAAATATCATTACCTGGGCGACCAGGAGTTGATGACGGCCGCCTTTCTTATGGATCTTGGGCTGTTTTTCTTCGGGCCTGTTCGTAGCGTGATACGCTGCCCGCGCGCGGGATTTTCGGAATTTCCCTTTGAAGGATCCTTTGACGGGGTAATCGTCAGCCGCGCTATGGCTTTTTACAATCAGCGCCTTGCGCGCATCGCGCAAAGGCGCCAGGCGGCCGGTGTCTATGGGTCGATGAATTTGGATTCCCGGACGTTGTTGAAGGGTTTTGAACCGAATCGGCACGTTTGGAAGCTGATCTTGCGCGGCGTGCGAATCTGGTTGCGTGCCGAATTGCGCAGCTTGTTCCTGCCGGCGTCCAGCTCCCCGCTAGTCGTTTGTCGGGCCTCGGCGGTCTGATATGGCCTTCTCCTCCTTTCGGGACTTTGTCGAAGCGCTGGATAAGGCCGGCGAGCTCATGCGCATTAGCCAGCCCGTAGCAACCGAGCTCGAGATCACCGAGCTCGCAAACCGCGAGATGAAGTCGCCAGCGGGCGGCAAAGCTCTCTTAATCGAAAAGCCCACGATCAACGGTGAAGTAAGCCCATTTCCCGTCGCGATCAACACGATGGGCTCCTGGAAGCGAATGGCCATCAGCATGGGCGCGGACTCAGTGGATGACGTCGCAGCCGAGCTTGGCGCGCTATTGAAGGCCAAGCCGCCGACCAACCTGCGCGAAACCCTGAAGCTGCTAGGCACGGCACTTGAGATGCGCCATGCGAAACCCAAACGGGTAAGTAGCGGCCCGTGCAAGGAGATCATTCACAAAGTTGAGAGCTCTGAGTTGAGGGTTGAGCGTTGGCCGCCGGCACCAGACTGGAAGAATCCCTCCACCTTTAGCTCTCGACTCCCAAGTCTTCTCAATCTCCCCATTCTCAAGTGCTGGCCACTCGATGGCGGACGCTTCATCACGCTTCCGTGCGTGGTCACTCAGGACCCGGACACCGGGGAACGCAATGTCGGAATGTATCGCATTCAGATCTATGACGAACGCACCACAGGCATGCACTGGCAGCTTCAGAAGGTTGGTGCACGCCACGGTCGCCGATACTACGAAACGGGTACTCGCATGCCGGTCGCCATTTTTCTTGGCGGCGATCCCGTCTTCCCCTTTGCCGCCACGGCGCCGTTGCCCGATGGACTCGATGAATTTTTACTCGCAGGATACCTTCGCAAGAAATCCATCGAGCTTGTAAAGTGCGAGACCAGTGACCTCGAAGTCCCCGCCAATGCAGACTTTGTCATAGAAGGCTACGTCGATCCGCGCGAGCCTCTTCGGGAGGAAGGCCCGTTCGGCGATCACACAGGCTACTACACTTTGCCTGAGCTGTATCCCGTCTTTCATGTCACGGCCATCACGCATCGTAAGGATGCCGTCTATCCAGCCACCATTGTCGGCATCCCACCGATGGAAGATTTCTATATGGGCAGTGCTTCGGTGAAACTGTTCCTGCCCGTTTTCAAGATGAACTTTCCCGAAATCATGGACATTGCGCTGCCGGCTGAGGGTGTTTTCCACAATCTTGTTTTTGTTAGCATCAAAAAAACCTATCCGATGCAGGCCTACAAGATCATGCATGGCCTCTGGGGCATGGGACAAATGATGTTTACAAAGTACATCATCGTGGTGGATCACGACGTGAATGTGCACAACACAAGCGACGTTCTCTTCCGTCTTTGCGCCAATACCGACCCACAGCGCGACAGCATCTTTACCAAAGGCCCCTCTGATGTGCTCGACCACGCCACGAGCGAAATCGCTGTCGGCAGCAAACTCGGAATTGACGCGACGAAGAAACTTCCCGGTGAAGGCTTTCAACGCCGCTGGCCGCCGCTTATTATCATGGACGAGGCCGTGCGCAAACGCATCGAAACGCTTCTCAGCAGATAAGCTTGAAAGAACTCGGTCTCACACTGCCCGGCCCACCGAATCCGGCTGGCAATTACCTGCCATCGCAGGTCTCCGGCAACTTGCTCTCCGGCCAGTTTCCGATCAAAAACGGCCGACTCCTCTACACCGGCCAGGTGGGCGCAGGCTAACCGAAGACCAGGGCTACGCCGCTGCTCGCCTCGCTGCCCTCAATGTGCTCGCGCAGATCCGCACCGCCCTGGGTGGTTTCGATCGGCTAAAAACGCTTCTGCGTGTCGAGGGGCACGTCGCCTCTCTGCCCGGCTGGAGCCGGGCACCACGAGTGCTCGATGGCGCGTCCGACCTCTTTATCTCCGTGCTGAGCGAACGCGGTGTCCACACGCGTGCCGCGTTCACTCCTTCGCGACTACCGCTGAATCTCGCGGTCGAACTCGTCGTCACAGCCGCCGTACGGGACGGTTGAGCCGCTTTGGAAGCCGACTGTGCTTGTTCGGCCAACTCGATGTCCCGTGCCCGTTTCTTGCTTCACTGCAGCGCGAAGCCGCGCTCCCACAGACCGCTGGATTCGTCGAGTGGAGTTGTCCGTGCAATACCGATCAGTGCCGGACTATGCATCCGCCGGCGTGCTCAAGGCGTCTGCGGTCTTGTTCCAGGCGACGTTCGCCATTTTCAATTCTGATGTCACCGTCGAAAGCTCGCGGTGGAGTGCAAGTGGCTTTGCCGCGTTGCGGTAGAGATCGGGATGCTCCAGTTGCATCGCAAGTTCCCTTTGTTTCGTTTCGAGCCTTAGAATGGTGGCTTCCAATCTAGCGAGGTCCTTCTCTCGTGCGCGGCGCTCCCTTGTGGATGCCTGCTTACGTTCGGCGTCCGCCCTGCGTCGCTCGCGG
This sequence comes from uncultured Verrucomicrobiae bacterium, assembly GCA_963708595.1. Classification (GTDB taxonomy): domain Bacteria; phylum Verrucomicrobiota; class Verrucomicrobiia; order Chthoniobacterales; family Terrimicrobiaceae; genus DASTFP01. Next base: position 52,417 of record CAVPTR010000035.1, read on the forward strand.
ATCTCCCGGAGGCCGTGTTTGCGGTCTGGAAGAGCAGATTGTTTGATGCGATCATTTCCTTTGGCTAATGGGGCAATCAATGCGTCGCGTTCGGACGTTGCTTGGGACTTTTCGAGGTAGTAGTCGTACTCGCCCGCATACGGCGTGAGGTGTCCCGCATTGATGTGAAGGACGGTGCTGGCGATGGAGCGAATGAAGTGCACGTCATGGCTGATGAAGACGAGCGTGCTTTCGTATTGCCGGAGGGCTTGGATCAACGCGTCGATGCTTGGCATGTCGAGGTGCGTGGTCGGTTCATCCAGAAGCAGCAGGTTCGGGGGCTGGAGGAGGATCTTCACGAGCGCGAGACGGCTCTTCTCGCCGCCGCTCAGCACAGCCACGCTCTTGAAGACATCATCGCCGCGGAAGAGAAACGAACCAAGCACAGTGCGAGCAGTTTGCTCTCCGATATTTTCGGCATCCGCCACCGCTTCGTCGAGCACGGTGCGTCTTGCATCGAGGATGTCTGTGCGATGCTGCGCGAAATAGCCGATGCTGACATTATGACCGGGCAAGCGCTCACCGGACTGGATACGAACAAGCCCAGCGAGGATTTTCAAGAGGGTCGATTTGCCGGCCCCGTTTGGACCGACCAGGACCGTGCGCTGGCCGCGCTCGATGGTGAGGTTGAGATTTTCATAGACGGTATGATCTCCGTAGGCCTGCCGCACGCGTTCCAGTGCCATCACGCGTTGGCCGGCACGCGCTGGTTGAGGGAACTTGAACTTGACGGTCGCCTCCCTGCCTTGCGGGGCTTCGAGGCGATCCATCTTTTCCAGACGTTTTAGTCGTTCCTGAGCTTGAGAGGCCTTGCTCGCCTTCGCTCGGAAGCGGTTGACGAACTCCTCGAGGTGGGCGATTTCGCGCTGCTGATTTTTATAGGCGGCGAGATAGTGTTCCTCTCTCGCACGTTTCTGTGACAAAAAATCGTCGTAGTTGCCAGTGTAGCGTTGAAGGCGCTGGCGAGAGATCTCGACAATGGTCCGACAGATGGCATTGAGAAATGCACGATCATGAGAGATCGCCAGGATCGCTCCCGGGTACATCTTGAGGTAGCTCTGAAACCAGCCGAGAGATTCGAGATCGAGGTGATTGGTCGGTTCGTCGAGCATGAGCAGGTCGGGCTCCATCACGAGGAGTCGAGCAAGATGGGCTCGCATGATCCATCCGCCGGACATCGATCGAGCCGGTCGATTGAAGTCGTCTTCGCGGAAGGCCAACCCGGCAAGAATACGCTTGGCTTTCGCCTCAAGACTGTATCCGCCCAGCTCGACATATCGCGCGATGGCTTCATGGTGCTCGTCCGAGTTCTCATTGGGGTGATCGCGCAAAGCCTTCTGCACTTCGACGAAGCTTGTGGAAATCGCCATGGTCAGTTCAAGGACGGTTTCGTCGCCGCTGGGCACGCTTTCTTGCGGAAGGAAGCCCAAACTCACTCCCCGTGGAAGCGAGAGCGTCCCCGCATCCGGGGAGATTTCACGAAGAATGAGCGAAAAGAGAGTCGATTTGCCCACCCCGTTGGGTCCAATCAAGCCAACGCGGTCTCCCGCATTGATTTGCAGCGACGCATCCTCGAAAAGAACGCGTCCCGCGTACGATTTGGTGAGCTGTGAAACCGTGAGCATGGCAAAAGGCGCGGAATGTAGCGTGCTAAGCCAGCATCCGCAAGCCCTCGGCCACGGCGTCAGGCAGAGGGCGTGGACCGTTGCCGCCGACTTCCGCATCAACGCGTTCGAGCCGCCGGATCAAATCGAGAACCTCCCGACGCGAGTAAGGTCCACCCGCCGCTCCGCAGAAATGGGTGCGACACCCGAAAGGACGAGCCTGATAGACGAGGCAGCGCGAAGTCTCCGGATCCAGAAGGGGACATGCTCCGTCTTTGCGATCGGAAATCTTTCTGCGCCCCGAAGCTCGCAAGGCCTTCGCGGCGAGCAATGCCTCACCCTTGGTTAAGAAAGGGGTCAAACCGGTCAGCTTGAAGTGACAGCATTCCGTGCGCAGGGTGCACCGCCGATCGATTGGCCGCGCGGCCAGATCGGAGTAAACGGCCTGCACCTCAGCCAAGGCGGCATTGCGTTCGGCGTCACGAACCCGGCAAGAATTCATTGAGGAATTTAAACGTTGATCGGCGCTTAGACAACCAGTCCCGCCGCGTAGCCGCTGGCCCAGGCCCACTGGAAATTGTATCCGCCGAGCCAGCCGGTTACATCGACGACTTCCCCAATAAAGAAAAGGCCGCGATTGTTGCGCGCTTCCAGGGTCTTGGAGGAGAGTTCACTGGTGTCAACCCCGCCAAGAGTGACTTCGGCTCGTGGAAATCCCTCGGTGCCTGAGAATTGAATAGGCCAATGATGAAGCAGCTTATCGAGATCTCCGAGCTCCTTGGCATTGTAATGTGACAAGGGTTTCTCCGCGGTGTATCGCCGGCTCCATACTTCGGCGAACCGGCGTGGCAAGTAACGACTGAGGAGTGCGGTGGCGTTCGGGGCCCCTTCCGTGGAGAGCCAGCCTGAATCCGAAAACTCCGGGAGAAGATCGAAGGACACGGTTTCGTGGTCCCTCAAGTAAGATGAAATCTGCAGGATCGCCGGGCCGCTCAGACCGCGATGGGTGAAGAGCATCGCTTCATCGAATGACGCGCCGCCGGCGCGCGCAACGACCGGCAAAGCAACGCCGCTGAGGTTTTGGAAATGCGCCCTTTCCTCATCATGAAAGGTGAGAGGCACCAATCCGGGGCGCAACTTCGTCACGCGCAATCCAAACTGCGCGGCCGTGCGGTAACCAAAGTCCGTCGCACCGAGCTTGGCAAGGGACAAACCACCCGTGGCGATGACCAGCGAATCGCAAGCGAAACTTTCCTTAGCTGTTCTCAAGTAAAATCGATCCGATTTTCGCACTTCCGACACGCTGCACTCGCAGCGGATATCCACCTTTGCCGCCCGGCATTCATCGAGCAGCATCACGATGATCGCACGGGAACTGCCGTCGCAGAATTGTTGGCCGAGCTTCTTTTCATGATAGGCAATCCCGTGCTTTTCGACCAACCCGATGAAGTCCCAAGGCGTGTAGCGCGCCAGCGCAGACCGGCAGAAGTCGCGATTTTTCGAAAGAAAATTGTCTGGTCCGGCGTGGATATTGGTGAAGTTGCAGCGTCCTCCGCCGGATATCGCGATCTTCTTGCCTACGCGATCATTGTGCTCCAGCAGGGCGACCCGGCGTCCGCGCTGCCCAGCTGTCAGCGCGCACATCATTCCGGCCGCGCCGCCACCGACGACTATGACATCGAAGGAATGTTCCGAAGTCATCGACGTTCTCAGCGCGAAGAGGGCCCTGGCGCGGGAGGGCGCGAGATTTCAGGGCTCAGCGCCAAACTGATCCTGTGCGGCTTTCAGACGTTCATAAAGCGGCTTCAACGCTTCGGGGATGATGCGGACGCCACCGACAACGGTCATGAAATTCGCATCACCTACCCAACGTGGGACGATATGGAGGTGGAGATGGTCCTGGACTCCTGCGCCCGCGGGTTTTCCCAAATTCCAGCCGATATTGAAGCCCTGGGCTTTGACGCATTCCTTGAGCAAGCGCTGGGCATGAATGCAGAGATGCCAAAGTTCAAGCACCTCGTCATCGGTGAGCTCAGTCATCTCGGAGACCTTGCGATAGGGCACTGCCATCAAATGCCCCGCCGAATACGGGTATTTGTTCATTAGAAGAAACGCGGCTTTGCGACGGGTGACAACGAGGTGGGCGTCGTCGTCATCGCCTTGCGCAGCTTCGCTGAGGAAATCGGATCCGGCGAGGTGTTCCGCACGGAAATACTCGACGCGCCAAGGCGCCCAGATGGATTCGAGATGGGTCTTAAGGAAGGACTCGTTCATGCCGGTTTTCCGATCGTGTAGGTACGAGTGCTTTCGGTCTTGCCCTTGAGGGAAATCTCTCCTGCTGGCTCGAAGGGGAAGCGGCTGCGCGTGGCGACGTAGGTGAATTCACTGACAAGAATGTCCAGTCCGCGATCGCGTGTTGCTTGTTCAAGCCGCGCGGCGAGATTGATTGAGTCCCCGATGGCCGTGAACTCCATGCGTTGCTTGGAGCCGATATTTCCCACGATGGCAAGGCCTGTATTGATGCCGATGCCTATGCGGAGGGAAGCTAAGGCGTCGCGCGCCCGGCTTTCGGAGGTGGCCCACTTATCCTGCAGTTCCTTGAGGGCGGTACGCATGTCGAGCGCGGCCTGTACGGCGTGTTCTTCCTGGAATTCGTCTTCGCGCAGGGCGCCAAAGAGCGCCATGAGACCATCGCCCATGAATTTGTTCAAGTGCCCAAAGTTCTTGAAGACCGAATCGATCATTTTCTCGAAGTAGTCGTTCAGCATCGCGACCGTCTCCTCCGGACTCAACTGCTCGGAAAAATGGGTGAATCCACGCACGTCGGCGAAGAGCGCGGTGACTTTCTTGCGTTGGCTGTAAAGTTCGGAGGGTCTGCCGGCGTAAATGATTTCATTGAGGATGTCCTCGGATACATAGCGCGCAAGCGCGCTTTTAAGATCCTCTCGCTGCTGCAAGCCGATGGTCATCTTGTTGAGAGCGTTGGCCACTTCTCCAAATTCGTCTTTCGAGGACAGCTTGAGCGTTTGGGTGTAGTCACCTGCTGCGATGCGCTCGACGGTGTCGCGGATGGTGATCAACGGTTGAGCGATCCGCCGTGAGGCAAAACTGGCCAGGAAGTAGGCGGCGATGAGGGAGACGCCGAGAGCCAGCGCGCCGTGCCAAAACAATCCCTTCAGACGCTCTATGGCTTCCGTTGCGCTGACATCAACGCCAATCGCCCCCACGGTCTGATTGCTCGCGTCGCGAATCGGCGCGTTCGCGGTGAGCCAAAGGCCCCATTGATCGCTCACAAACTCTTCGTCGGCTTGAAACTCGTTGAAGCGGACAAGGTAATTGGGGTTTTCGCTCTTATAGACGTCGCCGACATTCGATTTGTTCACACCCTCTTCCTCGGCGTCCAAAACGAACTCGGCCGTTTTGGGATCTTGAGGGTAGGGGCGCATCGAGTAGAGGTATTTAACGTAGGTGTCGCGGCGACGGTTCGCATCGCGAGCGCGCCTCAACTCGCTTTCGAGTTGCTTGTAGGTGGGAGTATCCTGGTCGGAACGTGCGCGGATTGCATTGTGAGAGTCTGCGTCCATCATGGCGGCTGTGGTGGCTGCGATGGAAAGCACGTTCGTGCGCATCAGATCCATGAAGAGCTGCTTCGTCGGGCGATACAACAAGGCGGCGATTAGCAAACCGGTCAGGATAGCCATGACCAGAAAGAGGGTGAAGACTCTTGTCCGGAAGCGCATTGATAAGGTCCGCGCGTAAGGATCTACTGAAATTCTCGAAAGGAAATCTCGAACTCGGGAATTTTATCGGAGGGCGTCGAGAATCGCTTGTGAGGCGCGGCGGATTGCGCCTTCAGCTTCGAGAGTGGATACGATTTCGTCGACCTTCGCGACAAGGCACGAGCGATGCTGTGGATCGTTCATCAGGAGCAGGGCCTCCGAGGCGAGGGCCTCCGGCGTGACAAGGTGCTGGATGAACTCACGGATGACGTGGGGCGCTGGTCTTGCGGGCAGACGAGGGTCCTCGGGCGGGTTCTGTTTGTAGTTGTTCAAGATATTGATAATGCCGAGGCAATCGACATCCACGAGGCGACGGCCCACCTCGAAGGTGAGCCACGCAACCCGATAGACGAGACAGTAAGGGAGACCAAAAAAGGCAGCCTCGAGAGTGGCCGTGCCGGAACAGACGATGCCAGCGCAAGCACGCTGCATGAGTTGATGAGCAGTTCCCGACCGGATCACAAGAGGCAAGTCGCCGGCCATTTGCCGCATGCGTTTGGCATGCGCTTCGTTGGCTGCGGCGGCTTCAAAGCGGACGTCCGGTCTTTGTTCCCGGATCAGATGGCTGGCGGCGACCATGGTGGGGAAGATGCGCTTCACCTCCCGTTCGCGGCTGCCCGGGAAGAGCCCGAGGAGGTCTTCGTCGCGGGCGACGCCGGTTTTTTCGGCGGCGAGGGCTTCGAGGAGGGGATGACCGACAAAGATCGTGTGCAGCCCGCTAGCCTCGTACATCGGCTGCTCGAACGGAAAAACGCAGATCATCAAATCGAGGAGGCGTGCCATTTTTGGAATCCTTCCGCGGTTCCAGGCCCAGACTTGAGGGCTGATATAAAAGAGAATCTTTCCCGGAAAGCTGCGCGCCCGCAGAGCTTTCGCCAGGCGGAGATTGAATCCGGGATAGTCGACCAGAACGACGGCGTCCGGCTTTGTCTCTTCGATTTGATCAAGCATGCGGTGGAATTTTTTCCGAAAGTAACCGTAGTGCTTCAAGACGTCCCACAGTCCCAGCACGCCGGCCTCCGCGATCCAATCGTCGAAAGGTTCCGTCGCAAAGGTGCGCATTTTAGGGCCTCCCGCGCCAAGAAAGCGGAGCTTCGGGGCGAGTGTGCGCAAGACGTTCATCACCTCGGCGGCGCGGGCGTCCCCGCTGGCCTCGCCGGCAACGAACCAAAGAGTGGTCATGGAAGCCGAAGATCGGTCTTTTTTCGGGGATCGGCTTCCTCGATGCGGCGCGTGATTTCCAACGCGATGTCGAGGGCATCGGCAGCCTCGTGACCGGATACCTTGGGCTTTGCGCCTTCGCGCGCGCAGTGGATAAAGGCCTCTAGCTCGATTTTGAGCGGTTCCCCGCGCCGGATCTCGACTTTGTCGCGGACGATTTGCTTACCCTTCGGGCCATCGTGAAGGCGGTACATCACACCGTCCTGTTTCTGGTAGTCCAGCGAAAGATAAGCGTTCTCTTGGAAGACGCGAATTTTCCGCACTGTGTCGCGACTGATTCGGCTGGCGGTGACATTGGCGACACAGCCGCTCTCAAAGCGAAAGCGGACATTGGCGATATCCTCACCCTTGCTCAGCACGGCAATGCCGACCGGATCCATGCTGACGATCGGCGAACGGACAATGTGCAGGATAATTTCGATGTCGTGAATCATCAGGTCGAGAACAACGCCGATATCGGTGCTTCGGTTTGGATACGGCGACAGGCGAGTGACTTCCAAAAAGCGTGGGTTATTAAGTTTGCCTTCCAGCGCGGCAAGGACTGGGTTGAACCGCTCGATGTGTCCCACCTGGAGCACGCAAGAACGGCTCGTAGCGAGCTCGGAAAGCGCGCGGGCATCAGCCGGGGTGTCGGCGACGGGCTTTTCCACGAGAAGGTGTTTGCCGCGTTCCAGGAGAAAGGCGCCAATCTCGTAGTGGGTGACGGTGGGCGTGCAGATTGTTGCCGCATCCACAAGTCCCGCAAACTCCTCAAGGGAGCTGGCAGCGTACGTGCGGTACCTTTTTGCCACGCGACGCGCGGCGTCATGATTTTTGTCGTAGACGGCCGAAAGGGTGCAGTTATCGAGTTCCGAATAGATGCGCGCATGATTGATGCCCATGTGGCCGACGCCGACAACGCCCGTGCGAAGAATGCTCATTCCGAAATTCCGTAAAGAGTGATGCCGGCTTCTGAAGCTGCACGGCACACCGCGGGACTATCAAGCAGCAGGGTGCAATTCGCTTCGCACGCGATGATTTTCAACTTAGCCTCGCGTGCCACCGCGACGGTCATCTCGCCGATGACCGGAACGTCGAAGCGCATGTCTTGATTCGGTTTCGCCACCTTGACCAGGACCGCGTCCTTGCGTCCGAGGCTGCCGCCACGGCGGATGCATTCGTTGGTACCTTCAAAGGCCTCGACGGCGAGGACGGTGCCAGCTTTGACGATCACGGTCTGTCCGATATCGAGGCGGCTGATTTCCTTGGCGACGTCAAAGCCGAAGCGCATGTCTTCCATGCCGCGCGATCCAGGCCGAGGTCCCGCGATAAGACCCGAGCGGGCAATGTGCGCGTCGAGGAAGGTCATAGCGTTCAGGAGCTCCAGGCCGGCCTTTGCAAGCTGCTTCGCGACCTCTCCAAAGAGTGTCTCGGCATTGCGGCGCTTTAATCCTGCAAGAAGCATTAAAGCGCGAAGGTCTGGACGCAGATTGAACAGGTTGGCCGGCGCAAGCTGGCCTGCCATCATCGCATGGCGAGCACCGGATTTTCTCGCGGCATCGAGCAGCTTGCCGAGCTGGCCAACGCGCAACCAATGGACTTCGTCGGCGCTGGCGCTCGCGGCTTTCGGCGTTTCGCCCTCGAACGCCGCGATGGAAATCTTTTTCACTCCGGACGCCCGCGCTGATTCGATCAGGAGCGAGGGGTAGCGGCCTCTTCCAGCAATGAGAAAAAGGGTTTCAGGTATCGTCAACAAGCGCTGTTTACTCGGGCTTACCGGCGGTGACAAGCGGCGCGTGAGGGAGAGCGAATTAGAAGCTATCGCTGAAACGATTCACGCGGAACACATCCCGCTTTTTCGACGGAGCCGAGGAGGGCGCCGATGGCAGGTTTTCTGATCCCTTGGATTGGGCGCGCGTCGTCGATTCGTCCGGAGGCAGCACTTCCCTTGCCTGGACGTTGAATGTGTTGACTGCGACGAGCGCGCTGCGGCCGGCTCCGTACAGTTTGCGCCGCTGGGCGATGAATGAACTGGGGACGTAGTAATTGGAATAATCCTTCCCGAAACCGCGCTGGTTGTAGCCGATGAAAAGATTTTTCCGGATTTCGAAGTGAAGGTGCGCGGTATACATTCCGCGATTGGTTCCAATGGTGCCGATTTGCTGTCCCCGAACAATTTGCTGTCCCTCGCGCACGAGGATCTTCTCGAGGTGGGCATAAGCGGAATCCGCGGTTTTCATTTGTTTGTCTTCGAGAAAAATGTGACGGACGATGATCAAATTTCCCCAACCCATTCGCATATCGCGAGCGAGAACAACAAGGCCGTTCGCCGTTGCATAAACGGGCTTGCCCAAGTCTTTGTTGCCTCCCTCAAGGCCGTTCCAGTCCTCACCCATGTGGTATCTTGGTCGAAAGCCGCGCGAAGTGTAATATCCAGCAGCATCGGGTTTTCCAACGGGCTGGTCGAACCCATCTGCGAGGCGCGTTCTGGCCGTGTCCGGGGATGGAGCACTAACCAAAACGGTGACGAGGCAGAAAAGTAAGACCCAGAATGCATATTTTCGGAGGAACCGCATCGTTCGAAATTTTAGTATTTGAAGGGTGGGCGTTGCAACTTTTTCGGTTGCTGCAGCTTGTCGGGCGGAGATAAATCTCCTACCAGTTCGCTTAAATGTCATCTGTAACTTTTCTTGGGACGGGGCCGGGAAACGTGGCTGCCGGGCGTTTTCAGTCCAGCGTCCTTCTCGAGGTTGATCACACACGCGTGCTTCTTGATGCCGGTGAACCGTGCGGTTCTCAACTTCTCGACATCGGCATCTCACTTGCTGAACTCGACGCGGTGTGGATTAGCCATGCGCATTCCGATCACATTGGCGGGTTACCGTTGTTGCTTCAAGCAAGCTGGCTGCACGGGCGGCAAAGGCCGCTGCCGGTGGGCGTGCCGCGCCATCTTTCAGCGCCTCTCCGGGCGTGGCTTGATGCCGTCTTGCTGCCATCTGAGGTTCTTAGCTTTCCCGTCGAGATCTTTTCGTGGGAGACGGAGACTGCGATATCCCTCGATGGCATGACAGTTCGGCCGTATCCAACGACGCACCTCGACCGCACCCGCGAGAAGATCGGAAATCTCGCCATTGAGTCCTTTCTTTTTGAGGTTCTCGCGGCGGGCAAACGATTCATATATTCGGGCGATCTTGGATCGGCTGAGGATCTGCGCAGCGTTGTGGAGAAACCTGTTGATCTTCTCATTTGCGAACTCGCCCATTTTACTCCTGAAGAGCTGGTTGCCGTATTGCGCGGCGCCAGCATTGGAACTCTGTGTTTGACTCATCTTTCCACAGACCTTGACGAGCGTCGCGGAGATCTTCAAATGCTGTTCGACCGCGAACTGCCGGGCACAGATGCCGTCTATTTGCCGGACGATGGCGAGAATCTCGACCTCTAGATGGCTGGCTGTTCGGGGTGCTTAACGCGAACCACGGGCAGCGGAAAGCGCAACTTCAGTTCGTTGTCGAGATGAATCTCGACATGATAAATTCCATATTGTTGGAATTGCACGCCGCCGAGGATGTGGACATTGGTGACGTAGGAGTCCAGCCCCGGCAGGGAGAATTTTAGTTCGCTTTGGGCGATGGGTTGCTCGTCGTCGCAGCCAAGAATGAGCGACTTCTCCATAAACTGGCCGGTGCCGCCGCACCAGCGTGTCCACAGGCAAAGCTTAAGGAATCCGATTGGCAGCACGTGCGCGGGAATCATTCCGAAGACGCCGACGAGCGTTTGCTGGCCGCTGATTTCCGTGCGCACATCTTCACAAGCCACGATGGCTTGGAGGTCAGGAGGAATCAATGCCACTGTCATGGCCTAGTGACTGAGCCACCCACCCAAAATCAGGAAAGTCACCACCATGGCGAGTGCAATCCGGTAGTAGCCGAAAATCTGCATGCCGTGCGTCTTGAGATAAGCCACCATCCATTTGACGGCAAGAACGGCGGAGATCCACGCTCCAAGGAAACCAAAGAAGATTGCGAGTAAACCGAACGAGTGCACCATTTCCTGGCCGTACTTCAAGCCGTCGTATGCGGTGGCGGCACTCAAAGTAAGCAGTCCAAGCAAAAAACTGAATTCGACCGCCGCCGGCAGGCTCAATCCGACAACGACGCCTCCGACGATAGTCACCAGGCTGCGGCTAACTCCGGGCCACATGGCAATACATTGAATTAATCCGACCACGACAGCCATCCTCCAAGTAAGAGAATCTAAGCCAAGACCCAATTGGTGGGACTTCGTTCGACGTGAGGACTGCCACCAGCTCACGGCGAGAATCGCGACTCCGCCTAAAAACCAGGCCGCCACAATTGGCCAGAGTCCCCATGCTTCGCCTCCGAAAAGATACTTCTTGATCGACTTCTCAAAGAGCAGTCCAAGAAAGGCCGCAGGCAGGAAGGCGGCGATGACATTGAGAACCATTTGCAGGCCCTGGGAATCGCGGCCGGCAACGCCGAGGGCCATTTGGCGAACGCGGGAAAAATAAAGACCGAGGACTGCGACGATCGCTCCCGCCTGAATGCAGATTGCGAAGGCATCCGCCGATTCGCTCTGCGGAATTCCCAAGGCACGTTGAGTCAAAAGGAGGTGTCCCGTTGAGCTGACCGGAAGGTATTCTGTGACGCCCTCAACGATGCCGAGAATGAGAGCTTTCCACCATTCCATTACGAAAAACAGGCAACGATCGACCGAGAAACGCTCGCGCCGCTCTTCGTTAGATCGCGTTTTCTCCGGTCTCTTCGGTGCGAATACGAATCGCGTTCTCTATGGGAAGTACAAAGATTTTGCCGTCACCGATTTTTCCGGTCTTGGCAGAATCCGAGATGGCCTTGACGGCTTTTTCCACGATGCTGTCGATGACGACGATTTCGAACTTGACCTTGGGCAGAAAATCGACGGTGTATTCGCTGCCGCGGTAAATTTCGGTGTGGCCTTTTTGGCGCCCAAAACCCTTCACTTCGCTGACGGTCATTCCCTCGATGCCAACTTCCGCCAGAGCTTCTTTGACGTCTTCCATTTTGAAGGGTTTAATAATGGCCTCAATCTTCTTCATACAGCAGAGTGTTTAAGCAGCTAAATGACCCTTGGCAAGCGGAGATGCGGAGGAAAATCGCCGACCGTTTTTCGCCCGGATGAAGCCTCGGAATTGGCGGCGGAGTTCAGCGGGGCCTTATTTGCGGCTTCTTCCGCGCATAAAGCAAATGCGGGGCACGTGGCTGCATCGCAAGCTGGGCGACCGCTTATTCTCGCTTGAGATGAGCCTTCGTTTCGGGAGCAATCCTTTCTTTGACGGCCTCCCGCTTGCTCTCAAAGGCTGGGATTGGTTCGGCGGACGGTTTCTTAAGGCTCGCTTCGCAATGTCCGGCAAAAAAACCTCCCGCAATCTCCAAAAATTCTGTTTAGTTCAGCGAGAGGGGGCATAGCTCAACGGTCAGAGCAGGCGGCTCATAACTGCTTGGTTCACGGTTCGAATCCGTGTGCCCCCAATTTTCGTGGCGGTGAAAAATGACGGGTGATCACTTCTTTTCTTGCCACTGCTCATCGCGGACCCATCACTTCCTTCGATGACGTCTTCGCTTCGGCTTCTCGCGAGAAGCAGTTTTTTACTCTGTGTGCTGGTGCTTCTGGCAATCGGGCTCGTTCTCGCGGGGATGGCCTCGTGGCGCTCGGACGGGCTTGCCGCGCTGGATTCCGCCAGCGAGATTACGAAGACCGATCTGGGACCGGTGGAATTTCTAATCCGAGGCGACGGACCGGCGGTACTGGTCTTTCACGGCGCACCGGGCGGCTACGACCAGGCGATGCTGTTGGGTTCTTCGTTCATGGAGGACGAATTTCAGATCGTCGCGCCATCGCGTCCCGGCTATTTGCGCACGCCTTTAGCCACCGGACTCTTGCCTGAGCAGCAAGCCGATGCGATGGCCGCCTTGATCGACACGATAGGAATTTCCAGTGTGGCAGTTCTGGCAAGCTCATCGGGAGCGCCCGCAGCTATTCAATTTGTGATTCGGCATCCAGGGAAGGTCTGGGCTTTGGTTCTCGTTGCCGCTGTGACAGCGAAGTTCGATCCGCATGGGAAACCGCAACCGAGCGAACCCGGAAGGCTTGTGCTCGATGGATTCAGGAGTGACATCGGCGCCTGGCTTTGCGTTGAGGCGGCAGAAAGGGATCCGGCCAGAATTCTTTCGCGGTTCCTTGAAGCTGAGAATAGCGGCACCGAGGTCCAGCGCGACGCATTGGCAAACAATGTCCTTAGTAATTCGGATCAGCTTGAATGGTTCCAGAGCCTGGTAGGAACCTTTGTGCCGTTGAGCGTGAGGGAAGCCGGCATCCGCAACGATCTCGTTCAAATTCGTGCAATGTCCGATTTCCCGTTCGAGACCATCAATGTGCCAACGCTTGTCGTGCATGGCACTGCGGACAAATGCGTGCCCATTGCCGAGGCGCAAGTGGTCGCCGGCAGAATCCCTGGAGCGGTCCTGTATCCGGTCGAAGGAGCTGGGCATCTCGTTGAAATTGGCCCCTGGGCATCCGAGGTGCAAAAGAAGATCGCGGAATTCCTTCGCCAACACTCCGGAGGCCAATCCGAACCCTGAACGTGGGTGAGGGACGACGAATTTTCTCGAACGGCAGACCTGCTCTCGACCCCGCCTGAATGAAATGGATTTCACCTGCGCTTGCGAAAGATTTTGCTTCCCTGGCTACGGACGCTTATAGGATCGCCGACGGCGAAGAATGCCGGATCGAACGTTTTGGCGATGGCGCGATCATCTCCCATACCGCCGAAGCGCTGCCTTCGGGCATTCCAGAACAACTCGCCACATGGTGCGGAAAAGCGGGAGTGTTGATCGAGAGGATATACGCCCGCCGCCTCGTCATCCGTCCCGGCAAGGACGACGCACCACGGTCGATTGGGCGCAGTCCTCGCCAACGAACTTCCGTTGTGTGCGAAGAGGGGCTTTGTTATGAGATCAACTTCCTGGCGGGGTATTCCTGCGGTTTGTTTCTCGATCAACGCGCGAACCGGAGGCGGTTGCGTGCGACGAACGTTGGGAACCTGCTGAACGTTTTCGCATACACATGTTCATTTTCCGTCGCCGCAGCCACCTGCGGCGCGCGAACACTAAGCATCGATCTGTCGAAAGCCGCACTCGAACGCGGACGCCGCAACTTCGAGCTCAACGGGCTTTCTCTCGAAGGACATCGCTTCATAGCGGACGATGCCTTTGACGTAGTGCCCCGCCTGGCTCGCCGTGGTGAAAAATTCGATGCGATTGTTCTGGATCCGCCGACTTTTTCAAGAGGACGAAACGGCCGGCTCTTTAGTGCGGAAAGGGATTATGGCCGCCTAATCGAAATGGCGTTCGCCTGCGCGGCTCCCGGTGCGATGATTCTTCTCTCGACAAATTGCTCAATTCTGGACGCGTCACAGTTGCGAACTCTTGGCACTCGTCACGTTCCGGCTCCTGTGACGTTCTCCGCCTCATCGGCCTTGCCTGACATTCCGGCCAGGCATGGAGCTGCGTCGATTTGGATGCAGATCTGCCGGTGAGAAGCGTTTTGTGGTGTCGAATTTTTCCCGACACTGCGAACGTTCGCAGCATGGAAGCCCTGTCCCCTCGCGCTCCAGCAGGCTCGCAGGATCGGTGGATGCGGCGAGTTTATGGCTCCGATTCCACGGGATTGGTCAGTCTGCCGATTTTCTCGACATCAATAGAAACACTGTCGCCGGGTTTGAGCCAGCGGGGCGGATTCGCCGCCATTCCAACCCCGTGCGGCGTTCCGGTGATAATTGTTGTGCCGGGAAGGAGAGTCGTGCTGCCGCTCAGAAACTCAATGATCGAGGGCACATCAAAGATCATATCGTTCGTGGAGCAATCCTGAACCGCAACACCATTCAAGATGGTTCGGATGGCCAGGGTGTTGGGATCGGGAATTTCATCGGGAGTTACGAGGCACGGGCCGAGCGGACAAAAGGAGTCAAAAGATTTTCCGCGACACCACTGACCGCCGCCCTTCTTCTTCTGCCAGTCCCGCGCGCTTACGTCGTTGGCGCATGTGTAGCCGAGCACAAAATCCAAGGCGTTCCTGCGGGACACGTTCTTGCACGGGCTTCGAATAACGACGGCAAGCTCGCATTCGTAATCGACCTCCTCACTGGCCAGATGAGTCGGAATGAAGATCGGATCGCCTGGATTTTGGAGCGTATTCAGCCCCTTGGCGAACAGGACGGGAAATTCCGGAATTTTCGCTTTGGTTTCTTCTGCGTGCCGGCGGTAATTGAGCCCGATCCCGAGAATCTGAGATGGCATGAGAGGCGTGAGAAGTTTCCTGACGTCGGCCGGACGGGTGGTGAGTTTCAGTTCCGAGAACAGCGTGCCTGCGAGTTCGATCGCCGAGCCGTCTTCCTGTTCCGCACCGTAGTGTTCGTTCCCGTGACGATCGAGGTAGCGAATAATTTTCATGGATCCTGTTGGAGATTGCCGGTCTTTCCATTGACCGTCGAGTGAAGTGTCGAGAGAATTTCATGGAGGAGTGCGGCTCGCTGCCGCAGAGTATCTTACCCAAGCCACTCTCTTTTCCAAATCAGCAAATGAAAACGCACACCGTTACCCTAATTCCCGGCGATGGCGTCGGCCCCGAGATCGCAGACGCCGTTGTCCAGATTTTCGAAGCTGCCAAGGCGCCTATCCGGTGGGACCGGCAGATCGTCAGCACCGAGTCTGTCGAGCCCGGCGGACAGCTGATCTCCGATGAGGCGCTCGCTTCGATCAGAAAGAACACTGTCGCACTCAAAGGACCTCTTGCCACGCCGATCGGCACCGGGCACGTTTCGCTCAATCTCACGTTGCGCAAAGCATTTCAACTCTACGCGAACCTCCGGCCCTGCCGGAGCATCGCCGGATTAAAGACGCGTTACGACAACGTCGACGTGGTGGTAGTTCGCGAAAATACCGAGGGTGAGTACCTCTGGTCTCGAGCACGAGGTAGTGCCCGGGGTCGTCGAGTCGCTCAAGGTCATCACGCGCGCTGCGTCGATACGAATCGCCGAGTCGGCTTTCTACTACGCAGCTACGCAGAACCGCCGCAAAGTATCCGCGATCCACAAGGCGAATATCATGAAAAGGAGCGACGGGCTGTTTCTGAACTGCTGCCGTGAGATTGCAAAGAAATATCCACAGCTGCAGTACGAGGAAGTCATCGTCGATAACTGCTGCATGCAGCTAGTCATAAATCCGCAGCGCTTCGATGTCATGGTGCTGCCCAATCTCTACGGCGATATTGTTAGTGATCTGTGCGCCGGCCTGATTGGCGGGTTGGGGGTCGCGCCGAGTGGAAATATCGGTGAGAGTGCCGCGATCTTTGAGAGCGTCCACGGCACCGCGCCAGACATTGCAGGGCAAGGCAAAGCCAACCCAACGGCCCTCTTGCTGAGTGCGTGCATGATGTTACGCCACCTCGGCGAAATCGATCTTGCCGGCCGAATCGAACAGGCCTGCTACGATGTAATCGCCAGCAAACAGCACATCACCTTCGACCTTGGCGGAACCGCTACGACATCCGAGTTTGCTCGAGCGATCATCGCTGGGCTGTAGCGACGACGCCCGCAATCAGGCGCCCGCAAATAGATCGTGCAGCGCTGCCGTGCGTTTCAGCGTCAGCGCGACGATGGGGAAACACCCCAGAGCCAGCTCGGGAATCCAAGGAGGTCAACGTGGGCCAAGCAGCTACGGCGCGCGCTGTCGATTCTTTGAGCGCCTCGCGAGCGTAGGCCGCCCGCACGGTTTCTTCGGCGCTACTATTTCCGCGGGCGCCACTGCAGCCGCGATTCAACGAAGCGCACCAGCGGGGCGAACTCCTTGGGGATGTCCCCCAATGGAAACGTGAGCCGACGCGAACCCTCGGAAGTAGTAACCATGATTGAGACTGTGCCTCGGTCGGGAGCGGCGCGCTTCGAAACGGGCTCCGGCGCGTGAAGAAAATTGCAGCCCTCGAGCAATCGCCCGATTTCGACAACTTCGCTGGGTGAAGCCTTGGCGGAATCGAAAGACCACGCTTTCGGCACCGGCACTTGCAGCCCTGTCTGAATCGCTTCGATCTTGAGCATCATCGCGCGCGGCGCACTGAGCAGGTCAGAGTACCTTTACATCTTTCCAGGCTTTGGTTACGGCCTGTTCCTCGAGACTGCCGGCTCCAAATTCGCTTCGGGCAGCCTGGACGGTGGCTTGGGCGGCGCGGACGAAGGTGGCATTTTCGCTTAGAAGATCGCAGAGGGTGCGATACCAGATGAGGCCCGCCTTTTCCCACGCATAGCCTCCGATTTCAATGGCCGCCAGATAGAAGGCGTGATTGGGAATTCCGGAATTGATATGCACACCGCCCTGGTCGTCCCACAGCGACAATTCCTGGAAGTCGGCCATCGTGGCGGGCTGCGGATCGGTGCCCAGCACGGGATGATTCACGTAGGCGGTACCAGGAGCCTTAAGCGAACGGAGAACGTATTTTTTGCCGACAAGAACGTTCTCACCGATCAGCCAGTTTGCCGTCTTGGCATCCTCGTTGGCGGCGCGTTGCTTGACAAGGGAGCCGAAGACATCGGAAAAGTGCTCGTTCAGCGCGCCGCTCTGGAACTCATAGATGAGCCCGGCTTCGTGCTGGGTGACCCCGTGGGTGAGTTCGTGGCCGATCACATCGATGTCGGAGGTGAAATCGCCGAAGACGCTACCGTCCCCGTCGCCGTAAACCATCTGTTCCCCGTTCCAGAACGCGTTTTGATAGGCTTTGCCGAAATGAACGGTCTGGATAATCTCCATACCGCGGTCGTCGATGGAGTGGCGGCCGTACTCCTCGCGGTAGAGCTCGTATGTGGATCCGGCGCCATCGTAGACGGCATCCACCGAAGCGTCCTGCGTGGGTTTGGCGCCCTCGCCGCGGACGAGTTTGCCGGGTAGCTCTTCCGCGCCATCGGCGCTATAAACTTTTCGGGTCAGCTTGTCCGGGGCAGCAGTGGCTGCCGCGCCAGCAATGGCGCGGAAACCCAAAGCTTGAAAGGCATCTTGCGCATCGAGTCGCCTGGTGCGGAAGTAGCGCGAAACGCGAAGGGATTTTAGCGCTTTGTCGCGGACGCTGGCGGACTTGCCTTTGGAGGCAAGCTTTTCGAGCATATACGGTGGGATTACGCAGTGCAGCGGATTATGGTTGTGGTGGGTGCAGGTACATATGTCGTGATTGATGTTGTTTAGGTCACCGCCTTCGTTGCGGGTTTGGGTTTAAAGAGATTGTTCTGCATCTTCTCGACCCAGGCTGCGCGCAGCTGGGCAGGCCGCTTGTATTTCGGGAACGTCTTGTCGGTCTTGGACGCTCACGACCCAGGAGGCGGCACACCGATCCGGGACGACTCTCCGAATGGCCTTCGAGCCGCCTTACCACGACTGAGCCGTTTAGCAGATGAGTAGGCGCAACGAGCATTTTGAAAGGGATGCGAGGCTGCAGACCAACAGTAGCATACGCAACGAAAACTATCGCGCAAGGCGCATCAGTGAAATACGGGGTGTTCGAACCGCGTTCTCGTCCCGTCGGAGGGAAAAGGGTGACCGACGGGATTATCCCCGGCATACGCCGGGGCTCTACAGATATGGCTTCGCTTGGCGAAGGCGCTGCGCGCGGGTAGTCGAACCGAGGTTCTCGTCCCGTCGGAAGGGAAGGGTGACCGACGGGACTCGAACCCGCAACAGCCAGAACCACAATCTGGAGCTCTACCATTGAGCTACGGTCACCGTACTTGGCAAGGGCTAGTTTGAAGGTAGGTCCTTAATTCGATTTTTCCTGGCGCTTTGTCAACGGGGATGTTCAAGGTAGCGTCAGCCCAAGAGGACGCTGCAATGGGAAGAAAAAAATGATGAGCGCCTTCGCCTTCATCTTTCCTTGAAAATCAGAGGCGACCCTCCTTGGGTTCGTAAGCCAAGGAAGGCCGCACTTCTGCGGGGGAAATCAATGCTGCCAGCTAAATGTGCTTCCCGGAGAATCGATTATAGGTGGCGCGAGAATCACCGGTGCAGGAACACGGGAGGTGCTGGCTTCCCCATAGAAGGCTGGCGAAAGGTTGCCGAAACTGGTGGAGGAAACAACCGGGTACGGTGCCCAACCGTAGTAGGAGGGATAGTAGTACATGGGCCCTGTGCGACAGATCACCCGAGGGAATACCCGAACCGACGGGCAAATCGTTCGTACCGAAGGACACCAAGCTCCTCCTACGCGCGCATAAACGGCGCCCCGATAACCCGCCTCCGCCAGCGACAACATGGCGACGAGACCCAAACTCGCGCAAATCACGACTTTCGTTTTCACGGCATCGCTATGATTCCATACATTTATGCTCATGATCTCGCGTCGTGCAACACTGATTGTTGCAGGACTTACGGGAATCTTGCCTAGGCGATGGAGTCGCGCGTCCGTGAAGCCAGCCTACCGCAGTCAACCCGAGTTTATCCGGCCAAGCGGTCCGAACCTGCAGTTCCCCATCTGGGCAGTTTACCGGGAGAACCTTTACAGCGATTGGAGGCCTCGCTTTTGAAACTGATCGCAGATGGCTTTTCTTGTGCAAGAGCATGGTTTACAACGGCCGGGTTCATGGCGCGGATGGGTCGTGCTCGGCGCGGCTATTCGCAACGCTGGATAGAATCATCACAGCGATTGACGCCGAGATGATCATAATCGAAAAGTAATCCGATGTCTTCTCCGCTTTCGTTGAAGGAATTTCGACGCCCAATTCTCAATGTGCCAGAGGGGCAAAAGGAGGTGCTTTTGCATTCCTGTTGCGCCCCGTGTTCAGGTGAAGTGATCGAAGCGGTGCGCGCCTCCGGTGCCGATGTGACCGTATATTTCTACAATCCGAACATTCACCCGCGGCAGGAGTATGAACTGCGGAAGGCCGAGAACATCCGGTTTGCGGAAAAGCATTGCATTCCTTTTGTCGATGCGGACTACGATACGGACAACTGGTTTTCTCGAGCGAAGGGCCTCGAATGGGAGCCCGAGCGCGGCGCGCGTTGTACGATGTGCTTCGACATGCGATTTGAGCGAACCGCTCTCTACGCGCATGAGAACGGCTTTCCCGTCATCACAAGCTGCCTGGGTATTTCTCGCTGGAAGAACATGGAACAAATCAACGTGTGTGGCGAGCGCGCAGCGTCGCGTTACCCGGGGATGGTATACTGGACGTTGAACTGGCGCAAGAAAGGCGGCGCGCAGCGCATGGTGGAAATTTCCAAGCGCGAACAATTCTATATGCAGGAGTATTGTGGCTGCGTCTATTCCCTTCGCGATACCAACAAATGGCGTGCCGCCAACGGCAGGTCCAAGATCACGCTGGGCGAGAAGTTCTACAAAGAGGGCGAGTAGCAGCCGCGCCCGGTTGCGCTCTAGCTTTTCTCCGCACAGGTGCGGTTTGAGCTGGCTATCGAACAGGCCGTTCGATTTTGCGCAGGACCGCACAATCTTCTCGGCCCCAGTTTACTCAACGTTCGGCAAGCGGCTATTCCGTTCTATTTGCCGCCGCGAGAAACGGCCGAATGGCCTCCACGAGCTTTTGAAAAGAGGCAAAATCCACCTGTTGCTGGCCGTCGCTCAGAGCCTCGGCGGGGTTCGGATGCACTTCGACGAGCAATCCGTCGGCGCCGGTGGCCACCGCGCCGCAGCAAAGTGCGATCACCAGATCCGCGCGGCCGCAACCCTGGCTGGGGTCGACGATGACGGGGAGGTGGGATTCTTTCTTGGCAACGGCGACCGCTGCCAAATCAAGAGTGTTTCGGGTGTAGGTCTCGAATGTCCGGATGCCTCGCTCGCAGAGCAGGACGTTGGGATTTCCATGTGCCAGGATGTATTCGGCGGCGAGCAGCCATTCCTCTATGCGTTCGTTCATTCCGCGCTTGAGCAGGATTGGTTTTCCGCTTCTGGCCGCTTCGATGAGAAGCTGGAAGTTCTGGCCGTTCCGTGCCCCGATTTGGAGGATGTCCGCAACCTCCGCGACGTGCTCCACGTCGCGTTCGCTGAGGACCTCAGTGATGATCTTGAGCCCGGTTTTCTCGCGGGCCAGGGCAAGCAGCCGCAGGCCCTCTTTGCCGAGGCCTTGGAATTCGTAGGGGGACGTGCGCGGCTTGTAAGCTCCTCCGCGCAGCACCGTGGCCCCCTCCGCCCTCACGGCCGCGGCCGTGCTGAGAAGCTGGTCTTCGCTTTCCACCGAGCAGGGTCCGGCCATGAGGCAAAATCCTTTCCCGCCGATTTCGACGCCTGCGGCATTCACTATACTATTTTCTGGATGCGATTCCCGGCTGGCCAATTTATACCGCTTCTGAACGCGTAGGACGCTTTCGACCTGTGGCAACGCGGTGAGCGATTCGAGGTTGGCGTGCGTGCGTTCGTCACCAATCGCCGCCACCACCGTCTGGGTGGCCCCGTGGATCGGGGCGGGCGTGTAGCCGAGTTTTTCAACTTCGGAGATGACCTGGGCGATTTGTTCTTTTGACGCTCGGGGACGAATGACTATGATCATGGGTTCGGATTCTAACGTGAGCCGGAAGGGCGGTGCGACTTGCGCCAATCTTCCAGCACAAGTTTTGTTATGAAAGAAAAAGTGAAGGACCCCCGAATCAAAAGTCTCGTGGCCGAAGTCGCTCAGGGAAGACAGGCCGAAATCCTGGAAGAAATGATTGAGACTGTTCTTCGGTTCGGGAAGGATAAAGCGGCCATCGCCGATCTCAAGCTCTACAATCGTGCGATGCGTGAATTGCGCCACGCATCAACGGTTTTCGGCAACTATCAGGGGATTCGCAAGGTGGCCGTTTTCGGCAGCGCTCGGACGAGATCCGATGCGGAGGAATACAAGATCGCCCGGGAATTTTCTCGCCGCATGGTGGAACTCGATTGGATGGTCATCACTGGAGGTGGCGATGGGATTATGGGCGCGGCCCAGGAAGGGGCGGGCGCCGAGAAGAGCTTTGGTCTCAACATCCGGCTGCCGTTCGAACAGCGCGCGAACGAAACGATCCATGGAGATCCAAAGCTCATCAACTTCCGCTATTTCTTCACCAGAAAGCTCCATTTTGTGAAGGAAACGCACGCCTTCGTGCTGCTCCCGGGCGGATTTGGCACTCACGATGAGGGCTGCGAAGTGCTCACTCTAATGCAGACGGGAAAGAGCCCGATCGTCCCAATGGTGTTGCTTGACCGCTCCAACGGCCATTACTGGGAAACCTGGCGGCGGTTTGTGGTCAATGATTTGCTCGAGCAAAGGCTCATCTCGCCAAGCGATCTCAACCTATTCACGATTACCCGCAGCTTGGAAGATGCCATTCGCGAGGTGGCGCAGTTTTACCACAATTTTCACTCGTACCGTTGGGTGAAAGCTAGGATGGTGATCCGGATCAATCACCGACTACAACAGTCTGCTATTGACCAACTCAACAGAGACTTCGACGCATTGCTTGCCGCCGACAGGATCGTCCAGA
>CAVPTR010000036.1:0-64744 GCA_963708595.1 uncultured Verrucomicrobiae bacterium
CCGATTTCAGCATTACCGAGGAAGCGTTCATTCCCTCGCTCAATCCCATTCGCGCCAAGGTCAGCCTCGGGAGTGCGGGTCTTGAGCGTGAACGACGTCGGCTTCGATCAAAAAGCCGGCAGCCTCTTTACATGATTTACCAGCAGCAGAAGGAGCGGCTCGCTGGGCCTCGCTCCCGCGGGCGCGTTCGCCAGTCTCGGCATCAAAGGCATCCCATGAAGAATCCGGATTTTCGTCCGCAGATGACGCAGATTTACGCAGATTTTCTGACGATAAAGAAAAACTCAATTCATCAATCCCATCTGCGAAAATCTGCGACATCTGCGGACAAAGACTCGAATTCCGGGCGTAATTAGTTATGAGCGATCATTTATGCACGCTAAGGTGCGATGTGCAGGCATCCAGCTGCGAACGTGGCATTGTTTTGCCTCTAGGGTGTTCCGTAACTTGGGCCTATGCCCCGGCGAGAACTCCTCACGTCACTTGAACGAGAACAGCTCTTTGCGCTTCCGCGCGATGATGGAGCCTTACTCAGAATCGCGACTACGCAGCGCGCAATCAGGCGCGGCCGCTTGTCGATCATGCCGTTGTAAAGAGCACGGTCGGCATCGTAGTCAGCATCACTTGGACCGATGAGCCGTCCGCGAAGGCTTTGTTGAAAGGTGAACACGATCTGATTGGCCCAGGCCTTGGCAGTTGCAACGACGGCGTCGCCGCCTCACCGTCGGCGGGGGCACCGGGTACTTCACGCGCAAGTAGGGGTAGTAGCAGCAATCGTGCAGAAATTTACTCTAACCGGCCCCAAAACGGCCTCTCGCAGTCATTTTTCACTCGAAAACTGCCAAAATGGACATTTGGCCCCGTTTATTGCGTGAAATACTTGCGAACAATATAGATTGTATGCAGGTTTGTATTTTGAGGCGCCTATATTTCACGCAATAATCAGCACGCGAACTGCTTCTATCCGTTATGCGAAAGGTCCTCCTCCGCATGAAGTCCTGAATAAACTACATAATCAGCGACGAGCATTGAGGTGGGGGCGGAGGCTGTGCCCGTCGTGACGGGTATTTTAAGTGTACCGGTGTGTGTGGCCACGCCCCCGTTTTTCTTGACGTCGGCCGGCATCAATGCAACGTCAACCGATGTTTCCAGGACGCACCGCCTCCATAGCCGCGCTTGCTGCAGCCCTCTCGCTCGCCGGCTGCGCGCAATACGCGAATACCTCACCGCGGCGGAGACCGCGGCGCAACAACTCCGGCACAATCCCGGCGATGCCTCGGCGCGGCGCGAAATGTGATCTCCAAGACGGCGGAAGGTTCAGGTCAAAGCTCAAGTTTGAAATCGGCCGGGGCTTTGGTGCTCGTAGCGAATGGGTGTTCAGCGCGCGCTACGAAATGCCGCTCACCGAGAGCGCCGATGACCACACTTTCACCGCCGGCTGCGCTTACGCGTTTCCATGAGGCGGCTAATGCGACATTCCCTCCTGCTCTGCGCGCTGGTCGTCATGCTGGCGATCGCGATTTGTGCCCGCGGCGCAACCTCGCCCTCGCCATTGCCGCCAGCGCCGGCGCGACCGGAAGCCGAGGCTGGCCCGACGAAGGTCAGCTACGCAGTGTGGATCGCCGACGTCACGCAGATCGACAGCGTGGCGCAGACTTTCTCCGCGAATGTGATCCTCATTCTGCGCTGGCGCGACCCGCAACTCGCGCACGCCGAGCCCGGCGCGAGGCGATACGCGCTCAATGACATCTGGCATCCACCCATCCTCATCGCGAACGAAGCCGGCGAGGTCGTGCGTTCGCTGCCGAGATCGCCGAAGTGGCGCCCGATGGCACGGCGACGTATCGGCAGCGGCTGATCGGCTCCTTCGCGCAGTCGCTGAATCTGCGCTCCTTCCCTTTCGACCGCGACACCTTCCGCGTGCAGATCGTCGTGCTCGGATATCGACCGGAAGAGATCCAGCTCGCCCCCGACGCGATGGCGCTCTCCGCCGGGATGCGCGAGGGAGTCGGCCTCGCGGAAAAGCTGACGATTCAGGACTGGCGAGTGATTTCCACCGGCACACGCGTGGAACCTTACCGCATCACCCCGGGAGTTGAGGTTGCCGGTTATTCCTTCGAGTTCACCGCTGCGCGCAATGCGCACCACTACGTGATCAAGGTCATCATCCCGCTGGTCCTCATCGTGATGATGTCGTGGGCCGTGTTTTGGATCGAGCCGAACGACGCCGCGACGCAGGTGGGCGTCGCCGTCACCGCCATGCTCACGCTCATCGCGTATCGGTTCGCCGTCGATTCGGAGGTGCCAAAGCTGCCCTACCTCACGCGGCCAAAACGCCTCCTCCGGAAAAACGATTAGCCGGCAATCGCGCTCGGCGCGACCGGACAGCATGTAAGGCGTCCCGTGACGCGGGACCTCGCCGAAAAACGCGCCAGGTCTGTTGCGAGCGACGACAACATCTTGCTCAGCGTGCTTCTTCCAGACGCTCATCTCTCCTTCCAGAAGCACAAAGAAATACTCCGCGTGCTTGCCCTCCTCGACGAGCATTTCGTCCGCGGGAAGCCGCCATTCTTCAGTCTCCTCGATGCAAACCTTATCTTCATCCTTTAGATTCGCAAAGAGGGGAACCTTGCGGAGCAGCTTCATCACCGTCTCGGTGTCCGTCATTTGTGCGATGGTAGTCAAAATTGGTGCGAGGATTGATAGCTCTCAAAGAATATTACCATGCCTTCCACTATTTGCAGTCCATACTGGTGCCTGGCTGGTCGCGAGGTTTGGCGCAAGAGCTCTTTGAGAGTTCCTGGTTTGTCGCATCGCAGAAGACGCCGCCCGCTACACCGTGGCGACATCCCTGCCACACAAATTCCGAATTCTTCCAAAAATTTCTGAAAATTTTCTCAAACAATCCAATTGATCTATATGGGAGAGAGGCGCCCCCCGGCAAAACCCGGCCCCCCTTCTCTCGAGACTTCCCAAGAGCATGCTTTTACCTGCCATGAATGCGTTGACTGGCCGGCATATCGGTAGCCTCCGAATCGAGGTTGTGCGTTTCCCATTCGAGCCGTAGCCGCTCAGGCTGTATGGCCCGCGGATGTGTGCGAAGAACGTCAAGACCGAACAACTCGCGCCCGCCGACATTCTTTGAAATTGAAATCGCTCGCCTTCCTATTATGAAGCGAACTCGTGAGGCTCTTATTGGTGTTCGCGGCTCTCACTGCATCTGCCCTGCTTGCGGCCGAAGAAAGGTTCCCCAGCCACTGAGATGGGTGTCGAGCGTCTAGACCCCGCTTTTGATGCCCTCGTCCCAGCCAATGCGAAAGTGGAGAAGCTCGCCGGGGGCTTCCTCTGGAGTGAAGGTCCCACATGGTTCCAAGGCTCGGTCGTCTTCTCGGACGTCCCGGACAACGTCATTTACCAGTGGAAACCCGGTGAGGGCGCTGTGACCGTCTTCATGAAGCCGAGCGGCCTACTGAAACCTGTGCCCGGATTGCGCCAGCCGGGCTCAAACGGTCTCGCCGTGGATGCTGACGGTCGTTTGCTTATCTGCCAGCAAGGTGAGCGGCGCGTGGCGCGCTTGGAGAAGAACGGCATGCAGACCGCAATTGCCACGAAGTTCGATGGCAAGCGCTTCAACTCGCCCAACGATCTCGCTATTCGCAAGAACGGCGACGTATACTTTACCGACCCGCCTTATGGCCTCGCCAATTTCAACGATTCACCGCTAAAGGAGTTGCCACACAACGGCGTCTATCGCGTGGATTCGAAAGGCGAGGTGACCCTGCTGATTCCCGACCTCACGTGGCCCAACGGCATTGCGTTCTCCCCTGACGAGAAGACCCTCTACGTCGCCGTCAGCGACCCCAGTGACCCGCGAATTATAGCCTACGATGTGCAGTCCAACGGCACCGTAGCCAATGCTCGCACCTTCTTCGATGCCAAACCACTGCGCGGCCAAGGTCGCATAGGCACCTGCGACGGGCTGAAGGTGGACGCGCAAGGTAACGTCTGGGCTACCGGTCCCGGTGGCGTCCTCGTGCTCAATCCTGCTGGCAAACATCTTGGCTCCATTCTCACAAACCAGCTTACTGGCAACTGCTGTTGGGGCGACGACGGCGGCACCCTCTACATCACCGCCCA
Source organism: uncultured Verrucomicrobiae bacterium (assembly GCA_963708595.1). GTDB lineage: Bacteria > Verrucomicrobiota > Verrucomicrobiia > Chthoniobacterales > Terrimicrobiaceae > DASTFP01. The sequence goes on from CAVPTR010000036.1 coordinate 4,138, forward strand.
CATGTTCCTTCTTCGCGTAAGGACCGCCACCAAGGGCGCTGGCTGGCAATGAGGCTAATGGTTAGAGCGCGTCGCCGGCTGCATCGACGACTGCATCAGCCTCGATCTCCACCAACCACTCGGGGTCAATAAACGAGAGACCTGCATGATCGTATTGACCGGGCGAATGTCGCGAAAGAATTCACCGTGCACTGCCGCGACAGCTCGCCGATCCTCGATCCGCGTAAGCAATATCCGCGTGCGCACGACCTGTCCCATTGAAGCGCCAGCCCCTTCAAGCGCAGCAGCGATAATCCCTCCGCCCATTAGCGTAATTCGAAAAATTGCCAAAATTTCTGAAAGTTTTTCTCCAACATCCCGATTGATCCATATGGAGAGAGGCGCCCCCGGCAAAACCCGACCCCCCTCTCGAATTCTTCTCAAAAAAGGAATTCTTTCGTGCCCAGTCTGAGGAAGGCGCGAAGCAGTCGTTCTACATTACGCGTCGCAAAGGTCAGCCGATTGTCCTCAACTCAACGCATAAGCCAAGCGAGACGTTGAGTCTAGCAACTAGATAGTTATATTATTTCACCAGAGCGGCTTCGCTGATCGTGTGGAAGCACAACCTCTTTTGCTTCGGAAGGAAGCGACGGGACAAGCCAGCGGAATAGAACAGTCGCAGTCAAAGCGCCAAGGAACTGTGCCACCATGAAGCCCGGTGCATCGACTGGCCGAATTCCGGCAAAAGTGTTTGTGAAGCGCTCGTGCAAGTGTTACGGCCGGATTGGCAAAGGATGTGGAAGCCGTGAACCAATATGCGCCGGTGATGTAAAGGCCGACCGCTATCGGAACCGCTTCGGAGCGCAGACGGGCACAGCCCCAGATCACGCACAGCAGGCCGAACGTTGCAACGAATTCACTAAAAAGCTGCCCACCGCCGGCGCGCACGTGATCTGAGACCTGTATAAAAGCTTCGCCAAACATCAGGTGCGCCGCGCCCACGCCCATAAATGCACCAAGAATTTGCGCACCGATATACGCTGAGGCATCGCTCCAGCTAATCCCGCCCTGAGAGGCATCCGACAAGGTTACCGCTGGGTTGAAGTGTGCGCCCGAGATTGGCCCGAACGTGAAAATCAGGGTCACTAGCATCGCGCCGGTTGCCAGCGTGTTGGCAAGCAGAGCTATAGCGACATTGCCGCCCGCGAGCTTTTCTCCCATGATGCCGGAACCTACGACCGCCGCAAGAAGGAATGCTGTTCCTAAAGTTTCTGCGACAATGCGGCGCGAAAGAGTCATCTCTTTTCGGAGCAACAACTAGGCGCGCAGCAGGATGCCGCAGCAGGCTTGTTCGCACGGATAAAGGCGCTGATGAACTTGCCTTCAACTTCTCGGCCAGCGCATCGACATCGAGGCCCTGGCCCGAGAGGAAGGCGCGCGCGTCTTCGATGCCGTAAACGCGCGTGGATTCGATATCGATATGGTCGAAACCGGCCTTGGCGAGTTTCGCCACGTATTCGTAATCGCTCAAGGCACCGGCGACGCAGCCCACCCACAGCTCGAGGTTTTTCTTGATTTCGGCAGGCACATCGCCGCGGACAACAACATCGGACATGGCAAAGCGACCGCCCGGTTTCAGCACCCGAAACGCTTCTTTCAGCACGCGGTCCTTATCGCCTGAGAGGTTGATCACGCAGTTCGAGATGATGACATCCACCGAATTATCGGGAAGGGGAATGTTCTCGATTTCGCCTTTGAGAAACTCGACGTTTGTGAGGCCGCTCTTGCGTTTGTTCTCTTCCGCGAGCGCCAGCATCTCATCGGTCATGTCGAGACCGTAGGCTTTCCCTGTCGGACCGACGCGGCGCGCGGAAAGCAGCACATCAATTCCGCCCCCGGATCCAAGATCGAGCACGATTTCACCAGGTTTCAATTCAGCCAGCGCCGTCGGGTTGCCGCAGCCAAGAGAGGCCTCGATAGCAGTATCAGGCACTTCGCCTTCCTGCGCCGCATCATAGAGGTTTGAGGTTATGGGATCACAGCAAGTCCAGCGCGGAGGCATCGCCGCAGCAACCAACTCCAGCGCCCGATGTGACGCGGCGGGCTACCTCTCCATACTTCTCCCGAACTACTTCCTTAATATTCGGTATACTCATGCGTTTCCTTCACGTAGCTAGAGACAAACTCTGTGCCGTTTTGCGGGCGATCGGTTTGCTAGGCAGACTTCAGCTGGATGGCTTCGGCAGCTTTGTATTGATCGCGCCTGCCTGCGGCATAGGCTTCGAAAATGCGTTGTATTTCGTCACGAACACGGCGAAAGACCGCGAGTTGATCCTCGTCCGTGCCCTGCGCCTTCGCGGGATCATCAAACCCCCAATGATAACGGTTCACTTGGCCTGGGAACATTGGACAAGCCTGATCGGCGTTCCCGCAGACCGTAATGACGGTCTCAATTTGATTTCGACCAAGAAATTCATCCAAGTGCTTTGACCGATGTCCGGAAATATCGATCCCGATTTCCCGCATTACCGCGATTGCCTTCGGATGAACGTAACCGGCAGGCTTTGAGCCGGCGCTTTGCACCTCGATAAAATCACCCAGCAGCCTGTCTCAGGATACCTTCCGCAATGTGACTCCGGCAGGAATTTCCGGTGCAAAGGATAAGAACGGTTGGCTTATCGCTCATAAAAACTTCTCCGCTGCGAGTCAGACGGGCTTCTGATCGCCAATCTGGATTTTCTCTCGAACACCGATTTCCTTAGTCGCGGCTTCCAAACGCAGAGCGTCGAGCTTCTCAAACGGGAGTGAGGCTAGGAGTTCGAGGCGGCGTTTTATTTGCTGAGCGACCTGCCAGAAGGCTCTCCGCTTTTCCGCTTCCGAACCTTCCACTGCGGCTGGATCGGGAGAACTCCAGTGCGCGACAATCGGCTGCCCTGGCCAGACAGGGCAGGTCTCCTTGGCATTGTCACAGAGAGTGATGACGAAATCGAATTGTGCGTCTTTGAACTCATCCCACGACTTGCTGTAGGCGTCAGTTGCGTCGATTCTGAAATCTTGGCGGAGAATTTCCACCGCGAGCGGATGCGGGGCAGGTTTTGGGTTTGCTCCGGCGCTGTAGGTTTCAAACCGACCGGGAGCGATCTGTTTGAGTAAGTATTCGGCGAAAATACTTCGTGCAGAGTTGCCGGTGCAGAGAAACAGGATCTTGAAACGAGATTTATTGGGATTCATGGCTAGCAGGTGCAGGTCGCGTTTGTTTTCGAGGGCTTCATCAATCCATCCACAGTTAGCTCGCACCTTCTCAAGAGCCTTGAGATCGGCACGGAACCGCTTGTCGGTAGCCGCGCAGTCTTGAAGACATTTGAGATTCGCCTCAAGCTCGGGCGAGGGTTTTGACGGAAGGCTGTAAATCATCCATGTCCCATGTCGGGTGCATTCAACCATGTCCATGCTTGCGGAGATAGGCGAGATGCTGGGAAACCTTGGTTTGCGCGATGTCCAGAATTTCCTGGAAATGGCAGACGCAAAGCGGACCCTGTGTAAGCAAATGGATGATCCGCAGCCGCGTGGCATCGCAGAAACATTGGTAAATCTGAATCAATTCCACGCACGCAATATGGCGATTTAAATATATATGTCAATGCATATATTCAGTAATAATAATATTCCTCGCTTTCGCTGTAAAATGGACTGCCTTCTTCCGCACAGGTGGCGCAATCGTCATTTTTTAAAAATTTTTTCTCCAACACCTCGATCGATCTACATGGGGAGCGAGGCGCCCCCCGGCAAAACCCGGCCCCCCGGTCGACGGCGTTTCAAGGATAAGCATGCTTTTTCCTGGTGGTGAGAGGCGGGAAAAGCCGGCGGTTGGTGCGAGATGTTCCAGTGCATTGTTCACACCAAACCCCAAAGCCTCGCCCTTATGATTGAATCGGCCTGGCTATCCCCTGGGTTGCGCAAGCTCAAGCCTGCTGACCAGGGGCTTTAAAAGGCTTTTGGTGTCTGATCGGCTCCCTTGGATACTTACAAGCACCGTAAAAAGGTCTACGCGGCCCTACTGTGAAGCAAGAATGGGCTGATTTGAGTCTCGACAGAGCCGCCCTCTCCACGCTGGGCCGTATCACATGAAAGGCTGCGCAACGCCTGCACATAAAACCCCCTCGATTTTCAGAGTGTTCCACTGAAGGGACAATATGCGAAATCATCCGCACACAAGACAATTGTTTTGTGTGCAGAGTATACAATCAGACGGCGCTCAGGCTGAAGAAGAAGCTTGCTGAGGAATTCCGCAATCAGTTGGTCATCGGTGTCCCCACCAACGAGGACGAAGCAGGGCTTCGGCGTCTAGCGGCGCAACTGAAAGCCGGCAAACTTGTGGCAAAACTATTACTTCGCCACACCCTCCACGCAAAGCTTACCTATCTTTCCGCTTGATCCCAACAACCCGCTGATTGGTTTTCTCGGCAGCAGGGAATTTACCTGGAAGGGCTGAGCAATTCGACTCCCCCGACAGCCTGAGAGGAAGGACAACCGATTTGGGGTAGGATCGCTGGCGGATCTTGTTTTTTATTGACACTTGATATAGCGAGCGGTCCACTTTGAGTTTGTCGCCTAACAACCTTTGATCAAAAGGCGCTTCCTTCGGTGCTCCGCGACATAGCTGTAACCGCGACACGAGAAATCTCGGAGCAGGTTCGTTAGGCGACCACCATCCTAAACCGAGAGGAAAAATGAAAATGCGCTTTCTACTTGCCCTCGCAGGGTTGGCAAGCGGCTCGACGCTGGCCAGAGTATTCGTGGTTATCGCACTGCTCGCATGTAACTCGAATGCGGCATCCCTTCAACCATCCGAGACCCGTCAGAAGTGGGAGGATCTCGAAGTGATCACTCTCGATTCGCAAGGCAATCCGGCAAAGACCGTTTATTACAGCCACGATCAGTTACTTACATTACCAACGGTGACCGTGAAAACCGAGCGTGATCCAAACACGAACACACCGGCAACGTATACCGGTGTTTATATCGGCGATCTTTTTGAGGCATTCGGTGCTGACGCTTCCTTTGATGTGATCGGGACGAACTCTTTGGACCACTACAAACAATATTACGATCGTGACTACATCGCCAAGCATCGACCAATTCTTCTCCTCAAGTTTGATGGTAACCTGCCCGATGACTGGCCGCCTGGGGAGAACGGAACAGCGTTTGGTCCCTACTGCGTCGTTCACGAATCCTTTACTCCCGTGGAAAAGATCTACGGCTACGTCGAAAAACCGAGAAGCTCGCACGCGGTCGTGTCGCTTGAGCTTACCAGTTACAGCCAGTCGCTGGGGCGTTTCACGCCGAAGGAGAGCGAGAACGATCCGGAAATTCTTAAAGGTCAGAAAATCGCGGTAGGAAGCTGTAGTCTCCTGCCACAATCTCGGTAATGTTGGTGGGCAAATGGGCTCATCTGGATGGGCTGTTCTTGCCGCGACGGCTGTGACTCGTAAGGACGCTTCAGAAAAAATGTAATCGATCCAAAATCATTTAATCCGATTTCCGCGATGCCGCCTCAGCCGACGTTTGACGACAAGACGTTCAACGCTTTAGAGGCTTACTTCAAAGCGATGATGCCTATCGAGTGATCATGAGCCGAGTTCGGCTTCAGGGATGTCCTCGCCTGCACGAACGATCCGGCCACGGTGTATCACATGAACGCTTAGCTTCACGTAGGAGCGACGAGGCTGCCTTCAGTGTGCGCCATGGCCGCGAGTGTAGGACTTGCCTATTTCTGAAGCAAAAAAATGCTGCTTCTCCGGATGCGGTGGGGAACCAGTTCAAGAAGCGAATGCTCACCCGGCTTCCTGCTGCTCCAACGCTTACGCTCCTATTGATCCAGGATTCCGAGAATTTGGAAAATTTGTGACAATTTTTTTCGCCAACACTCCGATTGATCTATATGAGAGAGAGCCGCCCCCCGGCAAAACTTGGGCCCCCCCTCTCGAAGTTTCCAAGAGAAGTTTTTTTTTGAGGCGATTTCCCGCCCCTTAAGCCTGCGGCAATCCTCGTCGTGCGGGGCCGTGATACCCATTGCTATAAGGCACCGATCCGAAACAACAAAAGAGCAACTCGCGCCGGCACTTCATTCAAGGGAACCCGCAAGGCGCCAGCTGCACCTTGAAGGCTTTTGCTGCGGGATCTGCTGTGCCTTGATACTCAAAAGGCAAAAATCCCTGCACGGCCTGCTGTGAAGCAGGAACGGGGCGATTTGAGAGAGATCCATTTCGGATTCGGCAGCAATTTCGTTAGTAATTCGGATTCCCCACCATCGAGGGACTCTCTCGATAATCAACGACTTGGAAGAGAAGTAGGCTCTAGAGTAGTTATGTGATGTTATTCGACCTATCTGACGTTAAAGCGTTTGGCTTCAATATATAATGCGAGAACACTCCGAGCGCCTGAATTGTTAACAATCCCGACAAAAAGTAGGGATAGCTCCCCACCGATTTCGCTTCTACTTGCACAAGAGAAGGTTACATCTTTTTGCGGCATCAGCTTCGGGCTGCAATCTCAGCCAGTGGGGAAGTTTTTCTCAAGATAATCACCGAGTGTCACCGTTCCCGAGTCTCAGTGGGCCGCCCCACCTCGTCAACATGCTGAGCGAGCAGCTTCTCAATTAGCGCCTTGAAATCAACGAGGCCCAACTCAAGGGTCGCGGGCGCGTTCCAACCCTCCATCTTCGCCAAGATTTCAACCGCGTAGGCTCGATCCGCGGCATCGTTTTTCTCGTCCAACACAATCTGCGTCAGAAACGCAATCGCATCATCGCGAGTAAATGCGTTACTCGTTCGCGCCCCGGTGTTTTTCGTCATTCTCTCCGTTCCCCAGTGGAAGCGATCGCCGTTCGATCGGCACGGCCGGCCCACCGAAAAGTGACTGGGCTCGAAGTTCGAGTAAATAGCTCCCCAGCGAGTCCGCACTCACTTCGATCCGCTCCGCCGAGTTCCAATCGCACATCCGTGCCAGTTGTGCGCCGGCCTGGACTTTGTCGCAAATGCGAATTTTTCGACCGCCCTCGGCCGTTTCCTCGTAAGCCTGAATGACGGGCGAGCCAACGGGGACCTGATCAGCCGGAGTTCGAATCGCCTCGGCATAGAAGCTAAGTAACTCCTTGCGGGTCATTTCGGCTCCTCTGAGAGTTCCGTTCTTGAAGTTCTCGGATCCGCTGCGCGAACGCCACGAGCATTCAGCCAGTCGTCCGAATTCGCATCGGCGTTCTTGCCGGCGCGAGAGCCAGCCGCTTTGCGATACGCTGCGGAGCGGGACAGCCCAGCCGCGCAAAGTTGCGCGAACTCTCGTGCTTGCGTTGGGCAAAATCGACATTGCTCGGTCAACCCCTTCAAGCTGGGCTCGGAGGAATTGTTTCTGATTCGCGACAGTGGCTGGGGTCGAGCGGCTGTAAGCGCCAACCATGCCGGGTGGCATCGTGTTGCTATCGGATTTTCCCAAGGCGCAGGCCGGAAGATAGGCTTTACCAGGATCTTCGTTACCGTGGGTTACTGGGTTTAGCATCTTCGGCGTAGCGAATCGAGAAGGATTTCGGTGGGGATGGGTTAATCTTGCCTGTGAAGAGCATGAGTTCCGACCGTGGATGCGGGATGATTTTGACCTGGTTTCCGAACGGGTGTGAAGATCGCTTTAGGGGGTGCGATATGAGGCGAGGTGTCGCTGGATCGTGACTTCGTCACACCCGTATATAGGAATACGGGGTGGTGAATAACGAGTTGGATCCCAGCGAGCCCTTGGTCTTCACGGCGTTTATCACGGCGTGAAGCACGCCGTGAAAACTCTGACAAAGCATCATAGCCACTCGCGGTAGCAAGGTCATTTTGAAAAATGTTCCACGAGGGTCAGAGGGAGCATTCAGGCATGCGGGAGCATACGCGATCCAGGTGAATTAGGTCGCGGGCGCTTGAGCGTTTGACCCGGTGCTCGAAAAGCCTCTTGTCGTCGATAGCTCGTCGATGAATCCTCTGGTTTAGTAAGCCGATTCCGGCATTTTGGGCCTTGTTGATGAGGGGGTTTTCAGGATGTTGTCGAGTTGGGGGACGAGGGCGTAGGACATCGGTCTGCAGATCATCATCAGTTTCTTTTTCGATTTGCCTGAGGAGCCATTGGCGAGGGATTCCTTCCATTCTTCGAGGTCGAGTCGAGATCGTCGGGTTCGTAGGACATGGTCTTGTATTGAGGCGGACGGCGAAGGGGGCGAATTCTGGGGCATTATTGCATTTCGCGGAAGCGATGATAAGAGCACCTCGTTATCGTCGGGATTGTAGGGGGCGACATTGATCTGGGCCCGAACCCAGCCAGATAAGGACCTTGGAGTTACGGCCGAAGCTGTCCGCGGTCATAACCTGTGGCGGAAGCGGCAGCCGGCTTTTCCAGTGCGGGCATGGTGAACAATGAGAGGGATGCAGTGGGGATTTTTCTTGCGGACGAGGCGACTGATTACAGCGAGGGTATCCTGCATACCGTGGTCCGCGCTAAGGTCGTCGACGGAGACATCACGGAGCACATCGAAGACGACGCCGTCTGGGTGGTAGAGATCGATTAGCTTGGCTACACGCTCCTGATTTTCGGGGATATTGAGGTGGAGGAAGGAGTCATCACCGGTTTCGAGGGTGTGGATAAAGAGGTTGTCGTGAACGAGTTGTTTTTCTTCCTGGGAGAGGATGGAGAACATGGCCCAGAGATCGCTTTTAAGTCTGCGGCAGACATTTTCGGTTTGGAGCAGGAGCCAGCGAGAGCCTTTGCCATTGGTTGGCCAACCTAGGAAGTCGCGGCCGGTAATAATGGCGATAAGGAGCTGGAGAATGAGCCGGGACTTACCTATGCCGGCTGCGCCGCAAATGGCGAGGGGATCGCCTTTGGAGAGGTAACCGTTTTTGAGGAGGAAGTCGGAATCATCGAACTCCATGGCGATGATATCAAAAGGCTGGCGGATGGAGAGTGGTTCGAGTTTTTGGCCATTTGAGCCATGCATCGAGTTAGGGTCCGAATCCGAATCTGAGAAGTCGCAGGATCAGGACCACTAAATTTGAAGGCTCCTGCCATTGGATTAAGAAGTGGAGGTGAGAGTAGCCGGCAGGAAATCGAATGCACTTTCGGCTACATCGCGCTGGGTTTCCCATTGGTCAGGATCGATACGAACGAAGTCGTTGAGATCGTTGACTGGGGAACCATCGGTTTGTGAAAGCCCTGCGAAGGAAAAACCATCGACTGCCGCACCAGCGGCGGCGAGTTGGGCTGCCCAGCGCCTTGCGGCGGCAGGGCCAGTGCCGTCGGCATCATTGTGCTCGAAGATCCGAACGGTTTTGCCTTGGAAATAGGGCAAGGCGTCTTTGAGAATCCGGTTTTGGGCGCCGAGGATTGCGACGGGCGCGATTGAATCGCCGCGGCCGGCAAGCCAAAGGAAGTGAAACGCGGCGAGGAGGTCGGGGCCCCCTTCAACGAGCGCGATTCCCGGAAACGCTTTTGCTTCGCGCAGTCCAATGGGCCAGGATGCGACGCTGGCGGGTAGCGTCCATGCCTTGGCATCAATCTCGTTCCAACCCTCGCCGTCGAGCCGTCGCGCTTGGGCGTTTATCCGGGTCGAGTCAGTGACTGTCCAGGCACGCCGCTCCTTCCAATCAGTGCAAAATAAGAGTCCGCGATCGACCGCCAGCGCGACGGCTTCGGTGGATAGGTCGCGGGTCGCTACGATAGTCGAAATCTCGGACTGGCTGGGAAGCCCGAAGATCGGCCATTGCTGACGCGAAGCAGCTTTTTCGACCGCTTCGGGAGTCGGCTGAGTGATGCTTGCCGGTGGCCCCATTGGCCTTGGGAGTCATTGTAGACCGCCGCCTTGTGACCGGTGCCGGCGAGTTCGATCAACTTACGGGCGGCATCAGTGTTTGAGAGGTTGCAAGCCTCCGAAAGAAAATCAACGGCATCGCCGTCAAGTCCGGTGCCGTGGTCGTGGAAACGGCGGCCGTCGGCGTAAATTGCGAAACTCGGATTGCGATCCTCGCGGAACGGAGATCGACACGATGGTTTCGGCGTGCCGTCGAGGCGAAGCAACTTCCAGAGATCAAGGATAGTAAGCCGTTCCAGTGCCAACGTCAGAGGTGAGGGTTGCTCGTTCATAGCGGCCAAGTGTTTCCCTGATCGTCGACGTTGTGTGAGGCGAGGATAAGAGCGGCCTCGTGAGGTGACTTCAGCGAAGGGCACGCGTTTTGGCTTTCTGCCTGGGTCGCAGCGCCAGATTTTCGTCTCACCGGTCCGTAGGTGTGCTCCGTAGAAAGTTGGGCCTCCAATGCATTCGGCGATGGTGCGGAAGCACGCCAATTCCCAATCCAGTCTTTCGCCGCGGCAGCTTTGGGGCCTGTCCAGGTCCAGTCGCGATCGAGGGGGCGAGCAATAGCGGATCGTCTTCCCACTTGGCGGGAGGTGGAGAATGGTGCTTTCGCCAGGCGATACTTCGCGTGATTTTGGCCTGCGGCTCCCTTACGAGTTTGGTCAGGCTTCCCGTCCGGGCCTCTTCCGGTTGACGTGGACGAACATAGTATGCCGGAAGCACGAGCGAAAATGGAGGATTTGTGGCTCCCTCCTGGTGCTACTTCCACTCGGCTCACGTTTTTGCGCAGTCGGGGCCTTTTGTCGTCGATTTTGACATTGCTTCGCCAACTTTTTCATGAATCGCGCTTGCTCACGTCGAGTTTCGCCACATAGCCTTACATTTGGGCTGTCATTCCGACACATCTGTAAGCGGCCTGAGTACGTGAGAGCGTCGTCAATCTGCTTCTGCAACGCTCGAGATAGCTAGGACCTTCACAGCGGCCCTGGCTGAAGAAGGATAATTCCACGTTCGGGGCTATTACCTTCGCCAGTAACGCTTGCACAGTTTCCATCGCATCCAGTCCCCAGCCGTAATGAATCCCTCATTCTACCGTGGAATTCGTCCGCACGACCTGGAAGTAGACATTGAGCCCATCGTAGCGTGTCCCGGCCTATGCAGGGATTATCCTCGTTCCCTCGTTTTGCGTATGTCCACCATCCACACGTGATATTACGCGCCCGCCCTCGACTTGTTCGGCCAGATCGTTCGATTAGGGCGTCGATCGGGCGCCTTTTCCGCCATATCAAGATCCCGTTGGTCGGCGACCTGTTGGAGTTCCCTACCTCTCTTGTCACTTGTGTTGGACCAATCAAGAGTCTTGGGCAGTTCGTAACTCTGCCGAGCCGAGTTGGTTGGCAGGGTCAGATTTCATAGGGTGAGTAGTGTTACTTCGGCGGCGCTACTCCGGCGCAGGGGTTTAAAATTCGACTCACCATGATGATCGCTTCCGTCACGATTGGGTTGATCGCAGTAATCATTAGAGTTCCTTGATGGTGAGTTTTTCCAGCGCCCGCTGAACAGCGTTCGGGTCATAGCGGATCGACCGTCCCAGGCGGATGAATGGGATTAGTCGCTTGTTGCGCAGGTCGACCAGATGCCTTAGACTGCACTGCAATTGTTCGGCCTGCTGGTTTTCGGTAATCAAACGTGATTGCATGCATTGGAATATAGCACGGCGCGTATCATGAGCAGCTTTGGTGCAAAGGCTGTAGAGCGCATCGCGAGTGGATCACAAAAGTCCGCGAGAGCTGATGGTTAGTTGCTCTGCGGGCGCCAGGAGAATTGCGACTAGACAGTTTAACCGGAATCCAACGTAAGTTCTTACGCGAACCATGCTAAGCACACCGTCAAGGAAAAAATGCGAGCTGGAAAAAAATTTACGCCGCGGCGATCGCGACAATCTTTTCGGCAGCCTCGGAAGCGGGCATGATTTGACCAATAGCGTTGCGCTTGCGTCGGACGGACAAGCTCGCGGTAATGCTTGAACAAAACCGCCTGGTCGTGACCGGATTCGAGCGCCGTTTGTGCTGCGTTGCCGGTCGCTGCCAACCTATAGCTGACGAACGAGTGTCGCATGCAATTCTCCTGCCATTCGTTGATGCCTGCTCGTTCCCTTGTGGCTTCATGACGTTTGCGTAGGTTCACACCGATAATTGGTCCTGACGTCTTCGCAATGGGTTGCAGCCATAGCCGGAGGCAGTCGAGAATTGGGACCAATCTGCGGGAACGAGTTTTTGAAATCTTCGCCCCCACATGGATAAACCCTCCAACAAGATCGACGTCACGCCAGTCGAGGGCTTTTGATTTCCACAACACGCAATCCAGCGAAAAGGCTGATCGCATGAAAGGCGAGCAAGTCGCTGTCCTTGGATTCGGCGAGTAATGAGGCTGCTTGCTCCGGTGTCAGAACACTAGGAGGCAGGCTGATTGCCCTCGCTCTTTCTGTATGCTTGGCTGTTGTTGCTGTCGCCCAGCCGCGTTTCTCAGCAAAGCTCCAAAGGGTTCGGATGTCCCGGCGAAATGTGTTTCTCGTCTCAGGCGCGACGTTAAGACCAGCAAGGAAGCTTTCAAGGTCCGCTGTGCTGATCTGCGCAATGGTTCTGTTCTCGAAGGCCGCACAGAGCCGTCCAAGCCGCAAGCGGAGATCATTGCAATAACGCTGACTGCGACCGGCTCCTTTCTTTGCGGCGATCAACTCATTCATGGCTGATTCGAGAGGAACGCTCGCCGCTTGTCGCCGGTAGTGATCGAGTGTGAATTTGATGGCATCGGCAACGGTAAGACCAAATTGAGCAAGCTCTGAGTCATCGAACGAGCGATCGCCTTCATTTTGTCGCCTTATGCGTTGCTTTTCCGCCCAACCAGTAGCCTCATCCTTGTTGTCAAAGAATCGACGCCCTCCGCCATCCTTGGTTCGAGCGTCAACCTTCCATGCGCGTTCCTTTTCTGCCCACCGGATAAAGGGCCACTTCTCGCCTTTGCGCTTCGTTTGCATGCCTCAATTGGCAGTGTATTGGCAGTATAGTCAACTTTACTCTGTAGACCGTTGCCCTTTTAAGGCGTTGGTTGAGGGTTCGAGTCCCTCCCAACCCACCCTCAAATTACTCTGGAACCCGCATAAATACAGAGTTTGCAACGATTACCCGTTAAAAGCCTATTGCGAACGGATGCGCCCCAAAACGCCCAAAAACATTAAATCCGGCAAGTATTTGACAAGTGGCTTTTCGCAGTGGTTACGCTTGCGCCCTACAACTACCTAACCAAAGGTTGGCGGCGTTGTTTGGGAAGACAAGGAGAAGTGCCGGGGGGGCCAGCGAGTAGCAGAATACTTGAGGAAACCTCAAGCCAGGATTCAGCGCAAGGCGGCTTCCAAGTTGATGCCCTACCTGGGACTAACCGCCCAACAAAACCTCTAACACGTCTATAGGCTGTGCAACGAATGCGACCCGGCCAGAAGAATTGTCACACCAAGTGATGCTTCGGCGATCGAAGACCCTGTCGCCACGTCTTTGCAGGCTTTCGCTAGCCTGTCTAGGGGGTTCTTGTATGTGTTTCCCCGATTCGATCGAAAAATAGGGTTGCAGGTTGTCTAATCGCTGCTCCACTGCCAAATCGCTACTGAAACCCAAAAATCGCATCACCCTTTGTAATCCCGTTTGTCCCTTCATCGACCCTGTCCCTTCCTGCATAAATAACTACGCGTGCGCTCTACGCCACTTGCAGAAAATAAAACGCTCCATATCACCATTGCGCTTCGCGGAGAACTGATTCCAATGTCATTGATGTCTGGGATAATTGTTGTAAGTTGCTGCCAGACACCACGTTGACCGCAACGATAAGGAGATCATGAGTCTTCTCAGAAGTTTGTATACGGCTTCCCCATAAAACAAGGAACGTCAGAACTGAGTACATTGTGGCTGAAGGAATGGACCTGCCTCCCGTTGGAGATAAGTTCTTCCCATAGCAGTTAAGTTTTCGTCCTCCGTCCCAACTGGCGACACATTCCTCTTCGAGGCCGTCCAACTCCCTGGATTTTCCAGCCCACGAATTTCGGGGATCACGTCATGCCATCGTGACCTTGGGTCCAAAGCGACTCACTCCACCCAGGCTTGCTTATGTAACCCCACTGGGGGAACTGGCGGGGCTACTCCGGCGGGGGGCGTCGACGCTGGCAACAAAGCATGCTTTTCCTCCCCTACGCTCGCTAAGCGCGCTTATGGCACACGAGAATGCGCGACAAATGCTCGACGAGATTTCCTGACAGCAATCTTTAAACATCTGTCGGCAAATCTTACAGATGCAATCACTGCAAAAATAACTGCTTTGCAAGCCGTTATGAAAATTATCTGTGTAAATGGCAGATTGTGAAGCGAAGTAGCGTCGGGGTTCTTTACAAGTATTCTTACTCTGACTGTGGCGACCGGTGGACTAGATTGAAAGTATCTGGCCACGTTCAATACATTGGCAATAGGATACTTACAAAATTGTGATCCCCTTGAAGGCCTAACTCCCACAATGTTGGTATTGTTATTGCTCCAAGTTTAAAGCCAGTCAACTCCTACCCACAAGTCCCCTTAAAGGTGACGTATCCGTGTCCTAAAAAGAGTCCCGCATCTGAAATGATGAGAACGAACCCTTTTATCATAATCACTTTACTACTCGCCGGACAAGCTTCCGCAAACATGATTCCGCTCTCGGCTCTTCGAAGCGTGAGTGTTTCCGGCGCCGCTGGACAAAGTTCCTATTCCGGGAGGCAAAGCCTGTCGGCCCCTTTCGGAGACTTTGTTGGCAATGTCAGCGGTTCCGCTAACGGGCAATATGTTCCTTTGGAATCACCTCACGCTGACAGCAGCGCAAGCCAGACTTCAACGATCGCCGAAGACGAACTTTCGGTAGACGTGAACTTGGTTGCGAGATCCGGGGTAAGTTTATCGTCCTTTCCCGGAATTGCCGCCACGAGCTCCAGTTTTGAAGTTACCTTCAATGTGCTTGAGCCGCTTGCCTATCAGTTGGGCGGATTCCGGAACGTTTTTTATCACGCCGCATATCCCCCGGAGATCAACTTTTTACTTAACTCCGCAAGTTACGGGACAATCCTTGGCGGACTGCCGTTCTCGGCATTATACGGAGACGGCTTCGCGGGAACCCTTCTTCCCGATATTTATACCCTGCGCTTCAATGCCGACATATCTACCTTTCCAGATCCCCTCGGCGAGAGTATAATTGCGAATTATGGCATGAATCTCCGCGTCACCCCGGTTCCCGACGCCGGATCAACCCTGGCCCTGCTGGGCTTGGCGCTCTGCGCGATCGGCGGAATCTGCCGCAAATTCAACGTCGCTTAATCTCCCAACTCCCAATGTACCTTTACGTGCAATGCGAGTGCCGCACGACCTGACAAGGACAAAGACAACGGCGGGGTTTGTTTGCTCCGTCCCAGGCACCAGAGCCTCACTTGCTCTCCTTGGTTCTTCGCTTGCCCTTATCGTGTTGTCCAAGGCAAAAATGCTAGAGCTGAGTAGGTGATGACTTTTCATTTCAGGCTGCATCGGAGTTGGCTTGGCAATTTGCTCAAGCTGGGTGCCAGTTGTGCAGTAATCTGGGCTGCTTATTGCTTCATCAGCCATCGCTTCACGGGTTGGCGCGACGAAATCTGATTTGAAACCAGGCAAGGCAGCCCGCCTTCATAAGGGGCTACTTGGCTTTTCCGGCAAAAGCTCCGCAGCTGCTCAGTCGCGCGCAATTGCACGCTAAGCCATCTCCAAATAGCCAGATCGTAGCTGCTCAATAAGCGCCGCATCCACCTTCACTTCGACGCTTTGCACGTTGACCCGCTCGGGCTCATTCCAGCCACACATCTTGGCGAGCATTTCGGCTGCTTTGAGTCCGTCAGTCGGGCTGGCGTCTGATAAACGGGCGCGTGCTGCGTGGACAATTTCCGTGAGAATCCCAACGAGTTCGTTCCTCGTTAGGGCGGCCTTTTCGGCCTTCCGACCCGCAGCGGTGCCCGAAGTGCTCACGGGAAATGCGCATCGTTTCACTCATCGACCAAGAGGATGTCATCGAGCGCATCCTGCGCCATCTCCGGCTCTGGCAAGAGGGGGTTGCGCGTGCATTCCAGCACCGACCCGCCGGGCGAAACGAGGCTCGACGACCCCTTCCCCGACTACGACACCGAACCAGTCATGGCGTTCTCCGCCACCTGAAACGTCTGGCAGCGCCCAAGTGCGCCTCTCGCACCCCTTGTTCAGCGGCCCCAGCCCTCCGGCGGCAGCTTTTTCGGGTTGCAAGCGCGCCCCCCAACCCGAAAAAGCCCGTGTTTGACTTCCGGGCCCACTTTGTCACTCTGCGCCCATGGAAACGCACGCTTTCGGCGTCAGACTCCGGGCCAACGCCCGGAGGGAAAAAAAGCGATTTCCTATCAGTCCCGGAAGGCCAAAAGCGATTTCCTATCAGTGCCCTCAAGCCTAGAGACTTGAAGCAGGCTACCCAGGTAACTTTGCGCAGCGGTGGCTGCGGAAAGCGACAAGAGGAATTTCTTCGTCGCTCTGTTTCGCAGATATCGACTTCGTTGACCGATTTCTCGCGCGCCTGTGTAGCCTCATTGCAATGGGAGAAAGACGAGCCTTGCGCCGACAGCCTGCCATCATTTCGGCTCACTGATAATGCTGGCTGTCTTGCCGGTGCCTTCCTACTGGTCACCCGGGTGGCGACAAAGGCGCTTTTCGTGTTTATCCAACAGTTTCCAATCCCTTGAGTGGTGACTGGCAAAGGCACGTCCTTGCTTCGAGCGACTCTCTTTAGCTGGGAACGTCGTCAGCTCAGTTCCCCAACGAGTAAGTCTGGCGGTTCATATGAAGGACTCGATCATGCCGTAGAAATTTGCGACCGCCCATGATGATTCATCATCTTTCAATGGCATTACGCCATCTGCAATTCACCAAAAAGCACCTAAAAGGTCAAAAAGTGGGCATTTTTGGGCATTAAAATGGGCACCAACCAGAGCAACCGCCCTTCATTGGGCGTTGCCAAATTGATGGTGCCAATCTGCTACCCCAAAACAATCTGCCCTTGCGTTCGAAGCTGACCTGAGTAAAAGCAGGCGGGTGAAACAAAAGGAGGTAAAGGGTCACGAGAAAGCCATCGCCAATCAGTTGCTGAGGGCGCTCAAGTTGGACGGCAAGTTTCTCCGCCACGGTGAAGACGACTGCGAACCCGATCTGCTTTATTCACTCGACGGCAAAACCGTGGGGATTGAGATTGCCACTGCATTTTATCACAACGAGCAGGCCAACATCGAATCGCAGCTGGCGCTGGGCAAGTTCAAGTCAGGTCGATTTGGCACACCGCTTGGTGTGCCGAATGATCAAGATAAGGTGGTTCTCTCACGTGCTCAGTGGGAACTCAATGACAAGTGTTCGAAGAGCTATTCAGGGGATGAGGTGTGGTTGTGCATCGATTTGCAAGCGCCCCTTTTGGAGGTATCGGAAGCTGAACAATTGGCTGACGCTATCACTATTCCTGCCCGTCACAAGTTTGCCCGGATCTACCTCGGTTTTCATGCGCTTTTGGACGGAAAAGGTTTGACGGTTTTTGACCTTCACCCTGGTCAGCAGAAAGTTAATCTCGGTTAATTTTCGGCGAGATGCGCAAGGTTTACATCCGCCACCTTTTGACGCACAGTGAAAAATGAGCCCAGCTGAAAGAAGCGATATTCTCGACGAGCTGCATTTGCGCCCCCCGCAAACGGTTGCTGATTACGACCGTCTTGTAGCCCACCTTAACGCCCTGATCGGTCAAGTCGGCGACGACGAATCTCACCCCTTAGCCGGATTCTTGGACCAAATTGCAGAGCAGATCGAGGAATTCGAAGCCCAGCATATTGGCGAGCTTGCAGAACACCCCCGCCCCTTTTGATGGACGATCGGAAGAATTCATCCAATTCCTGTCCCCCGCACGGGCTGCACAAAGCCCTTTGATCTTCGAAGGAGGGTAAGGATAGCGGGCAATTTGCTTGAAAAGGCTTACAATTGCCGGGCGGATTTTGGAGAATTTCCAGATAGGGTTATCGTTGTGCGGCAGCCCGGAATCGTGATATTACACGATGAGACGTTCAGGCAAAGTGAAAGCCCGGAGCCCTACGCAGGGTCGTCGCCTTTGTCGATCTGTAAGGCCAGTTCCGGCAATATCGCCTGTTTCCGAGCCGCTCCTACTGTGGCGAGGGACGTCGATCGTCAGAGCGCCGCGCAGCCGCTGAGTTCGGCCACGACTTCGCGTAGGCCGTGGACGACGCGGCCGCAGCGGAGGTAGTCGATCTTGTCAGCGGTGTCGGCCGTCGTGTGGTAGTGCGGATAGCGGAACGGCGCGGTATCGGTCACCATCATTGCTTGGTAGCCTTCCCGCCAAAAGGACCAGTGGTCGGACCAGCCGACGCCGGGGACAAAGCCAGGCAGCGCGGCGCCCTCGGAAGGGAAAGGGGTTCGCTCGCGGAAGGTGCGGATGGCCCGGCGCACGAGACCACGGGAGCCAACATTGCCCACGAAGGCGATGAAGTTGCCCTTCGATGGGTAGAAGAGGCTGAATGGGGGCGGGTAACTCTGCGAGCCTTCCGCGTCACTGTAGAACCCGATGGTCTCGAGGCTGAGCATTGCGACGACGTTCTCGCTGCGCGCGCGGCAGTTCAGGGCGCAGACGCGGCTGCCCATGGCGTCGGTTTGGAAGTGGGGCGGTTCCTCGTTCGTGAATGCCGCGAAGCGCAGCGTGCAGGCGGGAGCGGACGTCGCGAAGAGCCGCGCGAGCGCGAGGACCGCCGCCGTGCCGCTGGCGTTGTCGTTAGCGCCGGGGCAGCCGGCTACCGAGTCGTAGTGGCCGCCAACGATCACGATCTCGGAGGGCGTAGATCTTCCCCGGACCTCCACCGACAGGTTTGCGTATGTCTTACCACCAACGGCGTAGGTCTCGTGGAGGACGTCGGAATAGCCCGCCTCACGGAATCCGGCCTCGACGTAGGCAGCGGCGTCCAGGAGCTGCGCGTACGCGGCGTAGTTGCGCGGGCCAATACGGCCAGCGAGGGCTTCGACATCCTTTCTGAGCTGGGAGGAGATCGCCTCCTCCGCGGAAAGGATGGGCGGTGGAGGGCCGTCAAAGGTGCGTCCGGGCATGCGGATCATGTACGGAACCATTTACCACAGAGAGCGCAGAGTGAACCAAAATGGCGAACTGTTTGTGAATTTGCCTTTTTCCCGCCGGCGCGAGCTGCTGAAGAGCCTGCTCACCGTCCCGCGGATCCGCTGCGACTGTCGCCGCTGTTGCGGGCCTCCTCGGGGGCCTGCTAGGCGCGTCCCATAGTTCCCGAACAAGCCCGACTCACAGAGTAGCAACTACTGCCTTAAACCCTCATCGTCCGCGGGTTAACATTTCTCAGAATCGGGCGACTTTCCTCCGCGAAGCAGCTTCTTCATTAGATCGTCCGTAACGATCGAGTGACAGCCTGCCCTGAGCGCGGGATGTTTTTCAAAAAAACGGATCAGTTCTTCCTTGTTCCACCAGACGTACCGAATCGGTGTTTCCGCTTTAACTGTTCCGGTGGCAGGTTCGCCGGAGAGATAACCCATCTCCCCAAATAGATCGAGATCGCCCAGCCTCGCGCGATGCTCGCCAAGTCGCGTCACTTCAGCCGATCCTTCCATAATCAGCCCCACGCCATCCACGAAACCGCCCTCCCGCAAGAGTAGCTCTCCGGGCACCGCATTCCTCCACTTGGCGATGCGAATGATCTTTAGAAACTCTCCGGGTCGAAATGAACGAAACAGAGTTTCATAGAGTTCCTGTTCTTCCTCGGTAAACGAGACGGAGCGATTTTCGTTGAGTAGAACACCGATGTTATAAATATTGATGGCGATAAATACGCCATTCCAAAAGAAGGACGCGGTGATCCAATTATTGGCCGCCATGGCGCTGATCCAGACGAGACTTGAACCGATCGCTAGAAAGCGCAGCCAAAGCATGTCGCGCACCAGAAAGGCTCCAAAGGATAAGGCACACGAGATATGCGTTAGAATTTCAGCGACCGTTTGGCCTGATAGAGCTCCCATGCCGCATTTGTATCCGACGATGCCTCAACTAACAAGAAAACGGTTCCGTTCCGAGCACTTGATGATTTCCGTGCCCGTTCCAGCATGATAATTCCGCGACCCAGGCAACTCGATATACTGCAGCTCCTTCCAAAAAAGATCGCTCCCGCGCTCGAGATCGTCGGCGGCAGTCATCGCATTGGCGCAGGTTTGTCAAGAGGATGATCCGTCGGCGAAGCTGCAAACCTTCTATATCCCTGGCTGAAGTCGTGCTCGTAACAGAACCCGGAATCGCTCCCGCGATATGCCTCGTCCGAGAAAAACCCGTGCGGGAACTCCATCATACCCGCCACCAAGCCGTCTTCGTATCCGGCGCTCATGCGTTCGTCATCACGAGTTACCTGGCGTTGTAGAGCTACTAGGACTGTTCCTCGTCCTTGATGGGAATCTCAGGCTTCCTCGTGTCCCTCGAGGAATATGCGAAGACAAGCCCTTGGGCAATACTCGTCACGGTTCCCCGCGTTGGTTGTTTCGTACATCCTTGGTCTGACCTCGAGCCTCGCCGTTGAGTCTGCTCTTCGGCTACAACCAATACTCACTCCTGAGCTCTTTGCGCAAACAACGGCGTCGAAGACCGCAAACCTCAAACAGCGGCTAGGTAATTCGGTGCTTAGACTTATAGAAAATACTCTTATCAATATCGTCAATCGATCCATTGCCCTTTCCAAGGAGACGGATTTCGTCTTCGATTTCCTGTCTGAAAATATCAAAACAACGGGCTGCGCCGACCGGTCCGCCGGCGCCGATCCCATAAGCTACAGCGCGACCGATCAATACAGCTCGCGCGCCACATGCTCTAGCTACCACAACATCCTTGCCAGTTCGAACTCCGCCATCCAAGTATATTTCCATTTTGGATCCATCCTCCTTTAGTTGAGGAGCAATTTCTTGCAGCATATGGAGGGTAGCCGGAGTTCCATCTTGTTGCCGCCCACCGTGGTTTGAAACAACAATTGCTGCGGCTCCATGTTTCTCGGCACGTCGAGCATCTTCAATATTGTGAACTCCTTTGATAATAATCGGCCTATCACCCCAAGCATTCCTTATCCATTCTAAATCAGCCCAAGTGACAGCAGACCGCTTTAGCTGTTCACCAATCGGGGCGTAAGGCATAGGTTCCCCTTCTTCAAGTTCAATATTTGGGAAGTCCATCAATTGGCCATCAGCTAAAAAACTTGTTAAAAATGAAAGATGCCTCCAAGTATCCAAGCTAAATGCCTGGCGAATCCTTTCATTATAAAGACCGCGAAACAATTTGGTTTGGGGCCACGCGTCGCTTTTGATCGACTTAACTATTTCGCGAATAAGTTGAGAAGATCTGTTTCTCCTATCGCCCAAGCGATTTCCTGCCACCGCGGTATCAATAGTAAGAATCAGGACTTCGTAGCCCGCCTCTCTTGCTCGTCCTATCCCTCTCTCTGCGACTTCTTGTCCTCCTACCAAATAAAGCTGAAACCAGCATGGTCCGGTCGCTGCTTCCTTTACGCGCTCCATCCGAGTGCCAGTAAGGGTCGAAAGACAATAAATGAGACCGGCAGCACCAGCCGCTTCAGCTGCGACGGCCTCCCCTTCCGGCCACAGGCTTCGCTGGCTTCCGACCGGAGCCGTGATAATCGGCATGGAAATTCTTCTACCGAGCACAGTGGTTGACATGTCCACCGATTCAAATTTTACTCCGCTTGTTGGGTTTAACTCTACGTCAGTGAAGGCCTTTCGGTTTCTATTGAGAGAAATCTCCTCACCGGAACCACTCAGAAAATATCTGAGCACTACCTCTGGAACGCGTTTAATGCATAGACTGCGCAAATCATCGATGGCAGGAGCCTGCTCGGCTAGTTTCCCCCATCGCACTGCCGATTTAATGTGACGGGCGAGCAACCACCTTTGAAAAGCTATCTCTCTGGTCGCGAGAGTCACGTCTGTAAAGAGTCCCGGAGTGCGATCTGAAGGACTATGTCTTGAAACCGCTGAAGATTGACTTACTGAAGTACTATCCATAACATCATGAAAAGTAGCCGCTAAAAAGCTAAAGGAAGAGAGTAAAGAGTCAAGGCATTGGCGTTTCACAAAAAGCCGGCACATTAGGTTCCACCTTTCTTGTCGCTAGTAGATGTTTGGATGAGATGCGAGCTTTACCTGAGGGACGATACGAGGTGGATTTGTCCACGCAGGATGATGCTCCGGTTTGTAACGTTCGATCCTTAACGTTAGGATGGTCCTCGAAGAGATTGCGCGCAAACGAGAACGGAAACCAGGAGATCTCGGCTTTCCGAATCGCACTTATGGAACTGAGCTTACTCTCGAGAAGACTCAATCATTGCCCTTGTCCCCTTTCTTGCCTGACTTTTGTCCTCCTCCACCCTTCCTGCCAGTGGCGGCTCCAGGTTGCGGCCTGTTTGGCTTGGAATAGGAGGGCGCAGAACGCTGGGAACGCCCTTGAGACCTTTCGACCCGGGCAGCTTGTGAGGGCTTGTTCGGTCTGGAATAGGACGCTGAAGCACGCTGGGAGCCTCCCTTAGGTCTTTCGACCCGGGCAGCCTGAGAGGGCCTGTTCGGTCTGGAATAGGACGCTGAAGAACGCTGGGAGCCTCCCTTAGATCTTTCGACCCGGGCAGCCTGCGAGGGCCTGTTCGGTCTGGAATAGGACGCTGAAGAACGCTGGGAGCCTCCCTTAGGTCTTTCGACCCGGGCAGCCTGAGAGGGCCTGTTCGGTCTGGAATAGGACGCTGAAGAACGCTGGGAGCCTCCCTTAGACCTTTCGACCCGGGCAGCCTGCGAGGGCTTATTAGGTCTGGAATAGGATGCTGCAGAGCGTTGGGATCGCGGTTGAGACCGTGCAACCCGGGCAGCCTGCGAAGACTTTTTTGCCTTCGAATAGGACGGGCTCGGAGAACCAGAGGTGTCAAACGCCTTAGCCCTGAACTGCTGCCGGGAATCGTTTGGTTTGGAATACGACGGCGTGGACCACTCTGATGGAGGCTGATCCACGTTAACAGACGACGGAGGGTCTGTCTTCACGGGCGAAGAGTCCGATCGCCATTTCCGCGCCTGACCTTGATTGGATTGCGAAGCTGGCTGTTTGATGGAGGGAGTTTCAGGGTTTTGTCTGACCATCCCGCGTGATTGATAGCCGCGTTGCCCTTGTCCTTTTTCTTTCCATTCGCGAGGAACATTTCCTTGGCCGGAACGCGCTGCCTGATGCCGCCAGCGCTGTGTGCGGGGAGAGACAGCGGGCGCATTGGAAGCCGGTTTCCGAATTTGGCCTCGCGCAGTGCGGGCCGAGGGGGACAATTTGGAATTTTCGCCGCGCCAGGCCTGACGATCCCGGTCGCCGGGCCGGCCGCTAAATTGAGGCCGTGAGGGTTTGACAACCGCTCCGAAACGCCGGCCCCCACCCCCGCGCCTTTCTGCGCGGGCGTATTCATTGGAGGCAGTTACCGTGTGGTAGCGCTGACGTTGCGCGTGTTGGCGCTGGATGCGCGCGCTGGGCTGCCATACGCGTGCAGTATTGTTGTTAATGTTGACGACATTGACGGTATTGTTGTTTTGGCCTCGGTCCCAGCGACCCCAATCTCGGTCACGGTCCCCGCGATCCCAATCTCGGTCACGGTCCCATCCCGGACGCCAATCGCCCACGCACACGGTGCGCCGCCCCCAATCGCAGTCGTAATTGAGCCATGAGCCAACGGCAAATCCGACTCCAAAGGTCAACACCGGTCCAAAATCCGGCGTGTATGGCTGCACATAGACCACTTCGGGGTCGTACTGCGGCACATAAATCACTTCGGGTTCGGCAGGCACTATACGGACGCACGTTTCCTCGTTGACAACCTCCTTGACAATCTTTTGCTGCGGAGTGTCGACGAGGTTACCGGCGGCTATTGCCTGCGCTCGGAGTTGCTGAATGGAATTCATCACATCAGCCGGTTGGTCGAGAAAGACCTCGCCGACCTGCGTCGTCCATTCGAGGTTTTGATCCAGCCATTTTATGATCTCTGGATAATTGATGAGTGACTTGACACTTTCGTCCCACGGCTGATCTGCCACCTGCGCTGAATCGCCGTTTGAAGCGATGTAGCGCGCCGCAAGCACCAGATCGGCCGGCACGGTCGAAGCGGGCAAAATCAGTGCGATGAGCGCATCCGGGTAAAGCGCAATGGGGGCGAGGAGCTCATTGAGTGCTTCCGGCGGGAGCTTCTGGGGCGCCGGCGCGCTCTCTTCGGCCACCGGAGGCGAGGGCGGCGGAGCTTGGGCTCGGAGAGAACCCGGGAGAAAGGAACTCAACAGAATGATCGCGGAGAGCTTCCAATACGCTCTTCGTCCTGATATATTACCGCGAAGCATCATAATATAGGTCTAATACTGAAACGCATGAGCGCTACGCGTATTCACCCTTTAAATCGGGATCAGCGATAGCGCAGAGCGCGCTCGCCAATGGACCCGTCGGCTTCCCGCGGCAAACCACGGATATGTTTTAGAAAACACCCAGGCGCGATCGTTCAAAACGGGGATTATCGCGCGCTCTATATTGGAACACGCTCAGGAACTTTTTAAATGCTTTCAAAGGAGATATCGCACACTTGACATCCATCCGCACACCACATACGGCACTAGATGCTGCAAGCAACCACTCCTCGCTGAGAAGCGCTCTTATTTTTCATGTGGAGTTTTAGTGGCTTAAGAAGAGCCAGCTTTGGGTTTTTCCTGCGGCTGGTCTGTTTCCTCTTGCTGTTGCTTATTGCACATCGGGTGCCCGGCTGGCTAAAGGGACCGCTTTGGCTTGCGGTATTTTTTGCCGGGGTGTGGACCTTTCTCGCCCTGATGCGCGAATCCCGCGCGGCTTTGGATTTTTTGATTCCGAGACTGGAGCACGCATGGACTTGGACGGCGGAGCGGATCGGCAAGTCGGAGAAAACTTGGAGGATCGCCGGTCTGCTCTGCGCTGCAGTGATCGTGGCGATAACCGTCTATCGAGCCTGGCCGATATGGCATTTTAAGGCTACTTCCTCGCTTCGTGACGATGAGATCATGAGTATCGTGAGGTATACCTCGCGGGGATTCGTCCCCGCCATCAGCACGTACAACCTCGCCAGGAATCACATTTTCTACAATATTGTCAGCTCCCTTATTCCGGGTTCGGACTCAACGCTGCCACTCCGCGCCCGGCTGATTTCCTTTATTTCCGTCACCGGTGCTCTTGGGCTGCTAGTCGCCTACGCTGCGAGGCGCAGGTGGCTTCTGCCAGGGCTCGCTTGCGCGGGGCTTGTCGCCGTCAATTTCTCCGCTATGGACTCCGTTCTCGAAGCGCGGGGCTATGGTCTGATTTTCCTGTTCGCCATGCTCAGTTGCGTGGCTTTCGCCGAGTGGCTGCGCGCCCGCAGAAAGGTTTGGCTCAACCTTATGGCGCTATCGTGCGTCCTGGGAACTTATACCCTCCCTTTTTATGTTGTATTCGCGGGGGGCCTCCTGCTTCTCGCATTCCTGTATCGTCCGTCACGGGAAACCTTCCTGGCGGGTTTCTTTTCCCTGGCCGCTATTCTCATGCTGTATCTGCCCATTGTCGGCAAGGTCTATGCGGTTTTCATGGGATATAGGGAGCGTTACGGAAATACCTTCATCTCCCTCTTTGACTCGATCGACGGGGTTTATTCAGCGTTCGAATTCTTCCTCCCTGTGCAAATTGAGGCGCTGGCGTTTGTTCTAATCGCTTTAGTTGCGCTGCTTTATGTGGCTTTTGGACGCTTCGCAGCGAAATTCGACCGTATTACTCTCGCAGGTGTCGCAGCGGCCATTCTGGGTTTCCTGGCGTTTTGTCTTTACTGCAAAACGGTGCCCGTTCGGGTTGCTGCGTACATGGCCGCGCCGCTCGCGTTCCTGGCTGCTCTAGTAACGGGCTCGATGCTCTCCACCCGCGTGCTCGCGCCATTTCGTCCCTTCGTCGACGTGCTCTTCACTGTGTTTGTTGCCGTGATCCTGTGGAAATCCGAAGTCGCCCAACCCCTGATTCCGAGTAAAGATTGGAGGGGCCTCGGAGTCCTGATAGAGCGCGCTTTTCCGAAGGAGATGAGTATTTGGATTTCGGAAAACCATCGCACTCTGCTGCAGTGGAATCTCTCGTCCCGGGCCAAACCGGCGCGAGGGCCGCTCGATTACGACGCGCTTGGCAACGGAAGACTTATCGCAGTGGAGGGCTTCTCAAAACCCAGTGACGAGCAGCAACGCTTCGGCTGGGAGGATCTGCCGCAGGGCGTACGTTTTGTCACATTGCCACTGGTTTTGAACTATCAACGAGTTTTTTTCATGCCACCCGGGCGACGCGGAATTGCCTCAATCAGCGTCAACAATCAGCGGCTGGAGCCACAAGTTTTCGGGCGCCAACCATATGATCCTGGCCTGCTGTCGCACTCGGTTGGCCATGGGGATGTATTGAGCCCCAAGGACGGCGAGAACACGCAGCCTGGCACCCCAACGAGCCCGGGCGCCCGGATTGCGCAACCTGCGGAGATTTCGCTTCCCGCTACATTGACAGTGGAACTCGACTCCGAAGCACCGACGGGAACATGCAATTTTCTGTTCAGCCAGGGTTTGGACGATAAGTTGATCTCCGCTGAAGTAAAAAATGCCGACAGCGATTGGCGAGCGACCTCGAATATTTTCGTTCGGGGAGAGTTGCTGAGCGTCGGGCTGGATTCAGACAGCTGTACCTCGGTAAGAATCCACCTGAAAAATCATCCATCATTTTCAAATCGGACCTCAGGAACGGCACGTCCGCCTTTTGGTTTGATTGATGCTTGGACAGCTGCAGGCCAAACTCGGCTGCCGTAAATAGCCCTAATTTAGTGTGATTTGAATTGGGGGGACGTAAGAACCTCGAAATGATCTGCTCTGCGGCGAATTCGGTTCGAGATCGCTGGAGGGGCTTCTTCGCTCAGGGACTGTTGCCGACGAGTGAGACAGTGGCAGACGGAAGTCTGGCCATGCGGAGCTCTTGCCTATCTCACCTCAGCGAATCCAACGCGGCTTGGACCTCTTGCGCATGTTCAGCAGTCTTCGCTTGAAGAGAGGTCCAAACAATCTTGCCGTCATTAATGATAAATGACTGCCTCTTTGCGAGGCCCATGGTTGTCGGCACCCCGAATGCCGCCGCCACCTTGCCGTCGCTGTCGGCAATTAGCGGAAACGGGAGTTTGTTTTGTTCCTGAAACGTTTTCTGGGATTCAGGCTTGTCCTCACTCACGCCCAGGATCTGCAGCCCTTTCCCTTCGAGGTCCGCGAAGGAGTCTCGTAGCGAACAGGCCTGAGCCGTGCAGCCGGGAGTGCCAGCCTTCGGATAAAAGTAAACGAGGGTCGTGCCTTTGGCATAAACTTCGGCAAAGTTAACGGGAGCGCCGTCCTGATTGATCGCGGTGATGACCGGCGCCTTCGAGCCCACGGCAAGTGGGTCGGCCTTGGCTAAAAAGCCAAAGAGGCTCATGGCGGAAAGAAGGATAAATGTTAGTTTCATAGCTTAAATTGAGCAGGGACACAAAAATCTCTCAGTCTTCCTACGGAATGTTTAGGTCGTCATCTTTCAAATACGCGATTTTAGCCGGCACCGCCTCCGTAATCTGCGGTTTTTTCCATTCACTGCCATTGCTCGGCGCTCCTCCGACGCAGGCGAGTCTTGCTGCGGCTGCTCGCGGAATCGCGTCGCTGCAGAAGCTCGATGGATACGGGACGGCGTCATTGATCGACTTGCTGGCAGGTGGTCTCTGGCAGTCGGGCGGGCCTTCCCTGCTTGCCGCCGGTCAATGGCTCGCCGTCTTTGCCAGCTGGACGGTGGCCGCGCTTGTCACATTCGCAATTGCGTATGGGATCGTCCGGCTGCTGAACGATCCTCGGGTGCGGTGGATTCTTTTCGGTTCGGCAGTAATTCTAATTCTGGCGACCTGCGTCCCGCCACTGTGGGAAACAATTGCCCGGCGCGGCGATAGATTTTCGGATCTCAGACTGTTGGCTCCCACGGAATTGGCCGATCAGGTTCGCGCATTGGATCAAGCGAAGACCTTCGCGAATCCCTCCGCGCTCGCGCATCTCTTGCTTCTCGCTCCCAATTCGGCAGGAAGCCTTTCGATGCTGGCTTCAGCTAGCCTTTCAAGGGATCCCGCGCAATGGCGAGAGGGGTTGCGTCGAGCGAAATGGAACGCGGTCCTCCTTTCAGGAACGCTCGGAGAATATCGGCCGCTTCTTGACCATCTCATTGGTTCTCCGGATTGGCATCTTGCCTCCGTCACGAATCAAGGGTTTCTGTTCCTTTATGGTTCCGGCCTCCCAGCGCGTTCCCTCGATGGCACTTTCCGTTGCGCCACCGATCTGGACACGGCAGTTTATCTTGCGCAGATCTCGGCATACTACGATGCCATTCGCCGCACCTCCGACGCTCGGGCTTGCATCGAGCGGGCGCTTGAGCTCGCTCCCAAGAATATTACCGTTCTCTCGCACGCCGCCACCTTTGCCGCAGCTCACAAGCGCTGGCAGGATGCGATCGGCTACAGCAGGGCGGCACTTGCGATAGACCATGGGTTGGCCCATGCAAGGCTTGTTCAAGCACTAGCCCTCCTTGAGACTGGCGAAGCGGATAAGGCGCAGGAATTGGTGAATGACGTTCTTCTTCAATCCCCAGATGACTCCTATACACTTTTTCTTTCCGCTCGCATTCGCAGGTCCCTCAGCGACTATGTGAGGGAAGCCGAATCTCTCGAAAAGCTCGTCGCGATTGGTGAAAAAACCGGAATTTCGACCGCCAATTACCGAGTCTACCTTGGCCAGGCCTATGCGAGGCAAAGTCTCGCGGAACCCGCCCTGCAAAACTATCACGCTGCCCTCAAAAGCGGTCAACTCGACGCCAGGCAAGTCGAGGAGGTCCAGGATGCCATCAAGTCAATCGAGTCAAAAAGAGTCCCTTAAGACTTCGCCGGGTTTTCGCTTTGCGCCCGCCAACGCGCTTCTCTAATGTCATGGAATTTATGCGTGTGAAAACCCCTGCAAAATGCGGTCTGCGTCCTTTTTCGTCCATCGTTCTCGACGGCGAGAGCCGCGCCCCTAGCCGTGCGATGCTTTATCCGGTTGGCTTCACGGAAGCCGATTTTTCCAAGCCGCAAGTCGGCGTTGCTTCGACATGGAGCATGGTCACTCCGTGCAACATGCACATCGATCAGCTGGCGCGGGAGGCGGCTTTGGGAGTGGATGCCGCGGGAGGAAAGGCGACCATCTTCAATACCATCACCATATCCGACGGCATCTCGATGGGTACCGAGGGAATGAAATACTCGCTCGTCTCACGTGAAGTCATCGCCGACTCGATTGAAACCGTTGTCGGCTGCCAGGGTTTCGACGGATTTGTGGCCATCGGTGGCTGCGACAAGAACATGCCCGGATGCTGTATTGCGATGGCTCGCCTCGACCGCCCCGCAGTCTTCGTCTATGGCGGGACAATCCTTCCCGGCTGCCTGAACGGCCGCAACCTTGATATTGTTTCGGTCTTCGAGGCTGTCGGCGCCGAGGCGGCCGGAAAGATCGGCGCGCGCGAAATGCATGACGTCGAGTCCTGCGCAATTCCCGGCCCGGGCTCCTGCGGCGGAATGTATACGGCGAATACCATGGCCTCAGCCCTCGAAGCGATGGGGCTGAGTTTGCCAAACAGCTCCGCGCAGGCGGCGATTTCAAAGCACAAGGTTCAGGACTGTCGCGATGCGGGCGCCGCAGTGATTCAGATGCTCAAAAGAGGCATCCGACCTTCAGACATTTTTTGCAGGGAAGCGTTTGAGAATGCGATTACCGTGGTGATCGCCCTGGGAGGCTCGACCAACGCCGTGCTCCACCTCCTGGCTATCGCGCACGCGGCGAACGTGAGGCTTACACTTGACGATTTCACTCGCATTGGGAAGCGCGTGCCGGTTCTCGCTGATCTCAAACCCAGCGGGCGCTTCCTAATGAGCGAACTCGTTGAAATCGGCGGCATTGTCCCGATGATGAAAGAGTTGCTCCGCGCCGGTTTGCTGCACGGCGGCTGCCTCACGGTGACCGGCAAGACGCTCAAACAAAATCTTGAGCCGTTCAAACCGTATCCAAAGGATCAGCAAATCATCGCGCCGATTGGCAATCCCCTAAAAAAAGAGAGCCATCTGGTCATTCTGCGTGGAAATCTAGCGCCTGAGGGATCTGTCGCGAAAATCAGCGGCAAGGAAGGACAGCGATTCAGCGGCCCAGCACGTGTCTTCGAGAGCGAGGAAGCGGCGATGCGCGCCATTCTCGACGCAAAAATCAAGAAAGGAGACGTCATCGTGATTCGCTACGAAGGCCCGCGCGGGGGACCTGGCATGCGCGAGATGCTGTCGCCAACCAGTGCTGTGATGGGACGGGGTTTGGGCAAAGACGTTGCGCTCGTCACCGACGGGAGATTCTCGGGCGGAACCCATGGCTTCGTTGTGGGACATATCACACCGGAGGCCTTTGATGGAGGCCCTCTCGCGATCGTGAAGAATGGAGATGCGATCACGATCGACGCTGGGAAACGCACAATTGACCTCGGGATTCCGCAAGACGAAATGGTGGCCCGGCTCAAGAATTGGAAGCGGCCCAAGCCTCGCTACCGTCGAGGCGTACTGGCGAAGTACGCAGCACGTGTGACCACGGCTTCGCTCGGGGCCGTCACTGACGCCGGTCTTTGATCTTTCGTTCAAATCCTGCCGAAAATAGCGCCCGAAGAACGAGGATCCATACTCGTTGGCGTGAAACTTTGACGCGTGGGGCCGAAGGATCGCGTTCAATCAAACCGAGCGTTTCATCAGCCAAAAACAAAGGAAGCGCACACGCCACACGCATGCGGTACTTCCTCAGCGCACGGACGTATTCGCGCGCCGCCTGCAAATGCGCGCGCGCGTCTGCCAGGGCTTCGTTGAACCGCTCGGTTGGCAAATAAATGCGACCCTTGTCGGAATCGGCCTCGCGGTCACGGAGAATATTGACGAGTTGGAGGCCTTTGCCAAAGCGAATGCCCAATGCCGTCATCTCCGCAATGTTTCGCGACGCGAAGCCGGGCATTTTTTTCGCGCAGAGTCCCGTCCAGAATTCTCCCACACAGCCAGCGACAAGATAGCAGTAAAGGTCCAATTCCTGTTTGCTTAGAGGAGACGCTCCCGGAATGGAAAAGCGATCCTGATCAAAACGCTGTCCTTCGCGAATAGTCGTCCAGACCTTCTCGATATCGCTTCGATCCAGCGAGGCCGCAAGCCATCCTTCGATTTCGTCGCGTCTTGCAAGCAATTGCCTTTCCGCATCGGTATTCGCTCCGTCGGCGACGGTGTCTGAGAAACGTGCCGCAAGGTACGCTAGTCCAATGGATTCCCGCACCGGCGCCGGCAGAATCCGAAGCGTCAAGTAGAAGGAACGCGAGACGCCTTTGAGAAGAGCCCAATCGATGGAGGAGGTATTCAGTGTAGTGAAGAGTTGGCTCGGTTAAAACTGCGTCCTTCAAATCGATCTCGAAAACACTATTTGATCCCTTCCACACCGACTCGCATCATTTGAATTCGCCACTCCGCGGACTCCCCGAGGCCGAGCTGAGAGGCTCCTTCCAAATACCCGATCATCGGTTTGATCGAGGGCATCTTATTAGCCTTACGCACTTCTTCGATCAACCGCGCTGCGGTTGCGTCGATGGCGACGGCGTCTTTGCTCGCGAAAATCGCGTAATTTTCGACGGCAAAATTTGGGTCAGGAAACGGGCCGCCTGCGTATTGCAGGATCAACGCATCGAGAAGAGTCAACACGACCTTGTCACGGATCATCGGGTCCGCATAGATTTCGGATATATAGGAATCGCCCGCCGCTGCGGATTTGGCAAAGCGGCGCCAGTTATCGATGTTTGAAAGCGTCATGTTCACGATGCCTCCGTTGATGCCGGTAACATAACTATCAGTGAGCGAGGGAACATTGATGACCTTGGTGACTTTCGTCGTGAGCACCTTTGCAAAGTAACTTTGACTGCTGAGTTCTTCGCCACGCGAGAGAAGGTCTGCAAAGCGCGGACCCCCGCGATCTCCAAACTTGCTATCGCCCCAGATTAGCCTGCCAAGCAAGGGCGCGCTGACTTGTGATTGCGGGTCGTAGCCGGTCTTAGGATCGATGCCTTCGAGGACGTAGCGGGCTCCACCCTTCTTGAAACCTGTCGCCAGGAGATCTTCGATGCTTTTATCCCAGATGATGATATTTTTTGATGGCACCCCTGCTTCCGCGAGCCCGTCGACAATCGCATCGACGACCTCCGGGTTTGTTCCGCTGACGGAGCGGCCCGTCGCGGAAACCTTGATGCCCACCTTGTCTACCGGAGAAACCAGGGACCTCCAGGCTCCGGCAACGGATTGCGTTCCGGTGACACTGCAAACGAGACTGTCCACCATCCTCCGAACCACGCGCGCCTGGACAGAGCGGGCGGGTCCGATTGCATTCGCGTCCATCGCATAATAAACTTTCGCTCTATCCTGCGCGGCCGCGGGAAAACCCACAACCAATAGCAGCGAAAGAACGAAAACCGCCTTCATTATGTGAATCTTGACAATCTGCCTCAAAATTCCAGCCGAATGATCACGCACCTCTACGTGCACATTCCCTTCTGCCCTAAGGTGTGTCCGTATTGCAGCTTTTACAAGGAAGTGAGTGACCGCAATAAGACGCGGGGCTTTCTCGATGCGGTACTAACCGAAGCGGACCGCCATTCTGGTCAACTAAGGCCGCAGACGATCTTCTTTGGCGGAGGAACTCCCACCGCTCTCTCCACGTCGCAGCTGGAGTATCTCATTGGCGGACTTCGAGAGCGAATTAACCTCTCCAATCTGCAGGAGTTTACCGTGGAGATGAACCCGGCGACCGTATCGCTGGAGAAGGCCGCTGTCTTCCGCAAACTGGGCGTCAACCGTGTGAGCATGGGAGTGCAAAGCTGGGACGCCGGGTTGCTTGCGACTCTCGGCCGGATCCACTCGGCTCGCCAGGCTCGGAGAAGTTATGGGATTCTTCGCGAGGGGGGATTTGAGAATATCAACCTGGACCTGATATTTGGGGTTCCTGGACAGACCCGCGAACAATGGCGAGCGAGCTTGGAAGAGACGATCGCACTCGACCCAAGCCACATATCTGCCTACTGCCTGACATATGAAGAGGACACCGAGTATTTTCTGCGGATGAGCTGCGGGCAATACCAGCCCGACGAATCGCTTGACGCTGACCTTTTTGAAATGACCATTGACACGCTGGAGACCGCTGGGTTTTGCCAGTACGAAATTTCGAACTACTCAAGGCCGGGCCGCGAATGCCGGCACAATCTCGCCTATTGGCTTGGCGCGGACTTTCTGGGGCTCGGTCCAAGCGCGTTTTCCACCGTGGGCTTCAATCGTTGGAAGAATGTCAGCGACACGACCGCTTATATTTCCGCCATTGAGGCGGGCGGTGATCCGGCCGATTTTCGCGAAGTGCTCACTGATCGCACGCGCAAAGCCGAATGCATTGCCTTCTCCTTGCGCACGAATCGCGGCGTGCCTTTCCACTTTCTCCCGCTATCCGAAGCTGAGGCATTTGCCAATATTGGGCTCCTTACCCGTGACGACGGGCGTTGGCATCTTACCCGCAAGGGCAAACTCTTGGCAGATTCCGTTGCGGAGGCATTTATCTGATGACGGAAGTCTCTTATGAGGGAAGGCCGCTTTTTGCGTACGGAATGCTGATGTTCCCAGCCGTGATCAAATCCGTGATTGGACGGATTCCCGACAGCCGCCCGGCAGTCATCAAAGGCTATCGGCGCCTTGAAGTAACCGGAGAATTGTTCCCGGGGCTCATCAGAGAGAATCTCGAGAGTGTCGAAGGACTTGTCTACGTAAGTATCACCAGAGATGAGTGGGGACGACTCACCGCTTTCGAGGACCAGTTCTACGAACTGCAGGAGGTCACCGTTGAATGCTTGGGAACGAACGCCAGCGCCCTTGCGTATATCGTGCCGTCCTCGCGGAAATCCCTCCTTTCTGACAAGACGTGGAACCCTGACTTCTTTCGGGAAAATCATCTTGCGGGATTCGCTTGCCAAATGCAGTTGAGCACCCCGTTGGAAAGAAAGGATCGAGAGGGTCGCGTATGAAGCTTCTATGACCCCGAAGCAGTGCGCACACAAATGGACGTCCCGGCAAGGCGCCCTAGTTGCGTTAGCGGAGGGATCACCGGAAATCAAGATTCGCAGGCTCGTCGTGCGGAAGCACGCCGTGACGGCGCGAGAGGCTCTCAAACCGGCGAATCGCCATTTTTTCAGCGCTGCCCACATCATAACGGATGTGGTTGGTGAGGTACTGCAGGGCAAAATCAGGATCCGGCTCCCGCAATGCGATTTGCCTACGAGCCGCTAGTCCCTGGGCTTTAACGGCGCGCAGGGCATTAAACACCCCTGGACTCGTCCGCGCCGAAACGGCCCAGACGGCAAAGACAAAAGGAAGTCCCGTATGCTTTTGCCAGAGTAATCCAAGATCGTGATAGCGCCAAGCGGTGCCATTTCTCCTGCGGAATTCGATCGCGGAATCCCCAATCAATAGGCGCGCTCCATCTTCGGGAATGCCCTCATTTCCGCTGATCAAGGGCCCCTCGGGATAGTATTCGGCCACCAGAACACGCAACAGCGCCGCGGAGCTGCGCGAAGCGGGATCCAGGTAGATTTTCCCGCTGCTCGCGAAACCCGTCCGGCTCGCCACGATCACGCTATAAACTTCCCCCTGACAGGCAATCGCAACATCGTCAACAATACGAGCGCCACCGGCGCGGAGGATTTCAAACACAGGAAGCAATGCTATGTCCAATTTCCCCGCGAAGAATTTTCGTGACAACTCCGCGGGAACATCCGTGTCGAGAAGAGCCGGGTTCAGGCCCCAGATTAACGGCTTAGAATTAAGATATGAAACCGGACCGATTCGCAATCCGGCCAGCGCGGAATCGGATGAACTCACGCCGCCGCGAGATGCGACGCTCGCGGCATCGTGGTTGATATCCGCTCGTAAAAGCTGTTTCGTTGCATGGGAACGCGCCCGGCCTCGCGGATCGCCTTCTCGAGAGCCTCCACCGTTTGCTGTTGGGGCGTCCGCGCCCCGGCCATGTGGAAGATCTTTTCCTCGATGATCGTGCCGTGAAGGTCATCCACCCCATAGCTTAACGAGAGCTGGGCGAGAGGCAGTCCTAGACTAATCCAGTAGGCCGTGACGTGCGGTATGTTATCAAGGAAGATTCGACTTATCGCAAGATTTCGAAGCTCCTCGAAGGCCGTCGCATGGGGAATTCCGCGCAGGACGGGTCGCGCTCCCTCCGGCTCGAATGCAAAAGGAATGAATCCTGTGAAGCCGCCGGTGTCATCCTGCAATTCTCGCAGACGACGCAAATGGTCCACGCGATGGTGCGCGCGCTCGATATGGCCATACAACATGGTGCAGGTGCTGTGCCCCCCCATCTGGTGCCAAGTGCGGTGCACCTCGGCCCACTCCTCGGCGCTTTCTTTGCCGCGGCAGATCTTGTCACGAATCTCAGGATCGAAGATTTCGGCTCCGCCTCCCGTAATGGCGCCAAGTCCGTTCTCCCGAAGAAGCTCAAGCGTTTCACGAACAGACTTCCTGAAAACGCGCTCGGAGAGGTGGCGGATCTCTATGGCGGTAAATGCCTTGACGATTAGCTTTTCGTCCAGCGCGCGCAGGCTGCGCAAAAGGTCCAGATACCACTCCCCCTTCAAGGTCGGGTGAAGCCCGCCGACCATGTGAATCTCGGTGATGCCGTGCCGTAGCGCGTCGCGGACCGTTTCGACGATCTGAGGGATCGCAAGTTCGAAGGCGTGCGCCTCGCGCTTCTTGGCTCCGAAGGCGCAGAACTGGCAGGAGAGAAGGCATACATTCGAATAGTTGATGTAGCGGTTATGAATATAGGTCGCAACGTTCCCGTTCTTTCGCTCCCGCACGACGTTGGCGATTGAACCGATACCGTTGAGATCCACGCTTTCGTAAAGAGCGATCGCATCCTCGCCGGAGATGCGAAGACCATCCTCAACCTTTCTCAAAATCGGCATCAACTCTTTCGAGATCAAACGAGAATTCATAGACAATCTTCTGTGAAATATTTCACAAACTCATCGTCGCACGGCAACCGCAGATTGCAATTACTCGCTGAGGGGGCGTCCTCGCACAGGCCGGAGCGACTCGCTGGTCGCCTAGCATTTTCCTGACATCGCTTGCGTGCGCTGCGCTGTCCACTAAATTGCCAGGTTATGCCGTTTGAATTGGCCTCCAGTTACGAGCCACGGGGCGATCAGGGCCAAGCGATCGAGAAATTGACTCGTTCTCTTGTCGCGGGAAACCGGCATCAGACACTGCTTGGGGTCACAGGTTCAGGGAAAACGTTCACTGTCGCGAACGTAATCCGGGAACTTGACCGGCCGACCCTTGTCATGTCCCACAACAAGACGCTAGCAGCGCAGCTTTACAGCGAGTTCAAACAATTCTTTCCCCGCAACGCTGTCGAATACTTCGTCAGCTATTTCGACTATTACCAGCCGGAAGCTTATATCCCGCGCACGGACACATACATTGAAAAGGATTCGTCGATCAACGAAGAGATCGAACGGCTCCGGCTTTCTGCCGTCAGCTCGCTGCTGTCCCGGCGGGACACCATCATTGTCGCCAGCGTGTCCTGCATCTATGGGCTGGCATCGCCGGAAGATTTCCTGCAAATGCTGGTCACGATCAAGCGGGGGCAAATAATGACGCGGGAGGCATTCCTTGCAAAGCTTGTGGACATGCTTTACGAGCGCAACGATATCGCCTTCGGACGCGGGAAATTCCGCGTGCGTGGCGACGTGGTTGAGGTGCATCAGGCACAGGTCGACGACGAGGCGATTCGAGTGGAGTTCTTTGGCGACGAGATTGACCGTATCAGCCAGTTCGATCCGCTCACCGGGCACGTCACTTCCACGCTTTCGACGCTGACGATCTATCCCGCCAAGCAATTCGTGACGCCTTATGACAAACTCCAGCGCGCGACGCGCTCCATTCGCGAAGAGCTCGACCAGCGCGTCGCGGAATTGGAACGCGAAAACAAACTTATCGAGGCGCAACGCGTCAGGCAGCGCACGGAATTTGACCTTGAAATGATGCAGGAGATGGGCTTCTGCAACGGCATCGAGAACTACTCCCGTCACCTTAGCGGGCGGCCTCCGGGCTCGCGTCCCTACACATTGATGGATTTCATGCCGGAGGATTTTCTTCTCGTCATCGACGAATCTCATGCCACCGTGCCGCAGATCGGAGGCATGTTTGCCGGAGACCGTTCCCGCAAGACTGTACCTCGTAAACTATGGTTTCCGGCTCCCGAGCGCGTTGGACAACCGCCCATTGAACTTCGAGGAGTTTATGGCAATGAACCGCCAAATCGTCTATGCAAGCGCGACTCCCGGGGGATTCGAGCTGCGCAACAGCATCGTGGGCAATGCGAGTTATTTTGCGAATCCCGGCGACCAGTTTCGCGAGCAGAGAACGCCGGCAATGCTTGCAGGCTCCATCCAAAGTCAAGAGTCGATAACCAAAAGTGGCTTCGACCCAGTCACACCCGGCTCGCCTCTCGTGATTGAACAAATTATCCGCCCCACCGGTCTTCTTGATCCGAAGATCACGGTCCGTCCGCTGAAGAACCAGATCGACGAAACCATCGAGTGGTGCCGCCAGCGCATTGAAAAGGGCGAGCGAGTGCTGGTGACAACCCTGACGAAGAGAACCGCCGAGGATCTCGCTGACTACCTGCGCGACATTGGCTTAAAGGTTCGGTATCTTCATAGTGACATCGATACTATTGAACGAGTCGAGATTCTTCGCGGCTTGCGCGCCGGAGAATGCGACGTTTTGGTAGGAATCAACCTTCTTCGCGAGGGCTTGGACCTGCCAGAAGTCAGTCTTGTCTGCATCCTCGACGCGGACAAGGAAGGCTACCTGCGCTCGCAGACCTCACTCATCCAGACAGCCGGCAGAGCCGCGCGGCACATCAACGGCGAGGTCGTTCTCTTCGCGGATCAGATCACCAATAGCATGCAAAGACTCCTTGACGTCAGCGAATATCGACGCGCCCGCCAGTTCGCCTACAACGAGGAACACGGCATCACCCCGAAGAGCGTCAAGCGCGCGGTTCAGGAGAGCTTGCATGTCATCCTTAAAGCCCGGGAAGTCGAGCAAGGTATCGTAAGGGAAACGCCTTCGGATTTTGACCTTAATGAACTCATCCGGGAACTGGAGCGCGATATGGCCGGTGCCGCCGCAAGCCTCGAGTATGAACGCGCCGCCCTGCTCCGCGATCAGATCATTGAACTAAAAAGCGGGTCTGGAGTCTCCAAAATCGAACCGAGGAAGATGAAGTATCCCGTTGCCAGAAAGGGCCGCAAGAAATCACCAATCATGTGACGACCGCTGCAAGAGCCACGACTTCCCAGATACACTTCCTTACGGGCTCGGATGAAGCCGCGGTAAGAAAGGCCGCCTTGGCACTCGCGGGAGAACTCGCTCCGGGCGCAGATATTTTTGGATTGGAGACGATTGACGGTGCGATGGACACCGCTGACGCCGCTGTGAAAAGCGTGCAGGAGACCATTCAATCCTTACTCACCCTGCCGTTCCTCGGCGGTTCGAAACTCGTGTGGCTCAAAAATGCCTCCTTTTTTGCAGACAGCGTGGCGGGACGCTCGGAGGGCGTACTTGTCGCTCTCGAAAGACTTTGCGGGATCCTGATTTCCGGACTCCCGGAAGGAGTGAGCTTTCTTCTCAGCGCTCCGCTGGCCGACAAACGCAGAGCGGCCTTTAGGTCCCTTTCGAAGCTTGCGGCGACACAAGTTTACGACCTTCCGGATCTTGGTTTTCGAGGGGACGAAGAGGCCATCATCGAGTGGATGACCGCGCGCGTTCGCGAGCGAGACTTGCAACTTGATTCCGATGCGGTTGAGATTCTCGCCGCGCGTGTCGGTATGGACACGCTCCAACTCGAAAGCGAGCTCGAGAAGCTTGAAACCGCCTTTGGCAGGGCGCGCCGTATCACCGGAGACGATGTGCGAATTCTTGTGCCGCAGACACGAGAGGGCGGGATTTTCGATCTCAGCGACGCCGTTGCGAGAAGGGACCTTTCCCTTGCCCTCGAGACACTCGATCAGCTTCTTCGCCAGGGCGAACGCGGCATCGGCATTCTCTTGGCGGCCATCGTACCCATCGTCCGCAATCTCCTGCTAGTGAAAGATCTTCTCGTCCGACACAGGCTGCCGATGCCGTCACAGCCGCAATTTTTTGCGAGCGCCCTGAAGCGCCTTCCCACGGAAGCTACCTCCCACCTTCCGAGAAGAAAGGATGGCACGATGAGTGCCTATCCTCTCGGAATCGCCGCAATGAATGCGGCGCATTATTCGCTGGCCGAATTGGAGGAAGGATTTGCCGCCTGCGCGACCGCGAACCAGCAGCTCCTGAGCGGATCGCTGACCGACGAGGTCGTGCTCGCGCGTCTCTTGATCGGGTTGTTATCGAGAAAAACATCATAAACCGATTGACATCTCAAGATATTGTGGTGAATTCGCAAAAAAGAGTTCAGGCACCACAATGCGTTGCCCTAAGTGCGGTTCCCTTCAAGATAAGGTGATTGATTCTCGTCTTTCGAAAGACGGTGACAGCATCCGCCGCCGTCGCGAGTGCCTGGGTTGCGAAACCCGGTATACCACCTACGAGGAGATCGAGCGTGTCGAGT
The DNA here is from genome assembly GCA_963708595.1 of uncultured Verrucomicrobiae bacterium. Taxonomy (GTDB): domain Bacteria; phylum Verrucomicrobiota; class Verrucomicrobiia; order Chthoniobacterales; family Terrimicrobiaceae; genus DASTFP01. Next base: position 43,984 of record CAVPTR010000036.1, read on the forward strand.
TGCGCGCGATCAAGCGTGACGGACGCCATGAATCCTTCGACAGGCACAAGCTTCAGACCAGCCTGGTCAAGGCTTGCGAGAAGCGTCCCATTGGAATCGACCAAATCGAACGTGCTGTTGAGGAACTGCTTCACGAATTCGAAACTGAGCAGAAGCGCGAGATCCCGACGCGCTTCATAGGCGCGAAAGTTATGGAAAAGCTCCACGCCATCGATCCCATCGCCTATGTGCGCTACGCCTCCATTTACCGTCAGTTCCAGGAAATCGGCGATTTCATCGACGAAATTCAGACGTACCAAGAGAAGCGCTCGATCCGCTCTTCGGCGCAGCCTGAGTTATTTAAGGCGTGATCAGTTTGCCAAACAATCTGCCGCTCGTGCGTTTCGGTGATGGTCAGATTATCCCGTTCGAACGGGGCTGGCTTGTCGGAACCCTGGCGCGAGCCGCTGAGCGAGCAGGTTACAAGAAGTGGTGGCTGGCCCCTCACGTCACTGAGAGCGTCTCAAATTATCTCGAACAAGACTTCGAAGAGAGCGTAGTCACCATTAATCGGTTGGAAAAAGCGGTGCAATCCGTTCTCCAGGTGATTGGCTATTCCGATGTAGCCGGACATTATTGCGCGGTTCCCCCGCCCGCCCGCATCTCATTGGCGGAACTCGCTCGTAGCGCCGGATACGGATACGAACTTGCCTTTTTCGATCTTCTTCGTTCGCGCTTGAGAGAGGCTCTCGAAGCAAAGGTTGAACGCTTGGAGATTTGCGACGCGCATTGTGGAATCAAGCTTCTGCGTTCTGCGAAAAACTGGCGTCAGGATTGTTCTGGTCTCCTTGAGGAAGTCGTCAACTTCGTGCGCAAAGAGCTCGACTCGTGTCCGGACGCAACGGAATTGCAGATGCAGCTGTCATGACCCTTTTTGAACGTATCATCAGCCGGGAAATCCCAGCTCAGATCATCCATGAGGACAAAGAGTGCGTTGCGATTCGTGACATCAATCCGAAGGCGCCCGTGCATGTTCTGATAATTCCGAAGCTAGCCATTCCACGCCTTGGTGAGGCGGCAGATGAGCACTCCATGTTGCTCGGTCACTTGCTCCTCACGGCTGCCGCAATCGCCAGACGTGAGGGACTACAAGCCACCGGCTACCGGGTCGTAATCAACCACGGAGCCCATGCCGGCGAAAGCGTTCCTCATCTACATGTTCACCTTCTCGGCGGTCGCCAGATGACTTGGCCGCCAGGTTAGACCGCTCTACGCTTCGCATGACGGTCTAACGGTCGCACTCGCCCATCACAAAGTCGATGGAGCCCAAAATCGTGACAACATCGCTGATCATGTGCCCAGGAAGGATCTTCGGAAGAATGCTGATATTGACGAAACTGGGAGAGCGAATTTTCAGACGATAGGGGACCCCTCCGCCCTTGCTGCAGATGTAAAAACCCAACTCTCCCTTTGGATTCTCAGCGCCGAAGTACACCTCCCCCACGGGTGCATCCACACCCTCCGTCACGAGAATGAAATGGTGGATGAGTTCCTCCATTTTTGTGAGCACTTCCACCTTGGGCGGCAGCGTCTGCTTAGGATCGATATAATTGATTGGCCCCGTTGGAAGCTTTTGGACGACTTGCTCAAGGATGTGGATGCTTTGCCGCATTTCCTCCATACGAACAAGAAAGCGATCGAACGCATCGCCGACAGTCCCTACAGGAACCTCAAAATCGTAGTTTTGATAGTCGAGATACGGATGCTTGCGGCGCACGTCGTGCTCAACACCCGCAGCGCGCAAGTTTGGACCGGAAATCGCGTAGGCGATTGCATCCTCTTTCGATATCACCCCAACATCTTTGCAACGATCGATAAAAATGCGATTGCGAGTCAGAAGCTTGTCCAACTCCTCAATGGCGGGCTTGGCTCCCGCTATGAATTCACGCAACTGAGGAAGAAACGTTTCGGGCAGATCACGGGTCTGTCCTCCCACCCTCGTATAGCTGGTGGTGAAACGGGCTCCGCTAAGCAGTTCAACGAGGTTATAAATCTTCTCGCGCTCAAGAAACGTGTAGAGAAACACGGTCACTGCTCCTATGTCCATGGCCATGGCGCCAATTCCAAGCATGTGAGCGGAAATCCGAGCTAGCTCGCAGCAGATCACCCGGATGGCTTTTCCACGGGGAGGAAGCTCCCAGCCCATCAACTTCTCAACCGCAAGCGCATACGCGACATTGTTCGCGATTGGAGCCAGGTAGTCGAGCCTGTCCGTGTAGGGTACGAACTGGTTGTATTGCATGTTCTCGGCGATTTTTTCATCGCCGCGATGCAAGTAACCGACGTCCGGCGTGGCCTTGGTGATTACCTCGCCATCCAATTCCAAAATGATACGCAGCACACCATGGGTCGAGGGATGTGATGGACCCATATTCAGTGTCAACCGCTCGCCGAGCAATTCGCTTGCCTCCTGCGCCTTGCGCACTTGCTCAAGGGTTTTCGCCAAGGTATCAGGATGTTCGATTGTTGTTGCCATGTTCGAATTTTGCTCCGCTTTATTATTCAGATTGGAGACCTCCGGCATTTAAGAAACTCTTCACAAGCGATCAGAAACCATGACTACTGTTTCCTCTTCCGGCAAAAATGCAAGCCTACCGGTGTGGTTGTAATCATCGGAGGGGGATTTGGCGGCCTTAGTGCTCCCGTCACTTCAGGTTGAGGTGCTCTTAAACAGCGCGGTCACACGCTTGGCGAAAGGCGAAGTAGACGTCAACCTGCAGGTCATCAAGACCCGTACGGTGATCTGGGCAGCTGGGAACAAAGCTTCGCCGCTCGCCGCAATGCTCGGTGGCGAAGTCGATCTTTGCAGTTCCACGAATTCTGCTGCGAGGCGCAATATTGCGCCCGGACTCCAAGAGAACTGGTCGATCCCTCAACCAGTCACTGGCCACCACTCGCATCTTCTGATAATTGTAAGGGCTTTTCCCGAATGGACGAAGCTCCGGAACCACACGACGACGAATTGGTTGCCCGCACACAGGCCGGGGACCCCGAGGCGTTCGACGATCTTGTTGTTCGCTATAGCCCCAGGCTGTACGGGCTCATTTACAATATGACTTCCAACCACGAAGATACCAACGATCTGCTTCAGGAAGTCTTCGCAAAAGCCTATCGCTCCATTAACGGCTTCCGGGGAAATTCCAGCTTTTACACCTGGATGCACTCCATTGCGGTCAACATGACGATCAACTTCGTAAAGAAGCGCGGCCGGCGCCATTCCATGAGCCTCGATGACTTCGATGCCGGAGTCCAGAATGACCCGGACTTCATAGAAGCCACCACCGGCGGCGATCCGCGCCATGATGCGAACCTTTCGGAACTTCAACAAAGATTGAACGAGGCATTGCAGAAGCTGTCTCATGAACATAGAGCGGTTGTCACCATGTTCGACGTTCAAGGTATGCCCCATGCGGAAATCGCCAAGATTCTTGGCATCTCGGAAGGCACCGTGAGATCAAGGCTGTTTTATGCGCACCGGCAGTTGCAAAATTATCTTCAAGAGTTTATCAAACACTGACTCAATGATATGAACGAAGACGTGAATCTCTCGAAGCTATTGCGCTTGAAGCGTTACGAGCAACCGCCTCCCGGATACTTCGATGATTTTCTGCGCGAGTTTCAACGGCGCCAGCGGGCCGAAGCGCTGCGCCGTCCTGCATGGGCTGTGCTCTGGGATCGGATCGCTTCGATCGCACCGACATTTCGGGTCCCGCAGGTTGCATACGCTGCGATTCTCATCCTGGCGGCGGGCGCGTCTACCCTCATTGTCACTCAACAACCCGCCGGAACATTCGCCAGGGCGGAGGGGTCCCGAACATCTCTTTCGCTCACCGCTTCGAAACCCGTCACAATTACCGATACGCTTCCGGTCTCTGCACGGACCGGCGGGTCGCTGCCATCACATTATGTGCTTCAGTCTAGGCCCGTGAGCAATGAGCAGCCGCTCAGTTTCTAGCTTTCTCGACGGGAAGCTTGCTTTTGTTGTTCTTCTTCTCTTGCTCGCCATTTCGGGCCGGACAGAAGACAATCTCGGCGAAAAAATTTCCTCCGAGGTTTGCAGGCTATTTGATGAGCGCCAGGGTTCAACGGTTCGCGTTGAGGCCTACGACCGTCATGGAAAGCTCAGCGCCACCGGGTTCTTTGCCGACCCAGCCGGTACAATCTATACGCTTTCCTACGTTGTCGCTAATGCGGAGGAAATTTTCGTCGTCCACGGCGATCGAAGAATTCCCGCCAAGCTCCTCGCGGCCGACTCGCGAAGCGGCATCGCCCTCCTCAAAGTCGACTACAACTCTCCGTTCATTCCGGTCGGGAATTCCAAACAGCTTTCCCTCGCCTCCCCCGTCGTGGCCATCGGCTTTCCGGTGAATCTTGCTGCGACGCCCAGCTTCGGAATCGTGGGCGGGTTCGACCGCCAGTTTCTCGGTAGATACTTTATGACAACCCATATTCGCGCGATTGTTTCGGTCGAGCCGGGTTTTGGCGGGGCACCCTTGATGAATCTTAAGGGCGAGGTTGTTGGGATCATCGTTTCCGGCATTGACGGGGGCGGAGCGTGCTATGCGCTGCCGATAGAAGCTGCGGAGAAAATTCGAATGGATTACATTCGGTTCGGCGGGCCGAGGCACGGTTGGGTAGGCGCCAACGTCGAAGATCAGAATCAACCTGGTGAAGGCTCGCGCGTACACGTCGCGGAGCTTGACCCGGGAACTCCAGCAGCCCAGTCCGGACTAAAGGAGGGGGATATCATAACGAAAATCGGTGGCGTCAAGATCGCGGTGGCTGAGGATGTCATTGATGCCTCGTTCTTCCTGACAGCCGGTGACCGGGTTTCGATCCTCATTGAGAGAGATGGGCGGCCAATGTCGATTGATGTCCGTCCAGTCCAGCATCCGATTACTAGTCCCTACTATCCCCAAGGTGGATTGACGGAGCTTCACGCTCTTGCGCCCGGCTCGCTTCCCGAAAATCTCAAACTTGAATGAGGCCGCGATTCCGTATCGTGTAATCTGAAATAGATGTCTTGGGGACTTATTCGACCTTGTTCCGCAATCCACCGAAGGCATGAGAAAGTTTTTTGATACCTAGCTCGATTCGCGTTTTCACGGTGCCAAGAGGAGTCTGGGTGAGGGCCGAAATTTCACGCTGGCTCCTTTCCTCAAGAAAGGCCAGGCGGATCACCTCCCGCTGGTTTGGAGGAAGCGTGTCGAGTTGCTGATCCAGCAGCGAACGAAGATCGTAACGAAACGCTTCCCGCTCGACCGTGTGTGATTCGTCGAATCCTTTATCTGAATGGTTGCAGGAGACCTCGTAGCGATCGGTAGCCCGTCGGTAAGCACTGTGTTGCCGCAAGCGATCGATCGCACGACGCCTTGCAAGCGTGCAGAGCCAGCTCATCAGTTTTCCCTTTCCTGACGAGTAGCTGGGCGCTCGATCCCACACCTGAAGGAACACCTCTTGCAAGACGTCTTCGGCCTCAGTTTCGTCATGCAGGACCTGCATGATGATCGATTTCAGCACAACCCGGTAACGCTTGTAGAGCCGCTCGAGAGCGTCAGGCCGTTTGCGCAAAATGCCGTTCATTAATTGCTGGTCTTCCAAGATAGGATCTTTCTCTAAAGTGATTTCCATAGCCGTTGTGAGGTTCGACTACATCCTACCTTAAGTAACTTCTGTCCCCAATCGGTGCGCTTAGCGATCAGAGCATCAGAGAAAAGCTTATGCATCCGGAGAAACCCCTATGACCGCATAGGGTAGACGCTTTATACCGGATCTTTTGTGAAGTGTTGGTGCAATAGGCGCGCCGAGCGTTTCGTCGGCGATTAACGGACAACAAAGCAGTCATGCGAATTCTCGGAATCATTCTCATTAGTATCGGCCTGCTAACTCTTGCTATTCCGTACGTTACCTTTACCAAACAAGAGAAGATCCTCGACATTGGGCCGGTGGAAGCGGTGGCGACGACGAAGGAGCGAATTCCGATTTCCCCGATCTTGGGGACGATTATCTTCGTCGCAGGAGCAGGAATAGTGATCGCTTCGATGAGGAAAGGTTCTCTTTAACTCTTGGAACCTTCCATTCGCCGGCGACATGCGGGTTTCATGCAGCAGACCATCGCGTCGTGCGCAAACCCCTGGTTGACTTTGCGCCCTGGCCCCACAGCACGGTTGGGGCTACTACCCAAGTGGCGGTCTGGGTCTGATCTTTTTTTGCTGGTGCTCGTTCTCCCTGGACGAATCTGGGAATCGAGCAGTTGGCCGAAATCGGGATAGAATTTCTAGCGTAGTTGAGTATGAAGTAGGCATGAAATTTCGCCTCTCCGGCCGACTCAGATTTGAAATCCGGTCGCCAGCGACGCTACTGAGGAACGCACATCGCCTCGATCCGCCGGACTTTCACGCGTGCCTTGAGACTTTCATCGGAGGCTATTCGGGTGCTATTTGGCGCGACAGGTTTGGCGCCGCCAACTGGCCTTCTTGGAATTGGACTCGGGCGGGATGCCGCCGATGTCTCGATCGGCACGGTGCTCGGAATCGCAACGTTATTGAAGCGAGAACTTCGCTCGGACCAAGAGATGAGCGAGACGGCGATCTCGCTTGAGGCAAGCAAGGAATGAGTCGAGTCAGAATTGTTCATACGACCACATATCGCTATGCGGAGCCAGTAGCCTTTGGTATTCATAAGTTGGTTGTGCGGCCGCGCGAGGGACACGACCTTCAAGTCGAGAATCTCTCGCTCCGAATCAGTCCGGCGGGCGCAGTGAGTTGGCATCGAGACATTTTCGGAAATTCCATCGCTTTAACCTCGTTCTCGGAACCCTCTGATCTCCTGGAATTCTCAAGTGAGGCGACGGTCTTCCGCCGCGACCATACGTCGCACCGCCGTTTGCTGGATGTTCTTCCAGCAAAATTTCCTGTTCACTACTCACGTCTCGAAGGGCCGGTTGCGCTGGGATACCTCGAATCGGCTTATCGCGGAGAGACCGCTGGCTTGCATGACTGGACCATCAGAACGTTCGCGCCAAAGCCGGGCGACGATGCAGTTCATCTCGTGCACGAGATCAATCGGTGGATTTATCGTTCGATTGGCTATCGTCGCCGCGAGGACCGCGGCGTTCAAAGTCCGCTGGAAACCCTCAAACTCCAGTCCGGTTCCTGCCGAGATATGGCCACATTGCTTCTTGAAATCGTGAGGACCTTAGGGGTGGCGAGTCGTTTCGCGAGCGGTTATCTTGACAGCGCCGCCTCCGTCGCGGGCAACGCGGCGACTCACGCTTGGACGGAGGTCTATTTTCCTGAGCATGGTTGGTTCGGATGCGACCCGACTCTCGGAGAGGCCACATCCCAAAAGCATATCGCTTGCGGGGTGAGTTCTCATCCGCGTGGTGTGATGCCGATCAGCGGAGTCTATTCCGGACCGCCGAGCAGCTATTTGGGGATGAGCGTCAGTGTAAAAATCGCGCCGATGGCGTTGTCGGACTCACACTCAGGTCTCGAAGATCGTTGAGGATCGACCGCGCATCATCAAAGGCGAAACCCGCGTGAAACCGCGGGCGGTAGGTTACCGAGCGAGTTCCCGGAGGAACACCGTCGCTTACTCGGTTCCGCTTTCCGGCCCTGTAAGAGGCTTCGACTTATACCGCGTCAATCCGTGCCTCAAAACGACCAGCGAGCGTTCAACGAGCTCCACAGTTCCGCTTGCCGGATAGTGCGCTTTCTCCTCTAGAAATCCCGACTCCCGCGCCGTATCAAGGACTAGCTCCCATGCCGCCCGGCTGCTCCGTATCCTCGGAAGGCGGAACGGAAGTTTTTTATGGTGTGCGTTGAAGAACAGGACGAACGTGTCGTCGAGGATCAGTTCGCCTCTTGAATCACGAACGTCCATCGTCTGGCCGCTTAGCAAGAGACCTATTGAGCGCGCGTAGCCTGTACTCCATTCGTCGTCACTCATTTCCTTCCCGGACGGATTGAGCCACATCAGATCCTTGATTCCCAAGCCGTGAATTGGTCTTCCCTGGAAGAATTTGGGTCTGCGAAAGACGGGATGCTCTTTGCGAAAGCGGATCAGCTTTGTAACGAACGCTGTTTGAGCCTCCTGCATGGCATTGCGCTCCCAGGAGAACCAGCTGAGCTCATTATCCTGGCAATAGACATTATTATTTCCTTTTTGCGACCTGGCAAATTCATCGCCTCCCGTAAGCATCGGAACGCCTTGTGAAAGAAACAGCGTGCCAAGAAAATTGCGCATTTGGCGACGGCGCAACGCATTGATCTGTTCATCGTCCGTAGGACCTTCTGCTCCACAATTCCATGAGTTGTTGTTAGTGTCCCCATCCTGGTTGGCCTCGCCATTGGCCTCGTTGTGCTTTTCATTGTAGGTGACAAGGTCGTTCAGCGTGAAACCATCGTGTGCGATGATGAAGTTGATGCTGGCATAGGGGCGTTTCCCGTCCTGGCGATAGAGATCGGAACTGCCGGTCAACCGTGAGGCGAACTCTCCGATCGTTCCTTCGTCGCCCCTCCAGTACTTACGCATGCAGTCGCGATATTTCCCGTTCCACTCGGCCCAGAGCACTGGAAAATTCCCCACTTGGTATCCGCCTTCTCCCACGTCCCACGGCTCAGCAATGAGTTTGACACGCGAGATGACCGGATCCTGATGCACGATGTCGAAAAAAGCCGAGAGACGGCTAACCTCGTGGAGCTCGCGGGCCAATGTGGAGGCCAGATCGAAGCGGAACCCATCCACATGCATCTCCAGGATCCAGTAGCGTAGACTGTCCATGATAAGCTGGAGCACCTTGGGGTGCATCATGTTCAACGAATTTCCGGTACCCGTGTAGTCCATATAGTAGCGGCGATTTTCGGCAACAAGCCGGTAGTAGGTGGCATTATCCGCACCGCGGAAACAGAGGGTCGGCCCCATGTGATTGCCCTCTCCGGTGTGGTTGTAAACGACATCGAGAATGACTTCCAGTCCGGCTGCATGCAGTCTCTTTACCATCTCCTTGAACTCGGTCACCTGCTGGCCCAAAATGCCGCTACTGGAGTATCTGCAGTGAGGCGCGAAATAGCCGAGCGAGTTGTAGCCCCAGTAGTTCGAGAGCCCTTTCTTTTCGAGGTGGTCGTCGTTCACAAAATGGTGAACGGGCAACAGTTCGATAGCAGTCACTCCGAGCTTCTTAAAGTATTCGATGGCAAAATCGCTTCCGATGGCAGCATAGCTGCCGCGAATCTCTTCCGGAATATGGGGACAGAGTTTTGAGAATCCCTTAACGTGCACCTCGTAAATCACGGATTCTGCCAGCGGGACATCAGGAGACGTATCGCTCGCCCAATCGAACTCGTCGCGAACGACAACGGATTTCGGAAGACCTGCGGCGTTATCCCGAGAATCTTTATTCAAATCAGCGGCCTCTCCGCCAAAGTTGTAGGCGAACATTTCGTCACTCCATTTGATGAGGCCCGCGATGGCACGGGCATACGGATCAAGCAGGAGCTTGAACTCATTAAAACGGTGACCGTCTTCGGGCTCATAAGGGCCATACACTCGGTAACCGTAAAGTTGCCCGCCGCCGATTTTCGGAAGAAAGCAATGCCAAACGCCCTCGGTTACCTCTTCCAGTCGAATGCGCGCACTTTCTTGCGTGTCGTCAGGATGATTGAACAAACACAGGTCCACGCCTGTGGAGTTTTCCGAGAAAAGGGTGAAGTTTGTTCCTTCAGTGGTAGTCTTTGCGCCCAAGGGATACGGCTTCCCTGGCCAAATGGGAATTGCTGAATCAGATGCCATGAATCGAGGATTGTTAGCAGCTTGTCGGAGTTGCGGCGAGGGCCGATTTGTTGCTCGAAAGCGTATCGCGCAATGGGTGCACTTTTTGGGACAAGCTGCCAAACTGGAGTTGCTCCGTTTCGCGGAGCAGGATTGCCGGGCAGTGGCAGGGATGCCTATCCGGTCTTCTCCTGCTTCGGGTTTCCAGCCAACTCGCTGCCGTCGACCATTCGGTTGATGGCCGACAGCGGAATCGGAAGAAAATCCGGACGATAGTTCAACTCGTAGCCAATCTCGTAAATGGCCTTGTCGAGGAGAAAGATTTTGAGCAGTGCATCGAATTCCTCATCTGTCGGAGGCAAAAAGGATGCGCCTGCCGCGGCTGATCGATAACCGTCGAGAAAAGCCGCGGTTACGAGGTCAAGCCATTTCAAGGCCCAAGGTTTAAGACGATCCTGGTCTTCTGTCTTCCGTTGCAAAAGGGAGGCCTCCAAGGCGTAATCAAATGATCGCAGCATGCCTGCAACGTCGACCAAAGGCGACCGCTTGAGCAAACGCTCGGCAAGGGTCTTCCGCGGCTCACCTTCAAAATCGAGAATGATGAAATCCTCGCCGGTATTCAGCACCTGACCGAGGTGATAATCGCCGTGAACTCGGATCTTGGTTGCGTTGATGTTCCGTTTGAGCAAAATCGAGTAGGCATCGAGGATGCGCGATGAGCGGGAAAACCAGTCGAGCGCTTGCTGCCGGATTTCGGGACTCAAATCGGGAAGCCTGTTTTTCAGCTCCAGTTCAGTCTGCCGAAGATGATCACGCATCGCTTCATAAAGTGCATTTTGATCCGACAGGGTGAAGGGTTCCGGCTCAAAATCCGCTCCTTCAGTCGTGTCGAGGTATCGGTGCATTTCGCCTGTTCGCTGGCCCAACAGGCGCATGCGGGAAGGCAATACTGCACCTGCCAGTTCCGTTAGCTTGACTTCAGCGTCCGGATGCACGGAAAGCGCGCGTTCGAAGAAGCCAGCGACGCCATCCAGGACATACGTCCAACATTCGCCTTGGTTCCGCACGAAGGTCGTTAACAGCGCAAGCACACCTTCTTCGTTTCCTAAGCGGCAGCGAATCTCGCCCGCATATCGCGGAACATTCGCGAAATTCCGGCTGCCTAGTGCACGAATGATGTCCGCGTCAGGATGCGGACCGGGCTCGAACTTTCGCAAGAATTTGAGCAGATAGGCATCGTCAAAGGCGAGTGTCGAATTGGATTGTTCCCCTCCGAGCACCCGTGTTTTGGTTGGGCGAGTTTCTCCGGAAAGATCATTCTTAACTCCGTAGAGGCGCACATCAAGGCCCTGCCAGACCTCGCGGCAAGCGAGAACCTCCCACACTGTCTTCCGGCATGTGCCGACGTAAAGCGCATCCCAAAGCACCATTCCGTTAGAAAATCTCGCCACGACTGCGGGCACTCCCTTCATATCTCCCTCATCCTCCTTGCCGATGAAGAGCGGCAAGACCTGGATGACCGGATCTCCTTCCGTGAACGTGAGGGTCAGGAGCATGACGCGCATCTCGTCCAATCGTTGCTCGGCGCGGGTTTCCAAGATTGCAATCGACTTCAAGGTCCGCTGCTTTTGGCCAAACCACCGGCAGAGCGGAAGATACTCCGGAAGAATAGTCGTTCGCAGGGATTCCAAGAGTTGGTCAGACCAGACAGACGGAATCTCCAGGGTGATGGGCGTGTCTTGCGGCATAAGCATTCAGGGGGTTGTTCGGGGCTACCTTTGCCTGCACCGGGCATTTTTTGCCAGCATAAAGCCGCTGGGCATATGAGCGAAGTTCAGGGCCAAAACCGTGCCCTAACCTAAAGCAGGGGTTCACCCCTATTGACGCTCGCTCTAACATGGGTCTTGTTCGACAAGCGGTCTGCGAGCGGAAATTTGACGTCACTCTTAGCGATATTTCGACGGAAAGGCCTATCGCTCTTCTAGACTGAGAGCTCGCAGCCCTCGAGGGAACGAAATAGCCACAGCCGGCTATACATCCGCCGCGACGATGGGCACCTCAGCGCGCGCTTTGCGCAAAACGACCGCCGCCTCCACCATATTTCTCAATGAAGGGATCACTTCTTTCCAGGCGCGGGTCTTTAATCCGCAGTCAGGATTCACCCAAACATTTTCGATGGGTAGAACCGTTACAGCTTTGCTGAGGAGTTCTACCATTTCGCCGACCTCCGGCACGCGAGGCGAGTGGATATCCCACACGCCCGGGCCCACCTGATTCGGATACCTGAAATCTGCGAAGGCCTCGAGAAGTTCCATGTTCGACCGGGACGTCTCAATTGATATGACATCGGCATCAAGAGCAGCGATCGAGGCAATGATATCATTGAACTCGCAATAGCACATGTGAGTATGAATTTGCGTCTCGTCGCGAGCGCCGGCCGCGGAAAGCCGGAAGGCTTCGGTTGCCCAATCCAAATAGGCTGGCCAATCGCTACGGCGCAGGGGCAATCCCTCCCGAAAAGCGGGCTCGTCGATTTGAATGACTTTGATACCCGCTGCTTCGAGGTCAATCACCTCATCAAGGATGGCAAGAGCGATTTGTCGTGCCGTCTCGCTGCGCGGCTGGTCGTCGCGAACGAAGCTCCACTGAAGGATCGTGATCGGCCCGGTGAGCATGCCTTTCATCGGTCGCGACGTCAGCGATTGTGCGTAGGTTGACCAGGCGACTGTCATCGGGCGCGGGCGGCTCACGTCACCATAGATTACAGGTGGCTTGACGCAGCGGGAGCCGTAGCTTTGCACCCACCCGTTAGCCGTGAAGGCGAAGCCATCAAGTTGCTCGCCGAAGTACTCTACCATGTCGTTGCGCTCGATTTCGCCATGGACGAGAACATCGAGACCGATTTCCTCCTGGAAACGGATGCATTCTGCAGTCTTTTCCTTTAAGAATGCCTCGTAATCTGCATCAGAACATTCGCCGCGCTTCCACTTGGCGCGGGCGGCGCGCACCTCGGCGGTTTGTGGAAAAGAGCCGATGGTCGTCGTGGGGAAGAGCGGGAGATTGAGGAAGGCGCGCTGCATTTCGCGGCGCTCGGGAAATGGCGCGTTCCGCTTGCTGTCTTCCGGCCGCACAGCCCGGCAGCGCTCTCTCACCTCCGCGCGGTGAATCCGTTCGCTCGCGCGACGAGAAAAGAAGGCCACACGGTTCTTGAGGGCCAGCAGGGAATCCCCCCTGCCATTGGCCAGTCGGGCTAGCTGCGTCACCTCCCTGAGTTTTTCTTCCGCAAAAGCGAGCCAGTCTTTGATTTCAGCATCGAGCGCTGTCTCCTTGCGCAGCGTGACCGGCGAATGCAGCAGCGAACAGGACGGAGCTACGAGGATGCGTTCGGAACTGAGGACGCGTCTGGCCTGGTCAATCTGTCGCAGCGAAAGTTCGAAATTGTTCCGCCAGATATTCCGGCCATCCACCACGCCCAAAGACAAGCTCATGGAGGAGGGAAGATGTTTGAGAGCATTGTCCAACTCCGCGCTGGCCCGCGTCACATCAACGTGCAGCGCATCCACCGAAAGGCTCGTTGCGAGAGGAAGGTTGTCGCGCAATTCGCCAAAATACGTTGCGAGCATAAGTTTCAACTTTGGCGCAGCTGCGCGCAGGCTCCTGTAAGCAGGGAGAAACGCCGCCTGCCAATCCGGGCCAAGGTCGAACGCCAAGATCGGCTCGTCGACTTGCACCCATTCCGCACTCAGAGTTTCCAGTTTGAGAAGAATCTCCGCGTAGACCGGGAGCAACCGATCCAACAGAGCGAGCCGGTCGAACCCGGCACCCACGCTCTTCCCGAGATGCAGGTAGGTCAACGGGCCGACCAGGACAGGCTTCGTGCGGATGCCGAGCGCCAACGCCTCCTGAAGTTCATCGAACGGCTTGGTCGCGCTCAGTTTGAAAGCGGTGCCGGCACGGAATTCCGGCACAATATAATGGTAGTTGGTATCAAACCATTTGGTCATCTCACTTGCGTGAATGCCGGCGCGGCTGCACGCGTTCCCGGCTCCGCGAGCAATTTGAAACAGCAAGTCCAAACCGATAGCGTCTCCATTCCAACCAAAACGAGACGGCACGTTGCCGAGCAGACACGTCATGTCGAGCATCTGATCGTAAAAAGAAAAATCGTTTGAGGGAACCAGATCGAGACCCGCCTCCTTTTGAACCAGCCAATGGGTCTTGCGCAGCTGCTTGCCTGCCCGTTCAAGCCCCGCGACGGAAATCTCGCCTTTCCAATAGGCTTCCACGGCTCTCTTCAGTTCGCGCTTCTCCCCAATACGAGGATAACCGAGGCTGTGAGTTAGAATGTGGCTGTCCATCTCGCTAATCTATCGTAATCGCTGTCATTCTCAAAGCTCGCTGGTTTTATGTTCATCATTCGTGGAATTTATGATGATAGTGACCCGTGCTTGAAGTCCGACACTTGAAGACGCTCGTTGCCCTGACAGAAAAGAATAGAACCGATCTAGGAGACTGTTTTCCAATCGTGAGAATCGCAACGAATGGGGCAAGTTGCTCTGCTGGATGGTTCGAGCTTACCGGTTTGGAACGAGGATCGTCTTCACGCCTTTCCGTGCCCATGCGAGTTCCAGAGCGTGCTGATATTCCGAAAGTGGAATCTCTTCGGTGACGATCTCGCTGACCTTCACACGCCCGCTCTCGAGGTAAGCGAGTGCCCGACCGAAGCTGTCAACCTGTGCAAAGGAGCCCTTGATGCTAATCTCGCCGCGAAACAGGTCAAAAGGCCTAAACTTCGCGAAGGCCTTCTCCGGATAGACACCGTATACAAGCAGCGTGCCGCGGCGGCGGACAAACTGGAGAGCCTCCTCGCAGACCGGGGCGGCTCCTGTGGCCTCTATGACATAGTCGAAACCGTTCGGACTCAATTCTTGCAGCCGCCTCCGGTGCGCTTCGGGGTTCTCTCGATCCATCGCGACCACGTCATCCGCAGCCAGTCTTGATATCAAATCCAACTTTCTTCCCGGAGGTGCGGCGACCACAAGGCGAGCGGCCCCGTTGAGTTTGACCAATTGCGCCAGCACTTGCCCGGTGGGCCCGGCCCCGAAGAGCAGCACGTCGCTTCCCGGCTTCGCGTCAAGAACCTCGATGCCATGCAAGGCACAGGCCGTGGGCTCGACCATGACCGCTTCACGCGCCCTAAGGTTATGGATTGCGAATACGCGGTCGGCCTTCACTTTCAGATACTCGGCAAATCCGCCGTTAAGCGTGACGCCGTAGGCCCCTAGGTTTTCGCACAGCAGGAAGTCGCCCCGCATGCAGTAAAAGCAAGTTCCGCAGACGGTATTGCTGTTGGCGACGATTCGTTGTCCGACGTTAAACCCTGATACCTCCGGTCCGAGTTCCATGATTTCGCCAGTGAACTCGTGGCCTGGAATCAGGGGAAAACGCGGCCCAAACTCGCCTTCGTGGATGTGCAGGTCGGTGCCGCAGAGACCACATGCGTGAATCCGCACGAGTATCTCATCCGAACTGACTTTCGGATCAGACGTGTCTCGATACGAAAAGTTGCGAGGTGCTTCGTAAACAATGGCTTTCATAGACAGTTAAGGGGAGTAAGTGGATTCGTTTCAAAAAGGTGCGTTATAATTCTGGCAAAACAACTCCAGCTTTTGAACTCGCACAACTTTGGTCGGGTTCACTCGACCAAAGCATGGCGGCCCTGGAAGCGCGTTTTGCTTGCCACGTGATTCCACCCTGGATGGAAAACGTCGTCGCGTTTGATCCGCGGCGGATCATCACCCGAAAAACCGGAAATCGATGCGTTACTTTGTCTATGTGCTGCGCAGCGCGGTATCCGAGCGTCTTTACATCGGAAGCTCTGCAGACCCAGACGCACGCTTGAAGTCGCACAACTTTGGTCGGGTTCACTCGACCAAGCATGGCGGCCCTGGAAGCGCGTTTTGCTTGAACAATATCCAGACCGCGCTACCGCTGAGAAGAGGGAGAGCTACTTAAAGTCCGGATGGGGTCGCAAGGAATTGGCAGTGCTCTTGGAGAGGTGGCAGAGCGGTTGAATGCGGCGGTCTTGAAAACCGCTGTAGGCGAAAGCCTACCGTGGGTTCGAATCCCACCCTCTCCGTTGATAATCAATGAGATATGCAAAAATCGGCCAGCCTACATATTGCAATAGAGTTGCAGGAAATGGCATAAAATAGCGTCATTTTGCACTAAAAAGTGCATGCAGCGATAACGGCGGTTCGGTTTTGCATGCACTCATTCTTGAGCAAAATCTTGACCGCTCCACGCTCCCGGCCTAGCGAAGCTGTCCGAGATGAGCACAAAACAGCCTCTCGGACGGATCAGCTTTCCAACCGAAATGATCGCCAAGGTCAGGGAGTTGGGTAAACTGGAACACGCAACCCTGTTCCAAGTTGTCCGGCGGGCGTTATAGAAGGAAATCGACCGGATGCGGGCTAGGCAACGAAACTTAACAGGGCAGGGTGTTGCGTCCACGCAACATTTGCCAATTGAACAGGCGAAGTGCGGCTCTAGCCAAGGGAAGGCCGATAAGTTTTTTGAAGGACGAATGCCCCCCTCTTGGTTAACATCGGTTAACCTTTCGCCCGGCGGGAATGCGGGCTCGCCCCCGGGCTGGCACCGCTTTAGCCTCTCTCGGAAAGCCATGAGGGCAGAACTTGAAGTAGAGCAAGAGAAGGA
The DNA here is from genome assembly GCA_963708595.1 of uncultured Verrucomicrobiae bacterium. Taxonomy (GTDB): domain Bacteria; phylum Verrucomicrobiota; class Verrucomicrobiia; order Chthoniobacterales; family Terrimicrobiaceae; genus DASTFP01. The sequence continues at coordinate 60,511 of CAVPTR010000036.1, forward strand.
CGGGGGCTGGATTGCCACGATTCGGGCCGGACAGGACACCCAAAGACCTTTTAGTAGTGGCAGCTAATTGAGAACGGAGCCGGTTGTTGGTGCTCACCGAGGGTCAACATACGAATCTTCCAAGCATCACCCTCACGAACATAAATCGCGGACCAGTAACCCCACTCAAATACCCGACCAGCTTGGCCTCGATATTGTCCGGCCGACCAAACCGCGTTGTCAGTTGCGTTGAGATAAATGCGATCGCGGCTGCAGTTAAAATCAACATTAGGTGAGCGCTGGAAGGCGTGTGCATACCTTTCTTCTATGTGCTGCCTGCCGCTGAACATGCCATCCGGCGCCAGCAAAACTGCGTCCTCGGTGAAAAGAGCGGCCGCTGCTGCTGCATCGTTCCTATTGTATGCGTCGTCCAAAGCCCGATTAATGTCACCGAACTCATCAAGCGCCTGGGGAACCCCGAGAAGATCACGCTGCTGGCCTATTCGTGGATCAGCCGAGTCTGTCCGTTGGGCGAAGACCGGCAAAACACAGCCGATCGCGAATCCGCCTAGGATAAGCAGTAAGCGTCTTTTCATTGTCTCCTCCCGCTATTCTAGCACGCGTAGAAACGTCGGCGGACGTCAAACTTTACGGTTTTAAGATATCGTGATATTACACGATGAATGAACCGTAAAGCGTTCATTGCGAAACTCACCGAGATTTACTTCGCGGAAGGGCGGCGCTGCCCAGCAGCGGGCGGCAGGGGGCGAAGGCGGTGGGAAGAATGGGCTGTGACGCCCGGAGCGTTCGCTGCAGGGGGTTAGGCACAATTGGTCATTTGGTGAAAATCAACTTCGTGCCCGCGATGATGAGCACGGCTGACAAAGCAAGTAGATCGTGCGAACCGGAAACCGCTGGCTGCCCAAGTGCGAACCGAGCGTGCCACCAGCCACGGCAGCCACCGCCAGCACCCAGGCAAACGGCGGAATGGGCCGACCGCTGCTGAAGTAACCAACCAGCCCGGCTATCGAATTGACGAGAATGAACAGAGCCGAAACCGCGGCTGCCGGTCGCGTGTGTGCCCACCGGCAAAATAACAACAGTGGCGTGAGAAAAATGCCGCCGCCAGTGCCCGTGAGACCCGACAGCAGCCCGATGCCTGCTCCCACTCCCATCGCGGTAGGCAAGGTCGGTGGCGAAACCTCTGCCGGGTCGCTCTGGTGAAAGAATAGCCGGTAAGCGGAAACCAAAAGCACGAGACCCACCAACGGCCTAAAGACAGAAGCAGGCAGATGGAGATAGCCGCCGAGAAAGGCGGCCGGGACGGAAAGCAGCGCAAACGGCCAAAACAAACTCCACGAGAAATGCCCCGCCCGCCAGAACTGAAACGTTCCAATGGATGCCACCAGAATGTTGAGGACGAGAGCGGTCGGCTTGATGAGTGCGGCGGCAAAGCCACAAAGCGTCATGGTGGCGATATAACCTGATGCACCTGCGTGACCGACCGACGAATAGAGGAAGGCGACTAACCCGATGGCAACTGAAACTAGAGCAAGCTGCGTGTTGTCCATACGGGTTCCAATGTGGCCTAACAAGTAATTCTGCCCGTGCAAGAGCGGCAAGCCTATCGAGCGATGCCTCATCTCGACTTTCCAAGTTGCCGGGAGGTTGGGCTTCAGAGGGGAGTTGCGGCAGTGGCAGGAATTTTTGCGGATTGGCGATTGACAATTGTGGGCATGCTCAAGGCGATCATTCGTCGCTACAATTTGCCAAAGAACATTTTCGTATGATCTCCTTGCCCGCACCAAAAACGATCCACGTTGCCTTCGGAGTTGACCTTCGGGTAAAGGAACCGAGTGACACAAAAGGAACTAAAGGAAGGCCATGAGCTTGCCATCGGCAATCAATTGCTGAAAGCGTTGAAGTTGGACGGCAAGTTCATCCGCCACGGCAAGGATGACGGAGAACCCGACTTGATTTATTTGATCGAGGGCAAAACCGTGGGGATTGAGATCGGGACCAGACGTTATCACAACGAACAGGCCAAGATCGAATCGCAGCTGGCACGGGGACAACTAAAATCGGGTCGACTTGGCAAGAAGATCGGTGTGCCGAACGATCAGGATAAAGTCATTTTTTCGGTTTTGCAGCAGGAGCTAAATGAAAAGTGTTTGAACAGCTATTCGGGGGATGAAGTGTGGTTGTGCATCGATCTGCAAGCGCCGCTTTTGGAGATATCGGAGGCTCAAGAATTCGTTAACGCTATCACCGTTCCTGCTCATCACAAGTTCGCTCGGATCTACTTCGGCTTTCACGCACTTGTGGACGAAAAAGGGTTCGCTGTTTTTGAGCTTCACCCGCAGCGGAAATGATACCGGTTAAATTTTGGCGTGCAACAAGCAGCGTTTCAGCTGTCTCTTATACAGTTCAAGGATCAGGGCTGCTGCCGTTTTGTAATTCTCTGCGGTAAGAGAATGCTGCGAATTCCAAGTGAAGTGAGCGCAGGCTTTGTGGACGCCATGAATGAAACGAGAGAGAACGACTTTCTGATCCTCAGAAAGTTCATCGATCTCGACGAATTTGCCACCAAGATCCGTTACTTTGACCTCATCCGTTAGGTTGTCTTTCTCCGAGGAATATTTTTGATCCGGTGCGAGCTTGCGGACTCTGCGGTCATACCGGATGCCCAAAAACGACAGTATCGAACGCCCTGCCACAGCTCCGGCTTCAAATGCTTGATTGTCAGCCATTGATTTGGCAGGAATCCGATCAATAGCGTCTTTCAAAAGATCAATTCGATACGGGAGGTGCCTATCCCAAATTTCAAGCTTTGCTGGTTCGGAGAGCGGCTCAGGTTTATGATCAGAATCGAGTTTCCTCATTGCGTTTTTGTGTCTGGCGAAATTGAGCCATTGATTTCAATTACGAAATGCGGGGATTGCGTTCAAGCCAGTGCGGATCGACGACCTTCTGCGGGAGATGCCGCAACTCGTTCAGAAGCGAGACGGATAGCTCCTTCAGAATTCGGTGGGCTTCGATCACATCGGTTAGCCCAACAATCCGCCGGCGTAGGTCAACGGCAGATCCATGATCTTTTGCTCCATGGCAGCCAGCAGATGCTAGCTTGTTTTTCAACCAAAGTTTTCAAAACTAACTCGCTCCGGCTCCTTGCGAGCAACATTTCGTATTGTTTGCGTCGGGTGATGACCGCCTTGTCCGCTCGAAAGTGAAAGTTTCGTGCAGCGATGTTCCTCGGCTTTCCCCGACGATCAACCGGCATTCTCATTCAAGGATGGCAAAAGATTCTTCGGTCGCAAGAATTTTTTCAAAAATTTCAGCAGATCTCACGCGGGGTCGCCCGGACCGCGCCCAGCCAGGGTGGATGTCCCAGAACCTTGAGACCCCATTTTAGTTCTAAGAACCACCTTCGAACGTAAGGATAGCGGGCAACCCTTCCAAAGCCTTCACCCTTTTTGCTTTTCCCAATCCTCACGAACTGCGCTCTTCACCAGAGCGAGTTAAAGATGGAAGCCGCGGACACAAACGTGGCTTTGCACTTATCCAGCCACTTGCGAAACGCGGGGTGGTCTGCCCAATTCTCATTTGCCTGCTTAATGTGATCGAGAACACCAGCTTTACTTTCATAGATCTCAGTCAGGACGAAACACGTGTTGCCGGTCGGGGCAGAGTCGAGATCCGCCGGGTTCGAAAGCTCCTTCATCTTGGACACGTTGTAGCTCAGGAGAGCTTTCTCCCCACTACGGTGGTGCGTAGACTCCATCCAAGAGCCGTGGCTCCTGAAAGAGGCGGTCGCCCTCCTCCGCTTGATCGGGAGGGGCAATGATGATGGCCGTAAGCTGAATCTTGTCGTGGTATTTCATAGTAGGTTCTCCGAATTTAATTCGGCATTTGCACGTCGAAAAAAGAAAGGGTCGCCCACATCGGAGACATCCGAACGTTTAATGACGGGGAACGGGCTTGTAGCATCCATTCGGAGGGCAATCTGCCTATAGGTGGGTTCCAACGTCAAGCGTGGGATAAGAGAATCTTTCGGAATGCCCTTTGCTGCCTTCCACACGGGCCGTAAAAAGCCTTTTGATGCCCTCAGGAGGGTAGGATAGCGGTCGGCCCCTCCAAAGCCCTTGTGCAGCCGCACTTCACGCCTTCACCTTTTCGCCTTGGCGCATGAAGCCGACGCAACTTTCTGCGAAGCTCATGGCGAAACTCTATCGACGAACCTTGAATGAAGTGCTCA
>CAVPTR010000037.1:0-26775 GCA_963708595.1 uncultured Verrucomicrobiae bacterium
ACCGCCGAAAATGGGCATCAACGCCCGGCTGGCATCTCCCGTCAGCGCCGGAGTAGCCCCGGCATTGGCGCGGAAATCAAAGGTCGCTGCGACATTAGCCACGCCTGTGAAGTGTACGGGTTGATGATGATGGGCGCGGGCGATATTAATCAGTAGCTGTTTTGACAACGCATCTTTAACGGCCTCGTCATAGGCAACCACTGATCGCTTCAGCGTGCTAGGCGACAGACACCCTGACAGGATTAATCCTCCCAGAATTTGTAGCACGATCAAAGGGAGCCTCGAGGGTCCTAGTCATTTTCTTCATTGCGGTTTGGGGCCATCGGTCGCGCTCGCTCTCTTACCATGACTGATCTGGATGTCTAGCGAACCTGTGCCTCCGGGCGACGAGGCATAGCGTAAGGTGGTCACTAAGTGGAAGCCGACAATTGCCCATTTGTTGGACGAGCATGTCAGGTTAACGGTCCTAGTTTGACCGCATTTACCTCAACGGCAATCTCTTCCGAAGTCGGAAACCGTGGAAGGCTTGAAGCCAGCAACAACTGCTCCATGGCTTCAATGTCAGTTAGCTCGCCGTGGAGAGCTAGCTCGGCGGCCTGACGAGGGCATTCGGACACTGCCTACGGACCGGCGTTTGGTTGGACTGGAGGCTTGCGATCGGGATAAAACCCAATGAAGTCTATTTCGTTACTGAATGCTCGATTCCGCTTGCAGACTTCATAACCGTTCGCGCATCCTTCGTCATTTGTGTTCCCCTCGATAGTGTTGAAAGTTCCCTGGTGGAGTTCTGAGACCATTCCGGTATGTATCCAGTCTGCTTTTTATCGACGGGCATGGATTCGCCGGACATTGCCGTCCCTTTTCACCAACGCGATATCGGGAACGAGTTGCATGAGGGCCTGAATGGCGCGGCGAGCGCGGCCCACGCTCCACGATTCCAATAGCTCGGACAGCGAGAAGAGAAAAACCACCGCCGCGCCCTCCGCGTGCTCGCCAATGGCAACCGCACCAGCGACTGCAACGGTCATCAGCACATTCATGTCGAGGGAGAAAGTCTTCAAAGACCGGAGAGCCTTCGGAAAAACCAGCGCGCCTCCTGCAATAATCGCGATGGCAAATGCCACATCGGGCCAAAAAGTTTCTTTTAAACCCAGCCATCGCAGGGCGATGCCGATGCCGGTGAAGAGGCCAGATATCCCGACGAGCCACGAGGCAAACGAGACATTGCCGCCGCCCGATGAAGCGCCGTCCGTCTGCACCTTGACGCCGCTCTTGTTGATAGCCTCGACCAATCTTGCCCTTTGCACGGATCCGTCATGATAGATGCTGACGGATGAGGCGACAAGGTTGGCCCGCACGCCTTGAACGCCACGCACGGGCTTCAAGGCGCGCTCGATGGCGGCAACTTCCTCGGAGCAATCCATACCGCTGACTCGGAAAGTCTCTTCGCTGGTGCCGGGTGGAACGGCGGGAGCGAGCGATGTTTCAGTGGGTTGGTCGTGGTCATGATCATGATGCCCACCGCGGGAATTTTCTTCGCGTTGGTGTTTCATAATAATTTCGATACGTTCGAGCGTTAACGGGTTGCTATCAAACGAGCTCCGTAGTCAGTGGCGGGTTCGGCAGAGCTGCCGCGGCGGTTTGGATTTGCGTTCTCGAACGAGGGGTCTCTGGTCTCTCTCTCCATCTGCGTTAGTCTGAGTTATCTGTGAATTCCACCAGAATTGAACACACTAGAACCAGCGCGACACTTTCCCGGAAAACGCTTGGGCAAGAAATTACGAGGGTTTTTGCCGTTTGTGGGATTTACCTGAATAGAGCCAAGCGGATCCCGACAGCGGAGTTTCGCCTTCGCGGGCCATGGCAAACTCAAAAGTGAAGATGAAAGACGACCTGAAGGCCCTGCTAGGAGCCTGGCAGCCGAGACATACCTGAACCCGTCGACTTTAGACGTACTGTCTGGCAAAGGATTGAGGCTTCGAACGCGACTGCACTACCGGACTGGGCAGAAATCTTTTCATTTTTATCGCACGCCCTCGTGTGGCAGCGGGCGTGGCCGCATTGGCGCTCTTGGTGGATGGGGTTATCGGCGGTCAAATAGCCCGAGCCAATCAGACCACGGCATATTTGCGCTCGGTAGATCCTTACTGGAACACTGCTACGACGTGGCGACCGCGATGCCGGAGGAAAAGCGAGGTAAGTAAATAGAGATGATTTTGCCCGTGATTCTCGATCCCGGGCGAATGGCCGAGGCACATTAGATTAGTTGCCAATGAAAGCTTTTTTAGATAGGAATTCTTCTGTGAAGCTCTTTCCGTTGAGCATAGCAATTGTTCTGGTGCTTGCTTTGTTCCTTGCGCCGCTGTCACGTGCTATTGCCGATCAACGGTGCGATATGCTAGGGCGTTCGGCCTCACAGGCAAAAAACTGCCACGGCTGCTGCGAGCAGATGAAGTGCTGCTCTGTTTCGAAGCAGGAAGAGAAAGCGCAATCCACTCAGCCGATATCAAGCAGCAGATCAGATTCGGGCTTCGGCAATATCCTCGCCGTCCCCTCAAAAGACTCCGTCCTTCTTTATTCGCTTCCGAGCGACGTAGAGAACTACCGGCCGTTTGGGATATCGTCCGCCGCTCCGTTAACTCTATCATTGGCGCGGCTCTGCATCCGTTTGATCTGAGCGATTGGCGTTAACGCCAGAGGTGTGCCCACGCGTCGGCACGACTTCGAATTTCTCGTTCAGAACCAAACGAATGCGCCATGAAGCTATTTCCCTTTCTTTTATTCACCTTATTGCCAGTTTGTCTTACAGGCCTGGCACGATCCGCAGATAAAGCGGACGCAACGGATTCGGGCAGTGTCACACTTGCTAATGTTAGCAATGAGGCCCTGCGCAACAATTCCGCTATCCAGGCTGCGCTGTCCCGATGGAGCGCAATGAGAGCACGAGTGCCTCAGGCCGCAGCCTGGGACGATCCGAAGGTAAGCGCGGATTTCAATGCGGCGCGCTTTGTAGCAGTCCCGCCGAACGCCTTCATGGACCAAACGGTAACCCTCGAGCAAATGATTCCGATCTCGGGCAAGAATCGCGTGCGTTCGCGGATCGCCGGGGCTGAGGCGCTGGCCGCTTTTCAGGCGGTGCGGCGACAGCAGCTCGATGTGATCACTAAGGTTCGCGCTTCGTATCTGCGACTGCTCAACAAATACGCGCTGCTCGACCTGAACGAAAAGAACATCGCTTCTCTGCGGCAGGTCGCCGATGTGGCCCGGTCGCGATACGAGACGGGCACGGAGTCAGCGACCGACGCGCTTCTTGCTGAGACCGAGGCCAGCAAGCTTCAGGAGACCCGCAGGGATCTCGAGCGCGTGATTTCGGATGAGAAATCGCAGCTCAACATCCTGATGAACCGTGACGCCTTCACCCCGCTCGGCGTGCCTCGGAAGGAGACCCTGCGCCGCATGGACCTGCCGCTAACGCAGCTCCGGGCCCGGATGCTGGCTCAGCGCCCGGAGGTTCGCACGGCTCAGGCGCAGATCGAGGCCGAGAAGGAAAAAGTGCAACTTGCCCGCCGCGAGTGGATTCCCGATCCCGCGATTTCGGTGCAGGGGCAGCGGTATAACGACACCCAACACATTGCGAGCGAATTCAACACGGGCATCTCCTTCAGCATCCCATGGGTAAACTATGGAAAATACTCCGCGGGAACCAAAGAGGCCCAGAGCAACCTCGCCGCCGCGCAGGCCGAGCTGGACCGCGTGCAGAAGGAATCCCTCGGACTGCTTCGCGATCAACTGCAGAAGATCGAGACGACGCATCACCACGCGGAACTCTTCCGAAAAGAGATTCTCTCGCAGGCCGAAAAGGCCTTTGCGGCCAGCCAGTCTGCCTACGAGTCCGGCAAGGGGGAATTTTCCGACTGGATCACCGCGCAACGCCTGCTCCGGGACACCCAGGCCATGGCGCTCAATCATCTCACCGATCACGAAATCGCCATCGCAGAGTTGGAAGGAATCGTGGGGGCGGAAATTCGCCCAACACCTTCGAAAACTCAGAAATCCAAATAGGATGAAGTACTTCTACTTTTCTCGTTCTCGCGTTGCTGCTCCTGCTGGGCCTTCCCGCTTGCTCGAAGAAGGTCGCCCAACAGGACGGTGGCGGCGTCGATTATTACACCTGCACGATGCACCCTTCGGTGCATTCGAAGGACCCTGGCAAATGCCCGATTTGTTCGATGGACCTGGTGCCGGTGATGAAAAAAGGCGGTCAGCCGAAAGCAGGCGAATCCGACAAGGCTGGAGGCATGAAGGACATGAAAGGCATGAAGGAAGGCGAGATGAAGGGAATGGGCGACATGAAAGGCATGCCGGGTATGAAAGAAGGCGGCGGCGCTGCCGGCGAGTCCAGCGAGTTCGTCGTGCCGGTCGAGCGCCAGCAAATGATCGGCGTCACTTATGCAGTCGCAGAGCGGCGACCGCTCGAGGCCACGTTGCGCACCGTCGGTATCGTTGAGCCCGAGGCAGAGCGGGTCTTCGAATACGTCGCGCGCGTTGATGGTTACGTGGACAAGCTCGCCGTCTCCTCGCCCGGTCAGATGGTAAAAGAGGGCGAGGCCCTCTTGACGATCTACAGCCCCGATCTGCTTGCCACCGAGCAGGAACTCCTTGAGATGCTGCGCACCTCCGGCAGCTCGGACCGGCTTATGGAGTCGGCCAAGCGACGTCTCAAGCTCTGGAATGTCAGCGACGAGGAAATCGATCAACTCCTGAAGACGCGGAAAGCCTCGGAGTTCCTCACCTTGCGTTCGCCGTTCGACGGCATTGTGCAGAATGTGTCCGTCAAGCCGGGGATGAGTGTGAAGGTTGGCGACCGCTTGATGGGCCTCGTGGATCTCTCGGCGGTCTGGCTGTGGGCGGAGTTTTACGAAAACGAGCTGCCGCTTCTCAGCACGGGCCAGAAAATCAAGATCACAGTGCCGGCTTTCGGGGACGAGGAATTCGGCGGCGAGATCGCGGTGATCGAACCGTTTCTTGATCCGATGAAACGCACGGTCCGTGTGCGGGTCGACATTCCGAATCCCCAGTGGAAGTTGCGTCCGGGAATGTTCGTCAATGCCTGGCTCGACGTGCGCGCGGGCGAGGGACTGACCGTGCCCGTCAGCGCGATCATGCCCGCCGGCAGGCGCAACATCGTCTTCGTGGACAGGGGAGAAGGACGGCTCGAGCCGCGCTTTATCGATCTGGGCAGGAAATTCGCAAAACTCGGCGCGCGCTATGACAGCGACTACTATGAAGTCCGCGGCGGCCTGAAGGAAGGCGAACGGGTGGTCGCGAGCGCGAATTTTCTTATTGATGCCGAATCGAAGATCCAGGGCGCCCTCAAAACGTGGGCAACCGAAGACACGGGGATGGAACAACCGGGGACGATGGAAATGAAGGCTCCGCAAAACGTACGATGAACTTCCCGATGTGGGAAAAATCTCCTTCTCGCTGGTTGCAGGCGACAAAGGACGTCGAGAACCCCTTCATGGGTGAGGCGATGATCTCGTGCGGCGAGGTGGTGGATACCATGGAGGCGGCGAAGTAAGCCATGTCCGCTTCGTCTGAAGAACCGACGCTCATCGAACGCCTCATCGCGGCGAGCGCGCGCAACAAGTTCCTGATCGTCATCTTCACGATCTTCGGCGTCGCCGCAGGTATTTACGCGCTGCAGCGGACACCGCTGGATGCGATTCCCGACCTGAGCGACGTGCAAGTAATCGTCTATACCGATTGGGAAGGACGCTCGCCCGACCTCGTCGAAGACCAGATCACTTATCCGATCTCCACGCGCTTCATCGCCGCGCCGAAGGTCAAATTTGTCCGCGGCGAATCGATGTTCGGCAAATCGTTCGTCTATGTGATCTTCGAGGACGGCACGGATATTTACTGGGCGCGCTCGCGGGTGATCGAATATCTCAGCTCCGTGCGCGGGATGCTGCCCGAAGGTGTGAATCCCGTGATCGGCCCGGACGCTACGGGCGTGGGTTGGGTCTTCGAATACGCGCTCGTGGATGAGACCGGCAAACACAATCTCGCCGAGTTGCGCAGCTATCAGGATTGGTCTCTGCGTTACGCGCTCGAATCGGTCAAGGGCGTGGCCGAAGTCGCGCCGGTCGGCGGCTTCGTCAAGCAATACCAGGTCGATCTCGATCCAAACAAACTGCTGGCCTACAACATCCCGCTCAGCGAGGTCGTCCAGGCGATCAAAATGAGCAACGCCGATGTCGGCGGCAAGGTGTTTGAGATTGCCACCACGGAGTATTTCGTGCGCGGACGCGGCTACATCAAAGATCCGCGCGACATCGAGAACATCGTGCTCAAGGTCGAGAACGGAACGCCGGTTTACATCCGCAACGTCGGCACCGTGCATCTCGGCCCGGACATCCGGCGCGGCGTTGCCGAACTTGACGGCAAGGGCGAAATCGTTGGCGGGATCGTCGTGATGCGCTACGGCGAAAACGCGCTCACGGTCATCGACGGCATCAAAAAGAAGCTCAAGGAGATCGAGCCTTCGCTGCCTGAGGGGGTGCGAGGTGGTGCCGGTCTATGACCGCAGCGAATTGATCCATCGCGCCATCGATACGCTCCGCGAAAAGCTCATCGAGGAAAGCATCGTGGTCGCGCTGGTCTGCATCGTGTTCCTCTGGCACGTGCGCTCTGCGCTGGTGGCGATCATCACGCTGCCGATTGCGATCATCCTTTCGTTCATCCCGATGCTGCAGCTCGGCCTCACCTCGAACATTATGTCGCTCGGCGGCATCGCGATCGCCATCGGCGCGATGGTCGATGCGGCCATTATCATGGTCGAAAACGCGCACAAGTCGCTGGAGCACTTCCGCGACGAGCATGGGCGCGATCCCGATGGACGCGAGCGCGCCGAGGTTATCATGAGGGCGGCCCAGAGTGTCGGACGCCCGCTGTTTTTTTCCTTACTGGTCATTACGGTCAGTTTCATCCCCGTTTTTTCGCTGGAAGCGCAGGAAGGACGGCTCTTCCGGCCCCTGGCGTTTACGAAGACCTTTTCTATGTTCTTTGCCGCGCTGCTGGGCGTGACACTCGTGCCGGTGCTCATGGTTTGGCTAATCCGCGGCAAGATTACCCCCGAGATCAAGAACCCGATCAACCGTTTCCTTATCTGGGCCTACCAGCCGTTCGTGGATTTCGTGCTTCGGTTCCGATGGCTCACGCTCGGTGCGGCGCTGCTCATCCTCGTGGCAACGTATTTCCCCTTCAGCCGGCTTGGCAACGAATTCATGCCGCCGCTCAATGAAGGCACCATCCTCTATATGCCGACCGCAGTGCCCGGCATGTCGATCAACGAGGCGACGAAGATTCTCCAAATCCAGGATCGCATGTTGAGCAAGATTCCCGAGGTCGAGCGCGTCTTTGGCAAGGCGGGCCAGGCCGAAACGCCCACCGATCCCGCGCCGCTGGCGATGTTCGAGACCGTCGTCACGCTCAAGCCGCATGATCAATGGCGTGCCGGAATGACGTGGGAAAAGCTCATTGCGGAGATGAACGAGAAGATCAAAACGCCGGGCATGGCGAGCATCTTCTGGATGCCGATCCAGACGCGCACCGAGATGCTCACCACCGGCTTTCGCACGAAGCTCGGTGTGAAAGTGTTCGGCGCCGACCTCAAGGAGATCGAAAAAATCGCGGTGCAGATCGAGAACGCGCTCAGTGATTTCCCGGACACCCGCAGCGTCTTCGCCGAGCGCACCACCGGCGGTTACTTCCTCGACTTCGACGTGAATCGCGAAGCCGCGGCGCGCTACGGTCTGCGCGTCGGCGACGTGAACGACATCATCGAGAGCGCCATCGGCGGCAAGACCATCGCTACGACCGTCGAGGGGCGCGAACGTTATCCGATCAACGTCCGCTACGCCCGCGATTTCCGGGAAGACCTCGACGCTCTCAAGCGGGTGCTGGTGCCGACCCCCACCGGCGCGCAGGTGCCCATCTCCCTGCTTGCGGACATCAGCTATAAGACCGGCCCGCCTTCCATCCGCAACGAAAACGCGCAGCTCGTCGGGTTCGTCTTTGTGGACATTACCACCGACGACATCGCGGGCTACGTCAAAGCCGCCTCCGAGCGCGTCCGCGAACGGGTGCAATTCCCGCCCGGCTATTACATCCAGTGGGCAGGGCAGTTCGAGTATCTCAAAGCCGCGGAAGCCCGGCTCAAAGTCGTCGTTCCGTTCACGCTGCTCATCATTTTCGTTCTCATCTACATGAACACGCAGTCCATCACGAAGACGATTATCGTGCTGCTCGCCGTGCCGTTCTCTCTGGTGGGTGCATTTTGGATGCTCTACCTGCTCGGCTATAACTTGAGCGTGGCCGTGTGGGTCGGCCTCATTGCGCTCGCGGGCCTCGATGCCGAGACCGGCGTGGTCATGCTGCTCTACCTCGATCATGCGTGGGAGAAGTATGTCGCGCAGGGAAAGATGAACTCGATGGCGGACCTTCATGCAGCCGTAAAGGAAGGCGCAGTGCAGCGCATCCGCCCGAAGATTATGACCGTCTGCGCGATCCTCTTCGGCCTGCTGCCGATCATGTGGTCGCCCGCCACGCAAGCCGGCGCCGACGTGATGAAGCGCATCGCCGCGCCGATGATCGGCGGCGTCGTCACCTCGGCGATTCTCGAACTGCTCATCTATCCGGTGATCTTCGTCATCTGGCGGCGACGCTCGTTACCGAAGGACGCGCGCGATGAGCATCCCGAGGCCATCGCCGATGAGCGCGCGCCCGTCACCGCCCGCCCGCGCCCCAGCTTCGCGCGATTCCTCGTCACAGCCCTTGCCATCGCTGCGCTTGGAATTGGCGGATACTACGGCTGGCAGAAGTTCGGTGGAAAGCTCACGGGCGGTTCCGAAAGTGCCGGCACCGCCTTCGCCACGAAGACCGCCGGCGGATTGACGATCACGCTGCTGCATCCTCAAGGACAACTGCGCGCCGCCTCCAACGAGGCGTTCATCGAATTTCGCAACGCAGACGGCGAGCTGGTGGATGCCGGCGAGGTGAAACTCAACCTCGGCATGAACATGACGGGCATGGTCATGCACTCCGGCGCGACGGTCAAACGCACCGACACACCAGGCCGATACCGAGTGGAGATCACCCCCGACATGGGCGGTGACTGGACAGCAAGCCTGTCCTTCGACGGCCCGCAAGGTCACAGCGAAACCAGCTTCAGCGTGAACGTAAAACCATAAACTCTTCGCGCTCTCCATTATTGTCGCGGTCGGCGCCTGGCTCCTCGTCGTCCCGGCACTACCGGCACACTCGGAGCGAATCCGTTAGAAAGGCTTCGGCATCAGACCGGTGAGATCGCGATCTGGACGCTCGGTGTTTTCGCTTGTTTTCTTAGAGTTGGCTCGGTTGGCAAAGACCTTTGACGTGAAACAACGCCTTACTGATCATAGAACCTCGATGACATCAATCTAGACCCTGCACTTAGTGCAGAGTCCAAGGAACCAAATAACGGCGCGAGGGGGTTTAACTCAGCCTGGCGTAGAACATGCAGGGTTCGCCCTTCTCGTTGACGATGGTTAATTTTTCGGTCAACGGTCCGCCGGATTTGCCGGGGGGAGTCCAAGCGACCTTGTATTTCTTCTTGCAGACCGGGCAATAAACCATGCTGCCCTCTTTGCAGAGTGCCATGGCCTGCTTCGCGTCCCTGATGTCGATCACCTTGACGGTATCACACATCTTACAGACGAGCTCCACTCTGTCGCCGCCCTTTAACTCCTCGAACTGAGATTTTTTCGTGAGTGTTGGAAGTTGCGCGCCGGTTTTTCCTGGCGGCAGCGCGAAGGCGACCGAGGATAGAGCGAAAATTGCAATGAATGCGGTGATAAGCGATTTTATGGTTTTCATAGTGTCTTCGAGTTACATGAGGTGAAATCCCGCCGGCGGCAAAATCCCTTGCGTGCTTGGCACAGTTTCGCGACAAGCTTAAGGATCATTCCATTAAGCTGCTGTTAGACTTTGTTCCAAATCATACGGCTGTCGAACACCCATGGGTAACCACGAATCCCGACTTTTATATTAAGGTCTCCGAGAAGGTTTTGGATCGAATCGACCGCAAAGATTATTTTATCACCCAGGAAAACCGACAGATTGCCTGTGGTCGAGTTCTACAGGCACCATCGTGGAGCGACACGTTGCAGTTGAATCATGCTAATCCGAATTTGCAGCAAGCGCTGATCGATACGCTCCTTAGGATTGCCCTTCTCTGTGATGGTGTTCGTTGTGACACGGCGATAACCGGGCTCAAGGAAGTATTTGGCCGTACTTGGGGCGAGTTGGGGTGTCAGATGGAGACGGAGTTTTGGGATAGAGCGATTGCGGAAGTGAAGAAGACATCTTCAGATTTCCTGTTCATTGCGGAGATTTATGGCGAGTTCGAGTGGGAACTCCAGCAACTCGGCTTCGATTTCACCTATGACAAGGCGCTTTACGATGGATTGGCGGGATGTGACATCGCCGCCGTCAAGCAGCACTTGCGCGCAGAGTGGGCTTTCACCCGCAAGCTCGCTCGTTTTACCGAAAATCATGACTGGCCCCGTGCTGTCGAGGTGTTTGGCCTCAACAGCAAGGCAGCGTCGCTCTTGACACTCTGCATTCCCGGGTTGCGAATCATATACGAGGGACAACTAAAAGGCTGGCGCAAACAACTACCTGTGTATTTGATTCGCCGACCTGATGAGCAAATTGATTGCGAAATTTCGCCTTTCTATCAACGACTCTTGTCAGTTATCGGCGATCCAGCCATTACGGCGGGCGATTTCCGTCTGCTGGAATTGCCGTCCGATACGGTTGTGGCCTTCGAGCGATTTTCAGGCGATTCGGATCGGCTTACCTGTCTAGTGAATTTTGGCGAAACGAACGCTGAGATCGCCTTTTCTACAGAGGCCTTCGCGCACGTCGAAGACTATCGACACGTGCGCATTATCAGCACAGAGATGCATCGAAGTCCGCAATTTGACCTTTGGCCTGGCGGCATCACAGTACGCCTGCGGGGACACGAGGGCTTGTTGTTGATTGCCCGTTAAACCTGGCCGACTTCTGATGCCCGCCATTTGGCGCGAGTTCTTCGTAGACGCTTCGCATCAATTTTACGAGTGCCGGCCACAGCCATGTTCGCCGCAATTGTTCAGCACCGGCCAAAGCAATCCGCTCCCGCAACTGCAAATCCTTAGCCAGCCTAAGAACGGCTTCAGCCAGCAGTTTCGCGTCCCTTGGAGGAAAGAGAATCCCAGTTCGTTCGTGTTCTAAGATTTCTGCCGGGCCTCCCACGGCCGCAGCGGCGATGGCTAGCCCGTGCAGCATCCCTTCCAATATGACCATTCCGAACGGTTCATACCAACTTGGGACGACGAGAATATCGGCAACACAGTACCAACGTTCGACCTCGGAAGGCGTGAGCCACCCAGTAAAGTGTACTTGGCTGCGATACGGCAACAAGGCGTCAATGAGCCAGGCCCTTTCAATCTCCGCGCCACCCCCGTATCCGCCAATCAAAACAAACCGGACCTCCGGCAATTCCCCCAAGACAGTTGGGATAGCCTGGAGCAATTCACGGATACCCTTGCGATCTATAAAGCGGCCGCTGTAAAGGACGATCGGAGAGCTACTAAGCTTTCGCGTTCGCACTGAATCGTGTGCCGCCTTTGTATCACTGATGCCATTCCCGGCGACTCGGACGCGGTCCCGCACATTTGGGCAGTATTCGAGCATCAGCGCCTTCTCGCTTTGCGAAATCGCAATCACGCGGTCGGCAGCGGCGATTGCAGTTTCCTGGGTCTCCCAATGCCACAAAAATACGCCATGCTCGTATTCGACGCGATCCAAAGAATGGACGGTGAACACAAAAGGTGCGCCGGTCTCTTTTCGAATGGCATCGGCAACATTCCAAAGCCAGCCAGTATGAAGGTGAACGACATCAGGCTTCCACGTTTTGGCAAAGCGAACGCCGGCCTCCAGTGCGTCCTGTGGCGCGACATGAAAGAACGTCACGCCCTCTGGATCATTAACTGCCGCTTCTTGCGGCTCACCACGCTGTGTCAGCGAAATGGGTTGCCCGTAAGCTTTACCCGTTGCGACTCTCTGGTCCAAAACAAGTACTCCTCCCACGAGCAGGACCCCGACAGTCATCCCTGAGTTCGCTTCGGCGGTTACCAAACCGCCCACTGCTGTTCCGAGTCCACCCCAAATCACAGGTGGAAATTCAGGAGTCAAATGGAGAACCCTCATACGACGTCCCTTTTTCCAACGCCTTACCTAAGGCGTGTCTTTCAGCGATCTCTTGCTGTTCAACTTACAAAAATCGCAATTTCCAGGATGAGTGGAACTCGTCACGATCGCTGAGACCTTCCGGGTGCTCACTTTGAAGCCTTGAATACTTCACTCGGCGCAGAATGCGGAAGACTATTAGCTCACCTAAAGAGCCTTAATTCGCACATTGCGGAACATTACCCGCCCCGTGTGCGACTGCAGGCCAATGAACCGCGGCGCGCTCGCCGTGCTTGGCAGTCCGCGGTCGGGATGGGCCGGATCACTTCCTACGGTGAACGAGAAGTCAGTGACCTGAATTCCGTTGAGAACGACCGTGTAGTTCTGCTGGTCAACGCGGATTTCATATGAGTTCCATTGGCCCAATGCTTTGGAAGCGATCTGCGAGGATGCCGCAAACGTGTAAATGGCACCCGTTTGATGCAATGAGTCATTAAATTGATTGGTATCCGGATTGAAACCCCTGTCATCAATTTGAATCTCAAAGCCAAAGTCAACCGCCACAAAAGAGGTATTAATGTAGCCTTTACTGTCTGGATGCGGGAAGCGGACAAAGACGCCCGAGTTATCTTCCGCCAGAGTGCTTAGCCAATCGAGCCGGAGAATGTAGTTTTCCGGAGTAGGAATTGTGCACCACAAAAGCCCGAGTTCGCTTCCGGAGACGCTTTCCAATACGCCATCAACCACAATGAAGTTTCCACCGCCTGCCATGTTCCAATTTGCCGTCGAGATACCATCAAAAAGGGGCGTGAAGCTATCACTGGGGACGAAAGGAACTGGCGGTTCTGCCAAGCGATCCGCTAGGCGTCGGGCCAGCGCGATTCCTGTGAGCATGGGATTGGGCGAGCCTACGCTCGGAAAGAGAGCGGGGCCGATTGCGTAGGCATTCGCGACGTGGTGGAAGTGAACGTTCTCATTCGTCACGGACTTTGTCGGATCCTCTCCCGCCCAGAGCGGACCCGCTTCGTGGTGTGTAGTACCCAGACCATCGCGTCGTCCGCCGTCGCTCTTGTATTTGTAAGGCAACACCTCGACCAACCTCGCGCTAACGTTTTCAGTGGCAACAATCTTTGTAAAAGTCTTGTCGTCCGCACCAAGCACTTCGAAATCTCCGCCGTTGGCGAATACTTTGGCTACGTCATCAGATGCTTTGTCCATCGCATCCCAGAGGATGGCATCCTTCCCGGTCTTGGGATTGTTGATCTGTTCATTCGGATTGTTCGGATTCCCTACCGACACAAATGCGCGGTTCACACCGTATTCATCAGGTTCCGGATCTAGCCGGACGAAGTTGTCGGAATTCTGCGGATGCATTTCACCAATTCCACGGATCGTGATCACGACATGGGCGTCAGTGATTGCGTCGAATCGCAGGAAGGTATCGACGTCTGGAACTTTCTTAAACAATTCGGTCTCAGAATCTGTGCTCGAATCCAGATTGGCTAATCCAGCCGCCGTAATCTGGAGATGAAAATGCCCGTTGGAGCCATCGGCATGCTCATGTCGTCCTTTGACAAAGAGAGCTGAGGCTTGCAGTTCCTTAACTGCGGGGTCGAGGCTCGCTAAAGCCTCACGAGGAATTCTTATCGTAAGGTTTGAGCGAAGATGTGCGATCAGGTTCTGACCGATCAGGTTATAGTTAGGAATCCCTTGGAAGGAAAGCAGCGCCAGACGTGCGCTTTCGATGGTTGCTGCCGCAATGATCACGACACCGTTGTCCGGAACGCTTATGTTTCCTTGATTGGTCTCTAGGACTGTGACCCGGCCAGCTTCGGTCACAAGCCGTTTGACATGACAGTCTGCAACTACCATCAGCCGCTTATTGACATCATCGTTTTTGGATTCGCTCTGTGCGGCCCGAGCCGCTTTCATTAGCAAAGGCACAGAGCTGAATTTGTTAAACGGGAAAAAGCCGGGTCTTGTGACGCTCTGGACCGCCAGCGGCGCTTCCAGCTTGGACAATTCCTCTTCGGTAGGCGATGTGCCAATCGGAAGATTGAGATGCAGCGGTAGTTCTGCCAACGGAATCGCGTCTGAGACGCTATTGGCGTCAATGCCATCGAAGAGTTGCTGACGAAGAGCGATGTGCATCGGGCCGGAGATGAAATCGTTCGTTGTATCGGTACCAATCTGTGTTGCGGATTCATCGAAATACTTGCTTTTCAAATCCTGAACCATGCTCCCCGGCCAAGGAAGCGGATGCTGCGGGTCAGGCGTCAGCGGCATCTCGGCGTCCAATAGCCTTGGCGACCACCCGCCAAAAAAGATCGACCGCCCTCCAACGCAATATGCCAGACCTGCGAAGGGCGTCGGTGAGTGCCATGCCAGTCCCCAAACCTCGTTGCGAGGCTTTTGGTCCTGCCCAATTGCCCGGAGGTCGGCTATGCGCGTAGGGCCAGGAGGATTGAGCCCAAGGATCGGCATGTTTTGAACATGTTCCGCTGTCGCCAGCAGTCCTGCCTCGAGAACCAGAATGCGATGACGTTCCATAACCGGCTTCGATGTGTCTCGGTCGAAAAGATGCTGAGCGACCGCCGCCCCGAACGAGCCGCCTCCTACTATGATGACGTCGAATGGACGCGCATCCGGTCGCGGGCCCCGAGGAGGATCCGCATCTGGTCGTGGATTTGGATCAGCGCTAACCTGCGCCTCAAAGAGCGTGTTACAGACGTAGCGCCCAACAACATCTTTGGTGAAATGAGTAAGTTCGCTTCCTAGTGGCATGACAATTTCTCCTGAGTTTTATAAGTGCTTCTTTTCACGCTAATTGTGCTTTTGCCAAATCAGACGGAATCAAAAGTCGATAAGGCGACAAGTCGACAGACCGCAGATTGATAAAGCACCTACTTGAGATGGATAGCGGGCTTCAGCGAACAGTTTCCCCACCGGATTCATCAATTCGTTCTGCGTTCGGTGCGTTGCGCAAGCAATCCCGACGCTCTTGACGTCCGTATATTCCCTTGCCCGTGTTTAAGCCCTCCTTGTAAGCGATACGGGCAATTGGTTCGGACTTGCAAAAAAAATCCCAAAATTCTTCGAGCCTTCCGGATATGGTGAACGGAAAAACTAGAACTCGGATTGAAAGTCCAAAGCCTCCCCAAGCCGCAGCGCACCAAGTGCATCACGGAAACTCTTAAGTTGGTCGAGTCGGACGCCTATCTGCGATCCGACTCCGCAGAGCTCTCCGGCGGACAGCAGCAACGAATCGCCCTGGCCCGAGGGCTCGTGCTGACCCAAGGCCCTTTAATGGATAAGCCGCTGTCGACTCTGGCTAAGCCAACACTTAAGCGACGAACTGCTCCGCCTCCATGCGTAACTTGGCTTTGCCCCCTCTACATCACCCATGATCGCGCCGAGGCCAGCAACATCGGAGCTCGTATCGTCTGCATTGCGCCACGGTCACATTGGGCGGACAGTTTTCCGTTCGAAGAGTTCAAGGCTGGACGACAATCGTCGACATGAGCATCATCCGCCGCAACCAAAGGTGCGCACATCCTCGCTGTTGAGCGACGCTAGTTAGCTTTTGCGTACGGGAAACTCCTCCGGCGCTTTGAGAGCGCGAAAGCTGCGATAGAGCAGCAGGTCATAAATGACCTTCAGACCACCCGCGACGAAGAACGGTGCACCCAACAACACCGGGTTGCTGATCAACAGGCCTGCAAGCGCGGGTGCGAGGGACGCACCGATACTTCGAGAAATTCCGGTCATGCCTGCGGCCGCCGAGCGTTCGTCTGGAGCGACTACGGCCAGTGTGTAGGATTGGCGCGGAGGAACGTCCATTTGCGAAATGCTGAATCGCAGCAGGAAAACGGCAATCGCCAAGGGCAAGTTGGGCATTAACGGAACGAGAAGTAAGAGGATATTGGAAGGGAGATGCGTGAAGACCATTGTGTTCACAAGGCCAATCCGCGCGGCGACGCGCGCAGCAGCGAGAGCAGAGATTCCGGCGAGGATGTTGGCCCCAAAGAAGATTGTGCCCAATGTTGCCGGATCTACGCCGAAACGAATGTGAAACCAGTAGGCGACAATACTCTGAATCACGAAACCGCCAGCAAAGGCGTCCAAGCCAAATAAGGAGCACAATTTCAGTACCACGCCGCGAGAACGGTGTAGTCCAAACCAGTTTTGAAAAGGGACTGAGCCACCCGGTTTGGATACCTCTACTGCGGATGACAGGGTAACGAAGAGCGACGCCAGCAGAACGCCAATCGTGGCGTATCCGACGAGGATTGCACGGTAACTATTCAGCGGTGTGACGCCGGCTTTTTGCAAAATGCCGCTCAGCCCGCCGCCGGCGAGCGCGCCAAATGCGGTTGCGAACGAACCCACCAGATTATACCAGGCAAAGACCCTCGTGCGTTCCTTGTCGGGTACCGCTTGAGAGAGCGCTGCCTGTTCGACAGCGAGAAAAGGGCCCACCTCATAACCGCTCGGGCTAATTGCTCCGATGATGGCGGCAACCAGCAGGAGCGGCAGACTTCTCGTGAAAGCGAATAGCGTTCCTGCAAATAGCATCAAACCCGCTCCGATAATGAGCATCCGCCTTCTGCCGAAACGGTCTGCGGTCGTGGTCATGATCAACGAAATCACGGCGTCGCCGATTAGCGTCAGGCTTAGCAGCACGCCGATGACTGGTTCGCTGAAACCCAATTGGGAAAGATAAATCACGAGAACTACGGATAAAAATCCGTAGGCAAACATCCGAGCGACGCGGGTGCCGAATAAGATCAAACCGTCAGTCGTAATCTCTAAACATTCCCTCCGGCTTTGCCTGGCGCACCATTTCCTGGCAGTAGGCATAGAGCGCATCATAGACAATCCACTCGGCAGCGTTGACGTCGTGGTCGTCCTTGAAACCCAAATGGCGAAAGCCTTCGGCGATGGCTTCGAGGCCTGGCCCTTCGGGCTGATTCCAGAGCGTGTTGTCGGTGTCTGCGCCGTTGACGATCTTGCCGAGCAACACCAGCGCTAGGTCGTCGCTGAGGCCATATTTCTTCACGATCGCCTCGAAGGAACACTCCTTACCGTGGTGACCCAACTCCACGCCCGCCACATCGAATGGTGCGGCGTCGAGACGCTCGGCCTCGTCCATAACCTTGTTGGCCGGGGCGAAGACAAACTCAGCCTCTTTGTCCACGAACTTCTTGATAAGCCATGGACAAGCGACGCGATCGACTTTCACCTTTTCACGAGTTATCCACTTCATTATTAGCACCTGATCAATTTCGTATTGTTTATTTCGCTGCGCGCTTTGGATCCATCAGAAGCGTAAAAAGCCAAGGCGCAAGGGGTCGTCGCCACAACGTGCGTGCCAATCGATGGATCACAGGTGCGGGCCAACTTTATAAACCAGACCGAGAAGTCCGCTTCCGATGACTACGGGAATAACGTCCCATTTCCATCTGAGCATGCCGATGAAAGCAATGGCGCTCAACACGAGCGCGAACCAATCGAGCATTTTCCCGTCCGGAAAGAGAACATGAATCCCGAACCAGACCGCCAAGTTCAATACGACGCCGACCACAGCTGCAGTTACAGCGGAAAGCGCGGTTGTTAGCTTTACGTTTCCGCGTAGTTGCTCGATGTGTGGAGCACCGAGGAAAATCCATAGAAAGCACGGAACGAAAGTCGCCCACGTTGTAATAAACGCTCCGAGGGTCCCCGCGACAATCGGAGACAAACCTCCCGGATTATGCCATGCGCCGATAAACCCGACGAATTGCAGCACCATGATGAGTGGCCCGGGCGTTGTTTCGGCCAGTCCCAGCCCATCCATCATTTGTCCGGGCTTAAGCCAGCCGTATTTTTCGACTGCCTGCTGAGCCACATATGGGAGCACCGCGTAGGCGCCACCAAATGTCACCATTGCGGCTTTGCTGAAAAACACGCCTTCCTTGAACAGCGTGTGATCCCATCCGCGCCAAATTCCGACGAGCAAGATCGGGGCCCACCAAAGCAGGCCGCAAACACCACAAACGCAGAGAGCACGCATCCATGATGGCTTGGCGTGTTCGGGCGTGTCCTGCTCGTCGCTGAGAACAGTGTTGTCGCCGACCTTGGGCCCGTGGCCACTTAGGACATAAAATCTATCCTTCCACAATTTTCCTCCGATGAGGCCGATCAAGCCCGCGCTGAACACGATTTCCGGAAACGGCACCTTGAAGAAGAAGATGCCAATGAATGCGAGTGCCGCGATGCTCCACATGACGGAGTTTTTTAGCGCGTTTTTGCCAATGCGGATGACGGCGAATGCGACAATCGCCATCACCGCTGGCTTGAGTCCGTAGAAGACCGCAGCAATCCACGGAATATTGCCGTAGGCTGCATAAACAAAGCTCAGGCCCCAAAGCACGAACATCGACGGAATCACGAAGAGCGCACCTGCGACAATGCCGCCCCACGTTTTGTGAAGAAGCCAGCCGACATAGATGGCTAGCTGCTGCGCCTCCGGTCCGGGCAGCAGCATGCAGAAGTTCAATGCATGCAAAAAGCGTGACTGGCTGATCCACTTTTTCTTTTCCACCAGCTCCGTCTGCATGATCGCAATCTGACCGGTCGGGCCACCAAAGCTTATGAATCCCAGCTTCAGCCAGAATCGGAATGCCTCGCCGAAACTTGGATGATCTATTGCATTGGTCTCCGACAAGTGTGTTGCTGTCGAAGGTTTGCTCACGGAGTGAAAGGCCCTATGTATGCGTTGTCGTTTTGCTTTAAGGTGCCAACTTTAGAGAGCAAAGCGTCATTTTTCGCCGTAAGAGAAATCGTCGAATAGCGTAACGCTATCGGCCTTGGTCCAGAGGCCTACTTTCCCGGCGTCCTTGAAGCTCTCCTCTGCTGCTTCGATGACCTTTTTGCCATCGAAAGTGACCACGATCTTATTTCCCTCAAAGTCAACCCGGAGCGTATGCCAAGCGCCTGACTTGACCGTCTCTTTCACGCTCTCAAAAGCCACCCTCTGGCCTTTGATCGTGTGGTAAATGGTGACGTTGTCTTCGAGCGCATTGGCGCGAGCGATATAGTAATTAGCTTTGTCTTTACAGCGCCAAATGACGCCGCCCGCCTGGTCTTCCTTTCCGGCGACCGGCTTGAACTTCACGGCGACGAATCCATCTTTGATGTTCGTATTCTCCTTGATGCAAACTGGGAAGGTGGCTTCGCCGGCTTGCTTCAGCACGTTGGGTTTGCTCGGCGCATCATCAGCCTTTTCTACGGCCCATTTTGCCGCCCCGCTTCCCGTTTGTGTGCCTAGCCAGTGAGCCGGGAGCGGGCCCGTTTTTGCGTCGTCAAAGTTTACAGTGTCGGCGAGCGCCGTTGCGGAGACAACGAGGAAGGGGATGAGTGCGGTTGCTTTCATGGTTGTTCATCTTGCGGTTTCGTCCAGAGCGTTCTTGACGGCCTTGGCGAGTTCAGCCGCCAGACCACGTCCCCAGTAGTGGAGGAAAACGTAGCGCGGCTCTTCCATGGTCATGTGGTTATGGATCGCGACGATGTTGATGCCGTCCTTGCGCAGCGACTTAAGCACAGGTTGGAGCTCGTTTTCGAGCACCACGAAATCGCCATCGACGAGTGCGTCCTGATCGGTGCCGGCGAATCCGGCCCACGTATTGACGCCCATCTCATTTGCGACTTCGCAGCCACACGACATCGTAGCTTTGCGGCCAATCGTGACTTTGAACATGCCGTCCTTGGCCTGGCCTTTTGAGCCTAGCACAGCATCGATAGCCGCGCCGGTAATCGCATTCTTCTCCGGCGCGAACGGCTTCCCAAAACTCTTAGGAAGCTCGGGCGCCGCGGCGCGGACCTCCTTCTCTTTGTCCAGCGCGGCCTTCACTCCCGCGGCGAGTTTCTGCGTCGTGCCTTCGCCGCCGATGTGCATGAAGTATACTTTCGGCTCATCGTAGAAAAAATGATTGTGCAAGGCGGTGACGCTCAGGCCCGCGTCGAACGCCACGCTCATCACCGGGTTTACTTCGTCCTGCATGAGAACTAGATCGCCCATAACCATTGCCTCGGCTTTCTTACCTTGGGTGAAGGCAGCCCACGAAGTCAGTCCCAAGAACGGAGGCATCCTCCAGCCATCCACCGAGATCGGTACGTCGCTCCGAGGGACAGTGACCTTGAAAACGCCCTCCTCTTTGTTGAGCGATCCTTTCAGCCCGGTCAGCTGCTCGATTTGCGCGGTATCCAGCGATGCTGTTTCTGCGGAAATGGCGCCTGCGCACAGAGTTGCCAGTAAAGTAAAACTGACAAGAAAAGAACGGAAGGTCTTCATCAGGCCACACTCGATCTCCCAAAGATATTGTCAAGGTGTAACATCTGATATATGTATTACACAAATGTCTGATCCCTGGATATTGTTGCTCTACGCGCTTCCCACGGGAAAAGGGTCTCAGCGTGTGACCTTGTGGCGTCAGCTACGGCGGTTTGGGTGCCTGGCGCTCAATACATCGGCATACATCCTTCCTGACCGGCCCTCTTGCCACGAGCGCTTGCAATGGCTCGCCAAACAAATACTCGACGCGGGCGGCGAGGCCACCGTGTCGAAGGTTCTCGTGATTGAGGGATTGGACGACCAGGAAATCCAGAAGCGCTTCAATGCCCAGCGGAATGCGGAATACGTAGAGCTCCTCAAGGAGGCATCCGCTTTAAGGAAGCGAAAAGAGCCTCCAGTTCGTCTTTTGCGCAAGTTTGACCGTTTAAAGCACCTCGCTAAGCAAGTTCGTGAAATTGACTATTTCGGCTCTTCCAAGGGTCGCGATCTCGATGATGTTCTGCGCCAACTCGAAAAAGAACTGAGAGGCAAACCGCAGAAAGACACTGCTCCGCTCTTGGAGGCGAAGCACTATCTCAAAAGAGTTTGGATCACTCGGCCCAATCCTGAAATCGACCGTTGCGCCTCGGCATGGCTCATACGGAAGTTCATTGACCCCAAGGCAGCATTCCAGTTTGCCGCACAAAAACCTCGGCGCGGCACGGCAGTCACCTTCGACATGCTTGACGCCGATTTTACCCATCAGGGCGACTCATGCACGTTTGAGACGCTGTGCCTGCGGTTCGCAGTCAACGATCCAATCATTTCGCAGATCGCAGAGATGGTTCATGACGCGGACCTCGAGGACGAGAAGTTCGACCGCAAAGAGGCAGTTGGTATTGACCTCATGCTGAAGGGTCTCGCCCAAATGAAAAAATCCAGCGATGAGATCCTGGCTGCCGGGATTTCGGCGGTCGAAGCGTTATTTCATGCCCTCAAGAGCAGGTATTCATGAGCGCGAGACCGACCGATCTCGCCCCCGCACTCAGTGCTCATGCCGGTGATGGATGTCGGGGTAATGCGGGTGGGCATGTGTCAGCCGCGCGTGTCGGTGCCGATGGGCATGAGGTTCGCCCGGAGGATCGCATGGAGAGTGCTCATGCTGGTGGTGCTCATCGTGGTAGTGGAGATGTTCGTGTTCCAACGGCTCATGGACGTGTTGGTGTTCGTGTCGCTCGGTAACGTGCAGCCAGACGCCGAAGAGCATGAGAACGCCCGCAGCGCAGAACGCCCAATCGAGGCGGCCTTGTCCAATTGCGAAGGCGAGCGCGGTGCCCGCAAACGGGGCGGTGGAGAAATAGGCTCCTGTGCGAGCCGTGCCGAGATGACGGAGCGCACGAACGAAGAGAACGAGGCTTACACCGTAGCCAAGAAAGCCGATGGCCGCCACTGCTAGGATAATGCTCATAGCAGGCAATTTTGCGCCAGTGGCGAGCGCGAGGCCGGTATTTACGGCGCCCGCAGTGAGACCCTTCCACATGGCGATTTGCGACGGATCACTGCCGGAGATCTTGCGCGTGAGATTGTTATCAATTCCCCAACAAAGGCAGGCGGCGGTTATGAGGAGCGCGCCCTCGGAGAGTGCAAACCCACCTTCCTGCGGCAGTGAAAGCAAAATGCTCCCAACGAGAATGAACGCGAAGCCCACGCCCACGCGCTTGTCCACGTTTTCACGGAATACGATCCACGCAATTGCAGCGGTCGCGACGGCCTCCAGATTGAGCAAAAGAGACGCGGCGCTTGCTGAAGTGGTCATGAGCCCCAGCAGCAGCAGTGCAGGCCCAACTACTCCCCCGGCCAGGATGGCGCCTGCGAGCCAAGGAAGGTCCGGCCGTGAAAGGGGGGTTTCTGTCCCTTGGCCCGAGCGAATGGTTCGCACAATGGCCAGGCCAATGCCCGAGCCGAGATAAAGCAGACCCGCGACGAGCAGAGGATTGGCGGAAGAAAGAGCGAGTTTTGCTAGCGGAGTGCTCGCACCAAAAAGCAGTGCTGCGCCAAGCGCGATTAGGATGCCTGGGTTTCGGCTCATAGCTTTTTTAAAATCAACGATCACCTCGCCCAGGGGTTTGTCGAGGCGCCATGGTCAAAAGAACGGGGAGAGGAGTGCTCGCTCGGTGCTAAAAATTCGCTTTTGGAGCGGGTCGCCGCACCCCTTCGAAACTAGGTAAGCTACTACGCGAATTACCTGAGGAAGCGACTGAGAGCGCACCCGTTTTTGGTTGATACTTCGGAACCTATTTGGGAGCTTCATTGGAGCTAATGTTGAAGGACCAGCGAGCTTCGCTCTTCCTTGCATTGACAGTGGCACTCACGATCACCGTGACTTGTCGGGCTTGAGTCTTCTGCGTCATCTTGTAGGAAACGAGCTTAGTCTCAGGATCATAGGTTACCGGAACCAATCCGAGCCCGCTGATCCGCATGGTGACGCTCTTGGGATCCACATTGCCAAACGTCGCCAGGTTGGCTTTGATTTCGGGAAGCGAATCATTCACGGTCTCACCGTCCTTCGGCTGGGTGACCATTGTCGCCGCAGCGGGCATTACGGCTGCATTGTCGGCTTCGACGGCCCCTGTGAAATTTACTGCCTCCTCGAAGACTTTCGGCTTTGTGGACTCGATGCCATAGCGTCCGATTATCAGCGGATCGGCCCCGTACGCAATTCGATGGCAAGGCGCTGGAGTTGGTCGCCCACGGCCTGCGGCTTCATGCCAAGGTTCGTTGCTAAGCCACTCGGATAAATCTCACCCTCCTTCAGCAACACATGCAAAAGGCGAAGGCGCGTATCATTTGCTAGTGTTCATACACTCGCGCCAACTCAGCAGCAGTCTCGATTCCCAGCCAAAGGGCGCGATGTTCGGTCCCGCGCCATGCCAATCGCTGCCGCGGTCTGACGCGTGGTGGTGTAGGTGTGCGCGCAATACCATAGGACGACGTCCTTGTTGTTGACGTCCTCGCCGCTAACGTACGCTGCCAGCCCGTCGTCGGAGGCAT
Organism: uncultured Verrucomicrobiae bacterium; assembly: GCA_963708595.1. Lineage (GTDB taxonomy): Bacteria > Verrucomicrobiota > Verrucomicrobiia > Chthoniobacterales > Terrimicrobiaceae > DASTFP01. Next base: position 23,639 of record CAVPTR010000037.1, read on the forward strand.
TGCCCTGCTGTCCGTTCCTGGCCTCAGCGCCGTGATAGCGCTGCAATGACAGCCAAGCAAAACGGGTTAAAGAGGCTCCCTTCATATCAAGCCGATCAGTTGCCTTAAATAGTGTAATGACAGCGCTTCCTAGGCTATGAGGATCGAGGAACTCGCTAAACTGCGCGGTGCGGTTTAGCCAATACGGACACTTATTGCGGGATCGCTCACTGCGTTGCGTATTCAATCTTCAAAGAGGATTCATCGGCGCAGGAGCCGGAGCGCGTTGAAAATAACAAGAATGGTCGCCCCCGTATCGGCCAGGACCGCGAGCCAAAGACTCGTGTGGCCGAGCAGGGCGAGGACGAGGAAGACAGCTTTTATCCCGACGGCGAAAGCGATGTTAAATCGGATGACGCCTAGAGTGCGGCGACCGAGCCGGATGGCTTCGGAAACCATGAGGAGGTCGTCGCGCATGAGAGCAACATCAGCCGTCTCAATAGCTGTGTCGGTGCCCGCCGCGCCCATCGCAATGCCGACGTTGGCGGCGGCCAACGCGGGTGCGTCATTTACACCATCGCCGATCATGCCGACACTGCCGAAATTGGCAGCGAGTTTCCTGATGTGTTCGATTTTCTGCTCGGGCAAAAGGTCACCGTGCACCTCGTCGATGCCCGCCTGTTTCGCGATTGCGTTTGCGGTGCGGGTGTTGTCGCCGCTCAGCATGACAATCTTGCGAATGCCGGAGACGTGAAGCAGTCGAACGGCCTCGGCTGCATTCGGACGGACGGCGTCACCGATCGTGAGAACACCAAGAACTTCGCCTTTGCAATTAGCATGCGGCCGATGCCCTACGACGACGACGGATTTCGAATCGGCCTCAATTTCGGCCAGCGTGGTTTCGAGTTTTTCGGAGCAGACGCCGAGTTCGTGAGCGAGGCGGTGATTGCCGACAAAATAGGAATGTTCGGCGATGGTGGCCTCAGCCCCGCGTCCGGTCTTGGCTTGGTAATTCTCGGCGGGATAGAAAGCAACGTTCAATTCTTCGGCATGACGAACCACAGCTTGGGCGAGTGGATGCGTAGAGTGGGTATCAATCGCTGCGGCGATGCGGAGGACGTCCGCTGCTTGTACGCTGTTGAAGGGTAGCACCTCAAACACGCGGGGTTTGCCCTCAGTAATCGTGCCGGTTTTGTCCACCGCTAGAACGCGCAAGCCACCCAGCGCTTCAAGGTATGCGCCGCCTTTGATGAGAACGCCGCGGCGGGCCATCGCGGTAAGGCCGGAAATGACGCTAACGGGCGTCGAAATGACGAGGGCGCATGGGCAGGCGATGACGAGCAGGACGAGGGCGCGGTATATCCAATCCATCCACCCCGCGCCGAAAAGTAAGGGCGGCACGAGTCCGACAAGCAGGGCGAGAATCATCACGGCGGGCGTGTAGTATTTCGCGAAAACATCGACGAAGCGCTGGGCGGGGGCCTTTTGCTGCTGAGCCACCTCGACCATTTTGATGATGCGTGCGAGAGTTGTGTCACCCGCCGCTTTGGTTGTCTGGATTTCCAGCGAGCCTTCGCCGTTAATGGTGCCAGCAAACACAGTGTCGCCGGGCTTTTTCTCGACGGGCATGGATTCGCCGGTGATGGGCGCCTGGTCGATAGCCGAAGATCCTGCGAGAACGATTCCGTCGAGAGGAACTTTCTGGCCGGATTTAACGAGGATGGTCTCGCCGACTGCGACTTCCTCGGCGGGAACTTCCCGGAAATTGCCTCCCCTCCTCACGAGCGCGGTATCGGGCGCGAGCCGCATGAGGGCCTGAATGGCGCGACGGGCGCGGCCCACGCTCCACGATTCCAATAACTCGGACAGCGAGAAAAGAAACGCCACCGCAGCGCCCTCTGCGTGCTCGCCGATAGCGACTGCGCCGATAACTGCGGCAGTCATCAGGACGTTCATGTCGAGCGAGAAAGTCTTCAAAGACCGGAGAGCCTTCGGAAAAACCAGTGCGCCTCCTGCGATGATGGCAATAGTGAATGCCACGTCGGGCCAGAAAGTTTCTTTCAAGCCCAGCCATTGCAGGGCGACGCCGACGCCGGTAAACAATCCCGACGTTGCAACGAGACATGAGGCGAGTGGAATATCGGCCCCCGTTCGATGGTGTTTCGTCCATCTGGACCCTGACACCACTTTTGTTGATCGCCTCGATCAACTTGGCGCTTCGCGCTGATCCGTCGTGATAGACAGTGACGGATGAGGCGACGAGGTTTGCACGAACGCCGAGGACACCGCCAATTGGCTTCAGCGCCCGCTCGATGGCGGCCACTTCCTCAGAGCAATCCATGCCCTGCACGCGAAAGGTCATTTCTGACGCGCCGACCGGCATCGGCGTGCCGTCAGAAAACTCTCTCTTCGACTGGCAGCAGCTATCCATTAGTGATTGCAGACGCAGGCATATTCCGGCCGTTTGCACTCGTGGCAGGCGGCCGTTTCAAAAGTGATGCGGAAGTTCTTTGGCTTCGCCTCCGGTGTCTGACGGATTTGCAGCACAACAGTATATCCGGTTCCTTCCGGAAGCGGAGAAGTCGATGCCAGCAGTCCGTCCTTCGGCTGGAATTCCAGCTTGGCCTTACCTGATGGCGCTTCTGCCGTGGCGGTTACGACTTGGCTGGTGGGAGCGACCTTGCTCAAAGCGTCGTCATAAAACGAAACGGTGACCGTGCGGTCCGGCTCCACGAAAAATTCCGCCTTCTGGCCTTCAAGAGTCAGCAGGCGCCCGCCACGCGGGCCGGCTTGGGTTTTCTCCTGGGCAATGGCGGGAAGTGCCAAGGTGGAAGCGATTGCGAGGAATGCGATTAGTTTTTTCATGCGAGTGCAGGTTGTGAATCGATGGCTCTTGGTTGCTTGGGTTGTTTGGGAAGGAAACGGCTTTCGATCCAGCCGTAGAGGACGGGAACGACGAGAAGCGTCAGAAAGGTCGAAGTGATAATGCCTCCGATGACGACGGTGGCGAGAGGACGCTGGACTTCCGCGCCCGCGCCCGTGGCGATGGCCATCGGAAGAAACCCGAGACTTGCGACCAGTGCGGTCATCATCACGGGACGCAGCCGCGTGAGAGAGCCTTCCCGCACGGCGTCGGGAATGGGTTTTCCAGCTTCGCG
>CAVPTR010000038.1:0-123015 GCA_963708595.1 uncultured Verrucomicrobiae bacterium
GCGCGCCGTCAGGTAGTTCGACGATCTCGCGGCGGCGAATACCGAGGGTATTTGCGATCAAGACCGGTTGTCTGAAGGCGGAGGTGTCGATAAGCGCTTCGAGGGTGGACAAAGCGGAGTCGCGCACAGACTCGCCAAGTTGACGGATCGTTTCGTAATCACGCGCGCTATCCTGATACACCCAATGAATCGACGAACCGGGAATGATGTCGTGAAACTGATTGAGAAGGACCAGCTTCCAGGCGCGATCGAGCGCAGCGCGGTGAGTCTCGGGATGCGGCTGCGCGAGGCCTGTGACGTCAGAAATGGCGCGTCCCGGATCCGCTGCGGTTTCCTTTCGGCCGGGCGCAAGTGCGAGTGTGACCGCATCCAAGAATTCCGCATCACGGAGAAGGAACTCGGATTTCCGGTTTCCGCGCTTGTTCTTTGCCTGGCTGGTATAGGTGCCGCGATGGAGTTCCAGGTAAAGCTCGCCCACCCAGACGGGCAGATCTTTGGCGTCGACTTTGGCTTTCTCGAAGAACTCGATGGCCTTCTCTTGCTCGAGCTTGGGCACGCCGTCGAAGTCGCGCGCCCGACGAGCCTTTTCGAGCATCTCAATGCTTGGACCGCCGCCGCCGTCGCCCCATCCATACACGAGGAGCGATCGGGTGGCACGGTCCAGTTCCTTGAAGTTTTCGACACTCTTGATCAGTTCTTTCGGCCCCGTATCCGCATTGTAAGTGTCGGCGGGTGGAAAATGAGAAAAGATGCGTGTGCCGTCAATGCCTTCCCAGAGGAAGGTATGGTGCGGAAACTTGTTGAATTGGCTCCACGAAATCTTCTGGGTCAGAAAATACTGAACACCGCTTTTGCGCATGATTTGCGGCAGCGAAGCGGCGTAGCCGAAGACGTCGGGAATCCAGACGTCCCTTGTTTCGTAGCCAAGCTCTTTTTGGAAGTACCGCTTGCCGTATAGAATCTGACGAACGAGCGACTCGCCGCAGGCCAGATTGCAGTCGGTTTCCACCCACATCGAGCCGACGGGCTCCCATTGGCCGCGGCGGACGGCTTTCTTGATGCCTTCCCAGATCGCCGGATAGCAGGCCTTCATCCAGGCGTATTGCTGGGCCTGCGAGCAGACGAAGACATATCCGGGGTATTTTTCCATGTAATTGAGCGCGGTAGAAAACGTTCGAGCGCATTTGCGGATCGTTTCGCGAAGCGGCCAGAGCCATGCCGTATCGATGTGCGCGTGGCCAACGGCGGAAACGGTATGCACTGTCTCGCCGTTGCGGCGGCGCATCACGCCGCGGAGGGCGGAGGACGCTCGCTTGATGCTGGACAAATCGTCGTGGTCGAATTCGTTGACCGACTCGTTCAACGCGTAACGCAGCTCCGCGCGACGCTGCGAAGTCTCAGGCAGCGCCTCCATTGCTTCCGAAGCGAACTTGAAATCATAGTAAAAATCGAAAGCCTCGTGATTCTTGCAGGCGAGTTCCGCTTGTTCGAGACGGAAAAAAGGCGAGCCGTTGTAGTCTGGAAGATTGAGCCCTTGAGTGTCGCCGGTCAGGTTCGTTCCACCGTTGGCAGCAGCCTCAACGAAGAATTCGAAGCGCTCGCCGCCCTTTGCCTTCGCCGCGATCTCGACTTCGCGGCGGTTGAGATTGATCGCGCGGACGAGGCGCTCATTCTGGTAGATCGTGCCCTCCGCGGAGAAACCCTCGGGGCCAAGACTTGTCAATCGCACGAGGGCGACGACTTCGCGGCCCTTCCATTCCCTCGGGACGTCCCCCTGAAAGCGAAACCAGACGGTGTCCCAAAGCGCTCCCCACATCTGTCCGACGGAAAACGGCGTGTATTTTGCCTTGAATGCGCGTTCTGCCGGCACCGGCTCGCCGTGGACGGCCCACGTGGCGATGTCAATCGGCGCTTTTGGCGAATAAACAAGCCTTTCAATGCGTTCGAGGGTCTGGCGAATACGGCTCTCTGTGAGAAGAGGGTGTTTGAGCATGCGAAAGCGGCAAAACTAATCTGCCGGCTATCGCTGTCCAGCAGCATTGTGGCATTGATCGCTGCCCGGCATACTCCGTGCGAGTTCGCGACATGCCCCATCTCTCAACTGGGGTTCCTGCGGGTCAGTATGAGCCCTGCCTTTCGCTTAGTGACGCGCTCGCTGCACTTGATGGGGTCATCGGCCGGCAAGGCGCAACTTTCATTCCCGACGATCTGCCGGCCGTGAGTCTTGTGCCGGAGACCAGCTACGCCGACATCACTGACGGCTACTTGGTAGCTCTTGCGAAGGCGCATGGCTCAAGCTCGCGACACTGGATGACGCGCTCTGCCGCAGCCAATGGGCATCCGCCGCCGCAGTGAACCCGTTGCGTGCTCCATGAGTATCCGACCACGTTTGATGAGGAGGAATTCAAAGAAACCCAGCAGCGCGATCAATACGGACGCGGAAGGGCGTTGGATGGTATCAAACCCTCATTCTCAACATGGTGCCGTGCGACATACCGGCGTGCACGGCTTGGCGCTGGTCGCTTCTTAATTGAGGGCGTCAATCCAAAGCGCCGGTCCTCAGGGAGCAGTTCTGAGTGCGACGGGAGGTTCGGCGTCGGGCTCGGGAATAGGTTGATGGCTGCCGGTGCCGACGAGTCGCTCAAAAACGGGCGATGCCATGAGCGTGGTGATGACGGCCATGATGACCAGCGTGGCGAAGAGCCCTTCCGAAATGACACCGCGCTGAAGGCCGATGTTGATGATGATCAGCTCCATGAGACCGCGGGCGTTCATCAGAGTGCCAATACCAAGCGCTTCGCGATTGGGGATGCCGGTGGCGCGCGCCGCCAGCCAGCAGGCCACGCCCTTGCCAACCACCGCCGCCACGAGCACCGCCCCGCACATCAGCCAAAGGAAGCCGGTATTAAGCAGGCCAATCTTTGTGTTCAACCCTGAGTAAGTGAAAAAGAGCGGCAGGAGCAACGCGACTGTGAGCGGTTGGATGCGTCCAACGAGATCGCGCACCACGACGCCGCGCGGCATTGCAGCGCCCATGACGAACGCGCCGAATACCGCATGCAATCCGATGAGATCCGTGAACCACGCGCCGAGCGCCAATAGCGCCAGCCCCACAACAAGGCCCGCTTCCGTGAGCCTGCCTTCCTTGATCAGCCATGCTTTGGCTCGGACGAGCAACGGGCGCATGATCAGCAATGTGAAAGCCACGTAGGTCACGCCGCCGCCGATGTTGAGCGACGCGTGACCCCAGTTGTTGTCGAAGCTCGCGAGCACCACAGCGAGCAGGCACCATGCCGTCGCATCGTCGATGGCTCCCGCACCGAGTGCCACTGTGCCCATCGTGGTGCCGGTGAGTTTTTTGAAGTGGATGATGCGAGCGAGCATCGGGAACGCTGTGATGCACATCGACGCTCCAAGGAAGAGCATGGCCTCCATGAGCGAAGTCTTTTGTGGAAACAGCTCCGTGTGGTAGAAGAGAATCCAGGCCAACGCGGCACCAAGCACAAAAGGGGTCACCATGCCGGCGACTGATACTGCGATCGAGCTCTTCAGTCGCCGCTGCACGATGTCCACTCGGAACTCCATCCCTACCACGAACATGTAGAGCGCAAGCCCAAGCTGCGACGCCGGGAAAAGATAGCTCTGGGTATCCCGCGCCTTCTGCGTCGTGTCCCACGGGAAAAGCCATTGTTGCGCCTCCGGCCAGAGCAGGCCGAAAAGCGACGGCCCAAGCAGCACACCCGCGATCATTTCCGCCACCACCTGCGGCTGGCCGAGCCGGGCAGCGATAGCACCCACGAAGCGACAGAAAATGAGGATGACAGCGAGTTGCAGGAAGAATTGAACGGCGAGGTTCAGGTTGTTCATGGGTGTCGTAGACTTGCCCTTACCAGAGCAAGGTATTCCGAAGATGTGAAAACAAAATACAAGCCGAAACCATCATTGCTCTGCCTCAGCGAGTTCCGATTGTGCCAGCCACACGATTGAAAGCTGCGGCGCGGAATTGCCGCGGAGTCAACTCGCCAGGATCGAAGCAGGTGACTTTATCAGGGTTCTGGAGAGTCTCCGGAATACCAACGCCAACCGAATTTTCCGTTTCTGGAATCTCGATACAGGAATCGCTTCCTTCGTCCTACAAGGGGTGTTGCCAGATGCTTTGTAGCACCAGGAAGAGAAAGGCCGTCGAGCATCCGAAGGTAAGCAGCCCGTTGATTGCAGAGATTGGGCCGAGGCTCCTCCACGGTTTCGGGAGCACGACATCACCGTAGCCGAGCGTCGTGTGCGAAACACCGGCGAAATACCAGCCGTCGCCAAACGAGGCCAGGTGGACCGACTTCCAGAAGAAAGCCGCCCACATCGCGGCTTCCGCTATGTGCGCCACGAAAAGACCGGAGATGGCTGCAATGACGACGAGGATATCCGTGGGCCTCGGCCCAAGGGCAGGCTTTACCCATTCCCGGAATACGATGGAGAAGTCGGCGAGGCCGAAGAGAATTCCGGCATGGAGCGCAGAGATAAACCCGGCGAGCAACAGCGCCAGTGCGTAGACTCGCAGCTGAACATGCATGGGGTGGTCAGGAGTTCTCGTTTCCTGCTTCATACCGACGGTGCGGTGCGGAACGGGGTTTTGTCGATGGAGATTGTCGCATTGCGTTCACCTCATTGTGAGACTGGCGGCAGTATTCAGCGCTCCTCAGCGTATGTAACTTTCCCTTTCTTGAGGTATCGCCACCATGGTGTGTAAGGCGTTCGTTCGTGTCGAGCGAATCAGAATTTCGCGCCGATGCCCAAGAAAAGACCGGACTCCGCCGTCTTATAGAGAAAGCCTCCGTTCTTGTAGTCCATGTAAAAATAGCGGTAGCCCGTCTCGACGAAAATGTTGCGAGTCAGATTAATGCCCACGCTGCCACTGGCCTGCCAGGCAATTTGCGAGCCGGCTCCAAATCCGCCCACGTCGCCTTGCTGGGCAAGGAAAAGCCAGCGTGTGATGTTGACGCAGTCGGCGCGCGCGTGCAGAGCGCCGTGGCCGCTGAAGATTCCCATTCGCTCCCGGATATTCTTCGGCGGCAGCGGTGAACCGCTCAAAGAACCGAATCCTCCCACGTCGCTCCCACTGGCTTAAAAAATGCCGCCAACAATCGCCGGTGACGGCCCTCGAAGAGACCCGCGCCAACGACGCTCGCCGGTTTCTCTTGTTGGGCGATGTTGAATTTGTGTACGAGTTCTTTATGAACATGCCCACTGCCATACTCGCCCTCCTTGCCTCTCTGCTAATCATCGGGTGCGCCACCAAGGGAGACCAGCTGACTCCCGCTGAGACCGCGCTTGAAAAGAAAGATCAACGTGGATGGAGTAGCGAGGAGGGTCGCGTTCCGTAGATCAACCGACCAACGGTGATCCTCGATTTGTTCAGCCAATTACGAGAGCGTCAAAACCGCCCTGATTCGCTTTAGCGAAACTCTTGCGCGGGAAGCCGCTGGGTGTGGCATTCAGGTCTTTACCATTTATCCCGGAACGTCCTTACCGCGAACGTCGCCCGGATTGCCGGGTCCAGGATGATATTGGCCGGCAGCAGTCGCTCGCCCGAAGAGAGGACAAGCACGCGTCGCAAACGTGCTCGCGCGGAGCAGTTGCCTAACATCTCGCGAATGGGGGACGCGAAGAAACAATTCTACCCTATTCTAACTCCCGATGTATAAACCCGACAATGCAGCGAGTAATTCGAATCGTTTTACTCTTCATGTTGGTTTTGGTTTCCGCCGGCGGCACGGCACGAGGTCAACAATCTTCTGCGTCACCGGTAAAGCCGAACCCGGCGCCCACTCCCATCCCGCTTGCCAATGTACCTTTCGAAGCGCAGTCCGCGACGAAGTCTCTCCAGGAAATCGACACGAGTGTGGCGAGAATTCAGACGGACGCGGACGCAATCGAAAGTCATCTATCGAAACTGATCAGTGAATTCGATCCAAGAATGATTGAAGACACGGGGCTCCTGGGCGCGAGTCCGTCTCTCGACATCCTATACCGCATAAAGCTCGCTTGGCAAAATTTTGGCGAGAGTCTCTCTCCACCAGCTCGGGAGCTGACACAGTCTGCCACGAGTCTGGAAGAAAAACTCGCGAGTCTGGATCGGTTGAATAAGAGCTGGCAGGCGACGCAACATACGGCGCAAGTGCCAGACACGCCCCCGCTAGTCTTACAGAGCATTCAGGGCGTCGTCGACTCCGTTGAGCAGGTGCGACGGGCGGTCGAATCGGTCCGCGCGCAAATCTTGACCGTGCGGAGCCGCCTTTCCGAAGAGGAAGCCCGAGTGCGGATGATTCTGTCTTCAGCCGAGCAGGCGCAAATCCGGGCATTGAAAGGTCTGCTTGTAAGAGATAGCCCGCCCATCTGGAGTCTTGAGACGGGTTTGAGCAGAGAGTGGAGGAAGCAAAGTGGCATGTCGCTTTCTTCGCAAATGAAAGCATCGAGCGCGTTTAGTAAGCGACTCCCTTTCACCTTCCTCATCCATGCCATTCTCATTGTTGTGATCGCTACCGCGCTCGAATGGATGCGGCGCAGAATAAGAAAACTTGCGAACGGAAAACCAGACCTGCAGCGCGCGGTACCGATCTTCGATCTCCCCGTCTCAACGGCCTTCGTGCTTTCTATATTGGTAAGCCCATCCATCTATCCGCAAGCTCCGCGCTTGATTCAGGCGATCATGGAAACCGTAGCGCTTATCCCGGCCGTAGTGATTCTTCGCCGGCTGCTGGATCGGAATTTCGCCCCAATCCTAAATGCGCTCGTCATCATGTATTTCGTTGATCAGCTCCGAGTGATCGCTGCGTCTCTACCAGAATTGACGAGGGTCTTGTTTCTCGGACAAATGCTTGGCGCGTCTCTCTTTCTTTTCTGGCTGCTTAGGAGCAGGCATTTACGGACGGCAACTTCTCAAACCAACGTCCGGCTTATGCGAGCGATTGCCACAATCGGGCTTGTGTTCTTACCGGCGGCGTTCTTCGCAAATGTTTTCGGATACGTTAATTTGGCAAACCTCTCGGCAATAATCTTTCTGAGGAGCGTTTACATCGCGGCGCTGCTCTACACCGCCATACGGATTCTCGAAGGGTTGATCACTATTGCTCTACAGGTCCGACCACTTAGCTCCTTGCGGGTCGTTAGTCTGCATCGCTCGATGCTTCAACGGCGCACGGGCCGATTACTCGAGTTCCTGGCTGTTTTGCTCTGGTTGAATCTAATGCTTAGCTTTTTCGGTTTACGAACTCCGTTGATCGCTTCAACTAAAGCGGCGCTGAACGCAAGCATTGCAATCGGCTCTCTGGAAATCTCTTTGGGACACATCCTGGCGTTTCTGATCGCGATTTGGGCATCTTTTGTGATCTCGAGATTCCTGCGATTTCTGTTGGAAGAAGACATTTATCGTCATCTACGTCTTGCAAGCGGCATTCCGCACGCGGTCTCAACGATGCTTCACTATGTAATCCTGCTTCTGGGATTCTTTATTGCCCTGGGAGCTCTTGGAATCGATCTAACAAAGATTACGATCCTGGCCGGAGCCTTCAGCGTCGGAGTCGGATTCGGATTCAGAATATCATTAATAATTTTGTGTCCGGTCTAATTCTGCTTTTCGAGCGTCCCATTAAAATTGGTGACGTCATCGAGGTAGGCGGAAATGTTGGGGAAGTGCGCCGCATTGGCATCCGGGCAAGCCTCATTCGTACCGCGGACGGTTCCGAAGTCATTGTACCGAATGGCTCGCTCATCTCAAGTCAGGTGACCAATTGGACCTTTTCGGATCGACAGCGCGCGGTCGAGGTCTCCGTTAGCGTGGTTGGAAGCGCTGATGTCCAACGCGTGGCCGAATTGTTGAAGATTACTGCCGCTAGCCATCCTGATGTAGCAAAAGAACCAGCGCCGAAAGTCTATGTAGCCAACTTGACCGCCGCCGCCGCCACTTTTCAGCTTAGGGCCTGGACGGATCGGCAAGAGGCATGGGCTCAGCTGCGAAGCGATCTTTCGGTCGCCATCAACGACGCTTTGGCCCGCGAGAAAATTGCGATCGTGTGACTAGTGGAGGTTTCCAATTTGAGAACTCGACCAACACGCGGGGGAAGTTTGTTCGATCGGTAAAGGTCACCACCAAGCGCCGGGGAAAGGGCGCGCTGCGCAATTCGATCCAGATTTCCCAATTCACGCCGGGCGACCGGAATGCGAGGTGCTCGCAGTGCGCGCCGTTGAAACTCAAAATTTGAGCGCCGCGCATGGAGACAACCCGCCGGCAAGCTTCAACCGCGCCAAGCCCCGATACCATCCAGCCCCGTCGGGTTCTGGAGTTCCGGGCGGGTCAGTTCACCAATTCATCAAGCATTTCCTGCTCCTCCGCTGATCCTCCCGCGCTCCGCCGCGAATAATTAGACCTTTGCTTCCGGCGGGTCGGCGAGTCCTCCTGGCGGAAGAAAATCCGGCACGTCAAGGCGCGCCACGCCGATCCGGTCGTCAGCCATCCCATAATAAAGATCGAAGCGGGCCGATAAGCCAAGATCGTCACGCCGATCGATTCCCGTGGGAAACACGACGTTGGAGACGATCCCTTCGCGTTCCTGTGGCAAGTCCGGTGTTAGGATTGGATGCGACGAACGATAGCGGATCGCCCGAGGATGCTCCTTCGAGAGCACCATCACCCCGGCCGAGTAGCGCAGTTTGTGTCCTTCTTTGTTAGGTTCCGCGGTTTGGCCGACGCCGTGATAAATTATCAGCCAACCGTGTCGCGTCAGGACGGGTGGAGTGCCGCCGCCAATTTTCAACCGTTCCCAGGGTGCCACAGGAGTAGCCAACCGGTGATGCGAGCCAAAGTGGCAGAGGTGATACGGGTCACAGTCTTCCATTCTCGTTGAGCAATACGAGATCCAGATGCTTTCCCGATGAAAATCCACACCGCGCAATCCAGGGTGCCATACTGTTTCTTCCGGACGAGTATCGGCGCCGCGAACCGCAGCCGGATTCAGGACGCCTTCGGCCTCAACCGGATTGCCCGGCTCCGGCTTCATCACCAACCCAAGGCGCTGCAATTCAAACCCACTCATCAATTCTTCTGCTAGAGTTATGCTTGCTGAAGCCCACTTGAACAAGCGATGATTGCTTCAATAAAGCCCCCTAGCATGAGTTGGGATCTCTTACCGGGATAGAAAAAACGGGCGGAAGTGTCTACCGCAACGATTGCTCCGCGCCCGGCTTCGCTGACGACCTACGGCTAAGCGCTCTTGAACTCCTGAATGATCTCCGGCGGCAGCACTGGCGTCGCCCCGTTGTGCGAGGCAACGAAGGCGCCCACACGACAGGCGTTTTCCAGAACCCTTTGCGTGTGGGCTCCACGAGTTAGTCCGACCATCAAACCGGCCATGAATGAGTCACCCGCGCCGACTGTGTCTTTGATGACAACTTTAGGAGCTTGGGCGCACACGAGATTGCCGCTGTCCCACAGCGCCGCGCCTTCGCCTCCTCTGGTGACGCAGATGCGCGAGGTGTTAGTTGCTTTCGCTAAGGCTGCGCAGGCTTCGGCAAGGGCATCCTGGCTGCGGGGCGTGTTGAGCGTCGCTTCGCCCGTTCTCAGCCAGGAAGCGAGCTTGCCAACTTCATCATCGTTGAGCTTGATGACATCGGCACGCTTCGCAATGTCCATGACCAGCGCCGGATCGGCGAAGGGAGGACGCAGATTTACGTCGAAGAATTTCATGGGACCTTCGACTGTCAGCAGGCGATTCAACTGATCGAGGTTATATGGTGACCGGCCTGCGAGTGAGCCGAAGATGAGCCCGCGGGCCTGCGCAACAGCGTCCAAGGTTTCTGGCAGAACTCTAATCTCGTCCCAAGCCACCGGCTGGACGAGTTCGTAGGTCGCATTCCCGTTGGCATCCACAGTTACCAACACAGTTCCTGTGGCAAGACCGATGCGCGCACGAGTCACAAACTGCGTGTTGACTCCTTTGTCTTCGGCAACTTTCAGAATCTCGTCGCCGAGCGGATCCTGGCCAATCGCCGAGATCAGCGAAGCGGAAACACCCAGTTGCACGAGGTGAGCGGCGACGTTGAACGGCGCGCCGCCAGCATGCCGCCCGGACGGCAGGCAGTCCCAGAGGATTTCGCCAAAAGTGTAGAATTCGGTGTCCATAAGGGGATAGGTTACGCTTATCGCGCGTCAGTTAGTCGGGGCAGCGTCCGGCTCGTAGATGAACACGAGGTCCTGATCCATGCCCTTGGGATCGACGGAGCGCTCGAATACGAGCAGATTTTCCGTCCCGATGATGCAATGCTCCATGCCCGGTTCGAAATGGAACTGGTCGCCCGGTGCGAGCGCCTGGACCGTGAGGGGATGGTCGGCGGCACGCCGGGACAGAATAAGGCCCGCGCCTTCCTTCACCTCAAGCCGCTCATCTTTTTGTTCGTGCGTCTCGAGAGCCAGGTATCCGCCTTTTCGGACCACGAGGTATTTTTCAACGCGCGGGTGTTCGTGCAATTCGATGACCACACCTCCCCAAGGCGTTTTGATTACCCCTCCGCCACCCTCATCGACTTTGTCGAGAAGCGCAGTGAACTGCGCGGACGTTTTACCAACGCCATCGGCGAAGTGATCGCTCCAAAGCTCGCATGCTTCCCGGCAGTAGCGGTTGAACGAAGCGCGGGATTCGATCCGCGACTGCGCGCTTAGCTCAAAAGCAATCGCGGCAAACTGCGGGTCAGCGGCGAGTTTCTCGTGATTCAAATCAAATACAGCGCTCATAGCTCAATGCCCGCCTGTAGCCGACACACCGTGCATGGCCTCGTGACCGCTGAGTCTCGGCCACAAAAAACCATAAGCTGCGACGACCGCGAAGCAAAACAGCGGCACGATGAAGCCACGAGAAAGATCGTATTTGTCGGCAACCGCTCCCATCAACTTTGGCAGAATCGCGCCACCCATGATTGCCATGACGATGAATGAGGACGCCTTTTTTGCCCTCGCGCCAAGGCCAAAGATCCCCAGAGCAAAGATGGTAGGGAACATGATCGACATAAAGAAATAGGTAAGGAAGACGCCGACGACCGAAAGCCAGCCGAGCTTGAGAAAGATGATGAGGCAAAGAGCGACATTGACAGCCCCATACACGCCAAGAAGGGTGTGGGCGGCGAATCTCTTCAGGATGGCGGTGCCCGTGAAACGGCCGATCAGGAAGAGAAGAAAGCCCAGTGACGCGAGATTGGCCGCGGCCTTGTCGCTGAATCCAAGCATGCCATTCTTATGGGTCTCAAACCAGCCTGCGAAAAACCCGGAGTCGGTCTGCCACGAGGCTGGAACGGCAGGCACCTGAGAAGTCATATAGTTGATGAAAAAACTAAAAATGCCAGCCTGGGCAGCGACGTAGAGAAACTGAGCAGCGACAGCCATCGTGAAGTGCGCATGCGTCCAGATGGAATGCGAAACGTTCGGTGTTGAGTCGTCGAGGTGGTAGTCGTCCTCCATCTTAATATCAGGCACATCGGCAAAAAAGAATATAACGGCGAGGATGATGACGATTACCCCGATGGCCGCGTAAGGGATCCAGAGCTGCTCGGCGCCCGTGCTCTGTCCCGCAGCGTCTTTTGAATAGAAGAACATGCCGCCGGCGATCGGCCCGAGAAGCAAGCCGATACCGTTGCAGGATTGCGCGAGATTGATGCGGGTCGCTCCGTATTCTATGGGTCCTAAAACGGTAGTGTACGGATTAGCAATGGTTTCGAGGAAGGTGAGACCCGCGGCAATGATGCAGACGCCAAGCAAAAACGCCCAAAAGGACGCGATATGGGTCGCCGGGATAAACCAAAATCCACCGACTGCAACCAACAGGAGACCGGCGATAATGCCCCCTTTATAACCCATCTTCGTCGCCAGCCATCCGGCCGGTAGCGCCATTAGGAAATACCCCAAGTAATGCGCGAACTGCACCCAGGCAGATTGGGCCAAGGTCAGGCCCAGTTCTTCCTGAAAGTGCTTGTCCATCACGTCAATCATCCCATTGCAAAATCCCCAAAGGGCAAATAGCGAGACAAGCAAGATGAAGGTGAAGAGCACGTTCCTGCCGTCATCGGTGACGAACATTTTCTTTCTGGGAGCAGTGCGCGGATCGTCGAATGGTATATGCTCTCCAGACGTTGTAGTGTTCATGATAGTGGTGTCTGAAATACCGATTGTTGGAAGGTTAGCCCCATGGTGCCGGCCAACCGCGTCGGGAATATCGCCCGTGTCGAGCGCTCTGTGGGAAAAAGAGTTCCGACGCTCTGGGCAAAGGCGGAGACCGCAAGAGCACGAAAGAAAATGCGAATGCGGTGCAGTTTTTTCATCGGGGACCGAACCGCACATGAGGGTAACACTGTCCAGTGCGATGTCGACGAAATACTTCTGGCTTTATAGCAACCGCGTCCAATATCGACGGAACTTAGGAGCCTCTAAAGAGAAGCTCCCCCAGCCCGTTCTCCACCATGTTAACTCTGAGCTCTGCGAACGAGGCCGTTTATGCGACGTGCTTTATAGCTTTCCTCACGGCTGGTAGAGCGATGCCGAGTGCCCTCGAATTGGAATCCTGAATTCGGACGCGGAAGTCTACGGGGGTGCTCCTAAGCCTCCTCGCGTGGCAGGACAGAAAGTCATCCAATTGTAATCGTCTTGCATCGCTGGCCACCGTAGGCTTTAAAAGCACACGCACGGCGAGAAGGCTTTGCCCCCGGGGCGTTGCCAGAAATCCATGTGTCCGATAGAACCTCCATGTATCGAAAACCACCCCTTTTCCTATGAGCGCACATCCCCTTGCAGGCAAACCCGCACCGAAAGACCTCCTCATCGACGTGAACCGGATCGAAGAGGCATTTTATAAATCAAAGCCAGATCCTACCGACCCGAACCAGCTTGTCAGCTTCGGCACCAGCGGCCATCGCGGCACCAGCTCAAATGCGACGTTCACCGAAGCGCACATCCTCGCCATCACGCAGGCTATCTGCGAATATAGGAAAAACCAAGGGATCACGGGGCCGCTATTCATGGGCAAGGACACCCACGCCCTCTCCCGCCCCGCCGAGCGCGTTGCGCTCGAGGTGCTCGCCGCGAACGGGGTGGAAACGTTCATCCAGGTTGGTGACGGTTTCACGCCGACGCCGGTCATTTCGCGCGCCATCCTTACACACAACCAGGGTCGCTCACTGGGCCTCGCCGACGGCATCGTCGTCACCCCGTCGCACAATCCGCCGACAGACGGCGGTTTCAAATACAATCTGACAAACGGGGGACCGGCCGACACCGACGTCACAGACTCGATTCAAGACCGCGCCAACGAACTGCTGCGCGCTGGTAACCAAGGCGTTCGCCGCATCGACTTTGAAGCCGCCCTCAAAGCGCCCACAACCCATGCGGAGGACTTCGTCGCGTCCTACGTGCAGGATCTCGCAAACGTCGTTGATTTGGAGGCCATCCGTTCCGCCGGCGTGAAGATCGGAGTCGACCCACTGGGCGGCGCATCCGTGGCTTACTGGAAGCCGGTAGCCGAGCGCTACGGTCTCGAGATCACGGTCGTGAATCCAAACGTTGACCCCACCTTTGCCTTCATGACAGTGGATCATGACGGTAAAATCCGCATGGATTGTTCGAGCCCCTCCGCCATGGCCAGCCTGGTGGAACTCAAGGACCGGTTCGAGATCGCTTTCGGCAACGATCCCGACGCTGACCGGCACGGCATCGTTACGCCGTCTGTCGGTCTCCTGAACCCAAATCATTACCTCGCCGTCGCCATCCGTTATCTCCTCACTCACCGTCCGCAGTGGTCGGATCGCGCGGTCGTCGGAAAGACCCTCGTCAGCAGTTGTCTTATCGATCGGGTGGTTAACAGCCTCGGTCGCAAGCTTTGGGAAGTTCCGGTCGGCTTCAAGTGGTTTACACCGGGCCTGTTTAACGGCTCTTGTTGCTTCGGCGGCGAGGAAAGCGCCGGCGCTAGTTTCCTTCGGCACGATGGCACGGTCTGGAGCACCGACAAAGACGGCCTCATCCTCAGCCTGCTCGCAGCGGAAATCACTGCTACTACCGGAAAGGATCCCGGCGCGCATTACCAGGAACTGACCGCCGAGTTCGGCACGCCGTATTACACCCGTATCGACGCCCCCGCCACCCCTGAGCAGAAGAATCTTCTCAAAAAACTCTCGCCCGAAGACGTCACCGCCACTGAACTCGCCGGCGAACCGATCACGGCGAAACTCACACGCGCTCCGGGAAATGACGCCTCGATCGGCGGCCTCAAGGTTGTCTCGGCCAGCGGCTGGTTTGCCGCACGTCCTTCGGGCACTGAGAACATCTACAAACTCTACGCCGAAAGCCTGAAAAGCGCCGACCATCTCACCGCCATCGTTGAGCAGGCGAAAGAGATCGTCAGTCGCTCCCTCGGCGGAAAGTGAATCGCTCCTGACTGCGCGGCTTCCGCGCGGCCATTCTCGCGCCAAAACGAGTTCGCTGCGTCCTGATTACGGCTCGAAATCGGGATGGGCCGCAGCCATTCGACGCTCACGATCCGCCTCGTCAGTGCCTTCATAGACCAACCGACTGGAACTTCGTCCTCCGGAAGGAGTTTCGGTGCCGTCGTTCCTGAAGCGGTTGGCGGTTCGTCCGACTCGATCAAATCCCTTGTCGCGGGGCTCAGTTCCCGCGCTGTGAAATCGGTGGGAGTTTCGAGCTATCCTCGAGCCGGGGGCGAACTGAGCACTTCAAGAGCGCGCAGGCTGGCTGCGGTTCGAGTTTCGACGCCGAGCTTTTCGAAGATTTCGAGGACATGTTTTTTCACCGTAGATTCGCTATTACCAAGAATCATTGCGATCTCACTATTTGTTTTGCCTTGGGTAAGCCACAGTAGCGTTTCCGCGACGCGCGGGGTTAAGCCGAACACTGTCTCCAGCGGTCTGGCAGAATCGAAGTTAGGCTTGAATTGCGGAACGGTTTGCTGGACGGCGCGTTCAAGACGCGAGCGTATGGCGGCAAGGAGGTCAGCTTCAGGTGCTGCACTTCTTTATAGGCTCGCCTTATCGCCAACACGTGGAGAGACCGGGCCGAATATCGGCAGCCTCACCGTTACCGCCGTGCCTTCTCCCAATTTGCTATCTACTTCGATTTTGCCGCCCTGCAAATCAACACAGCGCTTTACGATCTCGCCGCAAGCGCTGAAACAAAGTCAACTTCCTCCGCCGACCAGTCGCGAGGCGGGCCGATATGCTCGTGACAAAGGACGCCAACAACCTCGGCGCGCACCCAAACGGGTGCGTCGAGCATGGAAGAAATGCCAAGCGGTCTGAGGTAATTTTCCGCCAAGCCGCTAGTGGCTGGGTGCGTCAAGGCGCGGTCGGCAACGATGGGCCGCTTGGTGGCTAATGCCTCAATATAGCCAGGACAATCAGGGAAGCCAAGCCGGGTGCCTTTGAACTGCCCATCACAGCTTTTCGCATCGCGCAGATGAAGGACTTCACAAGCAATAGCGGAATTATTTTCCTGCAGCGACCAATAGCTCACGCGCGCCACCTCAAGCGTTGTGGCCGATAGCGAACAGATCTTTTGAAGCGCCTTTTCGAGATCTGATTTGTCGGAGTGCGCCAGTTCAAGCAGCACGTCGCGATGTATCTGGACCTGCTCGCCGTGTTTGCGCAACTGCTCTTCCGCGCGCTTGAGTTGGTCGTTCGATCGCACGAGCTCGATCGTGCGCTCGGCCACGCGCTTCTCAAGCGACGCGTTGAGCTGACGAATTTCGCTTTCCGCCCGATTGCGCTCCTCGCGCGTTCGGAGCGCCGTCACTCCATACGCCAAGTTGTTCGCCAAATCCGTATATTGCTCAATCGTACTTTCAGTGAAGGCATCGGGCTCTTCGGCGTAGAGAGCGAGCGCGCCGAACGCTTCTCCGTGAGACATCAGCGGAAGGGAAATGGAAGACACGTAGCGACGCTTGAGTGCCTCGGCTCGCCACAGTGCCATATTCGGATCAGTCAGAACGTCCCTGCTCCAGGACGTGGTACCCGTCCGGATCGCTGTGCCCATGGGCCCGCGTCCCCGGCTGGTATCCGCCCAGGTAATGTCGATTCGTTCCAGGTACCCGGCCTCGTATCCCGCCTGGGCGACCGGCCGGACCGTTTTGCCTTCGTTGAATTCGCGGTAGCCGACCCATGCCATTCGAAGGCCGCCGGACTCGACGAGGATCCGGCAGACGGACTGCAACAGTTCATACTCTTCCGACGCTCGCACGAGGGCCTGGTTGCACTGATAGAGGGTCTGCAGCGTCCGGTTCAGCCGGGCCAGTTTTTCCTCCGCCCGCTTGCGCTCGAAGCCTTGCGCGATAGTGTCAGCCACCACCTCGAGCGCCTCGAGTGTGTCCTGACCCAAAAATTTACGCGCGAACATTGCCAAGACACCAATCAGACGTCCTTCGACTAGGAGGGGGTAGCCCGCAAAAGATACCATTCGTTGTTTCGCCCATTCGGGATTGCTTATGTGATCGTCGTTTAGTGCGTCATTTGTAAGGTAGGGCTTGCGATGCTGTGCGATGAGGCCAATCTTGAGCTTGCCAACGGGCACACGGGCGTGTTCGCCGTCCAACTGGGTGTAAAGACCTGCACTGGCCTGCAACTCCAGCACGTTCTGTTGGTCGTTGAGCGTCCAAACGCGGGCGAAAGCCGCGTCGAGGTGACGCACCACGGCCTCAGCGCTGCGCTGCAGCATTGTTTGCAAGGCATTTTCGGTCCCGCTGGAGAATGCTGCGTGAAGATCTGCACGCAGCGCCGCTTGGCGCGCGCCCCTAGCCTGTAAGTCTTCCGCGCGCTTCAATACCGTGATGTCCGTCGCGATGCCACAGACCGCATACGGCTTCTCCTTGCGGTCCCACAGCAGAAATTTAACGACAACGTAATGTCGCTCGCCCTCCGCCATTGGCACAGCTTCCTCAAATTGGACGGGCGTGCCCGTTTCGATCACATGCCGATCGTTCGCCCGTACCGTTTCGGCAACATCATGAGGATGAATGTCAAAGTCGGTTTTCCCGCGGATTTGGTCGCGCTGAACACGAAATCGGCGTTCATATTCGCGGTTCACTAAGATGTAGCGAAGATCCAGATCCTTAACGAATATGACGGCAGTGGTGTTATCCAAAATATCCTGCAACCGCCGTTCGCTCGCCCGAAGCGCCTCTTCCGCCTGTTGGCGTCCGCCAATCTCGGCCAGTAGCGCATCGCTTTTCTTCTGAAACTCTACGCCCTGCTTTTTCACTCTTGGCAACTTGTAAAACTGTCGACGTTTTATCGGTTCTTCCGTCGGAATCAATCTATGCGGGCGCTACGAGTTCCGCAAACAGCCGGAACTCGCTCTCATTTATCCCTTCCCTCGCAAACCCGAAGATCCAAGAATTAAGAGTCTACCTGTTTCGCCGTCGAGGTTCGTCGCGTAACGCACGGTCTCCAAAATGCGGCTTAGTTTGAATAATGGCCTTTCCTAAATAGAGCAAACCTGCTGCTATGACGCAAGAAGGAGGTGATCAGGAATGCCTCAAAAACGAACTACCCATCGCAGCACAGCTGGGAAGAAGCTCTACGCCGTTCGAGACGAAAAGGGAAAGTTCAAAGACATCCAAAGCTACAAGCGAGCACATAGTCAGGATATCAAACGAAAAGGGAAGGGCGAAAAATAGTGCCCGCGGTCACTCCTTCAGCGATTTCGAAAACCCACTCCAGACGGCCGGGAAGCGGTTTCAACTCAGCTCGTCTTCTCGGGGGACGCCGGTGGTTCGCCCCGGAGTCCTGTCGAAACCCGGTTGCAACGCTACCCATATTGGGAGGAATGAGTTTTCCATGAGCGTGGCTTTCCACGCCGACGCGCCGCGCCCTGATACTTGTCAGCGCTTTTTCCCTGAGAACCTTGGGCACAGGAGATTTCGATAGAGGGTTATGAAGAACGCATTTATTGCCTTGGGTATCGCGACAATCATGCCCTGCATGAGTGTCGCTCAACAGAGTGGGAGTTCGGCCTCGGGAGCAGCCACAGGAGCTCCGGCCGGTCGGGCAATTCAAACAGGGGGCTCGAATCAGCAGGGGACCTCAAACCAACAAGGAACGTCGAATCAGCAGCGCGGCGTCTCGGCAAACACTCCAGCGACCTCGAGTCCTGCGCCGAATAGAACGGGTTTCACCGATGCCAGCCCCGACGGTCTACGCCCTGCTGCTCCGGGTATTCCTGGTGGACTTGGTCCGGCCCCCACTCCTAGAATTAATGCCAATGTAGGCTCCGAGAGTACTCCACGGCCAACCCCAGGCACGACTCCATCGCCGTCACCGTCTGCTATACCGACCGCAACGCCAAACGCCACCCCAGCGGCTACTCCCGGCACCAGTCCGTCGGCAACTCCGCGCAATTAGATCAGAATGAAAACGCGTGGCGAGGAACTCAAAACTGGCGAAGTCGGTGACTTCAATAATCATCTGGCCTGACAAATGAAGCGATCTCTTGGTCTTGGTTCGGGGTTAGTTGGCGCGGCGTCGGTGACTCTCCTGAACCACGTGGCAAAGCGCTATCTTCCAGAGGCGCCGCGACTTGATATCCTTGGCTTACAGCTTGTAAGAGCGGCGTTCAATAAAGCGGGAATCCAGCCGCCGCGAGGATTTCCCGTCAAAATTGTCGCGCTGATCGGCGGTCTCGTTTCCAACTCGATATTTTACGGCTTGGTGGGCCTTGGCAGACCCAGAACGGCTTGGCTTCGCGGCGGTGCACTTGGCCTCGCAATGGGAATCGGCGCGGTAACCCTGCCAGAAGCCCTCAGTGCGAGCAATGACATCACGGCAGGCACTCCAATAATGAAAGCAAGAACAATTGCATGGTACGTTTTGGGTGGTTTGCTTGCGGCTCTTGCGTTCGCAGCCTCTCACTCGAACGTCGAAGAAGGCGCGCTGAATCCCTAAACAATTGTCGCCCATCATTGCGTGCAGCCACGCATAAAAAAGAACAGCAAACACACCCGTCGAAGAGCAGCCTTCTTCGACGGGTGATGTGTTAATGCAGAGTCTATTTTGCCGATGCTGAGAAGAAGTCTTCCAGACAATTTTTCTTCATAGTGTCGCAAACAACGTTTCGCCAGGATTGGCCACAAGGTATCCGCTTTTTCATCATACACCTTCGCCTCGCATTCAGGAGTTGCTACGCCCACGGCACCACCCTTAGTCGTCCGCAGCAATAAATGGTCCAAGGCCGGCAATAGCTCATCATTTCGTAATAGCGATGCATGGAACGCAAATTCGACACTCATAACGGTACATATTCCACCAAATCCATACGTCACGCGATGGGGTGAACACCGCATTTGCAAAGCTGCGGGAAGACTTCCGCGAGGTGCAGCGGGTCGGGAAAGTGGACTTCGGAAAATCGCAGTCAGACTCACTTAGCTTAGTGAAGCGATGAAAAAACTCGACATTAATGATACGGTTCGACTCTCGGGGGATTCTCAGCTCTGGAGAGTTGTTAACACCATAAACGGAAACAAGGTCGATATACAGCGCCTGAACGATTACGATCCTCGGATTGTCACCGTTACGCTGAACGATACTCAGGTGGTCAAGCGTTTTCACAGTCCGAACAGCTTAGCATGAATAGATGCACGTGGCTTTTGTCTGCGGCTTGCGCGATCATTTTGAGCGCTCCTCTTCAGTCACAGACGAACAACTCCCTTGAGGGCACTGGCGGATCAAGCGACTACCCGTATGTGGGCGCCCAGTGAGCGGATTAAGCGGGAAAAATCTCGATCTGATGCGTCCGGCAGGCTTGAAATCCTACCGGGTATAGCTAAGCTAGCTATCGACGTCGGGCGGAGTTGTGACCCAGCGACCTGCCAGGCTGCTTACGATAGCCAGCAGCTCCGCCGGTTCCACGGGTTTCGACAGATGATTCTGAAAACCGGAACGGATGGCCTTCGTGCGATCCTCCGATCGCGCATATGCGGTCAGCGCGACCGCGGGCAAGGTCCTCTCTTGGCTCTCCTCGAGGACTCGCAGCTGCCGGATCAACGAATAGCCGTCTTCCGCGGGCATCCCGATGTCGCAAACCAGCACATCCGGCCGTGCAGCGAGGATGCTCTCGATCGCTTCGGACGCGGAACCTGCCATCGAAACCGTCGCTCCAGCCATCTCCAGCAGCCTTTTCACCAGCTCGCGTGCATCGACCTCGTCGTCCACTACCAGTACGTGAACATTGGCGAGGGACAAGTCTGGCAAGGGTTGGTTTTCACTCGGCGTTGCTTGGGAATGGCGACGTTCCTTGTCAGGCTCAGAATAGACGGCGATGAGCGGGAGATGGACAGTAAAGGTTGTCCCTTTTCCAATCCCGTCGCTTTGGACGCCAACGTTGCCGCCATGCAGTTCCACAAGCTGCTTCACGATAGCCAGTCCCAGCCCCAGTCCGCCATGGCGACGAGTTGTCGACGCGTCCCCCTGTTGAAAACGATTGAAGACATAAGGCAGGAACTCAGTCGCGATGCCTTCACCCGTATCCCTGACGCTGACCTCGATGTGCGAGTTTATGCGTTCGAGCAACACCTGGACCTGTCCGCCCTTGGGTGTGAACTTGATGGCGTTGTTAAGGAGATTCCAAAAAACCTGCTGCAGGCGATCCGGGTCGCCGGAGATCGGTCCCGCACCAGGATCCACAACCAATTGCAGACGAATACTTTTCGCCTCGGCCGTGGCGCGTACCGTGTCGATTGACTCGTTTAGGATCGCGGGAAGATCGATTCGCTTTACGGCGAGTCGTACCTTTCCGGAGATAATGCGGCTCATATCAAGCAGGTCTTCGATGATCTGGGCCTGGACACGGGCATTTCGTTCGATGGTGTCGAGCCCTTGCTTGAGTTCCTCAACCTTGAGTTTGCCTGTCCGGAGGATTTGCGCCCAACCCAGCACGGCATTCAACGGCGTCCGAAGTTCGTGGCTGAGCGTCGCGAGAAACTCGTCCTTCATGCGATTCGCTCGCTCGGCCTGAGAGCGCGCCGCCCGCTCGCTCTCGAGGAGTTGCAGTCGCTCGCGATTGGCCGCCTCAGCGTCCTCCGCCGCCTTTTTAAGGGCCGCCTCCGTCTTCTTTCGCTCGGTAATGTCGCGAGCCACCTTCGACGCGCCGACCACATGGCCGGCGGAATCCTTGATCGGGGAGACCGTGATGGAGACGCTGAGCTGCCGCCCGTCTTTGGCGAGGCGAATGGTTTCGAAATGATCGAAGCGCTCGCCGCGGCGGATACGGGCGAGGATCGCCAATTCCTCCGCTTGGCGATTCGGTGGGATCAATCGCATGATCGATGTGCCGATCATTTCGTCGGCGGTGTATCCGAAGATTTGCTCCGCCCCAAAATTCCAACTGGTGATGATACTGTTTAAATCCTTGCCAATGATCGCGTCGTCGGACGAGGCGACGATGGCTGCCAACCGGCGGGAAGTGATTTCAGAGAGGTGGCGCTGCGTAACGTCGCGCAAACTCCACACGCGGCCCACGCTGCGGCCCTCAATGGACAGGACTTTGGAGTAACGCTCGAAATGTCGCCCGTCCTGCAGTTCCAGCAGGTCGAAGCTCTCCTGCGCGGAGGCGGCAATTTCTGCGATGCGGGCGAAAAACCCTTGCGGGTCCGCAAAGCTCCGGCTCGCGAACTCCCGCACATCGCCCGCCGTGCCACCCTCCAGCACCTCCCGCGGAATTTTCCACATTTCGAGATACTTGTCGTTGAAGTTGGTGACGTTGCCTTCCTCGTCGGTCACCAGGATCGCATCCGTGGTCGATTCCAACGTTGCGCGCATGATCACGAGCGCCTGGGCAAGCTCTCTCGTGCGCTGGTTGAGGGCTTCGTTCGTCCGGCGTATCTCCTGCTCGGCCCGCTGCCGGATTTGAAGAATGCTACTCGCAGTCTGCAGGACGGAGGACCTTATCTCTTCCGTTTCGCCCTCAGGTTGCACTCTATTTGCCATTGATTATTTCTTGCGCCAGCAGCGTTCCCTCCACACGTGAGCGAATCTTCGCAAACGCCTTTTCACGCGTGGTCGAAGTGTCGTCGCAAAATGGTGAGAAACCGCAGTCGTCCGTGGTAGCCAGTTGTTCTACTGGGATATATCGCGCCGCCTCCAGGATGTGATCGCGTATTTCTTCGGGAGTTTCTACTCGCGGATCGATCGACGCATTGCCTGCGGGGATTCGCATTGCTCCTAAAGTCGTCAAGATGTAGCCCCAATCTGCCCTGTTTCTGACAAGAATTGATCATCTTGGGCGCTAAGGATGCGAAAGCACGCCTAAAGACCCGAACGTGACGGCTTTAAGATATTAAAGTTTCTCTGCCTTGGAGCATTCCCCTAGTTGGCGGGTCATCATGCAGGGCCGGCCGTCGAGATCGCGTCCGTCCTATAGTGCGGGATGTTACCGTCCATTGGCTCCATGGTGACTTTCATCGACGAAAATGCAACGGGACCAAACAGCGTTGCGAACGAAGTATCCGCAGCGTCGCGACCCGTGCCGATGCGAATCAATCCGGTCTGCGGTGCGAGGCGTGTCGGATCGAAGATATACCAGCGTCCATCGAGGTAGGCTTCGAAATAGGCGTGAAAATCGGGAGGTTCCAAGGCGTAGGCGTAACCCGCCACGAACCGCGCCGGGATCGCTACCGCCCGACAAAAGGCAATGGCAAGGTGAGCGAAATCGCGACACACACCGGCGCGTTCGGTCGCCGTGTCGTAAGCGGAGGTGTGGGGGTTAGTGCTGCCTCGTAGATACTCGATGTTATCATGAATCCAGTTGCAGATTGCCGTGACTCGGGAGAAGCCCTGCTGCAATTTACTGAACTGATGCTGCGTGAGTCGCACGAGCAAATCCGCTTCGCAGTATCGGCTCGGGTAAAGGTATTGCACGACATCGGCCGGCAGTGCACCGGGCGGCGTCTCCGGCACGTTGTCAGCGGGTTGAACGTAGTGAGACAACTCGACAGTCGCCGTGTACCCGTACTCGCAAGGGTCCCGCGCCCGCTGAGAGACGATGGAGTCGCTTTTCTTCAATGGGCGATCGCGATTCCTCGATTTGCAGCGGAGGCTCCGTGGTGAATGCCTCCGTCAGGATGCGTTGAAACGAGTTGTTCACCACGCTCACGTTAAAAATGAACGCGCTTGGCCCAGTGACGTTGTAGTCGAGGTCGCAGCCGACTCGAAAGTGATAAGTGCCCATATGGGTTTTCTAATTCGGTTAATTACACACAGGAAACCTGTCAGTCGAGTTAAGACCGCGACATACGCGAGCTGCACTGATAGCCAGCTTGTTGAAACCAAGCCCCGGCGGCTCGATTAATTTTCCCTCAGGCGATCAATCTCGCGGATCTGTTCCGCCTTCAAGATTGATCTCCAGCCATAGGGAATTTTGGAGCCATGATGATGAGTCGATTTGCGCCGTTCACCGGCGCTTCCGTCCATATAAAAAGGGCACCGACTCATGCCTGTGTGTAATGACCCATTGGCTATTGATCTTTTGAAAGCAGAGAGTCTCGCGAAACCACACATCGGTCTTCTCGCCGTCGGTCTTTGCTCCCGTCAGCCGGCTCAAGCTATGGCAATAGGCCACGTCATCACCGGTCGTGATTCTCAGATCGCGCATCTCCAAGCCGATCGGACCGCGAAACGTGGCGAACCAGTCTGCTCTAGTCCGCGATCGTGCCGCAGGTCATGTTGGCGACTGTGCCGGTCATGGGGCTGGCGTAATCCGAAGCCATCAAGGCCGCGACGTTTCCGACTTCAAGGAGCGATGGCGTCCGCTTCAGCAGGGTCTTTTCGGCAATCATCGCCGCAATGTTTTCGCGCGTCTGGCCGAGCGGCGTATGAGTGGGCGCATCAGGAAAAGACTCGGGTGAACCGGCCGACCGCAGGCAGACGACCCTGACTCCCTGCGGCCCGAGTTCACTCGCCAGCGAGCGGCAAAGGCCCTCGATGGCTGCACCCTCGATTCCGAAGCTGCCGGTCATGGGGAAAGCCATACGAGCCGGGGTCGCAGTGATCATCAAGATCACGCCCGCCCCCTTCCGAACCATGTGTCGTGCAGCCGCCCGCGCGGTCAGGAAGTTGGTCGCCACGCGATGCTTCACCGGCAGGCTGATGTCGTCGTGCGACTGCTCGAGAAGCGGGATGCCCTGAATCGTGCCTTTGATCTCGATGGCGTTGAAAGAGATGTCGACCGCTCCAGCCTTCGCGACCACAGCGGCGACGTGCTCCTCGACAGCCTGCTCGTCGAATGCATCGACCTGAGCCGTTTCGGCCACGCCTCCTGCACTTGCAATGTCTGTGGCCAGATCGTCGAGCTTGGCGAGAGTGCGACCGGCAAGAAAAACTTTCGCACCTTCGCGGGCGAAGGCGCGCGCGACCGCGCCGCCGATCGACCCACCCGCTCCGTAAATGACGGCGTTCTTATTGGTAAGCAGCATGTGTATTCATCCTTGTTGGTTAGTTCTGGATCAGTCGGGTTGGGTGAGTTTGCGTGAAAAGCGATACCCTTCGCCGCGGACGGTTTCCAGCATCTGAGCGTGGCTACCAAGCTTTTCGCGCAGACGGCGAATATGGGTATCCACCGTTCGAGTTTCCAATGGATTTTGATAGCCCCATGCATCATTAAGCAGCGTCTCGCGGGACTGACTGCTTCCACGGCGCTCGATCAGAATGGCGAGTAGCTTGAACTCGGTTGTGGTCAGATCGAGCCGACGGCATTCGAGCCGGATAGCGAAGCTATTCCTATCAACTTGAAAATCACCAACTTCCAGTACGTCGTTTTGTGGGCTTGAGCGCGGGCGGCGCAGCAAAGCCTGGATGCGCAGCACCAGCTCGCGCGGACTGAAGGGCTTCGTCATGTAATCGTCAGCCCCAATCTCCAAACCATGAACCCTATCGCTGGGTTCGCCTCTGGCCGTCAGGATTATGATAGGAAGCGCCGCGGTGTCGGAGTCGTGCTTTAGGGCTTTGCAGACGGCGTATCCATCTATCTGCGGAAGCCTGAGATCAAGGACGACTAGGTCAGGACGATTCTTCCGGGCAATCTCAAGTCCTTTGAGGCCGTCGCTGGCAATGAGACATTTTTGGCGAACTCAGTCTCATCGATCGGGAAACACGAATCGCCTCCGCCATTGCGCGAACTGATTGCACTCTCCAGGTCGTCGACAAACGACGCTTCTTGTTTCTTATTCAAGAAACCCCTGTTTTCGCCATCCAGGTCATGAAAGTCATGGCGGATCGCCTCCGCCGCGTTGATCTCCTCATTGCGAAATCCGATTTTGGGCGAACAAATCGAGGCCCTCAAAACTGAGATTCACCGAGGATGTCGTGCTACGGGTAATATTGCCCTTGCTTGCGGGTTCACCGCTTGCGAACTAGATTCGTCCAAGCTGCGATACGGTCTGCCGACCGGAAATGTCTTCGAGGCCGGGTAACTCCGTTCCAGACCATCTTACCAGCAACCGAAGCAAGCAGCTAAATCGCGGTGATGATGGAGAGCACCATCTTCCCGCGGCCGCGTCGCGCCTCGGTCATTCCGCAGTAGGCGTCGGACGCTCTGACAAACGGCACCACGGCATCGACGAAGCATCGAAGCTCACCCGCGTCGAGCAAGCTGGATATCTCCGTCAGTTCTTTCTGGTTCGGCTCGACGATGAAGAATGCTTTTTCGATGCGCTCGTCCTTGGTCCCCTCGCTGTCGGCGGCAATGGTGACCATGCGCCTCGCGGCTTAAGCAAACTCCACGAGCGCTTCAAAGTTTCCCCACCAACCGCATCGAACACGACATCCAGATCACGGGCGCTGTCTTCAAAACGATCCACGCGGTAGTCGATCACTTCGTTGGCTCCAAGCTGTGATAGGAAGTCGAAATTTCGGGCGGAGGCCGTGGTGGCTACGTGTGCTCCGGTTCGCCGGGCGAGTTGAATTGCGAAGATGCCCACGGCTCCAGATCCGCCGTGGATAAGGATTCGCTCGCCGGCTTGTAGTCTGGCTCGTTCGAACAACCCTGCCAGGCCGTCAAGGCTCCAATGGGAACGCTTGCCGCTTCCAGATGACTCAATCGGGAAGGCTTCACCGCAACGGAGTCGAGGCGCTGGTGCAGTAGTCTGCGGTGGCACCCTCGGCAAACCAGTCATTCATTCCGAAAACCTCGCAACCGATTTGGCCTGAATCGACATCCGCCGCCACGGCCTCGACGACGCCGGAGAATTCGTGCCCGGGAATTGCGCCGGTCCTCCTTCCGCCTTCTGGTGCTTACTCCGCTGCGACGTGCGCACCCTTTTGGGCGACGGAACGCTTCATCATGAACACCAGTGCTACGAGAGGGACCGAGAGGGCGGCAAAGACGAGGAAGATGTCGAAGTAGGCGAACGCGGACGATTGTTGTTGACGCAGGTTGTCGAGTAACTGCAATGCCATCTGCCGGGCAGCAACAGGATCGCCGGTGAACTGAAGCAAGTAGGACTGTGCCTGATCGAGAAAGGAATTCACGGCCGGATTCAGCAAATCGAGATATTCGCCAAGACGCAGACTGTGGAATTGGTCGCGCCTCTCGTGAATGGTTTGTGCGATCGACGTGCCCACGCTGCCGCCTTCGTTGCGCAACAGCGCCAGGAGCCCGACGGCCGCCCCGCGAAGTTCCTTTGGAATGTAAAGAAACGCGGCGACGTTCAGCGGCGCGAAGATCATCGATAGCCCTGCGATGACAACAACGCGTGGCCAGACGACCTGCCACGGGCTGATTTCGAGCGTCAATTGTGACGTCCAATAGTTACCAATGCCCATCGTGATCAGTCCCGCGGCCATGAAATAGCGCGCGTCAACACCGCGCGACATCAGAATTCCGACGACGAACAGCCCCATCACGGCAAAGAGGCCCGCGGGCGAGAGCACCAGTCCGGAGGTCGTGGCATCGTAGCCAAAAAGCGATTGTAGCAAGGCGGGCAGTGTGGTGGTGTTCGCGTAAAGCACGCCAAATGCGCAGAAGATAATGATGCAGCACCAGCGAAAGTTTTGGTCGGCCAGCGTTCGAAAATTGATAAGCGGATTCGATATCCGCAGTTCGCGCCAGACGAGCGTGACAAGACCGAACACGAACAAGACCAGCAGCGTATGCACGCGGTAGAACGGATCGCCGAGCCAGTCCCACTCCTGTCCTTTGCTGAGCACGATTTCCCAGCACACCATGGTTAGGGTTAGCAAACAGAGACCGATTGTGTCGAAGGGCGCGCCCTTCTTGCGCATCTCAGATTGTTGGGCCTTTAAGTAGTCGGGGTCGTGCACGACCTTGCTGCAAAACCACAGGGCGAGGAGGCCCGTGGGGATGTTGATGAAAAAGATCCAGCGCCAGCCATAGTTGTCGGTGATGTAACCGCCGAGCGTCGGCCCAACGACCGGCGCAAGCAGCGCGGCGATGCCGAACAAAGTCATCGCGGAGCCGTGCTTTTCCGGCGGAAACGCGTCGAGCAGCACGCCCTGGCTCGAGGGTTGCAACCCGCCGCCGGCGAGGCCTTGCAGCACGCGGGCACCAATCAGGACGTTAAGGCTCGTTGCCATTCCGCAAAGGACTGAAGCGAGCGTGAAGACCGCGATCGAGATCAGAAAATACCTCCGCCTTCCTAGCCTCACCGAAAGCCAGCCGGACATCGGAAGAACGATTGCATTCGCTGCGAGATAGCTGGTGATGACCCATTCGCTGTCTGTGGACGGTGCGGAAAGCCCGCCCGCTATGTAGCGCAGCGCCACATTGGCGATCGTCGTGTCGAGCACTTCCATGAACGTCGGAATAATCACGGCGAGCGCGACGATCCACGGATTGATCACGTGCGGTTTGGCGGTCGCGCCCGGGACCGCGATTTCCGCTGCTGCTGCGGTGCTCACGGATTCGTCACAGGCGTGGAAGGCGCCAGATCCTGGAGAAACTTCCCGGCGTTTGGCCCCGTCGGCGCACTCTTCAAATCGACTGATGGCTCGACCGACAAGCCGACGAACAGCGGCAGTTTGTCCGGATCGTAATTCACGATATCGATCCGCACCGGAAGCCGCTGTACGACTTTCACGAAATTGCCCGTCGCATTTTGGGCCGGCAGCAATGCCAGAGTCGAGCCTGTGCCCATGGTAAAGCCAGAGATGCGCCCCTCGAATTTTTGCCTGCCACCATACATATCCACCTTAAGCTCGGCGCGCTGGCCGATGCGCAGATCACGGAGTTGCGTTTCCTTGAAATTTGCGTCCACCCAGATGTCGCGCAATGAGCGGATCGCCATGAGGCTCTGGCCAACTTGCACGTTATTGCCGGGATTCACATTGCGGCGGGTTATAACTCCATCGATTTCCGCTACAACCGTGCAGTAGCTCAGATCGAGCTTTGCCTGATCGAGATCGCGCTGGGCCTGTTCCAGACTTGCCTGGGCTTGCTTCAGGCTGGGGGCATCGTGCATTACCTGGGCATAAATCTTGTTGATGTCGCCCTGCGGATCGCGCCGATAGAATTCCTCGATAATCTCCTTTGGCGTAAGATCGTAGGAGGACGGCGCAATTCCAAGTTGTGCGGCGCTGTTGAGGAGTTCCGCCAGGGCCTGGCGCACCGAGGAAAACGTCTGGTCGAGATCCGGCGGCACGCCGGCGAGATCTGTACCGGCAGGTGGCGCGGCTGGCAGGCCGAGAGCTGCCCGCGCCTGATAGACATTTTGCAGTGCCTGGGTGACCTGCGCGGTCGCCACGGCAAGGGCCGCCTGTTTTTGGTCGTATTCCTCGTTGCTCACGACCTTGCTCGCGAGCAAATGCTTTGCGCGGTCAAACTCCTGCTGCGCCAGCACAAGGCTCGCCTTGCTTTGTTCCCAGGTCGCCACGCGCTGCCGGATGAGAGCGACCTGATTGTCCACATCCTCGATGGCGTGAGTCAGCTTGAATCGCTGGCTCCGTGTCTGCGCTATCAATCCCCTCACTGTCGCCTCGGCCATGACAAGGTTTGCCTTTGCAACGTCAACAGCCGACTGCTTGATGGCGACCTGCACGCGAAAAGGCTCCGGATCGAGCTCAACGAGCACGTCGCCTTTGCGCACGCGGCTATTGTCGTCCACTAGGACTCGCATCACCTGGCCGGAAACGCGCGGCGCAACAAAGGTGACGTGGCTATTGACGTAAGCATCGTCGGTCGAGACGGTGTTCAAACTACGCAGAATTCGCGGTACTCCCACGATAAGCAGCACGAGGGCGGCCAGCCCACCGATCAAAAGCTTGAGGCTCGGCCGCCTGGAAGGAGTCGCTGCTTGCGTTTTAGGCCCGGCCGCGGGGGCTTTGGACTGTTGTGGCGGTGGCGGTTTTGACTCGCCAGAAGGTATGGCGTCG
This sequence comes from uncultured Verrucomicrobiae bacterium, assembly GCA_963708595.1. Lineage (GTDB taxonomy): Bacteria > Verrucomicrobiota > Verrucomicrobiia > Chthoniobacterales > Terrimicrobiaceae > DASTFP01. Next base: position 29,410 of record CAVPTR010000038.1, read on the forward strand.
CTGCTCATGCGCAATAATACATCCCTTGTTTAGGTTCGGCGCGAGCAAATTCAGCTCGAACTGCATGGCCTGAGAGCGCCTGGCCAACGCCAAAAATCCCTCGGGCTTTCTTCCTCGTGCCCACCATATTGCGACGGTTTTGGGCGCGCGTGCTCACAGATTTGCGGTGGACTTTTGGTGTCAGCGGCTATTGATTAACCTTTCGATCGTTTTCATGTTCAATTGGATTCTCAAGACCATCGTTGGCTCAAAAAATCAACGCGAGCTGCGTCGCATTCAGCCTATTGTCCGGCAAATCAACGAGATCGAAGAGACACTTGGCGAGCTTTCGGACGACGCCTTGCGCGCGAAGACGTCTGCGTGGAAGCAGGAGCTTGCGGCTATCAGCGATCCTAGTGCGCTTGCAGCTCGTCTTGAGGAAATTCTTCCGGAGGCGTTTGCCGTGGTCAAGCAGGGCGCCCGCCGCCTTACCGAACGCCGTCACTCTTTCACGGTCTGCGACCAGTCGATGACCTGGGCGATGGTGCATTTCGATGTTCAGCTCATCGGGGGACTGGTGCTGCATCGCGGGCGCATCACCGAGATGGCCACGGGCGAAGGCAAGACTCTTGTCGCCACTTTGCCCGTCTACGTCAATGCCCTAACTGGACGCGGCGTTCACGTCGTCACTGTCAATGACTATCTCGCCCGGCGCGATGCGGAATGGATGGGGCAGCTTTACGCCTTCCTGGGACTCACCGTCGGAATCATCCAGCACGATCAGCCGCCTGAACTCCGCCGCGCTCAATACGAATGCGACGTTACCTACGGCACGAACAGTGAGTTCGGTTTCGACTACCTGCGGGACAACGGCATGGCCACAAGTCGCGACCAGCAAGTACAGCGTTCGCATTACTATGCCATCGTTGACGAAGTGGACTCGATTCTCATCGATGAAGCCCGCACTCCTCTCATCATCAGCGGCCCCTCCACGATCTCAACCCATCAATACGACCGCTTCAAACCTCTCGTGGAACAGCTCGTTCGCAAGCAAACCATGCTTGCCAACCGGCTCGCCACCGAAGCGAAGGAATTCTACGAGGCCGGCAAGAAGGACGAAGCCGGCCGCGTATTGTTTAAATTAAAGTTTGGCCAGCCGCGCAATAAGGGACTGACGCGCATGATGGAGGATCCCGAACTGCGCAAGCTGATGGACAAGGCGGAACTCGAATTCTACAAGGACACCGACGGAAAGGCCGCGCTCGTCGATCTCAAGGAGGAGTTGTTTTTTACTATCGAGGAACGCCAGCACGATGCCGACCTCACGCAAAAGGGCCGCGATTTTCTTAAACCCGACGATCCGGACGCCTTTGTCCTGCCGGACTTGCTCACGGAGTTTGCCGACATCGAGAACAAGCCGGGCCTCACAGATACCGAAAAGGCGCAGCAGAAATCTGCCCGGCAGCAATACTGCGATGCTCAAGCGGAGCGGATCCACAATATCTCGCAGCTCCTCAAAGCCTACTGCCTCTACGAAAAGGACGTCGAATATGTCGTCGAGGAAAACAAAGTGATCATCGTCGACACGTTCACCGGACGCAAAATGCCCGGACGCCGCTGGAGCGATGGGCTTCACCAAGCCGTTGAGGCCAAGGAAGGCGTCCAGATTGATCGCGAGACTCAGACCCTCGCCACGATTACCATCCAAAACTACTTCCGGCTCTACGAGAAACTCGCCGGGATGACCGGCACGGCCGAAACCGAAGCGAACGAGTTTCATGACATCTATCGCCTTGACGTCAACGTCATCCCGACGAACCGTCCCGCCCGCCGTGTCGATGAGAACGATCGCATTTACAAGACGCGCCGTGAAAAATACAACGCCGTGATCGATGCGATCAAGGGCGCCCACGGAAAGGGACAGCCCGTGCTTGTCGGCACAGCCAGTGTTGAATCGAGCGAGCTCCTTAGCCGAATGCTCAAGCTCCAGAAAATTCCGCATACGGTTCTTAACGCCAAATACCACATGCAGGAGGCTGAGATCGTCGCCCGCGCCGGCCTCCAAGGCTCCGTGACCATCTCGACGAATATGGCGGGCAGGGGAACCGACATCAAACTTGGCGAGGGAATTGCCGAGGCAGGCGGCCTCTATGTCGTTGGCACCGAGCGGCATGAATCGCGCCGCATCGACCGCCAGCTTCGCGGACGCTGCGCACGCCAGGGCGATCCGGGCCTTTCGCGCTTCTACGTGAGCTTTGAGGATGATCTGATGCGCAACTTCGGCGCAAGCGACCGCATGACCAAAATCATGGAGACGTTCGGTCTCAAAGAGGGCGAAGAGCTCGAGCATCCCTGGCTGAACAAGAGCGTCGAAACCGCTCAGAAGCGCGTCGAGCAGCGCAACTACATGATCCGCCGTCGCACCCTTGAGTTCGACGATGTAATGAACCAGCAGCGCGAGGTCATCTACGGCTACCGGCAGGAAGTCATGGACTCCGAGAATCCGCGCGACCTTGTGTTTGAGGTCATCGATGAAATGGTGCCGAAAAAGGTTGCCGAACACCTTGAGCTAACAGACGGCGAAGAGCCCGACCGGACCGGATTGCTGAACTGGGTGAACACGACCTTCCCGCTTGGACTTTCTGCCAAGAAAGCGGCCCTCGACACGCGTTCCGTAGACGAAAACAGCGCATGGCTCGTGCAAGTCATCAAGGATGCCTACAATAGGAAGGCTTCCATGGAACACGCCGAGGCCCTGCGCGGCCTCGAGCGATTTGTCATTTTGAATGCCGTGGACCGCCTCTGGCAGGAACACCTCTACGCCATGGATGGCTTGCGCGAAGCTGTCTATCTTCGAGCCTTCGCCCAGAAGGACCCGCTCGTCGAATACAAGAACGAAGCCTTCTCAATGTTCGGCGAGTTGATGGACAGCATCAAATTCGAGGTCCTCAACAACTTGTTCCGCAGCACCACGAATTTGCAGGCTTTCGAAAACCTGCTGCGGAGTCTTCCCCAAAGCCTCATCCAGCCCGATGTTCCGGGGCTGAGCCGTCCGCAGCAGGCCGCTCCGCCGCCACCAGCAAGCGATGCGGAGCCGGAAGCGCCCAAAATTGAACTCCCCATTAAACGCGAACTTCCGAAGGTCGGCCGCAACGAGCCGTGCCCGTGCGGCAGCGGAAAGAAATTCAAGAACTGCTGCGGCCGGACGGCGTAAGTAAGGCGAATTTCCTTGCGCGGACGCGCTGATTTTTCGAATGCGCGGCTACTGCTGGGAAAAAAGCACCAGCAACAGGAGGATCAGTGCGGGCAGGATGATGTAGAAGAAAACCTTGACATAGCTGATCGGACGGTCGCCGGCGATGGCGCCTGTGTAGCCGTTGACCACGATCTGGTAGTTCTTCGGGCCGTAGGTGTAGCTGACCACCCACGCGGGCACGAGGATGTGCTTAAATGTGCGGCCCTGATACTGCGTTTCCACCTGCAGGTCCCGCTGCGTATCTCCCGGCACCTTGTTGGCACAGAGCTGCCTGACCGAGGCATCCATTTGATGAAGATTTAGTTCTGCCGCCTTCCGCAGATCGACTTGGTAACGTTCGACGACCCATCCCCGAACGTAGGCAGGTTCATAGGGTTTCAGTTCGTCGCCACGAGAGGGAAAAGGTTCCACCTTGCGCAGAAGCGCCATCTGGACCCCCACCGTGCCGGGGACAAGATCGTCGTCGAAAAAATACTCCAGTTGCCCGGCGGCGGGTTCCCAGCGGATGCGTTGCTCGGAAACGGTGACGATGCGGCCATCCGGACCCCGGCGCTGCACGTTCTCGAAGTAAATATGGCCGGCCATTGCCGTCCATGCCGCATGCACGTGGGCGTCAAACGTCCAGTAGGGCAGATAAAGCCCGTGCAACGTGTCGGTGAGTGCAGCTTTCTTGAACCGATCCGGCGCAAACATCCGCGAGGAATACCATTGGCGGAGCCCGTCGCGTACCTGCGGCTCGGAGAGCTTGGCCGGGAGCACCGCTGTCGGCGTGATCGCATCGCGGTTTGCCTCGACGGGAACAATCGCCGGGGAACCGCAGAATTCGCAGCATTGCGCCGTGCGCGACGCTTCAAAGACGCTGATGGCCTGACAGCTCTGGCACTTGACCTCCCGTTTCTCGAACCGCCAATCGCGTGTCTCTGGTCCGGCTGAACGCAGAGCCGCAGCGAGTTCGCGTTCGCGGATTGTTTCTCCGGGCGTGTCTTTTCCCGGGGTCCATGGCATGACCGTGCCGCAGTATGGACAGACAAGAGCCTGCTTGGAGGCGCTCCACTCCGCATCACCGCCGCACTCGGGGCAGGGATGCTTGCGCAGCGCTGTGATCTCGGCCATGGGCGGGCTAGCTGCCGGAATTCAACTGCTGTCAGAGCGCAAGGAAATCGTCGAGCGCTGGTTTTGTGATCCGCACCTGGCTGCCGATCTTGCGGCCCTTCAACTCTCCGCTTTCAACCGCGGACAGGACGTCGGAAACCTCCACCCCAAGACGCTCTGCCACCTGCTCGGGAGTAAACACCTCAGGCACGCTAGCCGCCTCGGGAGCCGTGGCGGGAAGCGGAGGCGGCACCATGCCGGCGGGCGCGGGCTGCTGCGCCATGTCCCGCATCATCTGCTGCGCCATGGCGAATCCCACGGCCATCTCAGCCGGCGCGCCGGCTGAGCCGCCGCCCTGCGCCATGCCTTGGCCCATCTGATACTTCACATAGTCGTTGAGGTCGCCGATCACGCTCATGCCCGAGCGCTTGTCAATCGCCTGCTCGACTTCCGGCGGCACCGACACGTTTTCGAGGAGGAAACTTGTCACCTCCAGGCCATATTTTCCGCTCATTTGCGGATTGATAGCCGGCAGCAAGGCCTCGCCCAGCTCGCCATAGCGGCTTGCCACGTCGAGAGCCGGAATCTTTGAAGCGGCCAGGGCATCGCTGAACACGCTGACCACGCGTGAGCGCATCGTATCGGCAAACTCGTCGATCCGGAAATTCTGGTCCGTCCCAACGACTTCCTTCAGGAAGAGCTGAGGGTTTACTACTTTGAAATCGAAGGTGCCGAAGGCCCGCAGCCGCACGACGCCAAAGTCCTGGTCCCGCATCATCACAGGGTTCGACGTGCCCCACTTGTTGCCTGTGAACAACCGGGTCGAGACATAGTAGATGTCCACCTTGAAAGGAGAGACGAAGCCGTATTTCCAACCTTGGAGGCGCGCCAGCACGGGAACATTGGGCGTGCTGAGCGTGTGTTTGCCCTGCCAAAAGGTGTCGGCAAATTGCCCGGTCATGACCAATTGCGCGACCTGCGACTCGCGAACGATCAACTGTGCGCCGTTCTTGATCGCCTTGTCCTCGTCGGGAAAGCGCCACGCCAAAGTGTCACGGGAATCGTCGATCCACTCAATGATTTCGAGCAGCTCGCCGCGGAAGAGATCGATCAGGCCCATAGGAGACAAATAGTTTTGCTGGACGTTTCGCTTCCCCGCTTCTCCCTGAAGCGCCTGCTATTTAGTTATCACCCCGCCGGCGGAAGACGAGAAGATTCTGCGCGCTTCGCGCGCCCCGTTGCGTCATGGCACGGTGGCTTCCTGCGACGAAGCAGTGCAAGAGTTCCGCAACCCTAGCGGCATACCCACAACCAGTTACTGTGCCTTATACCAGCTAGCGCAGCTCTTCTCGTGCAACGGCCCGGAATATAGACCACCCAACCGCGAAGTCTCAGCACTTGGCCGATGTCTCATGCGATTCGTGAAGTGTCCGTGGGGTCGCAGTGCCACCATGTTGCTCGAGGTACCCGCACACGGCTTCAATGTGACAACATTGTCACCTCAACGCGTGTTGCTTGCCATCGGCGCCCGATGGAGATTGAAGCGAAAAGCGCGCAGGGTGCTCGATAGCACGCGGGAGCAGCGAGAAACCGCCAGGCACGAATTCGTTAAGATCTTTTATTCCATGAGCCAGAACTTCGCCGTCGAAATTGAGTCCCTTATCGCGCGGCTCCAGCCGATTCGGATTGAGGTGTTGCAAGCAGAGCAGCATTTTCGCGAGGAGCTTGATCGGGTGTATTTGGGTAACCTTCAGAGCGCGCGAAATCTCGTCCACTATGTAAGCCTGCGACGGCACGACATTCGAGAATTGCAGGAGGACCTTGGCCGGCTTGCGCTCAGTTCGCTTGGCCGGCTGGAATCCCACGTCATAGCCACCTTGGACGCACTTTTGGCCCTGCTTCACAAAATCGCAGGCAGAGACTGGCCCGAGCGTGCGATCGAGGAGACCTTTGCCGAGTTCGATTCGGGCTCAGCCCTGCTTGAGAAACACACGGTTGAGTCGCTCGGCGAAGGCGCCGGACGATCGGAATGTTCGCATTATGGTTACCATGCCCAGCGAGGCAGCCAGCGATCCGAACCTGGTTCGCGACTTTCTGGATCGTGGAATGAATATCATGCGCATAAACTGTGCTCACGACAGCCCTGAGGAATGGCTCCGCATGGTCGAGAACTTGCAGGCTGCAAAAGAGGAAACGGGCAAAGCCTGCAAGATTACCTTCGACCTCGCCGGTCCAAAATTGCGAACCGGCCCGCTTGCTCCGGGTCCCGGTATCATCCGCTGGAAACCGGTGCGAAACGAACTCGGGCAAGTCACGACCCCTGCCAATGTTGCGTTCTGCACTGACAGACTACACTTCCGACGACGAGACGATCGCCATTCCGGTTAAGGGCTCTATTTTTCGGGATGCCCGGGCAGGAGATGTCATTGAACTCACCGATACCCGCGGCCGCGAGCGCACCTTACATGTCGTTGAAGTTGACGCATCGTGCTGCGTATGCACTAACGACCGTACGGGCTACGTCATCGAGGGCACAAAACTGCGTCTCCTGCGGGAGAACGAGCTTGTGTACGAAGACGAGGTGGGCGCTTTGCCGGAAGTCGAACACGCGCTTTCTCTCAGCGTGGGTGACGATCTCCTAGTGACGCCTGCGGAGGTGCCCGGAAAACCCGCCGAGGAAAACGAGGACGAGGTCGTCTATCAGCCTGCGCAGATCGGTTGTTCACTTTCGGCAATCTTCACTGACGCGCACGTCGGCGAGCGAATTTTCTTCGACGACGGCAAGATTGAGGGCGTCATCCGTGCGGCGCACATAGGAGGCAGCGAACCCAGGCTCGAAGTAAAGATTACCCATGCCGCCAACGGCACTGCCAAACTTCGCGCAGAGAAGGGTATTAACCTGCCCGACACGAAACTCAATATTTCGGCCTTGACGCCCAAAGATCGTGAGGACCTTGAATTTGCTACCCAATACGGAGATTTGGTCTCTCTCTCGTTCGTCCGGCGTCCCGAAGATGTGGCAGAACTAGTTGGACAACTCGACCGCCTTGGGGCTACGGAAACCGGAATCATCCTCAAAATCGAGAACCGCCGGGCGGTTGAAGACCTTCCGCGGATCCTGCTTACAGCTATGGGACGCCCGATGACCGTCGTTATGGTGGCCAGAGGCGATCTAGGGGTCGAGATCGGTTTCGAGCGAATGGCTGAGATTCAGGAGCAGATCCTTTGGATCTGCGAGGCAGCGCACGTTCCAGTCATCTGGGCAACGCAGGTACTCGAATCCCTGGTTAAGCGCGGTCTGCCGTCTCGAGCGGAGGTGACTGATGCGGCAATGTCCGGACGAGCGGAGTGCGTGATGCTGAATAAAGGCCCACATATTTTACTGGCTCTCGACTTTCTTTGCGACGTGCTGGCGCGCATGGAGGGGCATCAGACAAAGAAATCTGCCCTCATGCGCAAGTTGAGCGTAGCAGAATTGGCTTGGAAATAGGCGAGGTTTGTGAAGATTCTCTGTCCCTCCTGAACCCTCTCGCGTGGGCGCGGCAATACGGTTTCGCGGAATCACTGCGACAATGTGGCAATTGCTGCTCCGCGATCGGTCCTGATCCGTCGTTTGCATTGAACACGGATGGGGTAATCTGCTGCGATGCTCCATGTCGTGCTGGTTGAACCCGAAATTCCGCCGAATACCGGCAACATTGCCCGTCTCTGTCTGGCTGGAGGCGCGCGGCTTGATCTCGTTGAGCCGCTGGGATTTTCGCTTGCGGAAAAGGCGTTGCGCCGTGCCGGCATGGATTATTGGAGCAAATGTGATGTGCGAATATGGCCGTCGTTCGAAGCCTTACGCCAGGAATCGGGCGGCGCTCGATTCCTGTTTTTGACGAAGAAAACAAAACGGCCCTATTGGACCGAGCAGTTCGAACATGGCGATCATTTCGTTTTTGGGCGCGAAACCAAGGGCCTGCCAGAGAGTCTCCTCGCCGCGAATGCAGAACATTGCCTGACAATTCCCATGCAGCAGGAAGCCCGAAGCCTGAATCTGGCAACTGCAGCTGGTATTGTGCTCTATGAAGCGATCCGGCAGCTTCGCAGCCTTTCGGACTCGGAATAAAGCCTGAATTTGAAGCATGATGGATCCCCAAAAAAATGAACCCGCCCTTTCAGACATGCTGCTGAAACTCCGCTTCGCGGAGGAAAACACCAATTTTGGGTCTTTTTCCGGCACGAAGCGCCGATTTTAGCAGGATGTCAGGCGATTGGCCCTCTTTGCACGGTGGGTTCTCGAGGAGAAGTCGGACTTCCAAGTCCGACAGCCTGCTATGATTGCCATCGAACTCCGGGGGCTCACCAAGACGTTTCGCACCTACCGGAAGGAGCGCGGTGTTCGCGGTGCGTTCAAGGGGCTATTTCATCGCGAATATGCGGAGACGCGCGCAGTCGACAACGTCTCCTTTCAAATCGCCGAAGGCGATTTTGTTGGCTTTCTCGGACCAAACGGTGCCGGGAAAACCACCACGCTCAAGATGCTGTCGGGGCTGCTGTACCCGACGGCGGGAGTGGCTAGCGTCCTGGGTTTTGTGCCTTGGGAGCGTAAGGACGCTATGAAGCGCCAGATCAGCCTTCTCATGGGGCAAAAGAACGCTTTGTGGTGGGACCTCCCCGCCCGCGAATCGCTGGAGCTCAACCGGGTCATCTATGAAATCCCCAGGCGGGATTTCGAGCAGATCATGGGAGAACTCACCGAAATGCTCGACGTGCGCGAGCAGCTCGACGTCATGGTGCGCGAGCTCAGCCTCGGCCAGCGCATGAAAATGGAGCTTATTGCTGCGCTATTGCACCGGCCTAAGGTGCTCTTCCTTGATGAGCCGACCATCGGCCTGGATGTGGTGAGCCAGAAGACCGTGCGCGAGTTTCTCAAGCGCCACAACGAAGAAAGCCACACCACGATCCTGCTCACCAGCCACTACATGCAGGACATTGAGGAGCTTTGCGAGCACGTTATCCTCATTGACCACGGACGCGTCATGTTTGACGGCCCGCTTGACCGGATCGTTGAGCAGTTCTCCGGCAACAAGATCGTTGACGCGAAATTCTCCGCGCCGACTACAGCGGATTTTGGATCCCTCGGCTCGATCCTGGAGAGAACTCCGGATTCGGTGCGGATCGGAGTTCCCCGGATCAATGTTGCCGAGGTCTGCCGGATCTTGCTAGACCGGGCTCCCGTGGCGGATCTGACGGTGACCGAGCCCCCTATTGAAGACATCATTCGCGATGTCTTCGGAAAAAAAGCATCCTGATTTTTCTGGGAAAATGCCATGGTGAGGCCATGACGTTTGAGGAATTCCAAAAGGGGGAAGACGAACCGGCGGGGTTGACGCCGCCTTTGCGCGCCTTGTGGCATGATGGAAAGGGCGATTGGGAGGCGGCGCATCAAATCGCGCAGCAAGACGATTCGCCCGATGGGGCTTGGGTTCACGCCTATTTGCATCGCAAACAGGGCGACATTTCCAATGCACGCTATTGGTACGCGCGAGCCGGAAGAACTGCAAACCCGGGCTCTCTCGAAGAGGAGTGGCGGGATATCGTCAGCAACCTGCTGTGACTTCAAGCGGTCTTAACAAACAGCAGCCGTAGGCTGTTTAGCACGACAAGAACCGTGCTGCCCTCGTGGACGGCAACGCCAAGAGCGAGCGGAACGGGGAACAGGAAGGCCGCGCTCATCATGACGATGACCGCTCCAAGCGCTATGGCGATATTCTGATAGATGATGCGGCGCGAGTGAACGCTAAGCGTTCGGGCAAGAACAAAATTTTCGAGGCGGTCGTTCATCAGGACCACTTCCGCCTGCTCAAGGGCGGCGTCCGAGCCACGGGCTCCCATCGCCACTCCCACGTCGGCAGCGGCAATGCACGGTGCGTCATTGACCCCATCGCCTACCATCGCGACCTTGCGCGTGCCGTGTTCTTTAAGCTCCTGGATGGCAGCGACCTTTTGTTCGGGCAAGAGGCCGGCCCGAATTTCTCCGATGCCGACGCCTTGGGCGATCTGTTCAGCTACCTCGCGACGGTCTCCTGTCAACATGACAGTTCGCAGGCCCATACTGCCGAGATCCTGCAAGGTCCTTCTGGATTCCGGCCTCACCATATCGCGGAAGACCATGCGTCCAAGAAGGTCCGCGCCCGCCACCCATACCTCCGCTCCGAGTGATTTCGTCCCATCCGACGGCAACGAGCCCATTCCGACCAACTGGCGGTTCCCCAGCACGTACTCTTTGCCGTCGATTCGAGCGCGTAGGCCTTGTCCATGGAGGGTTTCAAATTCCTCCACGTCGGCGGCCTCGACTCCCCACTGGCGGCTCATTTTCCGGATGGCGCGGGAAAGGGGATGTTGCGAGAGGCGGGAGAGGCTGTAGGCAATGTGTTTGAAATGGCCTTCGCCACCGCGCAGACATTCGAGGGATTCCAGCGCAAGCTCGCCGGTCGTCAGAGTGCCCGTCTTGTCGAGGGCAACGACGTTGACGCTCGCGAGGGTTTCAACGGCGGCGCCGCCACGGAAAAGGACGCCGCGCCGTGCACCGCAGGCGATTGCGGAAAGGATCGAAGAGGGCACCGAAAGCACGAGCGCGCATGGGGAGGCGACGACCAAAAGTGTCATCGCGCGGTAGAAGGCGCTTACTTGTCCGCCTCTTTCGAGAAAGGGTGGGAGTTCGAAAACAAGCCACCAGACGACAAACATCACCGTGCAAAGAGTCAGAATCGTCCATGTGTATCCTGTCCCGAATCGATCGGTGAACTTTTGCGACGGTGCCTTCATCTCCTGGGCTTCCTGGATGAGTGTGATGATTTTTTGCAGCGCGCTTTCGCTCGCCCTGCGCAGCACGCGCCCCTCCACGGCTCCCCAGAGGTTCATTGTGCCGGAAAGCACGATATCTCCAGGTTCCTTGGGGATCGGTTGCGATTCGCCGGTAAGGCTGGATTCGTCGCAGGCCGTCTCACCCTTGAGAATTTCGAGGTCCGCGGGAATCTGCTCGCCCGAGGTGACTAATACAGTCATGCCGCGTTCGAGGGATTCGATGGGAATCTGATGTTCGGAACTCCCTCGGAGGACGCGCGCGGTCTTCGGTGCGCCGCGAAACAGGGAACTGATTTCGCGCCTGGTCCGTCCCATCGCGTAATGCTCCATCGCGCCGGACGCCGAGAAAAGGAAGAGGAGGAGGGCGCCTTCGCGCCATGCTCCGATGACAGCGGCGCCGGCGGCCACGGCCAGCATGAGAAAATGCACATCAAGCCTCGCCTTGCGAATCCGCTCCCAAGCGTCCTTCGCTGCATCCCATCCGCCGCACAGGTAGGCGCCCGCATAAAAAATCAGCGCGAGGGAATGATTCACGGTGTCGGCCGCAACTCCGAGGCCTCCCAGAACGAGGCAGCCTGCGGCAAGCAAGGCGAGCTGTTTCCACTCGTCATCCTCATGCGCGAAAGGCCTGTGTTCGCGTGGAGAATATTTCGGCCATTTCAGCGCGATCCATTTCCAAAACGAGATGGCGGTCGGGCAAGTCTGCTTTTCGATCAGCGTGCTTCCGAGAACATCTTTCACCACGACGCGCGAGCTTCTCACTTGCGTGGCAGGCTTGTCGCCGCAGACCGAACACACGCCCGCCTGCGTCAGGTGCCCGCAATCGGCCTTTCCCTCGGCGACAGCCTGCGAAATACGGTCCGCAAGACGGTGGTCATGATCCGGGCCAAGCGTGGCAATCGAAAGCTTTCGCTGGCCTTCACTGAGAGCCACAGCTTCGAGGCGCGGCTCTTCTTCGAGGATTCTCGAAACTTCGCGAATCACGCAGGCTTTTGGATCGTCTTTCAATGCGGGATTATTCCGTGTCCTAGCTTAGCGTGTATGCCAGATTGCACCAACAGCCTTTCTCGCCTGGCGCAAATTGAGACGGGAATTCAACAAGCTACCCGCACCTGCGACGGCAGAAGCCCATCTGGGCTCACATGCTCCTTGATCACGCGATCGATTCGTGTGGCCATCTCCGCAGGCAAGGCAGTCTTCGCCTACCTTGGCGCAGGGTGCCCCTTCAGAACAGACTGGGGAGCGACTAGTTTCAATGTTAGCCAATAGGTGCCATCACCGCGATCTCCGCCGCTAACCGTCTCGCGCACCACCTGCACGTCGAGGAAATCCGTCGCCCGGTAACCCACGCCCACCTCCGTCGATGTCGCACCGAAAACATCACTTCCCACCACCGCCCCAGCCCCGACCGAGCCCAGCGCGAAAACCCCTCCTTGCTTGCCCGGGTCGATGCGGACACCAACTTTTGCCAGAAAGGTGTAACTTCCGCCGGGTTCATCCGCCAAGCTCGAATCGAGGCCGAGCGTGAGGTAAGTGTTTATGGGCACAAGGGGTAAGGGGCGATCCCTCTTCTCAAAACCTACGCCCAGACCAAGGCCTACATTGCTGCCGGCGCCAAGACTAATGGTCGGTAGAAAGCCGTGCTTTTCTGCCAGGCGGGTCAACAAAGGCAGACCCCGTTCGCCAAGCTTCCCGCCTACGAATCCCAGTATTGCGGTTATGGCCGCACCTCCCAGACGGGAGCCGACATTGGGTAAGGCGATTCCCATCGCCACACCCGAAATTCGGCCGAAGTGTCGGCCGATCTTGTCGGGATCTCCCTTAGCAGTAGCAATGTCGCCAATGAGATGACCGAGCGGTCGGAGGCCACGTTGCGAGAAGAGATGAGGAGGATCGGTTATCTCTAACGGGATATCGCAGGTCCCGTCTTTCTTCTGTCCAGAAACAGGTGAGATAAAATCCGGGCTTTCCTCAACGAACTTGCCAGTTTCCTTGTTGAAACAAACCTGGTTGCCGGGCGGGTAACCTCCGGCCGGGGGAATCTCGCGGTAGCACTGCTGACCCGGATGTAGCTCTCCCGATTTCTCTGAATCGCGGCACCACTTGCCTTGCTTGACCAGCCTCTTGTAGTCAGCCTCGATCTTACTGGCAGGCGCGCGCTGCACGACGCCGCTCTTGGCGGCTGAGAGCGGAATACCTGGGGACACGCCATATAATTGATTGCTTTGCCCCACACGAATCCTCTCTGCCCGCGACTGCTGCACGACATGCGTCAGCTCATGGGCAATCAACCGGCGTCCCTCGTGCGTCCCCGGCGCGAACCGACCTGTAGCAAACATAATGTCGTGTCCTACCGTGTAGGCGTTAGCGTTCACGTCCTGCGCCGATTGCTCTGCAGCCGCGCCGGGATGCACCCGCACTCCGGAAAAGTCGTAGCCGAAGCGCTGCTCCATGTCCTGCCGTAACGCCGGCTCCAGCGGCCTGCCGGGACTGGCAAGGGCCTGGTCTACGCTCGCGGGCGCTGCAGCCTCCGCCTGGCCGGTTAATTGCCCCGCTAAGCGCTGGATGCGCGGTGGCGACCCAGTGACGGCGGAGTGCGGCGATGTTGACATTACCTGGTCGGCAACCCGATCCGCCTCCCGCTCATAGATATCGCCGGCTTCGCTGATCTGAAGTTTCGCTTGCAGTCCCAGCTGCTTTTTCTTTCTGCATTCTTCGCACTCACCCGACACTCCGGCGGCGCCGCCGCACGCGCACTTGCGCTGCAGCATCCCGCTCTGGCTGGGGCGCAACGGCACCGAAGGAACTGGTGGGCCGCCTGAGTCATTGCGCATTTGGAGCACCGCCTGATTGCCATATAGACGTCGCAGGCTCTCCACAGGACTGAGACTCCGCCCTCCAGCGGACGGCAGAATGGTGGGTGGTTGAAAAACTGGCTCGGCTCCAGACTGTTCGGGTGTGAACTTAGCTTGGAGCACTCCTGATTTTAGCAGTCGCTCTACTTCACGATTTCCGATCGTTCTTTGTAGGAAAGAAATTTGGTCAATGGGTGAATTTATGGATCGCGAAAAGCTAGTCTTATTTGCTTGGGAAGAGGAATTCCCTGTCTTCCCTGTCTTTGGATCACGTCTTGTGAGTGATGCTTTAGTGCTTGCGCTCATCTTTTATTCCGGTAGTGGAGTTCCGGGCGAACGTGGCACTTGAACCTGAGACCGGCTTGAGGAAGCGCGCCCATAGGCAGATGATGGTTGAGGATTGCTAGGAAGGTCAAGACCAAGAGTTGGAGGTTGGCGAAGTGGTCCAATGAGAACGGCCCTCCCGTAAGAGCTCCACCTCCGACGCCCAACCCCGCGCAACCAAAGCTCGGCGCCGCGCCACGAACGCCAGCGAAGAGCCAAAGACGGTGTTCCGTCTAGCAGAGGGGCCGTTGTGCACTCAGAAATTTTTGCCCGGCGGCGATGCCGCGCTTGGACGTTCGGAACACACAAGGAAAAACTTGTCGTGCTGTATTCGCTTCAAACACTATCCGAGCATTGACAGGGAGCCTCTCGGTTGCTCAATCATTAGTTAGGCGTCGGAAACTTGAGGGGAGGATATCAACTATGCATACCTTCGCACAGAAACGGAAGCCAACTCAGCAGACCAAGCCTGCAAACTCTGGAGCTCGTAATGGGGCTTTCTTCGCACAAACCCACGCAGTACCGCTCGATCCGTCACTTACAGCAAACAATTGGAAATCAAGCAGTGCAGCGGTTGTTGCATGGTAGCTACGAGGGCCTTAAACACGATTCCGGCACCACAGCAATGCCAGCCGACGCGAAAGCGCCCGTAAAGACAAAACCGACGGTTAACACTCCTGGAGACGTAGGCGAACAGGAAGCGGACCGCGTCGGCGAACAGGCGATTCGGATGCCTGACCCAAAGCTGCAGCACTTGCCTGTGGGACGGCGTCTCATCGATCCGGACGACGCCCTGGAGCAGGAAGCCAACCCAGTGACGGACCACGTCCTCCGCAAGCCCGCTTCCCCAGCGGGACGGCAAGAAGGAGAGGATTCGCCTCGAGCTCACTCTGCGAGCAGCGACTTGGCGGGAGTCGGCGGCCAGCCACTCTCAAAGTCTGTCCGGTCGTATTTCGAGCCACGCTTCGGACGCGACTTCGGCCGGGTAAACGTCCACACAGACGATCGCGCGGCGAGCGCGGCGCATGCTCTGGACGCCCAGGCGTTTTCAGTCGGCCACGACATCGTCTTCGCCCGAGACGCCTACCGGCCCGAGACGGCGGCAGGGAAGACCCTGCTGGCGCACGAGTTGGCCCACGTCGTCCAGCAGACGACGGGCCGCGCCGCGCCAGGGGTGATCCAACGCAAGAAGCGTAGCGAGGCCAAGGCGCCGGAGCCCGGGGTGAAGGAGACCTCCTACGCGGTCTTCTTCGGCCGCGGTGACCAGTACCAGATCGGCGCCAAGCTCTACATGAAGGCCTGGTACCCCGGCCACCGGCACCTCGACGCCCTCAGCTTCGAGGACATGTTCGTCAAGCTCGCCGCCGACCTCCGGTCGCGGCGCGCCGCCGGTGAGGCGCTGTGGATCGAAGAGATCGCGCTCGTCACGCATGCGGTCGCCGGCGGGTTGATGATCCCGCTCAGCGAGGAAGACCGCAAGCGCGGTGACCGCGACAAAGGCGACCTGGAGTTCACGCCCGAGGACGTGGTCGCGCTGCAGAAGCGTTACGGGGAGCGGGCGCTCGCGCGGCTGCGCAACGCGCGCGAGGAGGTCATCGCGGCCTTTAAAATGGGTCACACGCGGATCGTGGTCCGCGGGTGCAACTTCGGTCAGTCGTCTCAAGGGCTCACCGCACTCCGCGACTTCTTCGGCGGGCGCGTCACGACCTATGCTCCGAAGCACTACCAAGTGTTCCAGGTGCTGTCCCTCGGGTCCAAGGAGGACCGCGGCGCGCTCGAAGAGCTGGGGATCACGGACGCGGCCAGCGCCTACGACTTCCTTGTCGAGCAGCGGTACTTCACTGAACCGGACGACGAAACCTTGGTGCGGGCGGGCGCCGCCGCCGAGGGCGTTGCGCCGACCGAGGCGCAGCGGCGCCGCTACAAGGCCAAATATGTGGAGGACAAGTTCGGAAAGCCGCCCGTCATCCCCGTCGAAGCGTACATCGCCGCGACCGCGCGGGAGACCGGCGGGGAGAGCGAGGACGAGCGGGAAGCCCGGCGCGACGACGCCGAGCAGAAGAAGCAGAGGCTGCGCCGGAAGGAAAAGCGGATCGTGTTCCGAAAGGAGGTCGACGAGCTCGTGCTGGAACCACGCGAGATCGAGGACTTCCTGCCGGCGGAGCGTCCGAGCGCCGAGGAGTACAAAAGCAAGAAGACCGAGCAATGGGAGGGCGGCCGGGTGTGGGGCAGGATCTCCGTCGAGTCCGGGGAATCGGACCCCGCTATCGACGGCCTGTCGACGGACGAGCTCATCCGTCGCGCGGCCGCGCTTCGGAATCCCTACCGGCCGGAGAACGCCTCGATGCTGGTGCGCCTGCTCGACTCGTACGTCCGAAGGGGCGAGCTCTGGCACGTCCCGCTGTCCCGGGCCTCGGAATACTTCGGTGACGAGGACCAGATCGCGCGGGACGCTGCGCTCCACCCCGGCCCAGCCGCATACGACGTCCTGCACCAGCAGGAGCCCTTGAATTACCGGACGCCGGCCCCCGAGGAGCGAGCCCAGGCCGAGGCGGACACGCGCCGCGCGCGCGAGCTGGCCGAGGAGATCAAGATCCCCGCGCATGCGGCCGCGCGCGTGCAGCGGCCGGTCGGCGAGCGCGATTTCGACGCGCGCGGCCGCGTCGAAACGCTGCCCGACGGCGGCCTGCGCCTGTGGAACTTCGCGGTCAACAGCGCCGTGCTGCGGTCGCAGTTCAAGGCTCCGTTGCTGGAGCTGGCCCGGCAGCTCGCCTCGCGCCACGACGTCAACCTCACGATCTCGGGCCATACGAGCACCTCCGGTGACGAGGGGCCCAACGAGGATCTGGCGGAGACGCGTGCCAAGCACGTCTTCGATGCCCTCGCGGCCGCGGGAATGCCGCCGTCCGCGATGACGCCGACCGGTTACGGCGAGCGTTTGCCGCTGGTGGCCGAACGCAAGCGCGGCACGCCCATCCCCCGGAACATGGCTCGGAACCGGCGGGTCGAGGTCCGGCTGGTGAAGGTGAGCACGCTGCCTGCGAAGCCGGCGCCGGCCACACCGCCGCAAACCGGTGGAAAGCCGAGCCTCAAGCCGATCGAACTCATCGACGCGATCGCGATCAAGTATGAGTACAAGCCCAAGCAGTTCACGGTGGTGAAAAAGTTGGGCATTTTGAACGTCACCGCAGAACCGAAGTTGACCTTCGAGGGGGAGATCGGCCTCCACGATGCGACGAAAAAGCTCAAGTTCAACCCGACCGAGAAGAAGGCGGCGTTCGAGGCCGCCATCAAGACCGAGCTCGGTGATTTGCGGTTCGAGGGCGAGGTTCAGGACGGGAAGGTGTCGAAGATCAAGCTTGGCTTACCGGTCACCGACTGGTTCGACATCGACTTCGCGGCGGCCAGTGACTTCACTCGGCCCTTCTCGGTGGAGTTCAAGTCGAAGGCCGCGCTCGTCAAGTTCAGGGCCGGCGACTGGGCGTTCAGCGGCGAGGTATCGGGAAGCGTCGTGTTCCACTTCGGGCCGGACCGCAAAGTCGTCGCGTCCCTCGCAAAGCGTGGCGGCCAGCCGATCGTCCGCGCCCTCGCCCGGAGCGGCGTGGCGCTCGAGGGCCTGGTCTTCACGGAACTGGGGACAGTGACGACGGTGGGCGCGGTTGCGGTCGGGGTGGGTGTTGCGCTGATCAGCATCACCATGCTCGGGTACTTCCTGTACAAAATCGGCGGCGCCAACATCGAGGGCCGCGTGTTGGCCGGGGCTAGGCAGTTTGCCTGGGGCTATTCCCACATGCTCATGCAGCTCACGCACGAGGCCGGCGTTAACGCGCCTCTGAAGGAGAAGGTGGACAAGTGGCTCTCTATCGACTGGCAGGCCCAGTTCAACGAGAAGGCAAACCGGTGGGTGCAGGACGAAGACAAGGCAGCCCTCAACGGGCTGTACTACGTTGCGGAGGCGGCGGTCGCTCAGGACTACAACCGATACGTGAGGCTTTACGGCGACGCGCAGTGGAGCAAGCTGGCGACCGCCCACCGCGCGAAATACGGCGAGAACTACCAGACGCGCGAGAACAACTACAGGCGGATCGTTTTGAACCAGCTCGAGAAAGGTGAAAGCACGTTCGGGGTTCCACTCGAGATCAACCCCTGACCGCGGACCGGCAAGAGGAACACAGCCGTCGTCGTCGCGCACGACGGCCCCACGTCACAATAGTCAACGATGGCTGCCTAATGGTCGAGGATTGCCAGGAAGGTCAAGCCCGAGTGGAGGCGTTCGTTAGTCCAGCTTCTCTGAAATGGCTCCCTTGGTTGATGCAGGATAGCGCCGCGAGCCGCCATTTCGAGAAACGCCTCGAGCTGAGGGGCGCAGGAAGAATCGGCTTGCGGTCGCGGAGCGGGGACGTCGAAGGTCAATCGCTCCCTACGGCAAACCGTTCGACCGCTTTCCAGTACCCTTCCACCCAAAAAACACGTCTCGAAGCTTGACTCCTTCAACTCTCTTCCAGCATCCTAGCCGCAATGAAAACGTCTCGGCGTTCGCGTGCGCGTGACGCTCGAAAAGCGAATTCCTACTCAAGACAAGTGAAAGGACGAAGGAAAGAGAGACGGAGTCCGACAAGGACAATCGTGTCCGAAGGCACAGCGCGGAAGACGAGCAGCAGTGGCAACTCCACGCGGCTTACGCTACAGCTTGGGAGCATCTTTCAGATGAGTTCCGGCGCTTGGATTTGCTGATTTGTTGCCGGTTGCCCGAGCAACCGGACGGAACACGCAGGCGACTCCTCTGCAACACTTCAAGGGTTTGGTGCTGACGGAAGAGGAGATCCGCGGATTGTTAGGCAATCCGCTCGGCCCGTCCTGCATCCGATGCGGATCAAAACGCCGATGACTTGCCAAACCGGGATCTTCAAGCGGCACTCAGCCAGGCTGTCCTCCCACATTCAGGCGCGGCGCACGCGCGAGCTTGGACGCCGGGATCTACCTGCCGTTGCCATATCTGGCCCAACTCTTTCATCTCACCGCCTTTGAGGAGCAGTGCCTGCTCATTTGTCTGGCCCCGGAGTTGGACCGCAAATACGAAAAACTTTACGCCTACCTGCAGGATGACGTAACGCGCAAGAAACCGAGTGTTGACGTCGTGCTGAACTTGCTCTGCCAGACGATGCCCGAGAAACTGGCGGCCCGACTGGCCTTTGACTCCCGGTCTCCCCTGCTCAAATATCGCCTGTTGCAGATGACAGATACCTCGCCGGACGGACCATCGCCTTTGCTTTCGCGTTTCCTGAAACTGGACGACCGCACGGTGAATTTCCTTCTCGGCTTCGAACAAATCGACGCGCGGCTTGAGCCATTTGCACGGCTTGTCTCTGCGCGAGCTGAGTTGGATCAAGTGCCCGTAGGCGAGCAAATCCAAAGCCACGATTCGCAGCTTTATTGACTGGCATTCACAGACAGGAGGAGTCCCAGCGTGAACAGATCGTCTTCCACTTCGGCGGACCCGTACGGATCCGGGAAGCGGTTGCTGGCGGAGGCCATTTGCCATGAGCTCAAACTCCCTCTTTTGATCGCGGAGGCCGACAAGATAGCCGGCGGGCAGGTGCCGTTTGAGGAGGCGCTGTGGTTACTGGGCCGAGAGGCGGTGCTGCAATCGGCCGCACTATGCATCCAGGATTTCGATTCGCTGCTCGCCGACGACAAGCAGGCGTCCCTGCTGAAGTCGCTGCTGGAGGTGACCAAAACCTTCGCTCTTACTCTGTTTCTTCTGGGCACTCGATCCTGGAAGCCCCTTGGGCTTTTGAATGACATCGCATTCATCGACTTGGAGATCCCGATCCCCGACGATGGCATCAGGAAACGCCTGTGGAAGAAGCCATCTTAACGGCCGATCTCCCCTCACCACCGACGCCGAGGCGGGCGCGCTTGCCAGCAAGTTCCGGTTCACGCCGGGCCAGATTCAAGATGCCGTGGCGGCGGCTAGAAATCTCGCGCGGTGGCGCTCGCCGGAGGTTGGGCCATTGACCGCGGAAGATCTTCATGCCGCGTGTCGCGCACAGTCGGACCCGAAGCTCAACAGGCTCGCGCGCAAAATCCGGCCCATCCACACTTGGAAGGACATTGTGCTACCTGCTGACCCGCTCGCCCAACTCGGCGAAATGTGCCAGCGAGTTGCTCAAAGTTACCGCGTGCTGGGCGAGTGGGGTTTTGGCGCCAAGCTGTCCACGGGCAAAGGCGTCAACGCCCTGTTCGCAGGTCCCAGCGGCACGGGCAAGACCATGGCGGCCGGGATCCTTGCCAACGAGCTCGAGACTCGAACTTTACAAGATTGATCTCTCGCAAGTTGTCAGCAAATACATCGGGGAAACCGAAAAGAATCTCGATTCAATTTTCACAGCCGCCGAAAACAGCAATATCATTCTCTTTTTCGACGAGGCCGATGCGCTGTTTGGCAAGCGTTCCGAAGTGCGCGATTCCCACGACCGCTACGCCAACATCGAGATTTCCTATCTGCTCCAAAAAATGGAAGATTACGAAGGCGTTGCCATCCTGGCCACCAATCTAAGCCAAAACCTGGATGAAGCCTTCGTCCGGCGCCTGGCGTTCTCGATCCACTTCCCGTTCCCTGACGAAGCTGACCGACGCCGCATCTGGTGCGGCATCTGGCCCGATGGAATATCTTTGGCAAAGGACGTAGATCTCGATCTCCTTGCCCGACAATTCAAACTCAGCGGCGGGAACATCAAGAACGTCGCCCTCGCCGCCGCATTTTTCGCCGCCGCCGACGGTGGCATCGTGAACATGTCCCACCTGCTTCAAGCGACACGGCGGGAGTTTCAGAAGCTGGGCAAGGTCTTTACAGAATTCGACCTGGAAGAGATCTCGTGCGAACCGCAAGCAAAATGAAGGTGCTCTCAACAATGTCTCTAAGGAAAAGAGTTCCCAGCCTGTCCGCAACGATTATAGAGTCGCGTTCTTCCATGGACTTCGCGAGTCAAGATGACAACGAACATGATTGACGATCTGAGCCAGACATTGCGAACAATCTTGACTCGAGGCGGGCAGGACCCGCTGAAGTCAGCGCAGATCGTATTTGACCGGCCGGCGGATCCGTTCACCCCGCAGCAGACGACGGTGGATTTGTTTTTATACGACATCCGGGAGGATCTGGAACTTCGGAGCAACGAGCCGGTGATCGAGCGCAAGAACGGGCAAGTCACCACGCACCGGCCTCCCGTTACGAGTGGCGTGCTCCTATCTGGTGACGGCCTGGCCCGGCGGTCTGAGACGGCGATGCAGCGGTTCTGCTCGAGCAAAGGTTGCTGAGCCAGACGTTGCAGGTCCTCGCCAGTCAACCGACGATAGATCCTAAGCTACTGCAAGGCAGCCTTAAAGGACAAGAGCCGCCCTTGCCGCTGGTCACGGCGCTGGTGGATCCGCAGAAGAATTTGTCGGAATTCTGGACGGCACTCGGCAACAAGTTGCGTCCGTCGCTCACCGTGAGGGTCACAATTTCCCTGGCGGACCTCCTCGCGGTCGGAGCCCGAGCAGATGGTGACGACCAGAGAACTCCACCTGGGAGAACGGACCTCGCCCGACGAGGAGAAGATCTCACCGGCAACTCTGGAAGAACGTTATCCTAATCGGAATCGGCGGGCGCGTGACTAACGCCGATAAGGTGCCGGTGTCGGGCGCGACGGTCACTCTAAGGGAGCTCGACCTGCGCACAACCACCGATGTCGAGGGGCGCTACAAACTGAGCGTGAGGCAGCCGGGTCCGTACACCTTGCGCGTGCAAAAAGGCGAGAGAGTGAAGGAAGCCCGTATCACAGTGCAGGCAGGAAGCCAAATCGAAGTGCAGTTAACATAACGAAAGACAAATACCCCGAAAAGGGAAACCCAGGAGAAATATCATGCCAGAGTATCTATCACCAGGCGTCTACGTCGAAGACGTGCCGCCATTGGCCCGTCCTATTGCCGGCGTCGGAACCAGCACCGCCGGATTTATCGGAATCTTTCCGGTTACCAATAGCGGGTCGAGCCCGAGCCGGCCAGCCACAAAAAACCCCAGCGGCAAAGGCCAAGAAAAAGAACGTGTTGCTTCGGATACCATCATAGTGCCGGACAAGCCTGTCAAGAATGCCTCCGCTGGCAAAGGCCAAGAGAACATTACTAAATATGATTTGCCGCCGGACGCTTACCCGGTATTACCCATTCCAGGGACCTTCGAGGTTCGAGTGGCTGGTCAGCCCGAGGCCAATGCGACGTTAAAAAATGAGAGCCAGAGGTCGTTGGTCGAGTTCAAAACGGCACCACCGAAAGACGCACCGATTGAGGTGGACTACGTGAAAGCAAAGGAGGTCACGCCGTTGAAGGCCGGAGAAGTCAAGCTCTGCACGAGTTTCAGCGATTTTAGAGAGTCCTTCGGAGACTTTTCAATAGACTCGGGTCAGCGAAAACTCGCGCACGCCGTCTTCGGATTCTTCAACAACGGCGGCACGCGGTGCCACGTGGTGCGTGAAACTGGTACAGACAAAATTGCGAGCGCCTTGGAGCAGTTTGAAGCCATTGACGAAATTGCGATCGTGGCCGCACCAGGAGTAGAAAAAGTGCGGAATGACTTGGCAGACCATTGCAGGAAGATGGAAGATCGTTTTGCCATCCTCGAAAGCAAAGAAGCCGATCCAATTCCGGGTCCGTCCGAATTGCCGCAGAACACCTCTTACGCGGCTCTTTACTTCCCATGGATTAAGGTATTTGACCCGGCAACGAGGCAGAATATTCTCGTGCCGCCCAGTGGCCATTTGGCAGGAATATACGCGCGGGTGGATGCGCAGCGGGGGGTCCACAAGGCGCCGGCCAATGAGGCAGTGGCGGGGGCGCTGGGGCTACAGCATAACCTGAGCAAGTCCCAGCAGGATGGGCTGAATCCTCAAGGCATAAATTGCATCCGCAACTTGAACGGTACCATCTATGTCTGGGGCGCACGCACCCTGGGTGGCAACGCCAACGGAGAGTTCAAATATGTTAGCACTCGGCGACTATTGAATTTTTTGCGCGAGTCCATTGAAGAGGGAACGCGGTTCGTGGTTTTTGAGCCGAACAATCCGGCGCTCTGGCAGCGGATCAAGCGCTCGGTCGGCGATTTTCTTTTGGGCCAGTGGAGGGCAGGGGCGCTTTTCGGTGAGACGCCTGAGAAGGCTTTTTTTGTCAAGTGCGACGCTGAGACGAACCCTCCCGACGTGCGCGAACGTGGCGAAGTAGTTACACAGATCGGTGTAGCGATCATCAAACCGGCCGAGTTTGTCATCTTCCGCATCCAGCAGCAAACCGGCGGTTGATAAGTTTAACAATTAACTAAAAAAGAAAGAGAACATCCAATGGCAAGAGTAGATCCATACAAAAACTTTAGGTTCCTGGTAGAACTTGACGGGATCGTGCAAGCAGGATTCACCGATTGCACGGGCTTCGGCTCTCAAGTGGAGTCTGTCGAGTATCGCGAAGGCGGCGACGCGAATTCGGTGCGCAAGTTGCCCGGCAAGGCGACTTATCCCGACATCTCCTTGAAGTGGGGGGTGACCGACTCGCACGAACTCTACGACTGGCATTCGGCGGCGTTGTCCGGCCAAATCCAGCGCAAGAACGGCTCCATCGTTCTGCAAGACGATACCGGGCAGGAAAAGGTGCGATGGAACTTCTTCAATGCGTGGCCCAGCAAGTGGGAGGGATCGGCCCTTAGCGGCAAAGGCAACGATGCCGCGATTGAGACACTGACCGTGAGCTGCGAAAGGCTGGAGCGGGCAAAGTGAGCGAAAACGGCTATGTTCGAAACGGAATATGAGTTTACCCTGCCGAGGGGCTATAAGGACCCTCAAGGCGATCTTCATCGCGACGGCGTGATGCGACTTGCGACGGCGGCGGATGAGATCCTGCCGCTCAAGGACCCTCGGGTGCAGGCGAACCCTGCGTATTTGGTGGTCATCCTGCTGTCGCGCGTGATTACGCGGCTCGGTTCGCTGGACGCCATCAACCCGAAAGTCATCGAGGGGCTGTTCGCATCCGACTTGGCTTACATCCAGGAGTTCTATAATCGCATAAACGGCAACGGCACCTCCGCAATGAAGGTTGTCTGTCCGCATTGTGAGAAAGGGTTTGAGGTGGAGCCCGATCGGCTGGGAAAATCATAGGCTACCCCCTCGGGCAGCTTTACGAGGAGGTAGCCTATCTCGCTTATCACTTCCACTGGCAACACGATGAGGTGTTGTCATTCGAGCATGGGGAACGCCGCCGATGGGTCGAGGAGGTCAACAAGATTCATCGTTTGGCAAAGAGGTAATGCATGCTAACTGAAGCGACAGGAAAGCATCGAGGACCGGGACTTGGTCTGCCGGCGGGCGTGTACCGATCGCCAGTCTTGGCGGCCTGCGGCGCTCCGAGGGGTGGAATCGATCCTCTCGGGCATCTCACGCCGCAATGACCCGTTGGATCGTCGCAGAGCGCGCCTGACAGCGTGGTACGAGCAACTTGCCCGGCGTGGGCAGCCGTTCATTGGGTGGCAGCCTTTAAAAACGGGGGAGTTCGGCGGTGACAGCACGCAACCCCCAGACGGCAGCGTCCAGTCGGAGGACTGGACGGCGCGAAGAGAGCCGCAGATGATCTCAACGAAAGCCGCGACTCCGGTGGCGAATGTCTCCGATTCAGTGGTAAGGCCCGTGGCTCAAGATCAGCAACCGGCTACGCATTCGCAACGATTGCCTGCCGAACCGCAGACGCCACAGGGACCGTTTTTATTGCTTCGTTCCATTTTTGGACCAATTCACACAGCCGCGAAATCGATGCCTCCAAGCGAAGCTGGTCATGCCCCTGAGCCCTCCGGGACCCCTGAAAGACCGATTGAGGGAGCAGTTCAGCCGGTTACGCTGCCAGGGCGTGAAGCACCCTGATCCTGTCGTGCCGCCCCCTGCTGCGGAAGACGGGCGGCTCGCTGCGAAGACGGGCGGCTCGCTGCCGAAGACGGGCGGCTCGCTGCCGAAGACGGGCGACTCCCTGCCGAAGACGGACGGCTCGCTGCGGGGGACCGGCGGCTCTATGCGGAGGATTGGAGACGAGCAATGCCGATGGCTGCTGCGCCGCAACCTCATGGGGAACGGTTCGCGCGTCCTGCGATGAGACTTGCCATCCTTCGACCGATAACGACAGGAACGGCCAGGATGCAGCGAAGCGACCCGGGAGTAATCCCTTCCAGCACCAGCGGGTTCTCGCTCGTTACAGTCGAAACGAAAGATTTGCCGGGTCTCGAACACCTACTGATGGGAGACCAACCTGCATTTCAACCACGTCTCGTCTCAAGTGTTTCGTCCTTTCCGCGTCAGGAAGTGCGCGGTGGTTTTCCTGTTAACCTGAACACGGAAGTTCGCCGTGACGCAGACACTTCCTCCGAGAGTGTTGTCGGGGTTCCCGTCTACGATACTTCAGTCTTCGGGAATAATGTATCGCCTGAAACGGCTTCATTGGCTGGCTCGCACCAAGTGAATATTCCGGAGCCTTCAGGGGCCATCGAGAGGTTGATCAACCGGACAGTCCTGCCTGTGGCCCTGCCGGGGCTCCAGATACGCCTGGTAAAACCTGACGCGCCGGTGGCTGCAACTCGGCGTCCGGCGGCTGATGCCGCCGAGGGCGGGCGATCGACGGTCGAGGTTCCGAAAGCGCCAACGCCGGCGCCCGCTGCGCCGCCGCCGCCGCTGGATATTAATGTCCTGGCCGACAAGGTCTATCAAACGCTTCAACGGCGCCATCAACTCGAGCGGGAAAGGAGGGGACTCTACTGATGCCACTCACCAAAGCCCTCATCATTGACAGCGACTCTGCGACATCGATTCCAATTCCAGTGATGTTTAATCCGCCGGAATACCAGCTTCAGGTCACCAATCAATATGCGGAGGTCGGCATACCTGGACTCGGCTCGTCCTTGCTGCAGTTTGTAAGGGGAAGCGCCCAGACGCTGACGATGGAGTTGTTTTTTGACACGACCGACGAAGGAATAGACGTGCGAGTCTTTACAGGGCTGGTCCTTGGTTTGACCAGCCTCAATAGCGAAACACACGCACCGCCTCGCCTGATCTTTCTCTGGGGTTCCCTGATATTTCCGTGCGTGTTGGAAAGCGTGACGCAAAGCTTTGATTACTTCAACGCCTTGGGGATGCCGCTGCGGGCGCGGCTCAATGTGACCCTGAAGGGAAACGACACGCTTCAGGACCTCCTTGGCAGCATTCAACTGTTATCGGCCGATCGCACCAAGCAGTGGATATTCAAGGCAGGCGACACGCTCCAAAAGATTGCCGCTCAGGAATACGGCGACCCGAATCAATGGCGGCCGATCGCGCGGGCCAACAACATCCACAATCCGCTGACAATTCCGGCCGGCCAGGCTTTGAAAATTCCAGCTCTAACCTGATCCACGATGGCCATGCTGAAACCGCAATCGCTGCCCGACGTTTATGTGCCAACGTTCGAGATGACGGTCGGCGGCCAGAAGCTCGAGACCTCGCTCGCCAAGAGCATCATGGATATCACTGTGACCGAGCTTTTGAACGCGCCGAGTTCCTTCAGCTTTCGGCTGAACGATCCTAAACTCGCGCTCATCGACGAGAAGAATGGGCCGTTTAAAGAGTTCACGCGCGTTGAGATCACCCTGGGATTCGTTGGCGTTGGCAAAACGCGAAAGATGATCCTTGGGCAAATCTCGGCATTGACGGCCGATTTCCCAACCAGTGGGCCGGCAACAGTGGAAGTCCAGGGATTCGATTTGCTTCACCAACTAACTCGCGGCACTATTTTCCGCAAGTTTGGCGGGGACGGATCGGGCCCTGCCAGTGCGCTGCCCGATAGCGAGATCGTCTCCCGGATCGCGAGGGAAATGCACTTGCAACCCTCTGTGAAGGAAACTCGCGAGCGCAAGCTGCCCAGGATTCAGGCCAACGAGACGGACCTCGACTTCTTGCAGATGCTGGCGAAATTCAATGGCTACATCGTACGGGTGGATTCTGGCACCCTCTACTTTGGACCCCCGCCGAACCCGGAGACTTTCCGGCTCGAATGGGGAAAAACTCTCTTGAGTTTCTCCCCAAAGCTCAGCACGACTGGTCTGGTTAACGAGGTGCTGGTGCAGGTCGGGGACCCTGTTCAGAAACATCGCTTTTTTGCGACCGCGAAGCGCGAAAGGGCGGGTGGCATTGCCCAGTCGGGTTTGGAACAGATCAAACAGGGCTCGGGCGGCCGCTCGCAACGGGTGATTAGGGATGTCCTTGTTTCCAGCCTCGTTGAGGGTAATACCTTTGCTGATAGCATTTTGGGAAATAAACAGGTAGCCCCCCTCACGGGCAGCGGCACATGCCTGGGTAATCCTGCCATGCGCGTTGGCGCCAAACTGGAGCTCAGCGGCATCGGCCGTTTCAATGGAAGCTATTTCGTCACCAGGGTCACTCACGCCATTGGAGCGAACGGTTATTTGACCTCGTTTGAAGTCAATAATGGTTCGGGCAGCCCGCCGGACTTGCCGGACGTGCCGGGTTTCTCGAGTAACCGCGACCGTGCGAGCACCCTTGGTGTCTCTGTTGGCCTGGTTCTGGATAATCAAGACCCCGATGGCTTGGGACGGGTGAAGATCAAACTCCCATGGGCGTCGGACGAAGAGATCGGGCAC
This sequence comes from uncultured Verrucomicrobiae bacterium, assembly GCA_963708595.1. Classification (GTDB taxonomy): domain Bacteria; phylum Verrucomicrobiota; class Verrucomicrobiia; order Chthoniobacterales; family Terrimicrobiaceae; genus DASTFP01. The sequence continues at coordinate 57,464 of CAVPTR010000038.1, forward strand.
TGGGCGCGCGTGGCGGCGCCGATGGCGGGAGACGGGCGGGGCATGTTTTTCCTGCCGGAAGAGAAAGACGAGGTGCTGGTCGCGTTCGAACAGGGCGACATCACGCGGCCTTATGTGCTCGGGGCGCTGTGGAGTGGCGACGACAAGCCGCCGGAATCCAATTCGGACGGGCAAAATAACCTGCGCTTGATCAAATCGCGTAGCGGACATTTGATTCGTCTCGACGACAGCCCTGGCGCCGAAAAAATCGAGATCATCGATAAAAGCGGCGCCAACAGCGTCACGGTCGATACCGCCAACAATACCATCTTAATCAAGTCGGCACAGGATGTGGTCATTGAGGCGCCTAAGGGCAAAATAAGCCTGAGCGCGCAAAGTGTTGAGGTGAAGAGCACCGCGGACACAAAAGTCGAAGCGCAAACCTCGATGGACCTGAAAGCGAACGCGACCATGACCATCAAGGGACAGCGGGTGAACATCAATTGAGGCCGAGTCATGGGAGTGCCAGCAGCAAAAAAAAGTGACCAGATTACGGTTCCTGCGCAGGACATGCACAGTATTCAGCCCCCGGGCACAGCCCCACCGGCGCTCACGCCGCATCCGTTTGCGGCGATTATCAGCGGCAGCCTGAGCGCCGACGTGAACATCATGGGGATGCCGGCCGCAACGATGAACAGCACGGCTAGCAATAGTATGCCGGCGCATCTGCCCATTGGCGGCACGTTCATCAAACCCCCCGCGAACAAGGGCACCATCATTGCGGGCAGCCCGACGGTCTTCATCAATGGCAAGCCGGCAGCGCGCAACGGCGACGCCGCCTTCACCTGCAATGACCCAGCCGACTTGCCGGTCGGGAAGGTCTTTGCGAAGGGAACCGTGTTCATTGGCTAAGAGAAGGCGATGAATGGTCAATCCAATCAAAGCAAAGATTTCCTTGGAGCGGGGATCGCCTTTCCGTTGAGCGTGGGAGAAGACGGACTCATCGCGATGAACACCCTGGAAGACCATGTCCGCCAGTCCATCCTGCTGATCGTGCAAACCGCCAAAATCGAGCGGGTGATGCGCCCGGACTTTGGAGCGAGCTTAAACAAACTCGCGTTCGAACCGCTCAACCAGGCAACGATCACCCTGGCTGAGCATTACGTGAAGGAGGCCCTGATTCGCTTTGAGCCGCGGATTGAGGTGTTGAACGTCGAGGTTATCGTCAGCCCGCAGCAGAACCTGGAAGTCAACCTAGCCGAATTGCAATCGCGCATTCGTCGGGGCACCTATAGAGCGGTCCCTTCACAACGACGCTACATCCCAAAATCCGATGGGCGGGAGCAGCAGGATCGCCTGCTGATCCACCTGCACTACCGCGTGCGATCTACAGACACCACGTTTAACCTCGTCTATCCGTTCTACATGGAGAGAGGAGCCTTATGAGGGCTGCTCCACCACCGGTCCTCGACCGGCGGGACGACGAACAGATTCTGGGGCAGCTTCGCAAACTGGCTGCGCGGCTTGTCCCGGAATGGAAAGGCGATCCGAACGCCAAGCCTGACGCTGGCACGATGCTCCATCGCATTTTCACCAGGCTGATGGAGATAACGCTCGAGCGCCTCAACAAGGCGCCAGGCATGAACCTCTACGCCTTCCTCAATGCCGTCGGTGTCAGCCTCCTGCCACCTGTGCCGGCTCGGGTGCCTCTGACATTCTCTCTGACTTCGGGCAGTGCTCCTGTCCTTGTGCCTCAAGGCACGCGGGCGAGCACAACACCAAAAGGCGGGCAGCAGCCTGTTGACTTTGAGACAACAGCGGATCTCACAGTGGTTCCAGCCGCCTTGGTTGCGGCGTGGACGATGGACCCCGGATGGGATCGCTCAGCCGGTCACTCAGCGCTGATCGACGGATCCAGCGGCATTGGGTTCACACCGCTTCTGGGCGCCAGCCGCCTGTCCCACGCGCTATTTCTTGGCGACGAACGTTTGCTCGATTTCAACAGGGCGGAGGTGACAGTTACGTCTGACGGTCCGAACAGCCAGGAAGTAAAGAACCAGTTTAGGGGAATCGTCTGGCAATACGTGTCCAATGGCCACGCCATAAACCTGGCTGGCAACATTAGCGCAACGGCGAATCAGATAACGTTTGAGGCAGTCAACGCGCTTGATCAAACCATTCTCAAAGGTCCCAGCGACAGCGCGTCCCTGCGGCGGGGACTTCGCAGCCACTGGCTGCACGCAGCGTTGCCCCGGCCTCTGGCTGAAGACGATGGAGCGGAAAGTCTGACTTTGAAAAATCTTCGATTGTCGGTCAGTGGAAAAGGCATTCTACCCGATTTCGCGTTCGCTAACGCCGTCCCGCTCGATGTGACCATGCCATTCCATCCATTCGGCGAAACGCCGAAGATCGGCGACGCGTTTTGTCTGACTTGCTCCGAAGCCTTGGCCAAGCCCAATGCCAGGTTGACACTGAGTTTTGTGTGTAAGGCAACTCCTCAGGAGGCGAGCCTGCAATGGGAATTTTTTGGCACCGCTGGCTGGACGAAATTCGACTCCGCCCAAGACGAAACGGCCTCTTTGTCGAATTCTGGAAATGTCGTCCTGAAATTGGCCGATTTGATCTTGGGAAAGATCAATGGGAAGGATGGACTCTGGATTCGCGTGCGGATCGCGTCGGGCGATTATGGGAAACCGGCGGAGTATGTTGAGATAGATCCGAACGATCCCTCCAGAGGCTTCAAGTTAAAAGACGACACGGGCAACCTCGCTCCGCCGCTCGTTGCAACGCTGACGTTGAGCTACCGGGCAGACGGCATTCCCCAGTCGGTAGTCACCCAAAATGGTTTCCTGTTGACGGACCAAACCGTCGCGAATGGGAGCGGTTTCAACCCTTTTGTCGGGGTCCAAAAATTGACGCCCCGCATTTACGCCGACACCGCGCCTTCCCTTTACCTCGGTTTCGACAAAGTGTTTCCCGAAGAGCCAATGACCCTCTTCTTCGTCGTCGCACCCCGGGCGTTTTCGGGAAGACCAACCAAAGAGCAGGCGGCGGCTGCGCCAGCGCCATCGGATCAGCCCTCGGTGCGCTGGGAGTATTTTAACGGCGCCGCATGGGTCGAGCTTTCGGTGCTCGACCAAACCAGTCAATTTACTCAGTCGGGGACGGTGGATATCTTGACCCCGGCCAATATGGCCCCATTGGCCAAGTTCGACTTAAAAGAGATCTACTGGATCCGTGCCATGCAGATACCATCACGTGATGGGCCAGCAACGAATGCCAACAAGCCGTTGCGCGATGACCCGATCACCACGCCCCGCTTGACAGCCATCTTCTTGAATACCGTTCCGGCCATTCAGGCCTTGACGGTCGCCAATGAAATCGCCGGCTCCGGAAACAGCCTGCCCGGACAAACTCTTCGTCTGGCGCAGAGTCCCATTCTGGCTGGTCCACAGATTCTCGTGCTGGAACCGGAACTTCCCAGTGCAGTCGAGCGGGATGAATTGCTAAAGGAGGAAGGTTCAGACGCGATCGAGAGGCGCATCAATCCGGCCACGGACGAAACCGAGATTTGGATTCGCTGGCATGAGATTTCCTCCTTCAACGGTTCCGCGCCGTACAGCCGCCATTACACGCTCGACCATGGCACGGGAGACGTCGTCTTCGGCGACGGCGTCCGCGGACTGGTCCCTTCGCTGGGCACCAACAACATCGTGGCGAACTACCGTGTCGGCGCCGGGTCTGCCGGCAACGTGCCGAAAGGAGCCGTCGCCCAAGCTCAAGTCCCCCGTGGCAGGTGTAGCTTCTGTCGCCAATCCGCTGAGTGCTGACAGCGGAGCGGACATTGAGACAGCGGAGATCGTGCAACAGCGCGGACCTCAGACCCTCCGGCATCGCGGACGCGCTGTCAGTCGCACCGATTTCGAATGGCTGGCCCGCGAGGCGGCGGGAACAAGACTCGCCCGCGTCGTCTGTTTATCCAATATTAACCGGAATCTTCACCATGAGCCGGGCTGGATGACACTGGTCATTGTGCCGCAGGGCACCGAGCATAGACCGGCTCCGAGCGAGGAATTGATTCAGCAGGTGCAGGAATCGGTCAGCAGTCGAGCTTTCGCCGGACTGAGCGACATTCGGGCGGGTGAACGTCATCGGACCGGTTACGTTGAAGTCGCTGTTGCCGCCCATGTCGTTTTGGACGACCTGCGGCGAGCCTCTCAAGTCAAACGGCGGGTACGTGAGTGCCCTCGACAAGTTCCTTCATCCATTGACAGGTGGTCCCGACGCCGATGGATGGGAGCTTGGAAGGAATGTGTTTGCTTCTGAAGTCGCGAGTGTTATCCAGGCGATGTCGAGGCGTGCGTTATTTGAGGAGCTTGCAGTTGATTCCAAGCCAGGCGCAACACCGGATCGAGCTTGCTTCCCCGTTTGTAGTCCTGTCAATTTGCCCGAGGGGAGTTCGTGTTCACTCGACCGACGGCCGCAAGGCGGCATTGTTGGCTGAACCGATCCCGGCCGGGACCGAGGTGCGCTTTCTCGCCGTAAAGGGATTCAAAGTCGGCGATCGGATCATCCAGTTGCTCGGTGACGGCGTCTTCAGCCCTCCGCTCACGTCAACTCGGTCGCGTAGACCGCGAGAGCTCGACGCAGCTTATCGGCATCGAAGCCCGGCGAATTCGAACCGCCGGCCATCGGTTCCCGCATTGCGACGCCGGATCATCTCATCAGGCTCCCCGTTTCAGGTCATCGGCCCGGGATCATTTTCGCCCTCGCCTCTTCGATTTTTGACCTTGGAAGACTTTAGAGATCTGGAGCCGGGTTTGCCGTCAATCAGGAAGCAGCCGGACATGCAGATTCTGCTTCCTGATGAAAGTCCGGCAGCCCAATCTTCCGTTGCTCGAAATTCGAAAGATTGCGCAAGCCTCCGACGTTTATCTCGGCGGCATCTCCCTCGTGTGTTCCGGGCAGCATCGTGTCTCCGTCAGCACCCCCACCGTGAGTTTGGCCATCGCATAACCATGCCTCTTCCAATCCCCAATCTCGATGATCGCACGTTCGACCAGCTGGTGGACGAGGCGAAGGCGCTCATCCCCAAGCATTTTCCCGCCTGGACCGACCACAATTTTTCTGACCCCGGCATCACGTTCCTGGATCTGTTCGCCTTTCTGATTGAAAACGCGATTTATCAGATCAACCGTGTGCCGGATCGATCGCTCGAGCATTTCGCCAGCCTGCTGGGCGTTGCGCGCCCGACGGGCGAACCCATCGAGATGCTGTTTCGGCGAGTCCGCGAGAAATTAGACGCGCCTGAGCGTGCCGTCACCGAGGAGGAGATCGAGCAGCAGATCCTCGCGCAACCGGCCGAGACGTGGCCAAAAAACCAAAAAATCGCCCGGGCCGAGGTGATTGTGGATCTGCATGCGGCGCCTGGAGTGTTCCCGGCGGAGGAGCTACGGCTCAAAATAATCATTGTCCCTGAACCAGGCGGTGGGAATGATCTCGATCCGGAGCGTAGCCGCGAGCTTCGCCAAGCCGTCTTTGAGTTCCTTAACCAGCGGGTTTTGATTGCGACCCGGCTTCAAGTCCTGGCTCCGGACTATTACTCCTTGGTTCGACTTAGAGCCACCGTGGTCCGCAGCGCCCAAAGCCGGCTTGATCGCGCCGCCGTCCGTCAAAACGTCATGAAGGCCGTGCACGATTTTCTCCATCCAACTCGCGGCGGCGATAAGGGGCGTGGCTGGCCGTTGGGACGCTCCATTTTCCGCTCGGAACTCTATGGGGTCATCGAAGGACTTCCGGGCGTTGACCATGTCCGCGAGTTGGAGCTGGCCCGGCAATCCGGGGCGGAGACGCCGCCGACGGCCACACCCCTATTTTCGGCATCGCTGGACCAGGGTGTCTCATCCGAGACAGTCTCGGAACTGCGTCTGCCTGGCCCCACCTCGCTCATCAAATGGAGCGATGAAACCTTCGAAGTGACTGTCGTAGATGCCTGACCGGACTGAACGCCATGTCTAATCATTCGTCACGCCCGATTCGATTCCGCGACTATTTGCCGGAAGATTTATCGCGGGGACGAAACAGAGCCTCCCACCTTCCAGAATCGATTCCTTCAAGCCTTCGAAGACGTGTTCGAAGAGCTGCAAAGCCTCATCGAAGGCGTCTCGCCCGGAGATCTCCGGCTTATCGTCGCTTCCGATCCCTTCGGAACTTCCGATACTCCGAAACCCACAGCCACGATCGAAGTGGAAGCTCTTCAGGCCTCGACGGAGAGCTTCCCGATTGGAAGCCCGATCACTCGCAAGGGACACACGACTGGCGCAAAACTCGCACAAGCTCTGCCCGCGGACCTCAATCGACCCACCGGCGTGGAGATCGATGACCCGGCATTCGCCCGGGATCTGAAGTCTGGCGAGAGATTGGAAGTGATCCGGGACGGAAAAAGCCGCCTTCTGACTTTTCTTGCGGTAAGGAAAATCGAGATCAAATTGAGGCCGCGTGTCGACTCGCCGGCCAGCTTCCCGGCGAATACCTTCGTCAGTCTCGCGAAGAGTGATGCCGATGCCGACTTTACCACGCTCGCGGCGGACTATCCCGGAGACAACGGTCATTCCCGGCTCCTGGTGCGCGACGCCGACTTTGCCAGGTCAGTGACGCCGGGCTCGGAAATCGTGCTCCACGCGGGCGGCCTCCCGGATTTGTTCAACCCCGACCTCACGCCGCCGCCCCAGTTCGCCCGCCGGCTCGAATTGGACGAATACCGGCCTGAGCCCGATTCTACGTTTTTGAATTTTCTTGCAAGCTGGATCGGGTTGCCCTTGCGCGCCGACCTCATCCGCCGCGCGGGTGAAACCGATGTTACCGGCCAACCATGGGCCAATGACGCGCCGTATGACCGGCGGAAAGCCCGCTGGAATCGACACCTCGTCCGCACCGCTGTGGGGATCTACCCGCGACGTGGCACCCGCGCGGGCGTGGAAGGAATGCTCCGAGCCTGGCTTAAAGATGATCTCGTTGAGGGGGGTGTGATTGTCACCGACCTCCTGCGCCGCCACACGGATGTCGATGCCGTCTTTCAGTTGGGCGTGCGGGCAACTTTGGGAATGGACACCGTCCTGGGCGAGGGACCGCCTTTCTTCTTCATCGCCGATTTGACGGTGGATCCCACCGTGCGCGGCCTGCGACAACCGGCCGGCATCGATGTCTTGATCCGTGAAGCCCGGTTCATCCTGGACACGGAAACACCGGCCCACACCTATTACCAGCTCCGGGTTCGCGCCACTACCATGCAATTGGCGCCCCTGCCGGGTGATGAGGTTGCAGGTGAGATTTACGCGCAGGTCGGGGAAACCACATTACTGTGTGGCGAACCGTCCGTCTTCCCTGTGGCCGATGGACGCCATGCTAAGCTTCGCACGAGCCATAACTAAAGGCTTTCAATGAACAACTAAAGTTAGAAAAACGAATAGAAGACAGAATATGCCTGACGACGAATTCAACAAGCGAATGAACTACTTCGACCGGCAATTCTTGCGCGCCGCTGATTTCCAAGTCGAACAGAAATACCACCTGGATCGTCATAGGCGTCACAATAGACTCCTGCACACGGACGGATTAGGGGGACCGGACGATCTCCGTGTCACTGGCATTAAGGGACAATCTGAGGTCACTGTGTCCAGTGGCACGGCCATAGACCAACAGGGGCGTGAGATTGTGCTTTCAGCTTCGGAACCACCGTTGCCCCTGACGCAACTACCCGAAGCAGGTAAATACGCGATTTACGTAGAGCTGATAGAGAAGCTAACCGATCCCAGCATGGACCCAGGAGTGGAGGGTCCGACGCGGACGACGGAAATACCGACGTTTAGATTTCAGAAGCTTGTGACGAACCGCCCGGATTACCCTCCTCTCACCTTGGCAGTACTAACAGTGGATGCTAACAAGAAATTAACGGAAGACGCAGATCTCTCCATGCGTAAGCTTGCCGCGACTAGGGCAGGCTTTACCGGCACATTCGATACCGTTACGGCAGGCAGTCTCATGCTCACGAAGGATGGTGGCGCCATAGACAGCCCAATGTGGAAAGTAAGGCTTTCTTTTAATGAAAGGTCAAAGAAAGTTGAACCTAACCAGCCCCTCTTCACTCCCGAAAAACAATTCCCCACCGCAGGTGGCACCTTGCTGATCTTTGCATCCATTTCAGTCTTGCCAAAGCCTGATACAGGGATTGACGTCGGTAATCCCTTCATAATTGGGATCAACATTTTGCTTGATGGTAATAAGCTGCCGAATTCCACGAATCCGGCACCTTCGGTGCCAGGCTGTGCACAAAAAACACAATTTCCTGGCACAACAACTCTTGTGATCCCTCACACGACAGTTGCGACCACTCTTTCGATTCCCAATATAGCGAAGGGAAGTGAACACAAACTTACACTGCAAGCTGCTGCAAATACAACTCTTACGGATCATGATTTCTACAGCGTGACGATTCTCGAACTGCCATTTTGATCCTCAATAGGAACGATTACTGTCCCAACTGGATAACATCCAAGAGAATAGACCTAAGAAAGGAGAGAGCTTATGCCAACCGGTGCAACGGACCTGGGTTTTGATGTTGTAGCCAATCAACCCCAAACGGAACTTAACTACAGAGTCTTGGTGGATACTTCGGGCACGGAAGCACCCCTCGCCAGCATCAATGCGATACAGCAAGCAGGGGGCGGAGGCCGTTTGGCCTTTTCAACCGACGCCGCAGACGGTCCGCTGGCCCAACGGATGCTTATTGACAACCAAGGCAACGTCGGTATCGGAACGGACGAACCGAATGCCAGGTTGCATGTCGCCGGCGACGCGAAGTTCAACGGGGCATTAAATGTTCAGGGGGCTCTCACGGTGAGTGGCGTCGCGACAATCGGCGGGGATTTGAGCGTGACAGGTCAGCTGACCGCAGCCAGCTTTAAGGGCAATGGTGCGGCCTTGAGCAACGTCACACCGGCAGACAGTTCCATAAACAGCGCCAAACTGGCCGTCGATTCCGCCTCGTTCTCCAAAGTGACGGGCGGGAAGATGGTCATTAGCGCTGACAACGTCGGCATCGGAACGGCGAATCCGGGAGCCAGATTGGATGTCGCTGGGGACGCGAAGTTCAACGGGCCATTAAACGTCCAGGGGGCTCTCACAGCGTCCCGCTTGGAAGTCAGCGGCGTTGCGGAAATCGGTGGGAATTTGAGCGTGACGGGCAAGCTGACCGCAGCAAGCTTTGCGGGCAATGGTGCGGGACTAAGCAACCTTACTCTAGCCGACGGCTCGATAAAAAACGCCAAACTGGCCCAGGATTCCGCCTCGCTTAGCAAAGTATCGGGCGGGAAGATGGTCATTAGCGGTGACAACGTCGGCATCGGAACGGCGAACAACCCACAAAATCGACTTCATGTAGGCCCCGGAACTAGTTCGATTGTTCAAACTCGGGTAAATGCGGTCGTTGCAAGCAATACGCCAGACGCAGGCATAGCCATTGCGCAAAATAGTGGCGTAAACGTTTTGTTGCAGGCATCAGGGGCTGGAGGCTACCTTGGCACCACGTCAAACCACCCGTTAGTTTTCAGAACGAACGACCTGGATAGGATGTCGGTTGATACCAAAGGCAAGGTCACCGTTACGGGAATTACGCAAACACAAAAGCTTCAATTAGGCAATAAATGGCTTTTATCGGGAGAGGGCGATGCTCATGCGAATGATGACTGGCTGCGTCTTTTTAATACCCAGGGCACCGGCTATTTCGGCGGATTCGCGGCAGGAAAGCTTTATAGCGGAACAATTACGCTAACACAAAAGCTCCAATTGGGTAATAAATGGCTTTTATCGGGCGATCGGGATTGGTTTGCCGATGACGACTGGCTCCGTCTTTCTAGAATCCAGGGTGCTGGGTATTTCGGCGGATTCGCGGCAGGAAGGCTTTGGAGCGATGGGGGGATTGTCCACGGCTCTGACCTTCGCTTAAAGACTGACGTCTCATCGCTAGATCGCATGGTCGACAAACTTCTCGCCTTGCGCGGTGTTCGTTTCAAGTGGCGCAATGCGAGAGAGGACGATTCTTATCGAATTGGCCTGATAGCACAGGAAGTTGAAACCGTCCTCCCGGAAGTGATAGAAATAGGGCCAGACGGAATGAAAGGCATCAACGAATCGGGACTTGTCGCTGCGATTATCACCGCCATTAAAGAGCAACAGGCTGAACTTCGCGCACTGCGTGCCGAAATTGCTCTGCTTCGCCCTATGTGACACATAAAGGAGCAACTGACACAACACTTCAACGAGGCCACATGGGTGGATATCGTGATAGAGCAACGATCAATGTCTTCTTAGCAGCATAGAAGAAATAAACCTAAAGAGGGAGAGAGCTTATGCCAACCGGTGCAACAGACCTGGGTTTTGATGTTGTAGCCAATCAACCCCAAACAGAACTTAATTACAGAGTCTTGGTGGATACTTCGGGCACGGAAGCATCCCTCGCCAGCATCAATGCGATACAGCAAGCAGGGGGCGGAGGCCGTTTGGCCTTTTCAACCGACGCCGCAGACGGTCCGCTGGCCCAGCGGATGCTTATTGACAACCAAGGCAACGTCGGTATCGGAACGGAGAATCCGGGAGCCAGATTGGATGTTGCCGGCGACGCGAAGTTCAACGGGGATTTGAGCGTGACAGGCAAGCTGACCGCAGCCAGCTTTGCCGGCAATGGTGCGGGATTGAGCAACGTCGCTCCAGCAGACAGTTCCATAACCAGCGCCAAGCTGGCCGTCGATTCCGCCTCGTTCTCCAAAGTGACGGGCGGGAAGATGGTCATTAGCGCTGACAACGTCGGCATCGGAACGGCGAATCCGGGGGCCAGATTGGATGTGGCCGGCGATGCGAAGTTCAACGGGCCATTAAATGTCCAGGGGGCTCTCACGGTGAGTGGCGTCGCGACAATCGGCGGGGATTTGAGCGTGACGGGCAGGCTGACCGCAGCCAGCTTTGCCGGCAATGGCGCGGGATTGAGCAACGTCACACCAGCAGACAACTCCATAACCAGCGCCAAACTGGCCCAGGATGCCGCCTCGCTTAGCAAAGTATCGGGCGGGAAGATGGTCATTAGCGGCGACAACGTCGGCATCGGAACGGCGAACCCGGGGGCCAGATTGGATGTGGCCGGCGATGCGAAGTTCAACGGGCCATTAAATGTCCAGGGGGCTCTCACGGTGAGTGCCGTCGCGAGAATCGGTGGAGATTTGAGCGTGACAGGCCAGCTGACCGCAGCAAGCTTTAGGGGCAATGGAGCGGGATTGAGCAACGTCACACCAGCAGACAACTCCATAACGAGCGCCAAACTGGCCCAGGATGTTGCCTCGCTTAGCAAAGTAACAGGCGGGAGGGTGGTCATTAGCGGTGGCAACGTCGGCATCGGCATCGGGGCCACGCAACCAGCCTTCAGGTTGGATGTTGGCGATCGAATAAGGCTAAGGCAAGGACCCAGAGGAACTGCTGGAATCTGGCTTTTTCAAACAGCCGCAAATGCGGACGCCGCGTTTTTCGGAATGCACGCTGATAATCTAATAGGATTCTATGGTGCCTACGGTCGCCCTCAGGGTGGTGGCGTGGGATGGGGGCTGACGATGCGAACGGATACCGGCGACGTCCAGATTGCTGGTAGATTAACTGCCCGTGCAAAAACATTCAAAATTGACCACCCGCTTGATCCTGAGAACAAGTATCTATCCCACTCCTCAGTCGAATCTCCAGACGTAATGAACATCTACAATGGCAACACTACCACGGATAGCCAAGGCAATGCGACCGTAATGTTGCCTGACTACTTTGAGGCCTTGAACGGTGACTTTCGTTACCAGTTAACGGCGATTGGCAAGCTTGCGCAGGCGGCTGTGGCCAGCGAGATCGAGAACAACCGTTTCGCCATAAGAACCAATGAGCCCAATGTGAAGGTCTCGTGGCAAGTGACCGGCATCCGCCAGGATGCTTCGGCCAAGGCGCATCGCCTCCCGGTGGAAGAAGAGAAGCCTGAGGCTGAGCGGGGCTTGTTCCTGCACCCAGAAGATTACGGCCAGCCGAGGACCAAGGGGATCGCTTTCGTACACTCTCCCGAGACCTGGAAGCCAATGCTTGGCCAAGCAATCCATATGAGTGCTTATTGATAATCACGACGAAGCTCCAGCCGGCCAAACCCGATGAAGAGCTGGCGCCGCAGGGCTTGCTTCCGGCCGAACCGCCGGTCAAGTTCCACTGCTTTCATGAAGAGCGACTCCAAGTGAACTCGACTCTTACGGATCATGATTTCTGCGCCGTTCTCGAGCTGCCATTCTGATCCTCAATAAGAACGATTGCTGTCCCTACTGAAACACATCCAAAAGAAAACACCTAAGAAAGGAGAGAGCTTATGCCAACCGGTGCAACAGACCTGGGTTTTGATGTTGTAGCCAATCAACCCCAAACGGAACTTAATTACAGAGTCTTAGTGGATACTTCGGGCACGGAAGCATCCCTCGCAAGCATCAATGCGATACAGCAAGCAGGGGGCGGAGGCCGTTTGGCCTTTTCAACCGACGCCGCAGACGGTCCCCTGGCCCAGCGGATGCTTATTGACAACCAAGGCAACGTCGGTATCGGAACGGAGAATCCGGGAGCCAGCTTGCATGTCGCCGGCGACGCGAAGTTCAACGGGCCATTAGTCGTTCAGGGGGCTCTCACAGCGTCCCGCTTGGAAGTCAGCGGCGTCGCGAAAATCGACGGGGGTTTGAGCGTGACGGGCAGGCTAACCGCAGCCAGCTTTGCCGGCAATGGCGCGGGATTGAGCAACGTCACACCAGCAGACAACTCCATAACCAGCGCCAAACTGGCAGTCGATTCCGCCTCGCTCTCCAAAGTGACGGGCGGGAAGATGGTCATCAGCGCTGACAACGTCGGCATCGGAACGGCGAATCCGGGAGCCAGATTGGATGTGGCCGGCGATGCGAAGTTCAACGGGCCACTAAATGTCCAGGGGGCCCTCACGGTAGGTGGCGCCGCGAGAATCGGAGGGGATTTGAGCGTGACGGGCAGGCTGACCGCAGCCAGCTTTGCCGGCAATGGTGCGGGACTAAGCAACGTGACACCAGCAGACAACTCCATAACCAGCGCCAAACTGGCCGAGGATGCCGCCTCGCTCTCCAAAGTGACGGGTGGGAAGATGGTCATTAGCCCTGACAGATTGGATGTGGCCGGCTACATGGCGTTGAACGGCCCATTAAACGTGCTCGGGGGTTTCACGGCCGGGTCTGCCATGGCGAATCCCGTCTCGCAAATTTACGGGAATTTGCATGTCCAGGGAAGGTTGAGTGCCTCTAATAAATCATTCGTGATTGACCACCCACTTGATCCTGCGAACAAGTATCTCTATCACTCCTCAGTCGAATCTCCGGACGTGATGAACATCTACAATGGCAACATCATCACGGACACCGAAGGCAATGCGACGGTAGTGTTGCCTGGCTACTTTGAGGCCTTGAACGCTGATTTTCGTTATCAGTTGACGGTGATTGGCAAGCTTGCGCAGGCGGCCGTGGCCGGCGAGATCGAGAGCAACCGTTTCACCGTCAAGACCAACCAGCCCAATGTGAAGGTCTCGTGGCAAGTGACCGGCATCCGCCAGGACGCTTCGGCGAAGGCGCATCGCCTTCCGGTGGAAGAAGAGAAGCCTGAGGGTGAGCGGGGCTTGTTCCTGCACCCGGAAGATTACGGCCAGCCGAAGACCAAGGGGATCGCTTTCGTACACTCTCCCGAGACTCATAAGCCAATGCTTGGCCGAGCAAACCATTTGAGTGCTTATTGATGACCACGACAAAGCTCCAGCCGGCCAAACCCGATGAAGAGCCGGCGCCGCAGGCCTTGCTTCCGGCCAAACCGCCGGTCAGTTCCACGGCTTTCTTGAAGAGCAACTCCGAGTCGAACTCGACTCTTACGGATCATGATTTCTACACCGTTCTCGAGCTGCCATTTTTGATCCTCAATAAGAGCGATTGCTGCCCTACTGGATAACATCCATAAGAATAAACCTAAGGAAGGAGAGAGCTCATGCCAACCGGTGCAACAGACCTGGGTTTTGATGTTGTAGCCAATCAACCCCAAACAGAACTTAATTACAGAGTCTTCGTGGATACTTCGGGCACCGAAGCATCCCTCGCAAGCATCAATGCGATACAGCAAGCAGGGGGCGGAGGCCGTTTGGCCTTTTCAACCGACGCCGCGGACGGTCCGCTGGCCCAGCGGATGCTTATTGACAACCAAGGCAACGTCGGTATCGGAACGGACGAACCGAATGCCAGGTTGGATGTCGCCGGAGACGCGAAGTTCAACGGGACACTAGCCGTTCAGGGGACCCTCACGGCGCCTCGCTTGGAGGTCAGCGGCGTCGCGAGAGTCGGTGGGGATTTGAGCGTGACAGGCAAGCTGAACGCGGCCAGCCTTGCCGGCGATGGAGCGGGATTGAGCAACGTCACACCAGCAGACAACTCCATAACCAGCGCCAAACTGGCCCAGGATTCCGCCTCGCTCAGCAAAATATCCGGCGGGAAGATGGTCATTAGCGCTGACAACGTCGGCATCGGAACGGCGAATCCGGGGGCCAGATTGGATGTCGCTGGGGACGCGAAGTTCAACGGGCCATTAAATGTCCAGGGGGCTCTCACGGTGAGTGGCGTCGCGGAAATCGGTGGGGATTTGAGCGTGACGGGCCAGCTGACCGCAGCCAGCTTTAAGGGCAATGGCGCGGGATTAAGCAACGTCACACCAGCAGACGGCTCCATAACCAATGCCAAACTGGCCCAGGATGCCGCCTCGCTCAGCAAAGTGTCGGGCGGGCAGATGCTCATTGGCGGTGGCAACGTCGGCATCGGGACCGCGGCTCCGCTCTCGAAATTGCATATTCTTTCTGCCGCCAGTGACAGCCCGCCGCGCCTCCAGTCGTCTCCGGGCGGCACAGGTAGTTTCGCAGCCGGCTGGGATTTCTATTCGGGGGAAACCGGGAAAGGCTATGTTGGGGTGCCCGATGCGGGTGCCGGGTTTGGCGCAGGGGAGCTGTTGCTGTTCGGAGGGCCGGGGACCACGACGTCGCTTTGGGCAGGATCAAATAGAAGTGTCACGTTAGACACCAACGGCAACGTCGGCATCGGGACGACGGGTCCCGACAAACCCCTAGCAATTCAAGCGCGAGGCACAAGCCAAGAGTTGATTAGCTTCAAGGATCCGAGTGGCGCTACTAAGTGGCACATCAACCAAAACCACGGTAGGCCGGGCTTAAACTTCGTGGAATCGCGTGTAGCCGACGGCAGGCTGTTCCTGAGAGCGGGAGGCAACGTCGGCATCGGAACAATAGATCCGCAGCGCAAGCTGCAAATTGGCGACGATGTCATTGGTTTAAGTTTTGACCCGGGAACCAGCCCGAATGCCGGTGTATTGCGTTTCGGCGATAATACCGGATGGAAATTGCATTTCGGCCGTTCCCGTGAGGCGAGCGGAGGTGCACTGAATTCCGGTACCATTGGGTTATTGATGACCATTCAGGATAACGGGAACTTGATTGTGCAGGGGACCGTTCGCGCTCGTAATTTCCCTACGACGTCCGATGCAAAGTATAAGACGAACATCACTCCTTTGACTAATGTATTGGAGAAACTGGATAAGGTGCACGGAATAGCGTTCTCGTGGAATGGACTCTACGAATCTCAATGTCTCTTCAGCGACCGCAAGGAAATCGGTGTCATCGCTCAGGAAGTCGAAGAGGTGTTTCCAGAATTAGTTACAACTTGTGGGGATGAGGGCTATAAAGCAGTGGAGTATGGCAGGTTTTCAGCCGTGCTCCTCGAGGCTGTCAAAGAGTTGAAGGCGAACGTTGAAGCATTGGCGCAGAGAATCGCGCCGTTAGAGAGTCTCCGAGGAAAGCATTAAAGATAGCAATCGTCTGACTCCGCCAGCTTCAGAGTGGAGAAAATATGCAGCAACAAATCCAAACTCGGCTTAAGGTCTTGAAAACAGAATTCGAGAAAACACCTAAGAAAGGAGAGAGCTTATGCCAACCGGTGCAACGGACCTGGGTTTTGATGTTGTAGCCAATCAACCCCAAACGGAACTTAATTACAGAGTCTTAGTGGATACTTCGGGCACGGAAGCATCCCTCGCCAGCATCAATGCGATACAGCAAGCAGGGGGCGGAGGCCGCTTGGCCTTTTCAACCGACGCCGCAGACGGTCCGCTGGCCCAGCGGATGCTTATTGACAACCAAGGCAACGTTGGTATCGGAACGGACGAACCAAATGCCAGGTTGCATGTCGCCGGCGACGCGAAGTTCAACGGGGATTTGAGCGTGACAGGCAAGCTGACCGCAGCCAGCTTTGCCGGCAATGGTGCGGGATTGAGCAACGTCACACCGGCAGATAACTCCATAACCAGCGTCAAACTGGCCGTCGATTCCGCCTCGCTCTCCAAAGTGACGGGCGGGAAGATGGTCATTAGCGCTGACAACGTGGGCATCGGAACGGCGAATCCGGGGGCCAGATTGGATGTGGCTGGGGACGCGAAGTTCAACGGGGCATTAGATGTCCAGGGGGCTCTCACGGTGAGTGGCGTCGCGGCAATCGGCGGGGATTTGAGCGTGACAGGCAAGCTGACCGCAGCCAGCGCTAGCGTCACGTTCGATACCGTAATCGCCAGTAGTCTTACGCTTACAGAGCCGGATGGCGAAGAAGCTGTCAAAATCACAAGCGAGGGCGCCATGGTGAGCCCGATGTGGAAGGTAACCCAAGTATATGTGAATGAACAGGCAACACCCACGGGCTTCTTCCCTTCTCCCGAGCATACTATTTGTCCTCCGAAGCTAATCGCGACCGGGGGTGGCACCCTGCTAGTTTTTGCCTCCGGTTCAGGAGCGGCACTTTCGGGAGTACCAGGTCCTATAACCATCGGGATGGACCTATTTCTGGACAACAGCCGTGTAGGTAGCGTACTAAGCCGCGTCGATAACATGACCGAGTCCAAGCCATTTGTGACCAGCGGTCTGGTGGTTCCCAAAATAGCGCCAGGATCGCACACTCTTACGCTGAAAGCTGCTGCGTCGACAACTGTCAGCCTCAGTGACTTCTTCAACGTAACGATCCTTGAACTGCCATTTCAATAAAATGTCCAATTGACGCTGAAGCAACACGCAACCGAAGAGCAAGGCAATGGCTTTCGCACCCAGCTGGCAAATGCGACAACCCTGCCTATTGATAACCAGGAAACGCTGCCGCCGCAACGCCGATGTGGGGCACCCAATGCCGTCAAAAGTGAGCACCAACACGGAGGACAGAAAGGATAAGTCATGCGCGATAAACTGATGAGCCGACTTGAGCAGCTCAAAACGGAATTTCAGAGCGGGCAAACCAAACTGCAGGATCTTGACACCCAACAGTCCAGACTGCGCGAAACGCTCTTGCGTATCAGCGGGGCAATCCAGGTCCTGGAGGAGATGCTCCAGCCGGCCAAACCCAATGAAGAGCCGGCGCCACAGGGCTCGTCTCGGGCCGAACCGTCCGGCGTAGGCAAAGGCTGACGCCCCTCACCGAAAGGCCGTGCGACAGGCGTTCGCCTGCGCGTGGAGCGGAACGGGGGTCGCCTATCCTCCTTTGAGCGAGTGGATGGCATCGCGATATGCAGGGAAAGCCGGTCGCCAGCCCGTGCCGCGTAGCTTGGCATTGCTCACACGTTTGTTGGTCCAGCCGCGTTTGCGGTTGAGGTCGGGTGCTCCCGTACCTGGCAGTGGGCGGCGAAAATAATCGGCAAGCCACGTGTAAACCTCGGATTGCGTAGCCGGCTGGCTATCGCAAACATTGTATATCCCCTGTATCGCGGGCTTGGTGAGAAGATGGACCACGGCTCGCGCTGCATCGTCCCGATGGATTTGATTAATCCAGCGCAGGCCGTCCCCTTCGATCACGGCCTGATCCGAAAGAAATTTCCGCAGGATGACGGAGCGACCCGGACCATAAAGTCCCGAGAGCCGTGCGACGAATCCGCCAGAAGCCAACGCAATTCCCTCGGCCTCGAGCAAGATTCGCCCGGTTTCGCGATCAGGTTTCGTTTCGCTGGTTTCATCCACCCATGTCCCATCGACCTGCGCATAGACGGAGGTGCTTCCTGTAATGAGCACCTGTCGCGGCTCAATGGCGGCCAGCGCGTTCAACAACCCGTCAACGAAGACGCAACGATACGCCTCAGAGACCGCACGTTCGGGACCGGCACAGTGGACGAGTGCGTCAGCGCCGCGCCAAGGGGAGACAAGCGAGAACTTCCTTCTGATATCCACCGCCCGGACTTCGTACGGTTTGGCGGAGAAGCGCGCGGCGGATTCCACGCTCGCGCAGAGGCCCAGTACGTCCCAGCCATTCGCGAAAAACAAATCGGCTGCGGTCTCACCAAGGAAACCGCAGCCGGCTATTACAACCCGGGGCAAAGGCCTTAGGGCAAGTTAAGATTGAAACGAATCTTCATCTTCGAGCGCTTGGCATTGTTTTTGGCCTTGCGGCGTGCCTTTTGGGTGGGCGTCTCGAAGGCTCGCAGCCTGCGAACCTCGTCGAGGATACCCTCTGCATCGAGCTTCGACTTCAAGCGCTTCAGCGCACGATCAATCGGCTCTCCTTTGCGAACGATCACTTCCGGCATATGTTCACCTACTTTCCAAAATTCTCTCCACAAAAGAAAAAAATATAAGAAAGGGCGTCTGCCGCGTCAAACGCTCACTTTCTGGAATTGCAATCTAATCGAAACCCCGCTTAGCTCTGCGTCGCCATGAAAGAACTTTACCTTCTTGGGCGTCTCTCCATCTTGTTCTCCTGGTGCTTGATTTACGTGCCAGAGCTTGTTGCCGATTCGCTTCTCTCCGAGCTGAGTTCCACTCAGAAATTCCAGGTGGAAGATGGATCGCAAGTAGTTGTCACTGAGAACATTGATGGAAAGCCGTGGCCTCGTATCAAGGTCTATCGGCTTGTCAATGCCAGCCCCGAGCAAGTGACTGCAGTTTTTTTCGATTACGAAAGCGCCAAGTCTTTTGTTCCCAACGTCATCAAGTCAGAGATTTCCAACAAGGTCTCCGCCTGCACCATGGAGGTGGATTACGGTTTGGATGTACCAATTTTCCCCGACGAGTTCTACACCGTCCGCAACAATTTACGACTGATCGACGAAAACACGTATCGTATTGATTGGAAGCTACTTCGATCGGTGCTTACGAAAGACAGCGTGGGCGATATCCGCGTCGAGCCTTGGGAGGGAAAAGCCGTCATTTGTTACCAAAACTTGGTGACGCCAGGATCCAACATTGCCGTATTGTTGCGCGGCAGGGCCATCGAGCAGATGAAGGAAACGACCAAAGCGCTGGCAGCCAAAGTGGAGAAGGAAAAGTCCGCGGATCCCCAAAGTTTGAAACGTCAAGTGGCTGCGCTCCGCGCCGCGCTCAGCGAACGACCGGCAGCTGAACTGACGAAGTACTGACGCGCGTCAAGCGTAGAGGTCTTCGGAGGGATATTCGCCGCGATCGCTGTCGTTTTGCGGAATTTGATCCGATTTTCCTACAGAGGCAAACTGCGGGATTTAATTCCCGAGCGCCATGCCTGAAACGATCTACCTGACCGAGCGTTTGCCGTTGGTCTTCAAAGTGGCGAACTGGCTGGCCGCGCTTTCTTCGGACCGGCCGCTTGATTTGAGCCATTGTGCTGTGCTCGTGCCGACTACCGGTGCGGGCCGGCGTCTGCGTTTTGAAGTCGTGAAGGCTGCCGGCGAGATCGAGAGGGGTTTGCTGGCACCGATAATAACCACGCCGATGGGACTGCTTGCGCTGAGCACCGGTGAGAAAGTCACCGCCCGAACGGATGCTTCGCTCGCTTGGACGCAGGTGATCTCTCGGGTGTCATTCGCAGAATACCCTGTGCTTCTCTCCGGCTTTTCCGATCATAAAGATTCGTCGCTTCATATCGGTCAATCGCTCTTGGACTTGTGCTCGCTTCTTGCTGAAGTGGGACTTACGCCCGCTTCGCCGGAAATTGTTCGCTTCTGCCCGCACCAGGAGGATCGCTGGCACGAACTGGAATCGCTGTATGGGCGATATCTGAATTGTCTTGAGAATGCCGGGCTTCCAGATGCCAACGCCGCGCGCATCAAAGCGGCGAAGGCCGGCTTGGCGCCCCCAAACATCAGGTCTGTGATCGTCGCAGGGGTGCCGGACCTGAATCGGATTTCCCAACAACATTTGGAAAACCTTGAGGCTACAGGCCTTTCCGTCACCGTTCTCGTGGATGCGCCGGATTGCGACGAAGCTCGGTTCGACACTTGGGGACGGCCGGATGTTGAAAGGTGGCCGCAGAGAACGCTCCCGCTCCGGCTCGAAGATGTCCTTGTCGCCGCAGATCCATCATCCGAGGCAGAAATTGTGGCTCGTTTGCTTGGACCGGACGCTGCCGCAGGAGTTTGCGTAGCGGATGCTGAAATCATCCCATCCCACGATCGCGCGTTGCGGCAGCATGGACTCAAACCTTACGATCCTGCGGGAAAATCTCTTGCGCCTTTCGAGTGCGCTACCCTTTCGAGACTCTGGCTTTCTTTTTGCTCGAGCGACCGCCTTGGCGAGCTTCGCACCCTCGCGGAGCATCCGGTATTTCTGCAGGCGCTTTGCCGGGCATCGCAGCTCGGATCCACCGCCGCTCTGGCCGCCCTCGATGAGCTGCGGACGGAAATGCTCATCGAGACATTGGCGGATGCTATCGCGTATTTTGAGGAGCGCATATCTGCCAGGGAGCGGAGGCCAAGAGCTGCCGCACTCACCGCGGGTGCGCAGAAGTTGAGGAAGAAATTGGGGGCCTCCGGATCGCTGCGCGAACTCTTGGAGTTTCTGAGTTGGGTCTATGCCGGCCGGCAGGTCGCCCCAGGTTCTGGCGAGGCGGAAGCGCTTGCTGCCTTATCGGGTCTCCTTCGGCGGGTTCTCGAATCTTCGCTTTCTACGCGGAGCATCGGCGAGGCGGTTTTTTGCGAGGAGATGAAAAACGTCGCCGTTTTCGAGCGCCGCAGCGGAACGGAGGTCGAGCTGAACGGGTGGCTTGAGGCTCCCTGGCTTCCTCACTCCGCACTCATTCTCTCAGGGTGCACAGAAGGCGCGCTTCCAGCGCGGGTCGCTGCGCATCCGTTTCTTCCGGATTCCCTCCGTAGAGGACTGGGCATGCAAAGCAATGCGTTGCGATTCGCCCGCGACACTTACCTCTTGCATTGCCTCCTTGCGACGCGCGAGCCGGGTGCTGTGAAACTCACGCTATGCCGCACAGGGGCCGACGGCGAACCGGCGAAGCCTTCCCGGTTGCTCTTCCGCTGTTCGGATGCGGAGCTTCGTTCGCGCGTGAGCAGCCTCTTCGGTCCTGGCGTCTCACTGCGCACAACGCACGCGCGGGAGAGGGCGTGGCCCCTTGAGATTCCGCAAAGACCGCCGCCCAATTCGCTGCGAGTGACGGCCTTTGGCGATTATCTCAAATGTCCTCTAAGGTTTTACTTCAAACACGTCCTGCATATGAAGGAATTCGATCCGCAGAAGACGGAAATGAACGCCATCGATTTCGGCATCGTGCTCCACAAGACCGTCGAAAATTTTGCGAACGAGGAAACCATTCGGGAATCCCGCGATTCTCCAGCGATCGAGGGGTTCGTCCTCGCGGAGCTCGATGCCATCCTGTCCGACCGCTTCGGCAGACGGCTTTCCCTGCCCGTCCGGGTGCAGAGGGAAAGTTTGCGCGCGCGCCTGCGCCAGTTCGCACGAATTCAGGCCGAGGAGCGCCGGGCGGGCTGGCGGATCCAACGCGGGGAATTTCGCTTCGAGAAAGAGCGCACGCTTTCTCTGGCAGGACTGCCCGTTGTGGCGAGCCTCGATCGTGTGGATATTCACGAGCGGACCGGGCAGAGGCGCATCCTCGACTACAAGACGTATGCCAAACGGAGAGCGACGACCGATGCTCATTTCGAGCCCACTACGGGAGAGCACGACGTTTTCGAGACGGTGTTCGAAGGGCGGATCGTTCGATGGCGGGACTTGCAGCTTCCGCTCTATCGCGCGCTCGCCCAGCTGCAGTGGCCCAATGAACCCGAGCCTCCTGCGGTCGGATACTTCTCCTTGCCTGAAGGGATCGAGGAGAGCGGCGTTGAAGAATTTGCCTTGGGCGCCTCTCTGTTCGCGTCGGCAATGTCCAGCGCCGAGGAGGTTGCACACCGTGTGCGGCGCGGGATCTATTGGCCGCCCCGCGCGGTGCAATACGAGGACTATGAAGATATTTTTCTTGGCGAGGACCCCGTCAATATCGTGAGCGAAGAGTCCAGAGATTTTCTCATTGGAGCTCGGGATTTGCCCCAATACGGTTGAGGGTTGAAAGTTGAGAGTCCTCCAAGGAGAACGCCGCTCTCGACCACCATCAACCATCAACGACCAGTTCCGCGATCATGGCAGCTCGATGGGGTCTTCTTGAGATCGTTCGATGTTAAGTTCGAGTTTGTACGCCAGAGAGATGAACAATGCCTGGCAAAGACATATGGTGTTCGTAAGAGACCGGAAACCAAAGGCGTTGCCTTCCTTTACTGTCAGAAGCACGCTGGCAAAGCGCGCAAGCGGGGACATCTGGCTGTCAGTGATTACCAGTGTGCTGGCCTTGTTGTAGTGCGCCATCCGCACGCAATACTGCGTTTCCTTCCCATAAGGCAAAAAGCTGATCGCCACGAGTGCGTCACCCTTGCGGATGCTGCTAATTTGCTCCCGATGCATTCCGCCGAGCCCGGGCGCAAGGATGACCCGCTTGCGTGTGTGTTGAAGCGCATACGCCAGATAGGAGGCGGCGGCAAATGAGCGGCGAACGCCCGCAATGTAGATGGCTTTGGCTTTGACCAGGAGATCCAGGGCTTCGTTAAACGCGTCGGTGTCAAGGCCGGACGCCAGTTCGTCCAACCCGTGCTGGCTCCCATCGATAAACTCCCGCGCGATGTCCGAGCCGCGCAACCTCGCTCGGCTGTTCGTGATCAGTTTGCGGACGCGCTGCTGATAGCTTTGAATGGGCGCAACCTGCTCGGTGTACGCCCGGCGAAAGATTGCCTGCATTTCGCTGAAGCCTGAAAAGCCAAAGTGTTTCGAGAAGCGCACGACAGCGGACGGATGCACATTGCAGGCTTGAGCGATGTCGCTCACGCGATCCATCATCACGCTTGAGCGATGCTGCTCGATGTAGCTGGCAATGCTCTTCAATTGCCTCGGCAACGATTCATAGGCTGCCGCGATTTTCCCAATCAGTTCGTCAACGGTCGTCATTGCGCCAGCACAAACTAGCGCTCCGTCCCCAAGACTGCCAGATCAATAGAACAAATGTTCCAAAAGTGATATGCTTACACTTGTTGTTGCATTGCATGGAAGCTTTGCTGCGCTGCATCGTTCTCTTTCCTCCCAAGCTAAATCCTGCTAGAGTCCGACCCAATGCTTGCACTCAAAGGGCTTGCCACTGAGGGCGAATCCAAAAAGCGTCGCCGCCGCGCGAGCGAACGCTAATGGGAGATTCGGGCCTCAAGCACCAGCGCATCATCGCTAACGCCGGTTCAGGAAAGACCCATCGGCTGGCGACGCGATTTATCGAGCTGCTGGAACGTGGGGTGCCCGCTGAGCGCATTGTCGCGTTGACTTTCACTCGGAAGGCAGCTGGGGAATTTCTGGACGCGATCTTCAAGCGGTTGGTGGAAGCCTCTTCCTCAGCCGAAGCCGCGCGCGCTCTCGCCGCAAAGACGGGCATGGTCGGGTTTACATCGGCAGGGTGTCTCGCTCATCTTCGCCAACTCATCGATAAGCTTCCGCTTCTCACGCTTGGCACGCTCGACAGTTTTTTCGGACGTATTCTCCGGGCATTTCCCTTCGAATGCGGGCTGGCGGGCGAGGTTGCTATCCTTGACGATCACCTGCAAGGGGTTCTTCGCCGCCAGGTGCTCGCAGATGTCTCTCGCCACCAGTGGCGCAATGAAGCGGGCTTTGCGGAGTTTCTCGATCTCATCCGCAAGCAAAGCCGCAATCGCCAGGGTCGTGACGTCTCCGGGGCACTGGATCGAGAAATCGAGGGTTTACACGAACGCTTCCTCCTCACGCCGAGCGACAAGCCTTGGGGCGATCCGTCGACCATCTGGCCGGAGAAATGCTCGATTCTTGAGGGTGGAGACCTGTCCAGCCTCCCAGACGAATTCGAGCGCGAGCTTCTCAAGCTCCACACGGGCATGGAGGACAAGCATCGCGGCGATTGGGAAGGCCGTTTTCGAGAGATCCGAGCATTGCGTGCTGGCTCGGCCGCTTCGGATAGGCTCATCAAATTTGCCCTGCAAGCCATCAATCCGACTATTGCCAGAATCAAACCCGGCCACTTCCGCCTGAAGGGCCTCCATGGAAAGGTTTTCCATTTCCCCGACGCTTTCCGCGACAGGGTGATTGCGCTGGGGCGCGCGATCATTCGCGCCGAGCTCGAAGGCCGGCTCGCTCGTTCGCGTGCGCTTTATGAGCTCGTGGCCCGCTTCGAGATCCAGTACCAAGCGCAGGTTCGCGACGCCGGGCAGCTTACTTTTCTCGACGTCGCTGGATTGCTCGCGGCAGCACGTGGCACAACCTGGGGGGCGAAATCGCTCCGCCCTTTCAGTCGGCAGGAACTGGATTTCCGGCTTGATTCCTCCTATGACCATTGGCTGCTCGACGAATTTCAAGATACCAGCCGCCTGCAATGGCAGGCGCTGCGCGACCTTGTCGATGAGGTGCTCCAGAGCGACAGCGGGCAGCGCTCGTTCTTCTACGTGGGCGACACCAAGCAAGCAATCTACGTGTGGCGCGGCGGAGATCCGCGGCTCTTCGACGAAGTGGCCGACTTCTACAACGCGTCAGGAAGTAAGCGAATCGACACCAGCGAAGCGCTCGATGTCTCCTTCCGCTCCGTTCCGGAGATTCTCGATGCGGTCAACACGATCTTCTCACCAGAACACCTTCGGCAGGTCGCGCCAAATCTTGATTTTCCCGATCAGGTGCTCGACCGATGGAGCTCCGCTTGGCGCGCTCATCAACCGTATAACACCTTGCGGAACGACGGCTGCTTCGAATGGCGGCCCCTGGAATTGCTCGCTGAAAACAAGAATGCGATGCTTGACGAGGAAGCTGCGCGGCTAATTGCCGCCATCGACCCGCTCGCCAAGGGATTCTCGTGCGCAGTGCTTGTCCGCTCAAATGCTCGCATCCTTACTGTAATCGACGCCCTTCGTAGGGCTGGACTGCCCGCAACGTCGGAAGGTCGATTCTTTCCCTGCCAGGATAGCGACGTCGCTGCAGCCCTGCTTGCGCTTCTGAGCGTCGTTGCCCATCCGGTCGATTCCCTGTCCTTCGGGCATGTAGGGATGACTCCCTTGGCGGAATTCTTAGGGGACGATGTGCACGAGTTTCGTCGCTCTGCGCTGACGAAGATCCGTGAGGCCGGCTTTCATGGACTGCTGGCGGACTGGCTGGCAAAGTTGAACATCGAAGACAAGCCTTTTGCAACGGGCAGGACAGAGGAACTCCTGAAAGGGTCCTCCGACTTCGACGCTACCTGGCGAGGCCGGGCGTGCTTGGATGACTTTGTATCTTTCGCCCGAGGGTTCGTCTTATCGGAAGATCCCGCGGGGCGAACGATTCGGGTTTTGACCATCCACGCCTCCAAGGGGCTCGACTTCGACATGGTCGTCTTGCCAGACATCGATGTGCCGGCGTTTCCGGGCCGGCGTGACGCCTCCGTGCATCTTCATTACGGTCCGGATGGGCAGGTGAAGTGGGGGCTCGAGCTCCCCCCCAAGGGAATCTGCCTTTCCGACCCTGTGCTTCGGCAGGCTTGGGAAAGTGATTCGGAGGAGGAATGCTATGAAAATCTCTGCCTCTTCTATGTCGCGGTGACGCGGGCGAAGCGTGGGCTTTATTTGCTGAGCAGAAGACTTGGCGAGGAGAGTGATTGCCGTGACTTTAACCGTCTCCTGCATGAGACGTTTTCCCAAGCCGGAAAGACATCGGGGAATGCGACCTGGCATGAAGAGGTCGCGAGGCGGGCACCTATGGCGGAAGCACCGCGGATTACGTCCCTTGCCGGTGAGCGCCGGACTGGCGTTCTTCCCCTGCTTCCATCCCAAGCGAGCGCCTCGCCAGTCAACGCAGCTTCGTTTTTCGGTAAGAGCGGCGCTCTTGTCGCCGGATTGGAGGTGCATCGTGCGCTCGCGAAGATCTCGTGGATCGATGATGGGCTGCCCAATTTCAGAGACCTGCCGGTGGACGTTGCCCTACTGATAGCCGATTTTCTCAAGACGGACACGGCAACACGACTCTTGACTCGGCCCGCGAGACCTCACTCCCTTTGGCGGGAAAAGGCGTTCGATGTGACGCTCGATGGACAATGGATCAGCGGAGTTTTCGACAGAGTAATCATCTTTCGCAACAATGCTGGTGAGGCGCGGCGTGCCGCGATCTACGATTTCAAAACGGATGAAGGGGAGATCGCGGAAACTTACAGGGGGCAAATGAGCCTTTACCGAAAGAGCCTCGGCTTTCTTGTTGGTTTGCCTGAGGAGAAAATTACCTCCAGTTTGATCGCGGTTCGCACGGGCGAAGAGATTCCGGTCCT
The DNA here is from genome assembly GCA_963708595.1 of uncultured Verrucomicrobiae bacterium. GTDB lineage: Bacteria > Verrucomicrobiota > Verrucomicrobiia > Chthoniobacterales > Terrimicrobiaceae > DASTFP01. The sequence continues at coordinate 84,181 of CAVPTR010000038.1, forward strand.
CGGCCATACTCTGGTCCAGGGCGTTTTCGATCTCGTCTGATGCGCTCTTCAATTTTTCCTGGAGGGGCGAACGTCCTCGTGAGCCAGCAACAGATTCGCCTCGCCCTTCAGCACCGCCCGCGCATCTACCTCCGCCTCGGTTTCGTCCCGACCGGCGAGATGGAGATGTCGGCCCGGCTCAACCTCATACCAGGAACGCAAACATGAGCGAGCCCGACCACCGAGCGCTCAACCTGTCGAACTGGGAGAGCCGCGTCCCCCACCATCTGGCCGGGTACTCGATCGACGCCTTGCTGGCGCGGCCCGACGTGTTGTCCAGGGTCGTCGCCTTCGACCGCCCCCGCCTCGGCGACATCCGGGGGCTGGAAACGGTGCACCTGCAGTGCCATATCGGCACCGATACCGTCTCGCTGGCCCGTCTCGGCGCCCACATGACCGGGCTCGATTTCTCTCCGTCTGCGCTGGCCGGCGCCCGTGATCTCGCCGTGCGGGCGGGTGTGGAGGTCGACTTCGTCGAGGCCGACGTCGAGCACGCACCGGCGGTGCTCGGCCACAGTCGATTCGACCTCGTGTACACGGGCATCGGGGCGCTGTGCTGGCTCCCGAACATCCGCGCGTGGGCCGGCGTCGTCGCCTCGTTGCTGCGACCAGCGGGCCGGCTCTTCATGCGCGAGGGCCACCCAATGCTGTGGACTCTGAGCGATCCGCGCGAGGACGGGTTGCTCGTGGTCGAGTACCCCTACTTCGAGGTCGCCGGCGGCACGGTGTTCCACGAGCCGAAGACCTACGTTGAGCACGGGGGCGAGCTGGACCAACCCACAACGGTGGTGTTCAACCACGGCCTCGGCGAGATCGTTACGGCGCTGCTCGCTGAAGGAATGGAGCTGACTGAGCTCGTCGAGCACCAGAGCGTGCCGTGGAACCCGCTCGGCGACGAGATGGTGCTCGTTGACCACAACGAGTGGCGACTCGTGACGGCGCCCGAGCGCCTGCCGTTGACTTACACGCTGCAGGCGGTCAAGCGTCGTTAACTCTCACCTGTTGCTCCACCTCCACGAGCGCACCCTCGTCCATCGCGCGTCATTTCGTCGCGGTTGCCAGCAGGGTCTGGAAGTTCGGCGCCTGGATCTCCCGCGAAACGATGCTGACTTCAATTCGGGAAAAGCCCGCCCTCTTCAAAACTTGTTGCAGTTCGACTTCAGAGAATCCGAGCCAGACGTCGGCGTAGAGTTCGCGCGCCTGCTCGTGGCTGTGTTTCGCGAGGTCGAGGATGACTATCCGGCCTCCATCTCGAAGGATGCGATGCGCGGCCCTCACGGCTTTCTGCGGACTCGAGGCATGATGAAGCGCCTGGCTAAAGAGCGCCAGATCAACGGTGTCCTCCTCTATCGGCGGGTCTTCGATATCGCCGAGACGATACTCAAGATTTTTGTAACCATGTTCGCGCGCAAGATTTCGTCCAAATTCGACCATCTTTTCCGAGTTGTCGATGGCGATGACTTTTTTCGCGCTGCGCGCAAGCAATTGCGACAGCGTTCCTTCGCCCGCGCCGAGGTCCGCAATGACCAGAGGAGGCAAAAGCCGCAGCAACGCGTGAGCCAAAGCTTGCCAGGATCGGCCCGGAATGTAGGTGCGCCCAAATTTTCCGGCCAGCTTGTTGAAATACTCGGCAGCCTTGTCTTTGCGCTTGCGCAGCGCGAGACCCAGTGCAGCGTTGTCATGGGGGGCTTCCGGAAGCTCGCGTCTTGCTGCGTCAAGAATCGAACGAAGCGAGGAAACGGTCTCCGGACGAACCGAATAGAAAATGTTTTTCCCGACGCGACGATTGCCGGCGATCGCCTCCCGTTTGAGCAGCGCGAGGCTGGCTGAGATTCTCGATTGGCTCATCCCGAGAATTTCTTGCAGTTCGGCCACGGTCAGTTCCTCTTCCAAAAGCAACACTAGCAACCGAAGCCGCGTCGGATCGGAAATCGCGCGCAGAGATTTGACAATTGACGCCATCCAACCTATGAAAATATTTAGATATTTTAATAAGTAAATGCCCCGACGCTACATTTTCTCCTCGGAATCCGTGGGTGAAGGCCACCCGGACAAGGTGTGTGATACAATATCCGACGCGATCCTCGATGCCTGTCTCGCGCAGGACAAGTTTAGTCGCGTAGCGTGCGAAACCTTTGTGAAGAGCAATATTGTTGTCGTCGGCGGCGAGATCACAACGAAGGCTCAGTTCGATTACACCGCGATCATCCGGCAAGCGATCCGCGAGATTGGCTACGTGAACAACGACGATATCTTCCATGCGGACCACGTCTTCGTGAACAACTACATCACCGCGCAAAGTCCCGATATCGCTCAGGGCGTGGACGCCAGGAAGGCCAAGGGCAAGAGGACCGCAGAGCAGGGCGCCGGCGATCAGGGTCTCATGTTTGGTTACGCCTGCGACGAGACCCCGGAGCTGATGCCGGCTCCGATCATGTTTGCGCATCGTCTCGGACGGGAACTCACGCGGCTGCGCAAGAGTGGGAAGGTCAACTGGTTGCGCCCCGACGCGAAGAGCCAGGTGTCCGTCCTCTATGAGGATGGCAAGCCGGCCGCCATCACGAACGTTGTCGTTTCCACGCAGCATTCTGCGGATGTTGCTCATTTGGAAATCGAAAAATTTGTGATCGAGAAGGTCATCAAGAAAGTCCTCCCCAAATCCCTTCTAACACCAAAGACCGAGTACCTTGTCAATCCCACGGGGCGCTTTGTTATTGGGGGGCCGCAAGGGGACAGCGGCCTGACAGGACGCAAGATCATCGTCGATACCTACGGAGGGATGGGCCGCCACGGCGGAGGGGCGTTTTCGGGGAAGGATCCCTCCAAGGTCGATCGCAGCGCCGCTTACATGGGCCGTTATGTTGCCAAGAACGTTGTGGCAGCCGGTCTCGCTGCGAAATGCGAGCTGCAATTCGCTTACGCCATCGGGCATCCCGAGCCGGTGAGCGTACATATCGACACGTTCGGCACAAATGTCGTTCCCGAAGAGAAGATCGAGGCCGCTGTTTTGCGGTCCTTCAGCTTCAAGCCCGCCGATATTGTCGAGCAGCTCAACCTTCTGCGCCCGATTTACCTAAAGAGCACGAATTACGGCCACTTCGGAAAAGACGATCCCGATTTAACGTGGGAGCGGCCGGACCAGGCCACTGCGCTGCGCGGAGCGGTTCGGTAGGAATTATAGCCACAGATTGACACAGATTTTCCCAGATCAGGAACGATCTCCGCCACGCCGAACTTCTTAACCGACTCAAAGCCACAAAGCATAGACGAGCAAACCTCATCAACTTTGGAAACCCGAGCATACAAACGCACGGGTCTCGGGATGGCGCAAAAGCTGAGCCAATCTGTGAGATCTGTGGATCAAACAAACCAATGACTACTGCAACACTTACGAAAACACCCGACTTCAAAGTCCGTGACATCGCGCTTGCCGATTGGGGACGCAAGGAAATCTCGATCGCTGAGAAGGAAATGCCGGGTCTGATGGCCATTCGCGAAAAATATGCGTCGGAGAGGCCGCTTGCGGGCGTCCGGATCACTGGGTCGCTTCACATGACGATCCAGACAGCGGTGCTTATCGAGACGCTCGGCGAGCTGGGCGCAACGGTGCGCTGGGCGAGTTGCAACATCTTCTCGACGCAAGACCACGCCGCCGCGGCCATTGCCAAAGCCGGCGTGCCGGTCTTCGCGTGGAAGGGCGAAACGCTCGAGGAATATTGGGATTGCACATGGAAGGCGATCCTGGATGGCGAAGGAAAAGGCCCTCAGCTCGTCGTCGATGACGGCGGCGACGTGACACTCCTTCTCCACAAAGGCTATGAACTCGAGGAAGGAGGCGATTGGGTCAACACGCCCAGCGAAAGCCACGAGGAGAAAGTGATCAAGGACCTCCTCAAGAAAATCCACTCTGCAAATCCCTTCGCTTTCCACGAGATTGTAAGGGAATGGCGCGGTGTCTCCGAAGAGACAACCACCGGAGTCCATCGCCTATACAAGCTCCAGGAGCTGGGAAAGCTGCTGGTTCCCGCTTTCAACGTCAACGACTCTGTAACAAAGTCTAAATTTGACAACCTCTACGGCTGCCGCCATTCGCTCGTCGACGGCATCAATCGCGCGATTGATGTCATGATCTCCGGCAAGATCGCGGTCGTTTGCGGGTACGGCGACGTCGGAAAAGGCTGCGCGCAGTCCCTCAAGGGCCAGGGCGCCCGAGTCGTCATCACTGAGATCGACCCGATCAACGCCCTCCAGGCGTCTATGGAAGGCTACGAAGTTACCACCATCGAAGAGACTCTAGGCCGTGGCGATATTTATGTGACAACCACGGGAAACGTGGATGTCATTACTGTCGAGCATTTGGCGAAAATGAAGGATCAAGCGGTGGTTTGCAATATCGGCCACTTCGATAACGAGATCCAAGTCGACAGGCTGAACGCATTTCCGGGCATCAACAAACTCAACATTAAGCCTCAGGTGGACAAGTATTCGTTTCCAGACGGACACGAGGTCTTCCTCCTCGCCGAAGGCCGCCTCGTTAATCTCGGTTGCGCCACCGGCCACCCGAGTTTCGTAATGAGCAACAGCTTCTCGAATCAAACACTTGCCCAACTTGACCTTTGGAAAAACAGGGACGTTTACAGGCCGGCGGTCTTTGTCTTGCCCAAGAAACTCGACGAGGAAGTCGCCCGTCTGCATCTGCAGAAGATCGGTGTAAAGTTGACCAAGCTCACTGAAAAGCAAGCCGACTATATCGGCGTGCCCATCGAAGGGCCCTACAAGCCAGATCATTATCGGTATTGAAATTTCCGCTTTCGGGAATTTCAAAGTTTTGTCTTGGTCAGCCTCGCGATCTCTTTCGCCAGTCCGGTTGATCAACTTCGGTCGATTACTCATTTTGCGTTCGGCGAAGTGGGTGCCGCGGGTAGGACCTCGGAAGGGCGACCCGCCTTCATGCAAGTTCTCGCAGGGTCGTCGGCCATGATCCATCGGTAGTCAGTAGGCTGGCGAGCCCCTGAGTCCTGCCGTGCAAAATGGGCGTGTCTTCGCTTTGAAAGCCGCGTATTTCCTCTTGCTCGATGCTCGATAGGCTTTTTCGCCTCAAGGAAAGCGGTACAACGGCTGGGCGCGAGCTTGTAGCCGGACTCACGACCTTCGCTGCGATGGCATACATCCTCGCGGCGAATCCGAATATCCTAAAGAATGCGGGAATGCCGGAAGCCGCGCTGGTGACGGCCACTGCATTGAGCGCCGCCATTGCGACAGCGTTGATGGCTTTGCTGACAAACTTCCCGCTTGCGCTCGCGCCCGGTATGGGAATCAACGCGTTTTTTGCATTTAGCGTCTGCCTCGGCATGGGAATCCCGTGGCAAAGTGCGCTGGGCTTGGTTTTCATCAATGGATGCCTATTCTTGCTTCTCTCGGTTACAGGCGTCCGCGAGAAGATCCTTGCTGCCATCCCGTATTCGATGAAGATCGCCGTTTCGGCGGGCATCGGATTGTTCATTGCCGTTATTGGCCTGGAAAACGGTGGGTTGATCGTGGCGAATCCAGCGACACTGGTGAGCATGGGCGACATCTCTAAGCCAGATGTCACCTTGTTTGCCGGCGGCGTCTTGCTGACATGCATCTTCGTCACGCGCGGAGTGCCGGGAGCGATCATCCTCTCGATGGCTGCGGTGACCGCGGCCGGATTGTTCGTGCCCGACGGCAAGGGAGGCATGGTGACGAGTCTGCCGTCGGCTTGGGTCTCGTGGCCCGCGTCGCTAGAGCCGACCTTCCTCAAGCTCAACTTCGACCTCATTTTCAAGGATTATCTCAAAGCCCTCCCGATAATCCTAACGCTCCTGTTGGTGGATATGTTCGACAATATTGGGACGTTGATTGGAGTGACCCGCCGCGCGGGCCTCATGGATGCCCAAGGCAACGTTCCGCGAGTCGGTCGGGCCCTCCTGGCAGACTCCACCGCGGCCATCATCAGCTCGTTGCTGGGAACATCCACCGTCGTCAGCTATATTGAAAGTAGTGCCGGAATCCAGGCCGGGGGACGCACCGGCTTGACCGCGTTGACGACGGCGGTGTGCTTTGTGCTCGCCCTGTTTCTGACACCAGTGATCCTGATGATTCCCGGCGCGGCGGTGGCGCCGGCGCTTGTTGTTGTCGGCCTCCTCATGTTTCAGGATGTGACGGAACTCGATTTGCGCGATTTTGAAATGGCTGCCCCGACTATCCTGACGATCCTGATGATGCCGCTGAGCTTCAGCATCAGCACCGGCATCGGCCTCGGACTGATCATGCTCTCAGTACTTTCCATCGGATCAGGTAAGGGCGGGAAGGTCACCGCGGTCACCCACGCTCTTGCCGCGACCTTCTTATTGCATTTTTTCGAGCCGCTGATCGCTCGGTGGCTGGCAGGGTGACTCGAAATTCGTCCCCGATTTCCCTTAGGAGATCCGAAGACCAAGAATGGCTTGCCATTTGCTTTAGCTGCTAGTCTCGTCGTCTCTCTCCGTGGCAAGATACGCTTCGAGCGATTCGCGCGTGATCATGTGCCGTGCGCCACAGCGCGGGCAATGAATGCGGATGATCTCCTCGCCTTGGAATAAGTCATCCGGTTGCGTGCGCATCACGGGAGCCAGCATCGCCAGCATCTGGTTTTGGTCGCAACCGCATTCGAACCGATACCTGCGCTTCTCGAGGAGGCCAAGTTCGACATCCTTGTCGAGCCGTCGAATCGCGCTCTCGTCGAGAGATGTCATCCACAGGAGATCGGCGTCGGGCTGAGCTGTTACCATCACGAGATCCTCCTCGTCGTAGCGAAAGAAGCGTGTAGCGCGCTGCTCGCTCTGAAGATAGAAGACTTCCACAGCGCTCAGAAAATCGTTCCCGGAAAACTCCACGACACTGCGGCGCGGGGGGAGGCTTTCCGATATGATATCCGCATAAAAGAGGCTTTGCGGAGCGGTCTTAACGTTCTCGACGAAAATATTGCCGACGACTGTCCCGAGCCTGTTGTTGCCGCTGACGAAGACATTGGCCAGCGGAGTCTGAAAATTCACGGTCCAAGCCACTATCTCATTCCACGGGCGAGAGGCGCTGTGCAGGGTGGCGGCGGCGAGGGCATCTCGCAGGAGTTGGTTGGAGCTTCCCTCGAGGGGACTCCCGCAATCCATGCGATGGAGATAGAGGGCTGCGTAAAGCTCGGAAAATTCCGCGCGCGCCACGAGTGCGTTACGCCCGCGCGCGAAATACGTTCGTACTTCGATGCCCGGGTCGACGGAATGTTTGGGATCCGACATTTTGGGTAAACTAGTCAAGCAAGGCCTGCGCCGACAAGGCAGAGACGCTTGGAAATTGCTAGGCACCGTCTTTTTCGCCCGAGAGCCCGAAATCCGTGGCGCTCCCGCCGACTTGCCTGAGGTGGATTTCATCAAGAGGGCTTGTAAAGGGGCCAGATCGCGATCTCATCGGTATTGAGCTCGCTTTCTCCAAACAATCACGCTCTGCGGCAGGTGCTGGCGGCGTTCTAAGTTTCGAGTGCCATTGGTTCTACCCCTTGTAAGACTGATGCAGCTTGACCGGGGTGACGGATTTGCGGATTCTGATATTAAGGACTTCGACGAATACGGAGAAGCCCATCGCAAAGTAAATGTAGCCCTTCGCAATGTGTTGGCCAAAGCCGTCTGCGATCAGTGTGACGCCGATGAGGAGAAGGAAGCTAAGGGCCAGCATCTTCACCGTCGGATGGCGGTCTACAAAACCGCTGATCGGCCCAGAGAAAAACATCATGAAGATCACAGCCAACACGACGGCCCCTATCATGATGGGGATGTTGTTGACCATGCCAACGGCGGTGATCACCGAGTCGAGCGAGAAGACAATATCCAGAAGGATGATTTGGATGATGACAGAGCGAAACGAAACCGCCGCGCGCGTCGAGTCGTGTCCCTGCTCGCCTTCGAGCTTCTGATGGATTTCATGAGTGCTTTTCCAGACAAGGAAAATACCTCCAGCGATGAGGATGAGATCGCGTCCGCTCACATCATGCTGAAACAGCGAAAACAGCGGCGCGGTAAGCCGGGCCATCCAGGCGATGGACAAAAGAAGGAGGACGCGTGTGATCATGGCGAGCGATAGACCGACGAAGCGCGCCTTTGGCTGCTGATGCGCCGGGAGCTTCCCGGCAAGGATGGAAATGAAGATAACATTGTCGATGCCGAGGACGATTTCGAGCACGCTAAGCGTGAGAAAAGCGACGGCTAGTTCCGCGGGGCCGGATGGCGCCGCAGCCTCCATCGCCGCACTGATTAAGAGAAAAGAGAAATTAGAATCCATAGCGACTTGCGGATTTGTAGCTTGCGCCGGCGGCTTTCGCCATGAGATTCGGTAGCTGCTGGTCAGACTTGAAATCGAAATCCCATTCACCAGAAAGATCGCGGTGATAAGCGAAGTTTCCCTTCCTGACGGGCTGCCAAAGCTCCGCCGCCGCTGGAAAGACAGGAAAAAATCCTGCTTCTTTTCGGCGCGCAATGCCGCTTTAGTCCGGCGGCCGGCGCATCGAAAAGGCCTGCGCGAGACCGGATTCCCCACGAAAATTCGACTCGGACTACCAAGTCCGGCAGCGTGCTAGTGCGAGCGATCGAAGAAACGGTGCCGAGGTGTTCGCTGGGGTTTTTTCCGACTCCGCTCGTAGAGATGAGGAGGCTTTCCCGGCGCCTCGGTGGACCGCGCCTTTGGATCAAACGCGACGATCTCACCGGGCTTGCTTTCGGTGGCAACAAGACACGAAAGCTCGAATTTCTACTGGCGGAGGCGCTCGCGCAGGGCTGCGATGCCGTGATTACGGCGGGCGCGGCGCAATCCAACCACTGCCGTCAAACCGCCGCCGGCGCGGCTGCGCTTGGGCTCTCGTGCCACCTGGCGCTGGGTGGCGCTCCGCCTGTCACGGCCAATGGCAATTTGCTCTTGGACGATCTTTTGGGGGCCACGATTTATTGGAGCGGAAAGCTGCGCAAGGGTGAGGGGCTTGCTCATATCGCGCGAGAGCTCTGTTCGCGCGGGCTCCGACCCTTTATGATTCCCTATGGCGGTTCTAACCCGGTGGGCGCGGCGGGCTTTGCTGCGGCCATGATCGAACTCAGTGAGCAGCTTCCAGTCGCGGGAGCGCGCGCCGACGCCATCGTTTTTGCGTCGTCCTCCGGAGGAACACACGCCGGCCTGCTCGTGGGAGGATCGATTGTTGAAAGCTCGGCGCGGATCATTGGCATCGGAATCGACAAGGGGGGAGCGGGCGAAGCGCCCTTCGACGCCCTTGTTGCCGGCCTCGCCAGCCAGACTGCCGAGCTCCTGGGCGTGGAAGCGCGTTACCACCCCTCCGATGTCGTTCTGAAAGCTGACTATATCGGCGCGGGCTATGGCGTGGTGGGGGATTTGGAACGCAAGGCGATAAGGCTCATGGCAGAGTGCGAAGGCATTCTGCTTGACCCCGTTTACACCGGCAGGGCGTTTGGGGCACTCGTTGATCTTATCCATCGAGGGGATTTCCGTTCGGACGAACACGTGATTTTCTGGCACACGGGCGGAGCCCCTGCACTTTTCTCCTACGCAGAAACCTTGGCGTCAAATCCTTGGGAGACGTGAGCGACCCGTTCCGGGTAAAGCCAAGTGGCGCGGGCTGGCGAATATCTTGTTGCGCCCTTTGAAAAAAGGAACTGATAGACTTGAAGACTACTGGCACGAAATGCCCCCGCGCAGCTCAGGAGGTAGAAACGCCACATGCGGTAAAATCGCTCTCCATAGCGATCCTCGAAGCGACCCCACGAACGAGCAAAATTTCTTTCCCAGGCTAAGAGTGTCTTTTCGTAGTCCGCGCCAAGGTTCTGAATGTCTTCGAGGACGAAAAGCTTTTCTGCGGCCCTTGCCACCTGTGCCGCCGACGGCAGCATGGAATTGGGAAAGATGTACTTCGTGATCCAAGGGTCTGTGTATGCGCTCTGCCAGTTGCCCGCAATCGACTGGCAGAGGAACACGCCGCCCTCATGCAAGGATCGGAATACGGTTTTCATGTAGTGCCGAAAGTTCTTTGCCCCGACGTGCTCGAGCATGCCAACGCTTACGATGCGATCAAATCGCCCTGTGACGTCACGGTAGTCCTGGAGACGGATTTCGATGGGAAGGCCGCGGCAGGATTCGGATGCATGACTGCGCTGCTGCTCGGAGATGGTGATCCCAACAACGCGGCATCCGTAATGCTCGGCCGCGTATTTGGCGAGGCCACCCCATCCGCAACCGATATCCAAGAGATGCATCCCCTTCTGCAGGCCAAGCTTGCGGCAGATTAGATCCATTTTTTCCCGCTGCGCATGGGCGAGGTTGTGGGTGTCCCGAAACCACGCGCAGGAATACTGCATCGCTGGATCGAGCATGCATTCAAAAAGATCATTGCTGACATCGTAATGACTTTTCGCCACAACCCCGGCACGGTTACGGCTCTGAAGGTTGAAAAGAAGCGACGTCAGAATGGCGAGCGCCGTGTGAAAATTCAGTGAAACGCGTTCTTCGAGTCGCGCCCGGATCGCGCGGCAGCACATTTCATCTAGGGCGTCACAATCCCACCAGCCGTCCATGTAGGCCTCACCGAAGGCGAGAGTCCCGCCGGTCAGGACCCGACGGAAAAAGCGTTCATCGTGAACGCGAATATCCCAGGGGCGCTCACCTCCAAGACGGATTTCTGCGGATGCGAAAAGATCTCTAACGGTCGCTCCCGTCAAGCTCGTGAGAGAAGGGGACATGTCTTGCGCTCTTTGCTCGTTTCATACTGGCTCTTTTAGATCGGTTTGCAATTCCTTACAGCGCCCAGTGCAGCGAGCCGACGCGAAATGGCTAGCGGGAAGAAAGCGGCTCGGCAACACTCGTTAGTTCTTGATATTCTTTGTCGGTCAATCGCAAGGAAGCGGCCCGCACATTTTCCTCAAGATGTTCGATCGAAGAGGTCCCCGGAATAGGCAGCATGACCGGTGAACGCTTCAGCAGCCATGCCAGCGCAACCTGCTTCGACGTTTTTTGGTGAGTCTTCCCAATCTTCTCAAGGATCATGCCCGCGACTTTGCCTGAAGCCAGCGGGTACCACGGTATAAACGCGATTCCATCGCGCTCGCAATAATCTACGACATAGTCCCATTCGCGATCGGCAAAGCTATAGCGGTTTTGGACTGAGACGATAGGCACGATTTTCCGCGCGCGCTCGATGTGCTCCTTTGTCACATTGGACAGTGCGACGAAACGAATTTTCCCTTCTGCTTGCAACTCGGCCAGGGTTTCGACGGACGCGTCAAAAGGCGTTGCGGGATCGGGAGCGTGCAATTGGTACACGTCGATGCGATCGAGGCGCAACCTCCTTAAGCTACCTTCGGCAGCTTCGCGCAGGTGCTTCGGGCTAGCGTCGTGCGTCCATTGATCCGGTCCTGGCCGATTCCACCCACCTTTGGTCGCGATTACAAGATCCGCCGGGTAAGGCGCCAGTGCTTTGGCGATAAATTCCTCGCTGAAGTTAGGACCATACGAGTCTGCTGTGTCTATGAAGTTGACACCCAGCTCAACGGCGCGACGAAGAACGCGTAGCGCCGAATCGAGATCCTTAGGTGGCCCCCAAATTCCGTCACCTGTAATACGCATGGCTCCGAAACCAAGACGACGAACCGCCAATTCACCGCCCAGCGACACAGTTCCACCGAGGGCCGCGGACGAACTTTCTTTTTTTTCTGCTCTTTCGTTCATCTTTCGTTCTCCAAATCCAAAGTCGGCGAGTAGCGGCAAGGAATCCAGTTTAATGTCGGCTGGCTTTGGAGAGGAACCATGTCCGCCGAAGTCGAAGCGATCGCCACGCAACTATAGCGAAAGAGCACGCTCGAGAGCCCTCCGCATGACTTGCACGTCGGCGTCGACGCCGGTCCAGAATTTTTTGCCGATGACTCCCTGATTGAGGAGCATTTCGAGCCCAGTGCGGGCTCTCGCCGAGTCAACGGCCTTCGAACAAATCGGCTTGGGGGGGGCTTCTTGGCGGTTCCAGACCGAGTTTGCGATAGGCGCGCGGGAGAGCAGCGCGTCCTTGGGGGGTGCGTTTGATGTAACCTTGCATGATGAGGTAAGGCTCGTGCACTTCTTCGAGCGTGCCAGCCTCTTCGCCGATGGCTACCGCGAGAGAATTGAGACCGACCGGACCGCCGTTGAAAAGTGAGATGAGGCTCCCGATAATGCGCTTGTCCATCTCGTCGAAACCATCCTCATCGATCTCCAGCATGGCGAGGGCCCTAATTGCGATGGGCCCGGTGATTGCGCCGCTCTCTCGAACCTGGGCGTAGTCGCGCACCCATCGGAGCAGATTGTTTGCGATGCGCGGCGTGCCACGTGAGCGCCGCGCAATTTCCAGCGCCCCCGTCGCGTCAGTCCGTGCGTCAAGCAATCCCGCGCTGCGTTCTACGATCTTTTGCAGATGGTGAACGTCGTAGTAATCCAGCCGGCAGGTCATGCCAAAGCGGGAGCGCAACGGGGCGCTGATCATGCCTGCGCGCGTCGTCGCGCCAATCAGGGTAAATTTTGCGAGGTTGAGCCGGACGCTACGGGCGCTTGGTCCCTGGTCTATAACAATATCAAGTTTGAAGTCCTCCATCGCGGGATAGAGGTATTCCTCAATGGCGGGCTGAAGGCGGTGGATCTCGTCAATGAAGAGCACCCCTCCGCGCTCGATGTTGGTAAGAAGCCCGGCCAAGTCTCCTGCTTTTTCGATCATCGGGCCGCTAGTACTCTTCACTTCGACCCCCATCGCATTGCCAATAATGTAGGCCAAGGTCGTCTTGCCCAGACCTGGCGGACCGCTAAGGAGGATGTGCTGCAGAGCTTCGCCGCGTTGGCGCGCGGCCTCCACCATTAACTGCAACCGCTCGACAGCCTTTGCTTGCCCTGTAAATTCCTCGAACAGCGGCGGTCGCAGCGAGATGTCGAAAGCCGTATCCGGTGAGTCTTCTGTTGGGAGCTGAAATTCAGGTTTGGGCATGGAAGCCTCTCTCAGGCTGGAAATCGAGAAAATAGCCTGCATATATGGCGCGTTTTTGCAATGACGCAACCGCGCGTTGCAGCGCGGTCTACTGACTTTTCAAGCAGAGCCCTGCTTGATCCGGATTCTGCGTATGTCGCCGAGCGCGGGGATCAGGAGCAGATAGAGCCGATTAACGGCTTTCCCAGTGGCATGTTCGGTCGAAAGCAACCCTATCTCCCGCCATCGAAGGTGCGACGCCGCGTTCATTAGGCCCGAGGATCTTGCCGGCTTTCACGGACCTCACTAAGGCACGCCTGAAACAATGACCCTCTCGAATTCCTCGAGACAGGCGTGTATGCCGCGAGGATCGCGCAGCAATGAAGTGCCGACCAAAGCGGAGTCGAAGCGTTCACGCACCTCGGTCACGTGCTGGGAGGAAAGGCCGCTCTCCGCTACTCGTAAAGTCCCTGCAGGAAGCTTTTCCGCTAGTTCGAACGCCGAATAGTCCAGGCTGAAATCCGTTTCGGAAGTGCCCTGTTTGCCGACGAATCCACTCTTTGCCTTGAATTTTCGGCTGTTGATGCCCACGACACGCACATCCTGCGGCAGGGCGGAAATTTCGTCTTCGGTGTGGACCTCGAAAAGCGCCTCCATGCCCAGCTCGCGCGCAAGGTCGTAAAATCCGTGCAAGCGAGCCGGCTCAAGCACGTTGGCCATGAGAAGAATCGTATCGGCTCCGAAAGCTCGCGCCTCGCGCACCTGGTATTCCTCGACAATGAAATCCTTGCGCAGGAGCGGTTTGGAGCTCGTTCGGCGAATCGCTGACAATCGTTCAATGTCCATCCCGAAATGGATACGATTGGTGAGCACGGAAATCGCGGCCACGACGGGCGAACCCTCATAGGCAGAGGTCGCTCCGGCGACGTTCTCCGGACGCATTGGACCGACGCTCGGCGAGCGCTCCTTGATCTCGGCGACTAGGCAGAACTTTTCCGACAAAGCGGCGCGCAAGGGTCGGATCGATGGCGCATCCAGGACCATACGGCGAATTTCCGCGAGAGGACGCTTTGCTTTCGTCGCGTCGAGTTCGACGCGAACGTCCAGCAAGATTTCTTCCAAAAACGTCTTCATCGCGAAACTTGTCCGAGGATCGGCCCGCCGGAGTCCATCCAGCGGATGGCCGCCAGGGACGTAATGGATCTCGGCATTGTGGTGGGAGAAGAATTTTTCGTTGCGGGGCCTGCCGGCTCGCCCTTGGCTGTCTTCTGTGAATATTTTCATCTATCTCGCCGCTCCGCGCCTACGCCGATCAATACCGCCGCTACAGCGAATCACCCAGTCTGCGTATTCGTTTGAGACCGCTGCGGGATCAAGCGCGACAATCTCGGGAGTCTCATAGGGATGGATGGCGCGTAATCTCTTTTCCAGGTCAGGAAATCTCTCGACAGATGTCTTGAGCAGCACCAGAGATTCCCCGGTGTCTTCGATGGCTTCCTTCCAGCGATAGATCGAGCGGGCACCCGGCAGGATCGTGCCACAGGCGGCGACCTTTTCCTCGACCAGGGTGCGCACGGCTTTTGCTGCGTCTTCTGAATTTGCGAAAGTGGTGAGAACCAATCGAATCATGCGGGAACCAGTGCGGGTTGGCGTACGATCCATCCGCCCCCAACCACCTTGTCATCGTCGTAGAAAACGGCTGCTTGGCCGGGTGTAACCGCACGCTGAGGAACGTGGAGGCTGACTCGGACACAGCGGGCATCGAGCGGTTCCAGTGTCGCTCGCGCACCCGGATGCGAATAGCGAATCTTAACCGTGACTTCTTCCGGAATTTCTTGATTCGGAACCAGCCAGTTCGCCCGATCCACCTCAAATTCCTCGCGAATCAGAGTCTTCTTCGCCGCCAACGATCACGCGGGATGTGCGCGGATCGATGTCCACGACATACAGAGGCGTTGGCGATCCGCCGGGAAGCCCCTTCCGTTGGCCAATTGTAAACATCTCAATTCCATCGTGCTCGCCGAGATATGCTCCGTCCAAACTGTAAATCCCACCGCGGTGAAATTCGGTCTCGCCGAGATGGGAGCGAAGAAACTCTTTGTAATTGTTTCCCGGAACAAAGCAGATCTCCTGGCTGTCCGCCTTGTCGGCCACTCTGAGACCAAGTTCGCGGGCAATTTCGCGAATTTCGGGCTTGGTCATGGTGCCCAGCGGCGTAAGCGCTCGACGGAGCTGCTTTTGGCTCAGACTGAAAAGGAAATACGACTGATCTTTGCGTGCATCGCGGCCTTTGCGCAGGACGGCGCCAGCCGGCGAGATGCTCAATGATCGCATAGTGTCCGGTGGCGATGTAGTCTGCTCCCAGCGCGGCGGCCTTGCTCCACAGATTGCCAAATTTGAGCAATTCGTTGCACATCACACAGGGATTCGGGGTGCGGCCCGCCTGATATTCGCTCGAAAAATAGTCGATGACGAGTCTTTCGAATTGGTCCGCCTCGTCCACCACGTAGTGAGGCACACCGAGCTTGTGGGCCACGCCGCGTGCGTCCGCGATGGCCGAGGGCCCGCAGCATTTATCCTCCGCGCGGGAAATGCAGTCCTGCGGCCAGACCTTCATGGTAACGCCGATGACTTCAAAGCCCTGCTGGTTGAGCAGATGGGCAGTCACGCTCGAGTCCACCCCGCCGCTCATGCCCACGAGAACACGCTTGTTGCTTGATGACATCGGCGCACTATAGGGCGGAATTTCGGAAGGGCAATCGCCCAAAACCCCGGCCACTCGGTGCTTGCTCAAAAGAAAATCACCGGTGGCAGAGATTTTCGCTTTTCCGCGCCCACGTTTTGCGCTCCATGCGTCCGCACAGGGAAAGCGGAATCTAACACACGCCACCCAGAGCCGCGGGATCGCGATGTGATCAGGACGACCCAAAAACATTGTCGCCGCGGCACCTCTCGGACACCGCGGCGACATCTGTTCCCTCCCCCTGTCGATACCCCTATCGACCCTCACTGGAAAATCCCTATACTCAACGTGAAGTTAGTTTCTAGGCCACAAGAGGCAAGGAAAATCTTTGTATTTGTGAAAAAGAATCGAAACGGGCAAAATCGATATGTTGGCTTGATCCCGGCGGTCTTGAGTGCAGCCAGTTAAACGCGGAGCCAGTGTTGAAACGCACCTCCGCACAGAAGCTCGACTGCAATCCCTCCAACGGTTATCTTGTGAAACCTGTATTGATGATTACGATCAACCTGACGAATTTGCTGACGGCGAACTGCGCGACACAAGAACTCGAAAAATTGACAGAAAGAGGACGCCTCTCTAGGCGGGACGCGTATTTTTGGAGAAGGACTCTCACGAGGCAAGGTGATACTTCAATCGCGGAGAGAAATCCAAGTCGGGTTGAAATCACTTGGAAATTACGTCCCTACAGGAGGCCAGATGGCGAACGAACTGCGCACCGCATTGCCGACAGACCAAGGACCGAAAAGCGGCAGGTCGTGCGCTGCGAGATCAGATAAGAGCGCGGCGATTTGGGTCGGTGGCGGCCTAGAGAGGACAGGTCCAACCCGGTCGATCTCGTAGAGGAGGCGCACTCTGGGCGTCTGGAACGTCTGGTTCCCGTGCGAGTCGGCCGGATGGTGGTGTCGCCGTATGCTTTTCTTCGCGGTGCGGCCTCCCTAATGGCAGAGGATTTCTCGAGTATGCCCAGAACCGGAATCGAGCCGGTGATCTGTGGCGACGCACACCTGGGCAACTTCGGCTTCTACGCCTCGCCAGAGCGGGACCTGGTGTTCGACCTCAACGATTTCGACGAGGCTCACCCCGGGCCCATGGGAGTGGGACCTGTGGCGGCTGGCCACGAGTATCTGGGTGGCCGGCCGGCAGAACGGCTTGGCCGAAGGCACCTGCGAAGACTCGGTGCTGTGGTGCGCGGCGGCCTACCGCCGGCAGATCGGCCGGCTCGCCGAGCAGCCTCTGCTGGCCCGTTCGTTCGACCGAATGGATATCGACCGAATGCGACAGGAGATGGCGGACTGGTCACTGCGAGCGGAGATCGAGCGATCGGCGAACCTGGCACGCCATCGAACCAGCGACCGTGCGCTACCCAAGCTAACCCGCGAGCGCGATGGCGTGCGCCATATCGTGGACCAGCCGCCCCTCGTAATGCATGTAGCCGATGAGGAGCAGAACCGTCTCATCGATGGGCTGGAGGCGTATCTGGAAATTCTTCCGCAGCACTGGCACCGGGTGCTCAGCTCCTATGTGGTCGTCGACGTGGCCCATAAAGTGGTCGGTGTGGGGAGTGTGGGATTGAGGGCGTTCGTGGTGTTGCTGCAGGGCAACGGCGCGCAGGACATGCTATTCCTCCAGTTGAAGCAGGCCAGGCGATCCTGCGTGGCCCCGTTCGTTCACGGTGATACCGCGTGGCACGCGCACCAGGGGCAGCGGGTCGTGGAATACCAACTGACGCTACAGACGGTCAGCGATCCGCTGCTCGGCTGGACCACCGTGGATAAGCGCGACTATTACATCCGCCAGTTCCGCGACATGAAGGGCGCAGTCACAGTGGAAGGCATGGATGGCTCCGCGCTCATGGACTACGGCCGGATCTGCGGCGCTCTGCTCGCCAAGGGTCACGCCCGTTCAACCGATGCCACAGTTCTGTCCGGCTATCTTGGCAAGGGCGACGTCGCCGACCGGGCATTCGCGCGCTTCGCACGTGCCTACGCAGACCAAACCGAAGCCGACCACAAGGCGCTCCAGCAGGCCGTCAAGTCCGGTCGACTTCCCGCAGAGCACGGGATCTAGACTGGCTAAAGCGACCAGCGAAGCATGTCTCTTCCAAAACGAGCTAGCATCGTGTCGCCGATGGGTTCTCCGTTTGCGGTTGCCGTGATGTTCTTTGTCAACGGCTTGGTGATGGCGTCGTCGTTCTCCAGGATGCCAGGCATTCGCGACCAGGTGGGCGCGACCCCAACACAGCTGGCGTTCGCGCTGGTCTGTGTCGGAATCGGATCGCTCGTTGGGATGCCGTTCACAGGCCAGCTGGTGGACCGGTACTCTTCGCAAACGGTTAGTCGGGTTGCGACCGCGATTTGCCTTGGCGGCTGGGCAATTCTCCCGCTGGCTGGCTCGGTGCCAGTGCTGGCGCTCATGTTGCTGATAACCGGTCTGGGCACCGGTGTCGGCGACGTCGCCATGAACGTGCAGGGGCACCTGGTCGAGCAGCGCAATCACCGGGTTCTTATGCCGTACTGGCATGGACTGTTCTCCTTCGGCGCGGTGGCCGGTGCCCTGGCCGGTGCCCTCGCCGCGTCGCTCGGGCTGCCCCTAGCGTGGCAGTTGCCGGGAGTATCCGCAGCGTTGGCCGTGGCGATGTGGTTCGCAACCGCTCGCTATCTCCTGGATGCCGGCTTGCACCCCGCTGCCACCCAAGAACCAATCGATGAACCGATCTTTGACGAACCGCAAGTGATCGCTTCCGATCAAGGGGCAATTGCCGCGCTGCGACGGTCGTCGATCAGCCGGGTGGAAATCCTGCTCGGAATGATCGTGTTCGCGACTGCCGTTGGTGAGGGCGCAGCGAACGATTGGCTCGCCCTGATGCTGGTGGACAACCGTGACGCACCGCCGGCGCTGGGTGCGCTCACCTACGCGGGCTTCAATTTGACAATGTCTATCGGACGATTCGCCGGCGGGCCCGTCATCCAGCGCTTCGGGCGCGTGCCTGTGCTGCGGGCGGCCGGTGCGATCGCCAGCACTGGAGTGGCGGTGCTGTGCCTGGTGCCCTCGACCCTGACCGCGCTGATCGGCGCCGGCGCTTGGGGTCTCGGGCTTTCCGTGGTCTTCCCGTCGGCGATGTCCGCAGCGGGCGAGGTGCCAGGGCGGGGCGGTCGAGCCATTGCTGTGGTATCGACCATCGGCTACGGCGGCTTCCTACTCGGCGCCCCGTTGATCGGGTTCCTCGCTCACCTGATGCCGCTGGACCGGGCGTTGCTGGCGGTGGCGGTGCTGGTGCTGCTCGTAGCGATCCTCGCTCCGGTCGCCCATGAGCGGGAGTCGGAGGCGACGCGGGTTCCGGCGTAGGACACACACTCTCCTTGAGCTGCGCCTCCCCAACCGCACCCGGAATAGTCCCCTCGGACCGGAAGGAACAACCCTCGTCAGGGGATGTGGCAATCTCTCAGAAGCCTATCTATCGCGGCAGCCGGACGGACCGATACCGCAGAATACCTCATTTGCCTAAGCCGCTGGAAAAAATCTTGAGAAGAAAATATAACTTAGCACGGCCTCGCATCACTTTCTTCGTTGACTAGTCTAATCTCATCGGAGCTGCACGCGTTTTGTTTAGAGCTTGTTTTTGTTGTACACGTCGAAAATTACCGCAGCGAGGAGCACAACTCCCTTGAGCACCTGCTGCCAGTCGATACCGACCCCCATGATAGACATGCCGTTATTCATCACGCCCATGATGAAGGCTCCGACAACTGCGCCCAATACCTTACCCACTCCGCCAGAAGCGATGCCCCGCCGATAAAGACAGCCGCAATCACATCGAGCTCGAAGCCCACGCCAGCCTTCGGCGTCGCGGTATTCAGACGCGCTACAAATATCAGTCCGCCCAGCGCAGCCAACCATTCCCCGGCAAGTTCTTGCTAGAAGTCGCCGGGTAGTTCACGCAATTGCTTCAGGAGATACACAACGCGCGGCCACCGTCGTTGCGTAGGACCGGTTGCCTTTTGAAAGAGGCACTTACCTAGACGCCTGACTAGTCAGGCCCCGAACTGCGTGTGTCAGCCGATGTTCCTCCTTTTGCCCGCTCGCCGCGTCGGCCAAGGACAAATGACCCGCCTTGCGATGGCTTGGAATGGGGTGTTTACCCCATCGCGTGACGTATAGATCTGGTGGAAAATGTGGCGTCATGAAAGCCAAGAAATGTGCGCTAGACAACGGGGTTCGTCGCTTCGGTTTGTTAGTACCGGTGAACACGGAATAAAAATCACCCCTAGACCTATGAACATTGTAAAAAGAAACAGGCACGTTAGCCAATCGCGGACAGAACTCCTAATGACATGAAAAATCTCAAAGCGCCCGAAATTTGGTATATCACCGGCAGTCAACATCTTTACGGACAAGAGACACTAGAACAGGTGACCGCGCATTCGCAAAAAATCGTTGATGAGCTCAAAGGTTCGAAAAAGATGGCGCTCCCCCTCGTATTCAAATCCCTTGTCACCAAACCGGAAGAAATCCGCCGAGTCTGCCAGGAAGCGAGCAGCGATCCGAACTGCGCGGGTCTCATTCTTTGGATGCACACGTTTTCTCCCTCGAAGATGTGGATTGGCGGCTTGAGCGCTTTGCGCAAGCCGTTCCTCCACCTGCACACACAGTTCAACCGCGATCTGCCTTGGACCGAGATCGACATGGACTTCATGAATCTCAATCAGGCGGCGCATGGTGACCGCGAAGCGGGATTCATCCACACCCGATTGCGCCTCAATCGTAAGGTGGTGGTCGGGCATTGGTCGGACGCTGAGGTGCAGGACCGTATCGGCGCGTGGATGCGTGTAGCGCGGGCCTGGAATGACTGGCAGGGTGCGGAGTTCGCGCGCTTCGCCGACAACATGCGTTATGTGGCCGTCACGGAAGGAGACAAGGTGGGCGCCGAGGCGCGTTTCGGCTACTCCGTCAATCACTACGCCGTCGGCGATCTCGTCCAGCACGTCAACGCCGTCAGTGACGCCGCAATCACGAACCTTTGCGCGGAATACGAGGAGCGCTACGCGGTCGCCGCGCCGCTTCGCAAAAACGGCTCGCGGCATGAATCATTGCGCGATGGGGCGCGAATCGAAATGGGTCTGCGTTCGTTCCTTGAAGATGGCAATTTCAAGGGCTTCACCACAAACTTCCAGGACTTGCACGGTCTCAAGCAGCTCCCCGGTCTCGCCGTTCAGCGCCTCATGGCCGAGGGATACGGCTTCGGTGGCGAAGGCGACTGGAAGACATGCGCGCTGGTTCGCGCAATGAAAGTCATGGCCGCGGATCTCAAGGGCGGCACATCCTTCATGGAGGATTACACCTACCACCTCTCCCCGAAGAGCCATCAGGTGCTCGGCTCGCACATGCTGGAGGTTTGCGAGTCCATCGCCGCCGGCAAGCCAAAGCTGGAAATTCACCCCCTCGGTATCGGCGGGAAAGAAGATCCCGTGCGCCTGGTTTTCGACGCGCCGCCGGGAAATGCCATCAATGCTTCCGTCATCGATCTGGGCAATCGCTTCCGCATGATTGTCAACGAGGTCAAGGTCGTGAAACCTCAAAAGCCGCTGCCAAAGCTCCCGGTCGCGCGCGCAGTCTGGGAGTGCCTGCCCGATTTCAAGACCGCCTGCGCGGCGTGGATTTACGCGGGCGGCGCGCATCACACCGGGTTCAGCTACTCGGTGACGACCGAGCACATGGAGGATCTCGCAGAGATGGCCGGCGTAGAGATTGTTGTCATCGACGCCAAAACCGAAATCCGCGACTTCAAACAAGAGTTGCGCCAGAACGAAATCTACTACCACCTTGCCCAGGGGTTGGGACGCGTATAGTGGCAATTCACGATCAAGAAAGCGCTTTCGTGCGGGGAGCACACGCGCCCCCGCGTGTGGTGTCCCGCATCTCGCGCGACACTGTTCAATTCTCAACCACAACCCTTTCCATGTATTCGGCGGGACGCCGAACGCTGCACGCTCTGAGGGGAGAAGGGGCCTCTCCCCCTTCTGACGTGCGCTCCTCGATCCTCCAAACAAAATGAGCTACCAAGCCATCCAGGAAGAGTGTTACGAGGCAAACCTTCAACTGCCGGAATTCGGCCTGGTGGATCTTACGTTTGGCAACGTCAGCGTGATTGACCGCGGCAGCGGTGTCTTTGGCATCAAGCCCAGCGGCGTGGACTACACCAAGCTCAAGCCTCAAGACATTGTTCTTGTTGATCTCGAAGGCAAGCAGCTTAGCGGGACGATGCGGCCGTCTTCGGACACACCGACTCATCGGCGCTTGTTCCAGGGATTCACAAGCATCCGTTCCGTCGTGCACACCCACTCGCGCAATGCGGTCGCATTCGCTCAGGCCGGCAGGGGGATTCCGTGTTTCGGCACGACGCACGCCGATTACTTCTACGGTGAAGTGCCGGTAACTCGACCCATGACTGCTGAGGAAATCCAGTCTGCCTACGAACTGGAAACCGCTAACGTCATCGTTGAACGATTTGAGAATATCGATCCGACGGAGGTTTGTGCCGTCCTCGTGCATAGTCACGGGCCCTTCGTTTGGGGATCAAGCGGGAAGAAGGCGGTCGAAAATGCATTGGCGCTCGAGATCGTCGCCGAGATGGCCCTAAAGACTTTGCAACTTAACCCTCACACCCAACCGGTTTCCACCTCCCTGCTAGACAAGCATTTCTTGCGCAAGCACGGAACAAATTCCTATTATGGACAGGAAGCCTAACGCGCCCCCCTACAATCGAGTCGCTCTCGATCAATACTATTCGTACGCTTAACATGGATGTTGCTCAGAAAGCGAACTCCGACACACTCTGCTCGCAACGCCGTATAATTCCTTAACATTTGTTTCCCTGTGAATAAGGCCCAGATAATCGTCGATGCTGATTTTTGTATTTCCCAAATCGACCGACGCCTCTTTGGTTCGTTCGTAGAGCATATGGGCCGGTGCGTCTACACCGGCCTTTTCGAACCCGGGCATCCATCAGCGGACGGTCACGGGTTTCGGCAGGACGTTCTCGAGTTGGTTCGAGAACTTGGCCCGACGATCATTCGTTACCCGGGAGGCAATTACATGTCGGGCTGTAACTGGGAGGATGGCGTAGGCCCGGTGGAGGAACGACCAACACGGTTGGATCTCGCTTGGCTGAGCACCGAAACCAATGCGTTTGGAACAAATGAATTTATCGAGTGGTGCAAGCTGGCCCAGACGGAGCCGATCATTTGGTCCATGGCAATCGTCACTTTCATCGGGGCATGGAACAACTTTTTCTGGCCGTTTATCGTCACTAACTCGACTCCGATGCTCACGATTCCGGTCGGCATGACTCAAGTCCAATCGGCCTACGGGGTCGCCTTTGCGAAGACCTCGGCAATTGCCGTGTTGGCCTCTATCCCGACGGCGGTTGGCTACCTTATTTTTCAGAAGCGGGTGACGCAGGGTGTCATGGCCTCAGCCGGCATCAAATGAAGAGCGAATATCTCGACGTTTAAAGATCGGGACTGCCTCCGAGGCTCCACTCTGGCCTACGAGCCCGCCCCCGACAGTTTCTCTGCCAGCGTCACGAATATGTTTGACAAAGATGGATAACTCTGTCAGCCTCCCGGCCCATCGAGGGCCATGTTATGATCGATTTCAAAAACTTAATTGTGGGGAGCCATGAATCTAAAGTCCTATTCACATGGAGCATTGACAATGGTGCTGCCATGCTCGGCGCATTTTTGGGAATCGAAGACGGAATCGAGGCCATCCTCGCCAGAGACGAAACCACCCCTGTGCAGCGCGCTATTCTCGAAGAGTTTCGCACAATCGCGGGAGAGAAAAATTGGGACTTCGCGGTCGTTAGGGATTCGCTTCATAATCGATCGCAAGTACGTTGACGCCCGCAGCGCCAGCTCCGCAAACGTTTTCCGCATTAATCGTCTGGTGTGACGCGCGTTGCCCGCCGTTGCGCCAGCTGCAAACATGAATCAACTGGCCTTCATGGCAGGCTTGTTGATTGCGCCCTCACTCGTTGCACTGGCCATCGGCAGCGATGCGGATTGGGCGGGCCGGCTGGGACTTGCCCTCGTCTTCGCATTCACCGCCATCGGGCACTTTATCAGGACAGACGCGATGGCCCAGATGCTTCCGCCTGCCGTGCCACAGCGACGCGCGGTGATCCGAATTTCGGGATTTTTCGAGGCGGCGCTCGCCGCGTCTGTTTTGGTATGGCCGAGATCATTCCTGGTCGGCTTCGCCATCATCGGCTTCCTGGTCGCAGTTTTTCCCTCGAATATCTATGCGGCCATTCGGCGCATCGAGTTTGGAGGCCACGCGACCGGTCCGCGCTACCTTCTTGTTCGCGCGCCGCTTCAGCTTCTCTTGATTTTTTGGACCTATTGGTTCGTGCTAAGAGGAAGCAAATAGATGTGGAGATTTTCCGCAAATGATGGCCAATCGTTGAAGCAGAATCAGCGTCTTGCCATCCAGGATCTCCCCGTTGGCCATCATGGCAAACGCTTGACCGAAGGTCAATTCAACAATCTCAATGTCCTCCCCCTCGGCGTGATCTCCTCCTCCGAGCGAAATTCGGTTCGCATAGTCATACTCTGCGATAAAGAAGAACAGTTTCTCTGTGACCGATCCCGGACTCATGTATAACTCAAAGAGTTTTTGCGGAGGTCCGATGCGGAAACCGGTCTCTTCCTCGACCTCCCTGCGGATCGTTTCTTCGGCATTGTCGGAATCGAGCAGACCCGCGCAGGCCTCCAGCAGCATGCCATCCGCTAGCCCGTTGACAAAGGCTGGAAAGCGAAACTGGCGGGTCAGAATCAGTGTTTGCCTCTCGGAGTTAGCTAGCAAGATGACCGCTCCGTTTCCGCGATCATAGGTTTCTCTGCTGAGTGTTTGCCAGCGCCCATTAGAGCGACGAAAATCGAATGTCGTCTTCTTCAGCAAATACCAGTCGTCAGACAGAACCGTGACATCCTTGATTCGAACTCGCTCACTCATTTCCCCTCCTCCACGGAACCGGACTCAATCCGGGGAATTTCAGCGACAGTTTTTGAACACGCGCTTCCCGGTGCGTCGTGCGATGTCCATCATTTCATCCGCGCCCTTCGACGGGCCTCCCACCCTCAGGACAGCATCGACCCGTCGGGCAAGCATCCGGGAGATCGGATGGAAGATCTCGTCGAAGACCGCGTCGCCGATGCGCTGTGATCCGGCCTCACCGATCAGTGGCAAAGCCAGCGATTCTCCCAAGACCGGCAAGTGGCCCATTCGAAAAACCTTGAGAGCCGCTTGCATCATGGTGCGTAGATTTTGTTCGATTTTGGCGGGATCATCTTCCGTATTTGATCGGTACGGACCTGCTACCAGAATGAAGAGCGCAGTGGACTTCGGCATGGGTCCAAGCCTAGCGGAGTGCGTACATCAATAAAAATGATTTGTCGAGATGGCTTACATCTGAAAAACAGATCGCACGTGAATAGATTTCTTTTGCTAGATCTACCGGTTTTTCTTGAGGTGGCGAGGCTCGGCAATATGACCAAGGCCGCGGCTCTTCTGAATACGGTGCAATCAAATGTGACGGCCCATATTAAGCGCCTCGAGGACCAGCTTGGAGCTACGCTTGTCGTGACGAGGTTCGCGGAGACTTCGCTTAACGCCCGAGGGGGAAGCACTTATGCCATTTGCGCTGCGGCTTGAAGAGCTCTGTCGCGATATTCGCAGCCATTTCGGACACGAGGATGCGCCTCAAGCAGGCTCGCTTCGAATCGGTGCGATCGAAACCTTCGCCGCCTCGCATCTTGTGGGGCTCATCGACAAATTCACAGCGCGTCACTCGTCCGTTGACATTTCCGTTCAAACCGGTGGGACCAACTCTCTCTGGCAAAAGATTCTGAAGTCCGAGCTCGATATTGCTTTTGTATCGCGACGTGCAAATGAATCCGCTTTCTTTGAAGAGAGGGTCTTCGAGGATGATCTCGTGGTCATCGCTCGCCAGGGAGTCGCATCACTCGCGGATCTCACAAAACCAGAGAATGCCAAGCTGCGGATTCTGGTGCAGCGAACCGGGTGTTCCTTCACGGCTCGGTTGGTCGACTTCCTGCGGGAAACCGGCGCTCCCCACGGGCCAATGCACGCTGTCGGGACGCTTGAGGGCGTGGTTGGGAGCGTTCGGGCGGGAGGTGGCATTGCCGTGCTCCCCCGCAGCTACCTGAACTCGGTTCCTCGCGCGCGCGAGCTATCCCAGATTGCTCTGCCCGAGAAATTTCGATCCGTGGAGATTTTCTTGGTCGTTCAGCGATGGAAACTGCCGATCCGCCTTTTGGATGCGTTTGTCAAATCGTGTCTCAGCAACGAAATCGTCAGAGACAACCGCGGCGTATACGGTTGAACAGACAAGGTTTGCGGCACTTTTGGCGGAGGGCGGCGTTGGCTTCCTTGGGATCGACTATTGGCGCCCTGGTTTTCTTATTCTTGTCGAGCTGCGCCTGGCAGGTGGTTCCTCCCGCGAAAGTCACTGAACCAGTCCCGGTTTTCCTTTCCGAGTATGGGCGTCACACCCGGCTGGCGCTGCCGGATGACTCCACGGCGTTCTTCGAATACGGGTTTGGGGAGTGGAATTTCTATGGGCTCGAAAAGGAGAGCGTGCTTTCTGCTCTACGCGCCATATCAGGACTGGGAGAAGGTGCATTGTCACGAAGGCAGCTTCCCTACACGCTGAATGAAACCGTATTCCTCCACGGTGCCGGAGGAAGCCGCGCGGCCCGACTGTGGGTTGAACGTTCTCTTGCGGACCGACTACGAGAGGAACTGGAAGCCCGCTGGCAAGCGAACGCCGATACCGTTGCGGTCCGCCAGGTGGACCAAATCCCCGTTTCCCGCGACCCGGCGGCTTACCATTTGTTTGGCAATTCCAACCATGCCGTCGCGAAATGGTTGGAACGCCTCGGTTGTCGCGTGCTTGGCCACCCGATCTCGTCCAAGTTCGAGATCACGAAGGGGTCTGGCGCCGGCGGGCGTCAAGCTCCTCAACCACGCGGCGGTGAGACTCTCTAGTAATGGGATAAAACGCCGTCAGGATCATTCCGATGACTAGGGCCAGGGCGGGCAGCGGCCCGATGGCTAGGCGAATTGCGAGCAAGGCGCTTTCAGGTTGCTCGGGCGTCGCTTCATTGGGTCCGCTGGAAATGTAACCGGCCAATGCAAGCAATTGGCCGACAACAAAAGTGCCGATAGCCAGAGCGGTCTTTTGAAGGAAAACGCAAAAACCAAAGTAGATCCCCTCGCGCCGCCGGCCGGTTGTCAACTCATCGTATTCGATGACATCGGGCAGCATGGCATTGGGGATAAGGTAGCAGACCGAGATGCCGAAACCCGCCACGAAGGCCATCAGAAAAATGATCGTGGTGTCGCCGGGCTGCAGGTACATCAGACCGCCCTGGGCCAGAAGCCAAAGGCTCATTCCGATGAAATAGACCGGCTTCTTTCCTATTCTTACGCTCACCCATCCCCAAAATGGCATTAGGCAAAGCGCGGTAGTTTGCACAGTGAGGGCCAGAAGTTGGAAAGTCGTGGCCGGAAGCCGCAACCAGCTCTGGGTGTAGAAGGGGAGAACGGTGGCGGTGAATTGCATGGCCAGCCATGAACAGAGGTAGATTCCGCAAACGAGAACGAAGGGCTTGTTAGCCAGCACCAAACTAAGCTGTTCGCGCAGCGATAGCGGCTTCATGGCGAACTCGTCTGCCTCCTGCCGCCGCAAGCGTTGACGATCCCTTGATATGGCGATTCTCCAGATGCCAACGAGACAGAATATCACGGAGATCAGGCCAATGATCGCAACGGCGGTGCCGAAAACAGCATATTGCATTGTTTTGGGCGCATCTTTCAGGATTTGGAAGACGATCAGTGCCGCGACGAGCCCGCCAACGCTGCCGCCGAGGGAGAATCCCATTCTATAGGCGGTCAAACGCGAGCGTTCGTCGTAGTCGCGGCTGAGCTCCGCCGTGAGTGACGAATGCGGCAACCCGAGCCCCGTCGAAAAGGTGCTGAAGAGCACGGCGACGACGAGATAATAGAAAAAGTGGTGCCATTGCGCCTCCGGTCCGGCAACCTCCGGCACCAGCCAGAACATCAGAAAGAAGCAGGAAAACGGAATCGCGCTAACGACCATCCACGGTAATCTGCGGCCCCAGGGAGTCCGGGTGTGATCCGAAAGCCAGCCGATCAACGGATCGTTGACCGCATCCCAGATCCGGGCGATGAGCAGAATGCTGCCGGCCAGTCCCGGGTTCATTCCAGCGACGTCGGTGAGAAAGACGAGCTGAAAAAAAATGATGGTGCTTCCCGCCATGGCAGGCCCCAGCTCGCCCGCACCATAGGCCAGACGTTCGCGATTCCCGAACTGGGGCGCGTTCTTGCTCATCGCTGCAGCAACGCCATGGCGCAAAACCTTTGCGCCGCTTCCAGCGCCACACGATTTGAGGACGAAGCTTTCCTGAGGCGCTTAGGATGTTTCAATGTAAGGAACCCGCCCCCCGTTCGCTATCCAGCATTTTCATCTGGTGTTCATCATAGCGTTTCCAGCGCTGCGACGAGGAATTGCATTTCGAGCGGGCGGGGTCTGTCGCGGAGAGTTTCACGTGAACGGCGCTCAGCGATTCGGACAGCTGGATCCGCTTACGCGCGCCGACCACAGGGATGATGTTCTTTCCTTTCGCGAGCACCCAGGCGATCGCCAATTGCGAAGGACTAATTCCGTTTTCCGACGCGATTTGCTTCAGTTCTTCGACAACGCGCTGGTTTTGAGCAAGGTTTTCGCCGCTAAAGCGCGGAAGATGAGCCCGAAAGTCCCCTGGCCCTGCCGGCGCTGAGCCGCTCAACAGCCCGCGCGAAAGAACGCCATAAGCCGTAACTCCGATGCCAAGTTCTTCGAGGACGGGAAAAATCTGCGCCTCAGGATCGCGGCTGATCAGAGAGTATTCGATTTGAAGGTCGCAGATGGGGTGTACCGCATGCGCGCGGCGGATGGTGTCGGGTCCAACCTCCGAGAGTCCGATGTGGCGGACATAGCCGGCCTTCACGAGTTCGCTGATGGCTCCGATCGTGTCCTCAATGGGCACCTGAGGATCCAGCCGGGCCGGGCGATAAATATCAATGTAATCCACTCCAAGGCGTGTCAGGCTGTAGGCCGCGAAGTTCTTAACGCTTACGGGGCGTGCATCGAAGCCGGTCCATCCTCCGGCGGGAGTGCGCAAACCACCAAACTTCACAGAGAGCACGGCTTTGCTGCGGCGGTACTTGAGGGCGCGACCAATCAGCATTTCGTTGTGACCCATCCCATAGAAGTCGCCCGTGTCGATCAGCGCGATGCCATCGTCGAGCGCTGCGTGGATTGTGGCAATGCTTTCGTTATCCTCCGCCTGGCCATAAATGCCCGACATGCCCATGCATCCGAGAGCGAGCGGAAAAACTGCTGGCCCGCCGGAGCCAAGCTTGCGGACTCGTCTTCTAAAGTCATGGGCAGATCCTATGAAAGCCAGTTTCTCCGTCAATCGGACGTTAGCGAGGGCTCCGGGAGGCGAGCAAACACATCCAAGCCGGTCCGATGCAGCGGAATCACCGCGCGAATGGGGCGCGAGAAACATTTCCGGGGACGCTAACTCGGCGATCCGATGAAACGGAAGATGTCTAAAAAATTCGATTCTGGCCAAAGAGCACGCTTGTCGCTAACCAGGCGTCCAAATTTCCAAGGAACATCATGGACGTTTTACTCATTTCCATCGCGTTTTTCTTCGGATTGCTTGCGCAGCAGTTCGGGCAGCCACCGCTGGTGGGCTTCCTGATTTCCGGCTTTGTGTTGCACGCGCTCGGGCAACGCGGCGGCGAGACGCTGGACACCATTTCCAACCTTGGTGTCACGCTCATGCTTTTTACCATTGGCCTGAAGCTTCGTTTGCGCGGTCTGCTGAGGCCTGAAGTCTGGGCCGGGACCAGCCTCCACATCGGCGGGACCGTTGTCACCTTCGGCTTGATCTTCCTAAGCCTCGACGCACTCGGCGTGTTGCCCTTCGGATCAATTACCGTTTGGACCGCCTTGCTACTGGGATTCGCCTTGAGCTTTTCGAGCACGGTTTTCGCCGTGAAAACACTCGAGGAAAACGGCGAAATGGGAGCGTTGCATGGGCGGGTGGCCGTGGGCATCTTGATCATGCAGGATCTCTTCGCGGTGCTGTTCCTGACCGTTTCAACCGGCAAACTGCCCTCTTGGATGTCGGTGGGCCTCCTGGCGGCCCTCCTCGCCCTGCGCGGGATGATGGGATGGTTGATGGCGCGATCGGGCCATAGCGAGCTCATCAACCTTTGTGGATTGTTTCTGGCGCTAGTGCTCGGCTGGAAGGCTTTTGAATCCGTAGGCCTCAAGGGGGACCTGGGTGCGTTGTTCGTCGGCGTGCTCGCCGGCCAGCATCCCAAATCGAAAGAATTGGCAAAATCGCTGATGGGGCTCACCGACCTGCTGCTTGTTGGCTTTTTCCTTGGTATCGGCTTGCAGGGCTTACCGAACTGGCAGGAAGTTGCCGTGGCGTGTCTTGTTGTCCTACTTCTGCCGTTCAAGGCTGCGCTGTTTTTCGCCTTATTGACGCGTTTTCATCTTCGCGCGCGAACAGCCTGGATGGCCGGATTCAGCCTGGGCTCCTACAGCGAGTTCGGTCTCATAGTGGTGGCGCTCGCGGAGACCAAGGGATGGATGCCGGAGGATTGGCTTGTGGTCGTCGCAATCGCACTCGCCCTAAGCTTTCTCGTGGCCGCACCGCTGAACCGCGGCGCGGAATTGTTCTACGACAAACTCAGTTCCTGGCTCCAGCGGTTTGAAACGCCGGGGCATCATCCCGACGACTTGCCGGTGCATCTCGACGGCGAACACATCGCCATTTTCGGTATGGGACGGGTCGGCCTTTCCGCTTACAACGTTCTTCAGCGACGCTTTCCGAGGCGCGTCATCGGCTTCGATCGTGACGCGACAAAGGTTCAATCGCATCGGGACGCTGGTCGCAACGTCGTGCTGGCAGACGCTACGGATTCCGATTTCTGGGAACGTGTGCAGCTCAAGGACGGGATCCATCTCGTCATTCTTGCCATGCCCAAGCACAGCGCCAACCTGCACGCCGCTGAAACACTCAAGCGGCACGGCTACGAAGGTGTCGTCGGCGCCATCGCCAAATTCGATGACGAGATGAACGCAACTCGTCTCGCTGGGAGTCCATACCGTCTTCGACCTCTACAGCGAAGCGGGCGCCGGCTTCGCAGATCATGTGTGCAATGTCTTTCAGCAAGAGCGCCCAGAGCTCGTCAGTGTGATCGGAAATGAAACTGCCTCTAAGATCGCAGACCATCAGAAAACGACTCCATAACCGGCGCCGGCTCGCACGGCTCCGAATCGCTACTCAAATTGCTTTCGAAATGAAAGCAATTCCTCCCGCAGCTGTCCCAGTTCGGTTTTTAGCGCGGCGATCTCGACCTCGAGCGCCTCGAGTCGAGATCGCGAGTCCTCTTTAGGAACTGCGATGGGAATTTCGGCCTCAAAATCGCCCGGTAAGATGGGCTCACCCGAGATCAGCTGGACGTAGCGCCTTTCCTTCTGCCCTGGTCTTGCAGGCAAAACACGAACGAGCGGGTCGTCACCTTTCGCCAGATCCGCGAGAAAGGACTCCGCCTGTTCCAGGCTATCGAAGAATTGAAGGCGCTCCGACCTGCTGCGAAGCTCGCCCGGCGTTTGCGGCCCGCGCAACAGCAGGACACAAAGCAATGCGATTTCCCGTTGATTCAATTCGAAATGATTGAGCAAATTGTGGCGATATTTCGCTACGCGCGATCCGGCGCCTAATGTCATCAATGCCAATTTCTTCTCCCGCAACGAATCCACCCCGACTTCGACGGTCTTCTCGTCATAGGAAACAACGGGATCGCGGTTCGTGGATTGATTGCATGCTGCAATCAAACTATTAAGGGACAGGGGATAAGTTTCCGGCGTGATGCGCTCCTTTTCGAGCAAACAGCCAAGGATTCTGGTTTCGGCGGGTGTCAGAACGAACAAGCCCATCAACCTCAGTAATTCAGAACCTGCTCAAAATCCAAGACTCTCTTGCCTAAGCGGGCGGCAGAAATCTTCTTTCGAGAATTTGCGGCATGCATGCCAAATTCGAGATCCCGGGAGTTCGCCTATTCGGGTGAGAGTCTTACAATCTCAGTAAACCGCCGGCACAATCATCTCTTCGGGGACCGGATTTCGGCTATAATCCTCGTTATAGACTCGCTCCGGCAAGATAATGCGATCGCGCACGACATCCTGGTACGGCACTTGATTGAGGAGGTGATGGATGCAATTCAGCCGGGCTTTCTTCTTGTCCACGGCCTGCACGATCCACCAGGGGGCCTCGGGAATGTGGGTGCGATCGAGCATGATTTCCTTGGCCTTTGTGTAATCCTCCCAGCGCCGGCGCGATTCGAGATCCATGGGGCTGAGTTTCCACTGCTTGAGCGGATCATGAACGCGACAGCTGAATCGAAACTCCTGTTCGTCGTCGGTGATGGAAAACCAATACTTAATGAGCTGAATGCCGGAACGGACCAGCATTTTCTCGAACTCTGGCACCGAACGGAAGAACTCCTCGTATTGTTCGTCGGTGCAGAAGCCCATTACGCGCTCGACACCCGCACGGTTGTACCAACTGCGGTCGAAGAGCACTATCTCACCGGCAGCCGGAAGGTGCACCGCGTAGCGCTGGAAGTACCATTGGGTGCGCTCGCGATTGTTCGGTGCGGGAAGCGCAGCGACCCGGCAGACACGGGGATTGAGCCGCTGGGTAATCCGCTTTATCACGCCTCCCTTGCCTGCAGCGTCCCTCCCCTCAAAAAGAATCACCAACTTGTGCCCGTGGGCGACGACCCATTCTTGAAGCCTTACAAGCTCGCCTTGCATGCGGAAAAGTTCCCGGAAATATTGCCGCCGCTCCACCTTGGCGGCGTCCTTTTCCTCCTGCGTCTCCGGCACCTGCCATTCCGGCAGGATCCCGTCCTCAACCTCCATCTCCAGTTCCTCGTCAAAACTGTCGACCATGTCGTTGTGGATGCGCTTGAATATTTCGTGGTCTTTGGATGGTGGTGCGGAGTTCATTGGCAATTGGCTGGGCTGTTGTGAATCAGGGGTCGAGCGGTCGTTAATTATGCTCATGCCGGGCATCCTCCTGGATTTGCCGGGTTCCTAGCTTCACGCTGAAGATGATCGAGTTTTTCGATGGGCAGGCAACTCAAGAGTTCGATGCGCCGTTTTATCTGAAACGCGGTCTGCAGGAACTGCCGGTACTTATCCTCGTCCGAACCTTCGAACGCCATCGGATCCGGGATACTCCAGTGCGCGGTGACAGGGGTGCCAGGGAAGACAGGGCTTCGCTCGCGCGCATCGTCACAGACGGTGATGACGAAATCAAAATGAATGTCACTGAAATCGTGCCACGACTTACTCACGGCGCCGGTCGCGTCGATTTTGAAGTTTTCGCGAAGAATCTTAAGGACGAACGGATGGACTTTGCCCACCGGCGCTTCGCCCCCGCTATAGGCCTCGAAGCGATCGCCACCCATTGAGCGAAGGAAATATTCGGCGAAAATGCTACGGTCGGAGTTGCGGGTGCAGAGAAAGAGGACGCGGAATTTTGGGCGCATAATGGCGAGGTTTACCAAACCGATACTCGCGGTTGGGATGCCTGCTCTTCCAAAGTTGTGACAAAATTGTCACAATCCTGCCTTTGGCGTTTGGCCATTAATCGGTTGATTTACTTTCCGGACACACGAACCACACATGAAATTTTCCTCTCTCCTCACCATCGGCGGCGATCGCCTCGGCAATCTTCGCGACCAGCGCCACGGCCCAACAACTCTCCGGCGCAGGCGCTTCCTTCCCCGCGCCGCTCTATCAGCGCTGGGCCGTTGAATACAACAAGCTGCAGCCCAAGGTGCAGGTGAATTACCAGTCGGTGGGTTCCGGCGCGGGCGTTAAACAGTTTTCGCAAGGCACTGTGGATTTCGCAGCGAGCGATGCCGCCATGAGCGATGAGGAGATCGACAAGGTCAAGCAGGGCGTCATGATGATCCCCGCCACCGCGGGCAGCGTCGTGATCGCTTACAACCTGCCAGGCGTCAAAGAGCTCAAACTTTCCCGCGATGCCTACGCCGGCATCTTTCTGGGCAAGATAACGAAATGGAATGATCCGGCGATTGCGAAGGACAATCCTGGAGTCGCCCTGCCCGATCTGCCGATCAATGTCTCCTACCGGTCGGATGGAAGTGGCACCACGTTCGTATTTACGAAGCACCTGGCCGCAATCAGCAAGGACTTCGCCGACGAAGTCGGAACCGATAAGTCCGTGACCTGGCCGGTCGGCGCGGGCGGAAAGGGCAACGAAGGCGTCACCGCGCTTATCAAGCAGAGTCCGGGCACCGTCGGCTATGTCGAATACGGCTATGCGGTAAACAACGGCCTCTCCATGGCCAGCTTGCAAAACAAGAGCGGAAAGTTCGTCCAGCCTACCGATGCGAGCGGCGCGGCGACGCTGGCAAATGTCAAGTTCCCGGAAAACCTACGCGTCTGGCCGGAGGATCCTGAAGGCGCCGAGGACTATCCAATCGCAACGTTCACCTGGCTGCTGCTCTATAAAAAGTACAGCGACCCCGCAAAGCTCGAAGCGCTCAAAGGCTTTATTACCTACGGCGTGACTGACGGCCAGAAATTTTCGGCCGAGCTCGGTTATATCCCGCTCCCCTCCGCCGTCGTCGAAAAGAGCAAGGCCGCTCTGGCGACCGTGCAATAACGCTGTAGATTAACCGGCAGCCATGCAAACCGACGCTCCAGCGATCGAGCAAAGCGGCATCAAGGAGTTCAAAAAGCGGCCCGATCTTTTTCGGGCACTTTGCTGGGTGGCGTCGGCTGCGACCGTTGCCGTGCTCGCCTGGATTATTTTCGAGATAACCAGGCAGGCTGCACCTTCGATCCAGAAATTCGGCCTCGATTTTCTGACAAACTCGAAGTGGGTGCCAAATCGAAACATCTACGGGGTTTCTCCCTTCCTTATCGGCACCGTGGTGAGCTCACTGATCGCGCTGATTTTTGCTCTGCCGCTGGGGCTGGCGATTGCGATTTTTCTGAGTGAAGATTTTCTCCCTCTCCCCATCCGCCAGGTTGTTCGTTTTACCGTTGAGATGCTGGCGGCCATTCCCAGCGTTGTGTACGGGCTGTGGGGAATCTTCGTTGTCATTCCGCTCGTCCAAGGTTTCGGAGCATGGGCCGTCGTCGCTTTCAAGAACATCCCCGTGCTGAACACCATTTTTGCGCCGCCCGCCTACGGCAACAGCATGCTCACGGCGAGCCTTGTGCTGGCGCTCATGATCCTTCCCACCATCACCGCAATTTCCCGCAGCGCGCTCGTCGCCGTGCCCGGAACACTGCGTGAAGGCGCCTATGCGCTCGGCTCGACACGGTGGGAGGCGATCTTTGGCGTCATCCTTCCCACAGCCGCGCCCGGCATCGTCGCCGCTACCATTCTCGCGTTGGGACGAGCGATGGGGGAAACCATGGCCATCGCAATGCTTATCGGCAACAGTTCGCGGCTGACATGGTCGCTTCTCTCGCCGGCCGGCACACTGGCCGGGTTGCTCGCCAACCAATTCGGCGAGGCGGAGGGGCTCCAGGTGAGCTCGCTGATGTATGCCGCTTTCCTCCTGGTCGTTCTTACTCTCTTCGTCAACATGGCCGGTGAGGCCGTTCTACGCTATACGCAAAGGAAAACTGCTGGAATTCGGTAAATCTGAAGCATTTAACGATGAGCACCGCAATCGCAGAACCCGTCGACATCTTTTCCGCAGCGAATTCTCCCGGCTCAGGCGCTCGCTCTCTTTGGAGCAAGTTCCTGAGTTGCATCTGCGTCGGGCTGGCGCTTCTCACGCTCGTTCCTCTCTTTTCGATCGTCTTTCTTGTCTTGAAGAACGGCCTGCCGCTCTTGAGTTTGAGCGTTTTCACCGAGCTTCCACCGGCTGCGGGAATGACGGGCGGAGGCTTTGGCAACGCGGTGGCGGGCACATTTCTTATGGTCGGCATTGCGCTCGTGCTGGCCACGCCGTTTGGCATTCTTTCCGCCATTTACATCAACGAGTACGACCCCTACTCGCGGCTGTCGAACGCCGTGCGCTTCGTCGCCAAGCTCCTGACGGGCATTCCCTCGATCATCTGCGGTGTATTCGCTTATGCCGTGATCGTTCTCACCACCGGCGGTTTCTCCGCGTGGGCGGGCGGTTTCGCGCTTGCGATCCTCATCCTGCCGACGATTCTCCTGACGGCCGAACAAGCGCTTCTTGGCGTGTCCAAGGCTTATCGGGAAGCTTCGTACGGCTTGGGTGCAACGAACTTCCAGACGATTTGGCGCGTCGTTCTGCCGGACAGCCTGCCCGCCATCATGACCGGCATCATGCTTGCGGTGGCGCGTGCAGCGGGCGAGACGGCGCCTCTGATCTTTACCGCGCTTTTCAGCCAGTTCTGGATCCAATCTCTGCGAGAACCGACGGCCTCTCTGTCCGTCCTCATTTACAACTTTTCAACACTCCCCTTTGAACATCAGATCAAGATGGCCTGGACGGCATCCTTGGTGCTTGTGATTCTTGTCACTATCGCCAATATCACTGCCCAGGTCGTGTTCCGCAGAAGATAACGCGATATGACCAAGACCATGGATCAGCAACCGACGCCCACCGTGTCCGCGCCAGGATCAGCTGTAGCATCGGCATCATCCGAGCGGCGCGCCGATTTCATAAAGGCGTGTGACTTCAACTTTTACTACGGCAAAAAGCAGGCGCTGTTTAACATCAACATGGAGATTCCCCAGCGTCAAGTTACCGCCTTCATCGGGCCATCCGGGTGTGGCAAATCCACGCTGCTGCGAAACTTCAATCGTATGAACGATTTGATCGATGGCGTGCGTCACGAAGGAGACATCCTTCTTAATGGGAGGAGCATTTACGACAAGAAGATTGAGATCATCGCATTGCGGCGCAGTATTGGGATGGTCTTCCAGAGGTCGAACCCGTTTCCAAAATCCATCTACGAAAACATCGTCTATTCATTGCGCATTGCCGGGGTCAGTTCCAAGAGTATCCTGGACGAGACGGTCGAGCGCAGCCTGAAGGGCGCCGCGCTTTGGGATGAAGCCAAAGATCGCCTGCAGGACAGCGCGCTCGGCCTTTCTGGCGGTCAAATGCAGCGCCTTTGCATCGCGCGCGCCATTGCCAACCGGCCGGAAATTCTGCTGATGGACGAGCCCTGTTCCGCGCTCGATCCCATTGCCACGGCGAAGGTTGAAGATCTCATTCACGAGCTCAAGCACCAGTTCACCATCGTCATCGTCACGCACAACATGCAGCAGGCGACGCGCTGCTCGGACAAGACGGCATTCTTTTATCTCGGCAAGCTCATCGAGTACGACGAAACGCAGAAGATCTTTACCAATCCCGGCGAGAAGCAAACGGAAGACTACATCACGGGCCGATTCGGTTGATTTCCGCCGGCAACACTATGAGCACAGACACCGCCGCCATGCCGAATACTCACATTCTCAGCACCTTCGAAGAAGCGTTGCGCTCCTTGCGCAACGACGCCCTGATGATGGCCAGCCTCACCGAGCGCAATCTCGAAAACACCAGGAAGGGCCTGTTCGACCGCGATGAGGATTGGTGCAACACCGTCATTGCGGACGACGAGGAGGTCGACACGCTGGAAGTTCAGATTGACCGCGAAGGCGTCAACATCATGCTGCGTTTCCACCCGCTAGCCTCCGACATGCGCAACGTGATTTCGGCGATGAAACTGAGCGTGAACCTCGAACGCATCGCCGATCAGGCAGTCAACATTGCACGCCGGAGCCGCAAGTTGATCGCGCGTCCGGCCGTCGACGAGATCCTCCAGATTCAACCGATTTTTCACTACGCCGAAAACATGGTGAAGGACGCCGTGCGCTCCTTTTCCGATCGCGACCTCGAGCTAGCCCACGCGCTTAAGCAACGCGACGGCCGGCTCGATGAGATGAACCGGACGTTCGCCGACAAGATGACAGATCTGATGTCCCATCACGTCGAGCACATTCCCAGTTACATGGACCTGATTTTCATTTCCCGATTCCTGGAAAGAGTCGGCGATCAGGCGACCAACATTGGCGAGGACACCGTTTACGCCATTTCCGCCGAGGAAACGCGCCACATCCATCATGTGGACGGTTAAGCTCCCGGTTGCAGGCGGGTAAATCGACCGGAGCGCGGCGGCCAACTTTCGTTAGGGGGTCGAGCCAGCCGTTTCGGTCTGTCGGATAGCCTCCTTGATCCGCTCGACGCGATTGTCAGGATCGGGGTGCGTGCTCAAAATTCCGGGGGCGCGCGACCCCCGGCCGCCTGTTTGAGGACTTCCATTACGCGGATGAGTGCATTCGGGTCGTAGCCCGCTCGTTTCATGAATCGCACGCCCAGCTTGTCTGATTCCAGCTCGTCGTCGCGCCCATAGGCGGTGTTCTTGAGTTGACTGACGAACTGCGCGAGTTGACCGGCCGTCATGCCATACTCACTCCCGCCAGCCATAACGACTGCGTTCACCAGCCCCTGGCTAAGCTGAGCCTTGGCCATCTGCTCATTCGAATGCCGCCCGACGACGTGACCGATTTCATGCCCAAGCACGCCAGCGATCTCATCCTCGGTCTTCGAGCAATTTGAGCAATCCAACGGTGACGAACACCTGACCACCCGGCAGAGCGAAGGCATTGACGGTATCGGGGTCGGCGAGAAGGTGGAACTGAAAATAGTAGGGGCTTTGGTTGATCTCGACGTTGGCACGAACGAGCCGCTCACCGATGTTGGTCACCAAATCCTGCGCACGCTGATCGGGATAGAGCCCGCCGTGCTGCCGGGCCATTTCCGGCGCGAGCAATACATC